>NZ_JBYVYN010000002.1:0-811394 GCF_058148565.1 Pseudomonas sp. DF11
TTACAGCGTTACTCGCTGCTGTCAACACCTCTTTTTCACCGCTTTCGACCGAGAAGATCGAACCGCTGAAAAGGCCAAATCAACACTGCCTTATCAACTGCTTCCTGGCTTCGATGAACTGAAGCCCGACCCCTTCGAAACCTACTTAACTCATTGAATTTCAAGGAGTTTTCCGTTTCGACTGCGCCGGAAGTGGGGCGAATTATAGACGTCCAGAATTTGCCGTCAACCCTTAATTTCGCTTTTCTATCAATAAGTTGCGCAGCACTGGCCAACTCACTGCTTTCGCCCTTTAAACCTCTCCTCTATATAGAGAGAAGACTCAAAGAACCCCCGCCTCCTTGAACGCCATCACCGCAGATTCATCCAGCCCCAAGACTCGCTGCAGCACCTCCAACGTATGCTCCCCTAATAAAGGGGGCGCATTGCGATATTCCACCGGTGTCTCGGACAGTCGAATCGGACTGGCCACCTGCGGCACGCTACCGGCCAGAAGATGAGGCAACTCCATCGCCAATCCACGCGCCTGTACCTGAGGATCGGCAAACACCTGAGCAAGGTCGTTGATTGGCCCACACGGCACACCCGCCTGCTCCAACTGAGCCACCCACTCGGCGGTGGTCTTGAACACCGTCGCCTGGCGAATCAACGGAATCAACACCGCCCGATTCGCCACCCGAAGCTTGTTTGTGGCAAAACGTGGATCATCAGCCCACTGCGGTTGACCGGCCACCTCAGCGAATTTTCGGAACTGGCCGTCATTACCTACCGTGAGGATGAAGTCGCCATCGGCCGTAGGAAAATCCTGATAAGGCACGATGTTTGGATGAGCATTGCCCAGACGCTTCGGCGCATTGCCCGTGGTCAGGTAATTCATCGCCTGATTGGCCAGGCAAGCCACTTGAACATCCAGCAAGGCCATATCGATGTGCTGCCCGCCGCCGGCATGATCACGATGAGCCAGCGCCGCCAAAATAGCAGCAGTCGAATACAGCCCCGTGAGGATATCCGTCAGCGCAACCCCTACCTTCACAGGCCCCGCGCCCTCATCACCCTCAGGGCGGCCAGTCAGGCTCATCAAGCCCCCCAGCCCCTGAATCATGAAATCATACCCGGCGCGCTTGGCGTAAGGGCCGGTCTGGCCAAACCCGGTTATCGAGCAATAGATCAATTGCGGATTGATCGCCTTCAGCGAGTCGTAGTCCAGGCCATAAGCCGCCAGCCCGCCCACCTTGAAGTTTTCGATCAGGATATCGGACTTGGCCGCCAGCTCTCGCACCAGCCGCTGCCCCTCTGGACGCGTGAAGTCGATGGTCACCGACTGCTTGTTGCGATTGGCCGACAGATAATAAGCAGCCTCGGTCGTATTCTCGCCTCGGGCATCCTTCAGGAAGGGCGGCCCCCAGGCACGTGTATCGTCACCATTGCCGGGACGCTCGACCTTAATGACATCAGCCCCCAGGTCCGCCAGGATCTGTCCAGCCCACGGCCCGGCCAGGACCCTCGATAAATCCAGTACCCGCAGATGCGAAAGCGCGCCCATGAGCGTTCTCCTATTAATAGAACGCCTGGATACCGGTTTGCGCACGCCCCAGGATCAACGCATGAACGTCGTGCGTGCCTTCGTAGGTGTTTACGACCTCCAGGTTCACGAGATGACGAGCGATGCCAAACTCATCGGAAATACCGTTGCCGCCCAGCATGTCCCGCGCCATGCGAGCGATATCCAGGGACTTGCCGCAGGAGTTGCGCTTCATGATCGAAGTGATCTCGACCGCCGCAGTGCCTTCATCTTTCATACGCCCCAGACGCAAGCATCCCTGCAGGGCCAGCGTGATTTCAGTCTGCATGTCGGCCAATTTCTTCTGGATCAGCTGATTGGCAGCCAGCGGGCGCCCAAACTGCTGGCGGTCCAGCGTGTACTGACGAGCGGTGTGCCAGCAGAATTCAGCGGCCCCCAATGCCCCCCAGGAGATGCCGTAGCGCGCCGAGTTCAGGCAGGTAAACGGACCTTTCAGGCCACGGACATCGGGAAAAATGTTCTCTTCCGGCACGAATACGTTATCCATGACGATTTCGCCGGTGATCGAAGCACGCAGCCCGACCTTGCCATGAATAGCCGGCGCACTCAGACCCTTCCAGCCCTTTTCGAGAACGAAACCACGGATATCGCCGGCGTCATCCTTGCCCCAGACAACAAAGACGTCTGCGATCGGACTGTTGGTGATCCACATTTTGCTACCCGTCAGGCTGTAGCCGCCTTCCACCTTGCGCGCACGAGTAATCATCGCGCCCGGGTCAGACCCATGGTTCGGCTCGGTCAGACCAAAGCAACCAATCCACTCACCCGACGCCAGTTTCGGCAGATATTTCTGTTTTTGCGCCTCGGTACCGAATTCATTGATCGGCACCATGACCAGCGAGGATTGCACGCTCATCATCGAGCGATAACCGGAATCGACGCGCTCTACCTCACGAGCGATCAAGCCATAGCTGACGTAGTTCAACCCACTGCCGCCGTACTGTTCAGGGATGGTTGCCCCCAGCAGGCCTACTTCACCCATCTCGCGGAAAATAGCCGGATCGGTTTTCTCATGACGGAACGCTTCCAGCACCCGCGGCGCAAGTTTCTGCTGGGCAAACTGCTCGGCAGTGTCGCGGATCATGCGCTCTTCTTCGGTGAGCTGCTGATCCAGCAACAATGGATCGATCCAGTTGAAGCTCGCTTTACCGGCCATGAAAGAGTCCTCGCCAATTAAATGAAAATCGTGGATTGATCCTAGGCGCGCTTTCCTACAAGGGCAAACGAGGATTACGCACTATGTTGTGCTAATTTCTCACTTCGTAAACGCCATAAACCCCGTTTATGCCGATATTGAGTGAGGCTTGCGTACATGCGCCGTAAAATTCCCAGCACCACCGCCCTGGTCAGTTTCGAGGCCGCTGCGCGCCATGAAAGCTTCACCAAGGCGGCGCAAGAACTTTCTCTTACGCAGGGCGCAATCTGCCGACAGATCGCCAGCCTGGAGGACTTCCTCAGCGTGGAGCTTTTCCGACGCTCACGCCGAGGCGTCAAACTGACTGAAGCAGGCATTTCCTACAGCCGTCGAGTTGCCACCCAACTGGATGCCGTCGAGCGCGATGCTCTTTCAGTGATGGGGCACACCGGTGCGAACGTGATCGAGCTGGCCGTGGTTCCGACCTTCGGCACTCAATGGCTACTGCCCCGTCTCAAGGATTTCCAGCAGCAGCATCCGGAAGTCACCGTCAACCTGACCAACCGCACACGTCCTTTTCTCTTTGCGGACACAGAGTTTGATGCCGCCATCTATTTTGGTGATGCGGACTGGTCTGGCACCGAATCCCACAAGCTGATGGGCGAAAATCCGATGCCGGTATGCAGCCCCACCCTACTGGGGGGCCAAAAGAGCCTGACACCTCAGGCCATCGCCGAACTGCCCTTGCTCCAGCAGACCACTCGCCCGTACGCGTGGCGCCAGTGGTTCAACGCCCAGAACCTGAATATTGCGCGAGACCTGACAGGCCCGCGTTATGAACTATTCTCCATGCTTGCCCAAGCGGCCATGCACGACATGGGCATTGCGCTGATTCCGCCTTTTTTGATTCAGCGCGAGCTGGCAGAGAAACGACTGGTCGTTGCCAACCCTAACGCGCTGTCGAGCATCAAGGCTTACTACCTGATGATTCCAGAACGAAAGGCCGAATCTGCTTCTCTTCGTGCCTTTCGTGATTGGCTCGTGAAACAAGCAAGCAACTATCACATTGATTAATAAAGAAAAAATCAAAACATGATTAGGTAGTCAACTAACATAAGTCGCTACAGATATAAGTTTATGTCGCATCCAGTCAATCTGTTACGCAGCCCCTGAAGTAGTCTCCAAAGCGTTTAAATACATGGCTTTGAGCCATATCACGCAGCGCATCAGGCCTTATTCATCTGGCCGATGGGAAAAATTGTCAATTTGAACCTGAATCCTTGGAAAGCACGGCCTACAAGGGATGCCGATCGATAATTGCGACATTCGGTCACAGGGTGACTTGTAGTTAATTTTCCGTCACCCGTCATAATCCCTTGAAGGGCTGAATTTTCGCCTGCAAAATGCCGCGCCCCGCCTGGTTTGGCGGGATCGTGCTGATCGGCCGCCCCAGCCGCACCATCCGAAGTGCCTGGGTTTACTCAATAAGATCACGCAGGAGATTTGACGTGCACATTGGTGTTCCCCTCGAAACCCAAACGGGTGAAACACGGGTTGCTGCTACCCCGGAAACCATCAAGAAGCTGATCGGCCAAGGCCATAAAGTCACTGTTCAAAGCGGCGCCGGCATCAAGGCCAGCGTTATCGACAGTGCCTATGAGGCAGCGGGCGCAACCATTGGCAATGCCAGTGATGCATTCGGGGCCGAACTGATCCTCAAGGTGGTCGCCCCCAGCGACAGCGAACTGACGCTGATCAAGAGCGGCACCGTTCTGGTGGGCATGCTCAATCCGTTCAACAACGAAACCATCGCCAAGCTGGCCGAACGCGGCATTACCGCTTTCGCCCTTGAGGCCGCGCCACGGACCTCCCGCGCCCAGAGCCTGGATGTGCTGTCGTCTCAAGCGAACATTGCCGGCTACAAGGCCGTGCTGCTGGCCGCCCACTACTATCCACGCTTCATGCCGATGCTGATGACCGCTGCGGGCACCGTGAAAGCGGCACGCGTGCTGATTCTCGGGGCCGGCGTGGCTGGGTTGCAGGCGATTGCCACGGCCAAGCGCCTGGGCGCTGTGATCGAGGCGTCGGATGTGCGTCCGGCGGTGAAGGAACAAATCGAATCCCTCGGCGCCAAGTTCGTCGACGTGCCTTACGAAACCGACGAAGAGCGTGAATGCGCCGTCGGCGTCGGCGGTTACGCCCGGCCCATGCCTGCCAGCTGGATGCAGCGCCAGGCCCAAGCCGTGCACGAGCGCGCCAAACAGGCGGACATCGTCATCACCACCGCGTTGATTCCGGGCCGCAAGGCACCGACCTTGCTGAGCGCCGATACCGTCGCGCAGATGAAACCCGGCTCGGTGGTCATCGACCTCGCGGCAGCCCAGGGTGGTAACTGCCCGTTGACCGTGGCCGATCAGGTGGTTGTCGAGAACGGTGTCACCATCGTCGGCCCGACCAACCTGGCCGGTGAAGTCGCGGCCGACGCTTCGGCGCTGTACGCCCGTAACCTGCTGGACTTCCTGAAGCTGGTCTTCACCAAGGAAGGTCAGTTCGACGTGAACCTGGAAGACGACATCGTCGCCGCGTGCCTGATGTGCCGCGACGGCCAAGTCATCCGCAAAAACGCCTAAGCAGGGATTCAGACAATGGAAGAGCTTATCTCCCCCGGTATCTACAACCTGATCATCTTCGTGCTGGCGATTTATGTCGGTTACCACGTGGTCTGGAACGTAACGCCTGCGCTGCACACACCGTTGATGGCGGTAACCAATGCCATTTCGGCGATCGTGATCGTCGGCGCCATGCTTGCCGCCGCGCTGACCGTGACCCCTCTGGGCAAGACCATGGGCACCCTCGCCGTGGCCCTGGCCGCGGTGAACGTATTCGGTGGCTTCCTGGTAACACGCCGCATGCTTGAGATGTTCAAGAAAAAAGCCCCGAAAGCCGTAAAAGAAGAGGCGCCCAAGTAATGAGCATGAACCTGGTAACGACGCTCTACCTGATCGCGTCGATCTGTTTCATCCAGGCCCTCAAAGGCCTGTCGCATCCCACCACCTCGCGACGTGGCAACCTGTTCGGCATGCTTGGCATGGCGCTGGCGGTGCTTACCACCGTGGGCCTCATTTATAAGCTAGGGGCTGAGTTGGCCACTGCCGGCATTGGCTACGTGATTGTCGGTCTGCTGATTGGCGGCACCGCCGGTTCGATCATGGCCAAGCGCGTCGAGATGACCAAGATGCCCGAGCTGGTGGCGTTCATGCACAGCATGATCGGCCTGGCGGCGGTATTCATTGCCATCGCCGCTGTCGTCGAGCCGCAATCGCTGGGCATCGTCAAACAATTGGGTGATTCGATTCCGACTGGTAACCGCCTGGAGCTGTTCCTTGGCGCGGCAATTGGTGCAATTACCTTCTCCGGCTCGGTGATCGCCTTCGGCAAGCTGTCGGGCAAGTACAAGTTCCGCCTGTTCCAGGGCGCACCGGTACAGTTTGGTGGCCAACACAAGTTGAACCTGATCCTGGGCCTTGCAACGCTGGGCCTGGGCCTGACCTTCATGTTCACCGGCAACCTCGGCGCGTTCGCCTTGATGCTGGCCCTGGCCTTTGTACTGGGTGTGCTGATCATCATCCCGATCGGCGGCGCGGACATGCCAGTGGTGGTCTCCATGCTCAACAGTTATTCCGGTTGGGCCGCGGCGGGTATCGGCTTCTCGCTGAACAACTCGATGCTGATCATTGCCGGTTCGTTGGTGGGTTCGAGCGGTGCGATCCTGTCGTACATCATGTGCAAGGCGATGAACCGTTCGTTCTTCAACGTGTTGCTCGGCGGCTTCGGCAACACGGCGGATGCTGCTGGCCCGGCAGGCTCCAAAGAAGCCCGTCCGGTGAAATCCGGCTCGGCTGATGACGCGACCTTCCTGCTGACCAACGCCGACACAGTGATCATCGTGCCGGGCTACGGCCTGGCGGTGGCGCGGGCGCAGCACGCGCTGAAAGAGCTGACCGAGAAGCTGACCCACCACGGCGTGACCGTTAAATATGCGATCCACCCGGTGGCCGGGCGCATGCCCGGGCACATGAACGTCCTGCTGGCGGAGGCCGAAGTGCCTTACGACCAGGTGTTCGAGATGGAAGACATCAACTCCGAGTTCGGCCAGGCCGACGTGGTGCTGGTGCTGGGCGCCAACGACGTGGTCAACCCGGCGGCGAAGAACGATCCGAAGTCGCCGATTGCCGGCATGCCGATCCTCGAAGCGTTCAAGGCCAAGACCATCATCGTCAACAAGCGCTCGATGGCCAGCGGGTATGCCGGCCTGGACAACGAGCTGTTCTATCTCGACAAAACCATGATGGTGTTCGGTGACGCCAAGAAGGTCATCGAAGACATGGTCAAAGCGGTGGAATAACGCTCACTGCTTCACCACTAACGCCCCGACTTGTCGGGGCGTTTTGATTTGTATCAAGGCCGAACGTTACCGATCCGGTAATAATGTTTTGCCTGAAACGCCCGTAATAGAGGCCTTAAATGCGACCTTTGTAGCGGGTCGGGCACCGCGCGAATTCACTAGACTGCGCATCTTGCTTCCAGCCCGAGATAATCCTTCATGTATCGTGATCGCATTCGCTTGCCCTCTTTGTTGAATAAAGTGATGAGCGCTGCCGAAGCAGCCTTGTTGATTCAGGACGGCATGACCGTCGGCATGAGCGGCTTTACCCGCGCCGGAGAAGCGAAAGCCGTGCCCCATGCCCTGGCTGAGCGCGCCAAGCTCACCCCACTTAAAATCAGCCTGATGACCGGTGCGAGCCTGGGTAACGACCTCGACAAGGAGCTCACCGAAGCCGGTGTGCTGGCGCGACGCATGCCGTTCCAGGTCGACAGCACGTTGCGCAAGGCGATCAACGCAGGCGAGGTGATGTTCATCGACCAGCACCTCTCGGAAACCGTCGAACAACTGCGCAATGGCCAGCTCAAGCTGCCCGATATTGCCGTGATCGAAGCGGTGGCCATTACCGAGCAAGGGCATATCGTACCGACCACATCGGTGGGTAACTCGGCCAGTTTCGCCATTTTCGCCCGGCAAGTGATCGTCGAGATCAACCTGGCCCACAACCCGAACCTGGAAGGGTTGCACGACATTTACATCCCGACCTATCGCCCAACCCGTACTCCGATCCCGCTGGTGAAAGTCGACGACCGCATTGGCAGCCCCGCTATCCCGATCCCGCCGGAAAAAATTGCCGCCATTGTCATCACCCACCAAGGAGACTCGCCTTCGACCGTCGCGCCACCGGACAGCGACACCCAGGCCATCGCCGATCACCTGATCGATTTTTTCAAGCAGGAAGTTTCAGCCGGGCGCATGACCAACAAGCTCGGGCCGTTGCAGGCGGGGATTGGCAACATCGCCAACGCCGTGATGTGTGGGCTGATCGATTCCCCGTTCGAAGACCTGACCATGTATTCCGAGGTCCTGCAGGACTCGACATTTGACTTGATCGACGCCGGCAAGCTGAGCTTTGCCTCCGGCAGTTCTATCACCCTTTCGAGTCGCCGCAACACCGATGTGTTCGGCAACCTGGAAAGGTACAAGGACAAATTGGTCCTGCGCCCGCAGGAAATCTCCAACCACCCCGAGGTCGTACGCCGCCTCGGCATCATTGGTATCAACACCGCGCTGGAGTTCGACATATACGGCAACGTCAACTCCACCCATGTCTGCGGCACCCGGATGATGAATGGCATTGGCGGCTCGGGGGATTTCGCCCGCAATGCCCACTTGGCGATTTTCGTCACCAAGTCGATTGCCAAGGGCGGAGCCATCTCCAGTGTCGTGCCGATGGTCAGCCATGTGGACCATACCGAGCATGATGTCGACATCCTCGTGACCGAAATCGGCCTGGCCGACCTGCGTGGCCTGGCGCCAAGGGAGCGGGCGCGAGTAATCATCGACAACTGTGTGCATCCATCCTACCGCCAAGCGCTGAATGAGTACTTCCAAGCTGCATGCGCCCTGGGTGGGCATACCCCGCATATCCTGCGTGATGCACTAAGTTGGCACCTGAACCTCGAAGAAACCGGGCGGATGTTGGCAGTCTGATACAGCTGGAACACCGCTATCGCAAATACAGTTTTGACAGAAGCTCATCATTTGGGCCTTACCTGCCAAAAACTGTACTGCTGTACCGGTGTTTTCTTACAGTCTTTTCCCACAAAACTTCTGGAAACGATGAAAAACGCACCAATATTGAGCAGATAGGTACAGTTGCCTCAATATCGACCAGTACACCGCTCTTTAACAGTTAACTGGTCTCTCACAATACAGGTGAACTGTATCTAGAGAGACTGGCCAAACGAGAGGATCATGGGCACCAGTAAACCACTACCTAATCCCGCCACAAGCGGAAGGATGTCAACCATGGAACGTACACTCAGTTCCGAGCTGTTTTTCGAAGACAAAGCTGAAAAAAACCAGGCTTCCCTGCCTCTTCGCGTTATCGCTAACCTGATGTTGTGGCAGCGCCGCATCGCCAGCCGCCACCAACTGGCTCGTCTGGATTCGCGCCTGCTGGCCGACGCCGGTATCAGCGAAGCACAACGCTACGAAGAGCTGAGCAAGCCGTTCTGGCGCTAACTCAGCGTCGCTGGCCCTGACCCACCGGGTCCACCGCCAGCACCGAATTGAACAAACAAGACCCGTCGCGGGAAACCGCGACGGGTCTTGTCGTTTTCGGGTCCGATTTTTAGGGAAAACTGGAGAGGTATAACAGTTTTTAAAAAACCGAATTAACACCAGTACAGTTTTCTTGAGCCGTAACGCCCAATGCGAGCATCCTGCTGCCAACGACGGTCCTAAAGGGCTGTCAGCCAATGCGTTCTGTCCTAATATCGATGCGAACGTGGCGAAGCGAGTCGAGCATGCGTCTGCTCTTCCAGCTACACGCACCGGCATCACCTCATTATCCAAGGAGTTTCATCATGATTCGTCTTCGCCTGCTCAGCGCAGTTGCCCTGTTGGCCGTAGCCACCCACTCCAACGCCAGCAGCTTTATCGTCACCACTGACTCCATCGTTGGCGCACTCAAGGCCACGTCTGACGCGACTTCCGACGCAACTTCGTCACTGCGGGACAACAAGATCGTTCAAGCCGCCCGCGATGACGCCGCCAGTTTCGTGGCCAGCGAAGGCGCCATCCGTGGCGTGAAACTGGAAAGCGCCCTGGATTACATCCGCCAACAGGCACCACAGCTCAACGCCACCGACGCGCAGCTGGCCCAGGCCATCCTGGTGATCTGATGCAACATGAAACATCGGGCACCAAAGGGTGTTCCGATGTTTCAGCGCTGGCTCTGGCCCGCAGGTTTGCGCTAGCCTTCAAGCTCGCCATCAACCGTCGAGTCCCATGCGTTTTTACTCAGATCTGTTCATCGCGTCGTTCTTCGTAGTGTTCTGCTGGTCTGTTCCGGCCCATGCTTTCGATGTGTCCACCCAGCAAGTGGTGGTCAGCGGCTATGCCACGAGCATGGTGACCTCCGCGCCCTTCGACCATAAACTGATCGTTGCCGCACACGATGACGCTGCGGCATTCATCGCCAGCGACGGGCAGCTGCGAGGTGCACAGCTGGAATCGGCTCTGGATTACCTGCGCCGGACCCAGCCAAAACTTCACGTCAGCGACCTTGAACTGGCACAGGCAATTCTCGTCCAATAGTTATCCTTATTTTTCCGGAGTCGTTCCATGCGTAGCCCGCTGATTGCTGCCGCCCTAGGCCTGCTGGTGTTGGCCGATGTGGCCCAGGCACATACCCTGGTAGCCACCAGTAACATCATCGTCCGCGCCTCCCAGCGCACGATTGATTTCACTTCCGATACCACCACCTCCATCCGTGATTCGAAAATCGTCCGCGAAGCCCATGACGATGCGGCCAGTTTTGTCGCCAGCAATGGTGAAATTCGTGGCGCTCATCTCGAGGCCGCCTTCGACACCTTGCGCACCCGCGTGCCGGAAGCCCGTGACGCCAGCGACCAGGTTCTCGCCGAAGCCATCCTCGCATTGTGAGGCGGTTCGCCGCCTGGCTGGCGGCCGGGGTCTTGCTGCTCACGGGCAGCATGGCCCAGGCCGGCTTGCAACTGCACCTCAACACCAACGGACTGAGCCCGGCGCAACAGCAGGCCAGCCAGGCGCTGCTCGATGAAGCCATGCAGGCGTTGCCGCCGCGCTTCATCGAGCGCCTGGACCGACGCATCGATGTCGGCTGGACCGACCAGATGCCCGCCAACGCTTACGGTCAGGCTTCGCTGGTGTCGCAGTTGGACCTCAATAGCAATCTGCTCGACAGCCTTGTCGACGGCAGCGCCGCGACGCAGAAAACCCATCGCCCCCACGGCACCGTGCGACGGGAAATGCTCGCCACGGTCCTGCACGAACTGACTCACATTTATGACCGCTCGCGCCTATGGCCAGACGCCGAGCGTGCGCTGATCCAGCGTTGCACCCGGCGCAACAGCAGCGCCGGGCTCATCGGCCTCCCGGATGAATGCCGGGGCCAGAACGACCGCCGTTTCACCCTCAGCGATGATCCGCGCCTGCTGGACCTCGCCGGCTGGCCGCAATACGTCGGCCGTCGCGGTGAACGTGAACAACACAACCGCCAGGTCGCCCGCAGCCCGGACCTCTACGAAACGAGCAGCCCCAAGGAATTCGTCGCGGTCAACATGGAGTACTTTCTCCTTGACCCCAGCTATGCTTGCCGCCGCCCCGCCCTGTATCGCTATTACCAGGAGCACTTCGGCTGGGCACCCGCCGCCAAGGACACCTGCGCCAAATCGTTCGCCTTCCTCAACGCCGGAAACGACTTCGCCAAGACACCACTGGGCAAGGTCGATCCAGAGCGGGTCTATGCCATTGATTACCTGCTGGCCGAAGCCAATCAGAACTGGGTGAGCCGCTGGGGCCACAGCATGCTCCGGCTGGTGATCTGCGCACCGGGGCGACCACGTGGCCCGGACTGCCGACTGGATCTGGACCAACACCTGGTGCTGTCATACCGCGCTTTCGTGGGCGATGTGCAGTTGTCGAGTTGGGATGGACTGGTCGGCAAATACCCATCGCGCCTGTTCGTATTGCCGTTGGCCCAGGTGATCGATGAATACACCAAGACCGAACTGCGCAGCCTGGCATCGGTGCCGCTGAACCTGTCGCGCACCGAGATCGAGGAAACCGTCGAACACGCTGCCGAAATGCATTGGAGCTACGACGGCAACTATTACTTCCTGTCCAACAACTGCGCCGTGGAAAGCTTGAAACTGCTGCGCAGCGGCAGCAATAACGAGCAGCTCAAGGGCCTGGACAGCATCATGCCCAACGGTTTGCTGGAAGTGCTCAAGGGCCGGGGCCTGGCGGACACCAGCGTGTTGGATGATCCCAAGGAAGCCTTGCGCCTGGGCTACCGCTTCGACTCCTTCCGCGAGCGGTACCAGGCGATGTTCGATGTGCTGAAGAAGTATCTGCCGATCAAGCAGCAAACGGTGGAAGACTGGCTGGCCCTGGACGCCGCTGACCGCCGCGCCTGGTTCGAACAGGCCGACCTGCGCACCAGCGCGGCGTTGTTACTGCTGGAACAGGCCAGTTATCGTCGGCAACTGTTATTGGCACAGGACGAAGTCAAGCAGCGTTACCTCGGCGCCCGTGAATTGCAGAATGGTGGTATGGAAAGGGCTAACGCGACGCTGCAGCAGATCCTTGCCAACAGCGGCTTCCTGAGCCGTCCCGCGGAGTTGCTGGGTAGCAGCGGCTATGGGTTGCCACAACCCAGCGAGTGGCAACGACTGGAGTCGGAAAGCAGCCTGCGTCAGAAACAGCTGCAAACACTGACAGGCGACCTGGACAAGGAAGTCAGGGCTTTGCTCGAGCCGAGCCGCGCTGCTGAAATTGCCGCCAGTGAGGCTAATGTGAAACAGATCGGCGAGCATTTGCGCAAGCTGCACAAGGCCGGCGGAGGGTTGGAGTTGCCGTGATGGTCTTCTGACCTACGCGACAACAAGAGCAGTTCCTAGAGCCGTTCTTCGAGCATTTCATGAGCAACAAAAAAGGGGTTCGGAACCAAGTTCCGAACCCCTTTTTCGTGGCTGCGAGTCGAGTCGACAATCAGCTGACACGCGCCTTGCGCACACCATCCGCCAGGGCCGCACACAAGCTCAACACCCCATCAATCGCCTGTTCCGATGTATCGGCACTGGCGATATGGTCGATCAACGCCGAGCCCACCACCACCCCATCAGCCAATCGCGCGATGGCCGCAGCCTGCTCCGGCGTACGGATACCGAAACCAATGCTGATCGGCAGATCGGTATGCCGACGCAGGCGCGCAACGGCTTCTTCCACATGCTCCAGCGTCGCGGCGCCGGCACCGGTCACGCCCGCCACCGATACGTAATACACGAAACCCGAACTGCCGTTGAGCACAGTCGGCAAGCGCACGTCGTCGGTGGTAGGTGTGGTCAGGCGGATGAAATCCAGGCCAGCAGCCTGGGCCGGTTCGCACAGTTCGCTGTTGTGCTCGGGCGGCATGTCCACAACGATCAGGCCGTCCACGCCAGAGTCCAGCGCCTCACCGATGAAACGCTGCACGCCATAACGGTGGATCGGGTTGAAGTAACCCATCAGCACCAGCGGTGTCTCGGTATTGTCCTTACGGAACTCGCGAACCATCTGCAGGGTTTTCGCCAGGTTCTGCTGGGCCCCCAGGGCGCGGATGTTCGCCAACTGGATCGCCGGGCCGTCGGCCATCGGATCGGTGAACGGCATGCCCAACTCGATCACGTCGGCACCGGCAGCCGGCAGGCCTTTGAGAATCGCCAACGAAGTGTCGTAGTCCGGATCGCCAGCCGTGACGAAAGTCACCAGGGCGGCGCGATTCTGTTCCTTGAGTTCGGCAAAACGGGTTTGCAGGCGGCTCATCAGTGTTTCTCCTGCTGGGACTGTTCCATGTGGTGCATCACGGTTTGCATGTCTTTGTCGCCACGACCGGACAGGTTGACCACCATCAGGTGATCTTTGGGCAGGTTCGGTGCGCGCTTGAACACTTCAGCCAGGGCATGGGCGCTTTCCAGCGCAGGAATAATCCCTTCCAGGCGACAGCATTTGTGAAAAGCTTCCAGGGCTTCAGCGTCGGTAACCGAGGTGTATTGGACACGGCCAATGTCATGCAACCAGGCGTGTTCCGGGCCGATGCCCGGATAATCAAGGCCAGCGGAAATCGAATGGGCATCGATGATCTGGCCGTCCTCGTCCTGCAACAGGAAAGTGCGGTTGCCGTGCAGTACACCCGGTACGCCGCCGTTCAGGCTCGCCGCATGCTTACCGGTCTCGATGCCATAACCCGCGGCCTCGACGCCGATGATCTCGACGCTCTTGTCGTCCAGGAACGGGTGGAACAGGCCCATGGCGTTGGAGCCGCCACCGATGCACGCCACCAGGCTATCCGGCAGGCGACCTTCCTGGGCTTGCAACTGCTCGCGGGTTTCCTTGCCGATCACGGCCTGGAAGTCGCGAACCATGGCCGGGTAAGGGTGCGGGCCGGCCACGGTGCCGATCAGGTAGAACGTGCTGTCGACGTTGGTGACCCAGTCACGCAGGGCCTCGTTCATTGCATCCTTCAGCGTGCCGGTGCCGGCGACCACCGGGATCACTTCGGCACCGAGCAGTTTCATGCGGAACACGTTGGCCTGCTGGCGCTCGATGTCGGTGGTGCCCATGTAGATCACGCAATCCAGGCCGAAACGTGCAGCCACGGTGGCGGTCGCCACGCCGTGCATGCCGGCACCGGTCTCGGCGATGATGCGTTTCTTGCCCATGCGCCGCGCCAACAGGATCTGGCCGATGCAGTTGTTGATCTTGTGCGCGCCGGTGTGGTTCAGCTCTTCACGCTTGAGATAGATCTTGGCGCCGCCGCAGTATTCGGTCAGGCGCTCGGCGAAGTAGAGCGGGCTCGGACGTCCGACATAGTCACGCTGGAAGTAGGCCAATTCTTCGAGGAACGCCGGATCTTCCTTCGCCACTTCGTATTCGCGGGCCAGGTCGAGGATCAGCGGCATGAGGGTTTCGGCCACATAGCGGCCACCGAACGCACCGAACAGGCCGTTGGCGTCGGGGCCACTGCGCAGGTTGAAGGGGGTCGTAGACTGGGTCATCGGGCGCTCCAAGGGAATGCGTAGAAAGACAATGAAGGTCACTCTACCCCTGACATGCCGCGCTGAAAACCGATAAGATCGCCACAACCTGTCAGGAAAACTCACAGATCCCATGAGCCACGACCTTCCCCCGCTCAACGCTTTGCGCGCCTTCGAGGCCACCGCCCGCCTGAACAGCGTAAGCCAGGCGGCTGAACAGCTGCATGTCACCCATGGTGCAGTCAGCCGACAATTGAAGGTGTTGGAAGAGCACCTGGGGGTCAGCCTGTTCAGCAAGGATGGGCGCGGCCTGAAACTCACAGATGCCGGTTTGCGTCTGCGCGATGCCAGCACCGATGCGTTCGAACGATTGCGCGGTGTTTGCGCGGAGCTGACGCAAAGCACGGCAGATGCCCCGTTTGTCCTGGGCTGCTCGGGAAGTTTGCTGGCGCGCTGGTTTATTCCCCGGCTGGGCAGGCTCAACGCCGACCTGCCGGATTTGCGCCTGCATTTGTCCGCCGGCGAAGGCGACCTGGATCCCCGGCGCCCGGGGCTGGACGCCTTGCTGGTATTCGCCGAGCCGCCCTGGCCTGCTGACATGCAGGTGTACGAACTGGTGAGCGAGCGAATCGGCCCCGTGATGAGCCCGCACTACGCCGGATTCGCCCGCTTGCAGGTCGCCCCGGCCAGTGCGCTATTGGACGAGCCGTTGCTGCATACCACGTCCCGTCCACAGGCCTGGCCGACCTGGGCCCGGCAAAACCACCTTGAACCCCAGGCATTGAAGTTCGGGCAAGGATTCGAGCATCTGTACTATTTGCTGGAGGCCGCCGTAGCGGGACTAGGCGTGGCGATCGCGCCCGAGCCACTGGTGGCCGAGGACGTGCGCGCCGGTCGTCTGGTCGCGCCGTGGGGTTTCGATGAAACGCCGGCGCGACTGGCGTTGTGGCTGCCCAAGCGCGCCGCAGACGGGCGCGCAGGGCAATTGGCCCAGTGGCTCAGGCATGAGCTGAGCCAACCGGGTCAGTCACCGCGTTTGCACAGCAAGTAAGCAGCCAGCAAACCCAGCGCACCGACCGCGACACCAGCCGTGGTCCAGGGGTGTTCTTGCGCGTAGTCGCGTGTGGCGATCCCGGTCTCACGGGTTTTCACCTTGACCTCTTCATACGCATCGCTCAGCAGATGGCGAGAATGTTTCAACGCGTTTTCAGCATTTGCCTTGAGCGATTTGAGGGTCTTACGCGACTCGTCCGAAGCATCGTCCTTCAGGCTTTCCAACGACTTGAGCAGACTCTCGATCTCCGCTTCCATGCTTTGCAACGAGGCTTTACGTAACGAATTGCTGGCCATGGTGGCTCTCTCCTGCAGTGGTTGAGTGGCGTGTGTGAATTGGGACTGCGGTCGTTTCTGAAAGTGCAGTAAATCTGAACTTCAAAGCGCAAACGGCGCCACACGTAAGGCGAAAAATCGCTGCTAGGCTGTTAAAGACCAACCAAGGAGAACGTCATGAGTGATCATCACACGTACAAAAAAGTCGAGCTGGTCGGCTCGTCTCCCACCAGTATTGAAGACGCCATCAATAACGCCCTGGCCGAGGCCAGCAAAAGCCTCAAGCACTTGGAGTGGTTCGAAGTCACGGAAACCCGCGGACACATCGAAAACGGCCGGGCCGCGCACTTCCAGGTGACCATCAAGGTCGGGTTCCGGATTGCCAATAGCTGAGGGGCGGTGAACTTGCACGCTGGCGGAGTGCCATAGGGAATGGCGATGCGCTATGGTATGCGCATCATGTTTTTCCATACCTGCCCTATTCGATCCGACCAAGGAGTGCGAGCGATGAAAAAGTTGATGGTAGCCCTGGGTTTGCTGAGCCTTGCCGGTGGTGCGTTTGCAGCCGGCAAGCCCTGCGAAGAACTGAAAGCCGAAATCGCAGCGAAGCTGGACGCCAAGAATGTGTCAGGTTATTCGCTGGAAATCGTCGATAAAGGCGCAGCGGCTGAAGGACAAAAAGTCGTCGGCACCTGTGAGGGCGGTGCGAAGGAAATCGTCTACAAGCGCGGCTGATCCTGCGCGTAAGTCAAAGCCGACGCAATGCGTCGGCTTTTTCATGGGCGTCATTCAGCCTTTCATGACCTGCGCCAGCAACTCGTAGGAGTGCAAACGATCGGCGTGCTCATATAGATCACTGGTAAAAATCAGCTCATCGGCCTGAGTTTGCTCGATCAGCACCTCCAGCTTGGCGCGGATCTTCTGCGGGCCGCCAACCATGGCCAGGCCCAGGAAATCGCCAACCGCTTCTTTCTCATGGGGCAGCCAGAGACCGTTCATGGTTTCCACCGGCGGACGTTGCACCAGGCTCTGGCCGCGCATCAGCGCCAGGATCCGCTGGTACACCGAAGTCGCCAGGTAATCGGCCTGTTCATCCGTGTCCGCCGCCACCAGCGGCACACCGAGCATCACATAAGGCTTATCGAGGACCGCCGACGGTTTGAAGTGGTTGCGGTAGATACGGATCGCCTCGTGCATATACCGCGGTGCGAAATGCGAGGCGAAGGCGTAAGGCAAGCCGCGCTCACCGGCCAGTTGTGCGCTGAACAGGCTCGAACCCAGCAGCCATACCGGCACGTTAGTCCCGGTGCCCGGCATGGCGATAATGCGTTGGTCCGGAGTGCGCGGGCCGAGGTAGCGCATCAGTTCGGCCACGTCCTCGGGGAAATCGTCGGCACTGCCGGAGCGCTCTCGGCGCAACGCCCGGGCGGTCATCTGGTCAGAGCCGGGGGCGCGGCCCAGCCCCAGATCGATTCGGCCGGGGTAAAGGCTTTCCAGGGTGCCGAACTGCTCGGCGATGATCAATGGCGCATGGTTGGGCAGCATCACCCCGCCGGAGCCGACGCGAATCGTCGAAGTGCCCCCTGCCAGATAGCCCAGCAGCACGGCGGTCGCGGAGCTGGCGATGCCATCCATGTTGTGGTGCTCGGCCACCCAGAAGCGGGTATAGCCGTATTTCTCCACGTGCTGCGCCAGGTCCAGCGAGTTGCGCAAGGACTGGGCGGCGTTGCCGTCGGCGCGGACAGGCACCAGGTCGAGGGTTGAGAATTTCACTTCGGACAGCTGTTTCATGGGCCGGGATCTCCAACGGCGTTCCGGGCTTTTCCTACGGGCAAAAGCCTGCCGTTTCTATAGGTGTGTTCCATGCAATGTGGGCATATACCCGAGTTTCAATAGCAGCAACGAATTTTCCTACTAAATAAGTCGGCTAATCGACAGGATGAACTTTATCGACCGGTCTATCCTCACAACCCTGACAACGAAAAACACCCAGGCGCGACCCTCGCGCCGGATATTGAGGAGGCAGACATGGCTATCATCAAGAAAGCATCGGCTCATTGGGAAGGTGACCTGAAAACCGGCATCGGCTCGATCTCCACGGAAACCGGCGTGTTGCGCGAAGCACCCTATGGCTTCAAGGCACGCTTCGAAGGCGGCAAGGGCACCAACCCAGAGGAATTGATCGGTGCAGCCCACGCCGGCTGCTTTTCCATGGCATTTTCGATGATCCTCGGCGACGCCGGGCTAAAGGCTGACAGTATCGACACCAACGCCGAAGTCACCCTGGACCAGGTCGATGGCGGCTTTGCGATTACCGCCGTGAAGCTGATTCTCAAGGCGAAAATCCCCGGTGCCACCCAGGAAAAATTCGACGAGCTGAGTACAAAGGCCAAAGAAGGATGCCCGGTTTCCAAGGTGCTGAATGCCAAGATCACATTGGACGCAACACTGTTGAACTGACTCGCTGAAGGCGGTCGCAGCTTTTGCAGGCACTGTGGAGGCTGCGACCTTTCCGGAGACGGGCGATCTGTTTACCTTGATGCAATTGTGGTCGAATGCATGCCCGCAGTCTCAGCGCACAGGCAGTGCGCGCTGCAATGAGGAATTCGAGCATGAAACGATTTGCCCTGGCAGTCATCGGTTGCGCATTGGCCTCGTCGACCCTTGCGGCCCCCAAACCCTGTGAAGAACTCAAGGCAGAGATCGAAGCCAAGATCCAAGCACAGGGTGTTACGTCCTACACACTGGAAATCGTCACCAACGACGAGGTCCACGACCAGAACATGGTGGTGGGCACCTGCGAAAAGGGTACGAAGAAAATCATCTACCAGAAGAACGACCGCTAAGACGCCCTATGGCATGCAACGGGCTTGTCGATCTTCGGCAACGATTTCTCGCTTGGCGTCATAAAGCCGGGCGCTTGGGGTGAACGCCAGGTGACGCGCCTCCAGACGATAGCGCTGGCCGGCCTCGAAATGATCGTATCGCACGGTCAGGTAGCACAGCCGTTCCTGCGGTTCGGTCATCAAACCCAGCCCACCACCACCAAATACCTCGAAATCGAAGCGCACTTCCAATTCATGGCTGCCCGGCGAAACCTGGAAGAAACGCCCGTCTCGCAGTCGCTGGCCATCCAGCTTTTCAGCCATCAGTACCTTGCCACCTGGCGTAGGCGTCGCGAAATCGATCCAGGCCATGTTCGGATCGACCGGTGGCAACGGGGTCGCCGTGCAACCGCTCATGGCAACGAAGGCCAGTAACAGCATGTGAAGACGCATGGTGAGTTTCCTGAAAAAACAGGGCTTGAGCATAGCGCCGATCAACTTTGCTGGCAGCCTGCCGGTGTCCCTTGCCCCACCACCTTGCGTTGTTGGTCATACAGCTTGGCCCAGGGCCGGAAACCGATGTTGCCGGCCTGCAACTGGTAGCGCTGGCCGGCGTTGAAGTCCTTGAACTTCACATTCAATCGGCAATCGCGCCACAGCGGCTCGGCATCCGGGCCAATGTTGCCGGGTTCGACGGCAAATTGATAACGCACCGTCAGCTCATGGCTGCCGGGTTGCACTTCGAAATAACGTCGGTCCACGGATGTCTTGTCATCGACCTTCAGCGCTTGCAGCGCGGTGTCCTGATGGTTTCCCAGGTCGATCCACGCTTGGGATGGATCAGGGTCAGGCAAACCGGCACAACCGGTCAGCAGCAACAGGCCACTCGTCAGCATCAACACGCGCATAGCGAAGCTCCAGGCAGGCGAGATAGTCTTGTGGGCAGACTTTCCCAGGGTGATTCCAATTGATCAGGCCGCATTCAAGCCATCGGTTACTCGACCGTGTTTTCCGGATTTTGTTTCCAGGCCTCCTGCTTTTGTTACTCAACGGTTGCACGAGCGCCAGTTACTACAGCCAGCTCGTCGGTGGGCAACTGCGGTTGTTGCAGGCTCGGGAGCCCGTCGACCAAGTGATTGCCGACCCTGCCCGCGATCCTCAACTACGCAAGCATCTGGCGCAGGCCCGCGAGGCACGGTCGTTCGCCAGTTCACACCTGCATCTGCCGGACAATAAAAGCTATCGCCTGTACGCCGACATTGGCCGCCCGTTCGTAGTCTGGAATGTCTTCGCCACGCCCGAATTTTCCCTGGTGCCGCAAAACCACTGTTTCCCGATTGCCGGTTGCGTGGCTTATCGCGGCTACTACAGCCAGGACGCCGCCCGTGGCGAGGCCGCGTTGCAGCGTTTGCAGGGCATGGACGTGTCGATCGGTGGCGTTGAGGCCTACTCGACGCTGGGCTGGTTCAACGATCCGATCCTGAGTTCGATGATGCATTGGGGCGACGAACGTCTGGCGACACTGATCTTTCATGAACTGGCGCACCAGCGGTTTTATGTAAAGGACGACACGGAATTCAATGAGTCCTTCGCCACCTTCGTTGAACAGGAAGGTACCCGCCAATGGCGCGCCAGCCGCGGACTGGCGCCGGATAACGGCAAACAGATGCGCCAGCGCGACCAATTCATCCAATTGATCCTCGATACCCGTCAACGCCTGGAAAAGCTCTATACCCAACCCTTGCCGACCGAACAGATGCGCCAACGCAAAGCAGAGGAATTCGAACGCCTGCGCGCCGACTACCAGCAACTGCGCGACAGCCAGTGGGCAGGCGACAAACGCTATGACGCCTGGGTCTATGCCCCCCTGAACAATGCACGGCTATTACCGTTTGGTTTGTATAGCCAGTGGGTGCCGGCGTTTGCGGCGCTGTTCAGGCGGGAGGGCGGGGACTGGATTGCGTTTTATGCGGCCGTGGAAAAGCTGGGCAAATTGCCGATCGACGAGCGTAAGGCAGCCTTGAAGATGCTGGCGGAGCCGAAGACTTCTGCTGGCTAGGCGCACGCCATCGCGAGCAGGCTCGCTCCCACATTGGATGCCTCACCACAACCAGCAGCCCAGCACAAAAAAGGGCACACCGATTCATCGGTATGCCCCTTTTGATTGCCGTTTTCTTCCCCTTGACCGAGGTACTCGCAGCAATTACGGGTTAACGCTGTCCTTCAACGACTTGCCCGGTTTAAAGGCAACGGTGTTACTGGCCTTGATTTTCACAGGCTCACCGGTTTGTGGGTTTTTGCCGGTGCGAGCGCCGCGGTGGCGTTGCAGGAAAGTGCCGAAGCCCACCAGCGTGACGCTGTCCTTGCGGTGCAAGGCGCCAGTGATTTCTTCGAGGACGGCGTTGAGGACGCGGTTGGCTTGTTCTTTGGTGAGGTCTGCTTTTTCCGCGATGGCGGCGGCGAGTTCTGGTTTACGCATGAATGAAGCCCCTTTGACGGTTTTTTTGTTGTTATGTCCGTGCTGTTCTCTTTGGAACAGCCCCTAAGGCGCCGCAGGCTCTACTCTGCGGCAGACGGGAGTGAGGATGGCACGGTGCCGAAAACCGCGCCAGTGTCCGGGCGACCTTTGTGGGACCAAAAGTAGGGTTTTTGCGACAGAACGACCAGTATTTACGCCAGCAGGGCTGGAAGTTCCTTGTTCAGTGCCAGTTTCTCCATCACCGCCGTGCCTGTCAGGGCGTAGCCCAACAGGTTGCCTTGAGCATCGCGGCACAGCGCCTTGATGTCCGCGCCCTGCCCTTCGACGCTCCACACACCCTCGCTGCCTCGCGGTGGCGGCGACACCACCAGCGGGCACACCGGGGTTTTTACGGTAATCGGCATGGCGCCATAGCTGACGGCGGTCGGATTGCCAGCCAGGGTCTGGGCCAGGGCCCGGGCACAGCTCATCAGCGGCATGACGTAGAGCAGGTTCAAGCCATCAACCTCGGCGCAATCGCCCAGGGCGTAGATGTTGGCGTGGGAGGTTTTCAAGTGGCGGTCGACCACGACGCCGCGGTTGACCACCAGGCCGGCGGCTGCCGCCAGGTCGATGCGCGGGCGCAGGCCGATGGCCGAGACTACCAGGTCGCAGGCAATCACCTGGCCGTCGGACAGGTGCGCCTCCAGCCCGTCGGCGACCTTCTGCAAGCGGTTGAGCACAGGGCCCAGGTGGAAGCGCGCGCCGAGGCTTTCCAGCCCGGCCTGGACCGCTGCGGCAGCGGTCGGGTGCAGAAGCGTCGGCATGACTTGCTCGCACGGCGCCACCAGTTGTACTTCGTAGCCGCCCAGGCTCAGGTCATTGGCGAACTCGCAGCCAATCAGGCCGGCGCCGAGCAACAACACCCGGCGCTTGCCAGCAGCCGCAGCCCTGAACCGTGCGTAGTCTTCCAGGTCGTTGATCGGAAAAATCAGCTCGGCGGCATCGCCCTGTACCGGCACCCGCACGGTTTCAGCCCCCCAAGCCAGGATCAGGTCACGATAGTTCACCGCCTCTTCGCCAATCCACAGCCGTTTGTGGCCCGGATCGATGCCGCTGATACGGGTATGGGTGCGTACTTCAGCCTTGAGTTGCTCGGCCATGGCCCCCGGTTCGGCCATGCTCAGGCCGTCGGCATCCTTGTTTTTACCAAAGCCTGTGGAGAGCATCGGCTTGGAATACGAGCGACCGTCGTCCGCGGTGATCAGCAGCAACGGGGTTTCGCTGTCGAGCTTGCGAAACTCCCGGGCCAGGTTATAACCGGCCAGCCCAGTACCGACGATGACGACAGGTGCGCTCATGTTGCTCTCCATTCGATGAAACGATCAGATTTCGATCATTTCGAAATCCATTTTGCCGACGCCGCAGTCCGGGCACAGCCAGTCTGCCGGTACGTCCTCCCAGCGGGTGCCGGGCGCGATGCCATCGTCAGGCCAACCATCAGCTTCGTTGTAGATCAGGCCGCAGACGATACATTGCCACTTCTTCATACCAATACTTCCTCAAGATGTCAGGCCTTGGCCGGTATTTTCCGGCTCACGGCCGTTTTGTACTGATCGCTTGCGACAGATGCAAGCACGATCGGAAGGCGACAGGCCGGGCCAGTCAAAACCAGCGACCGACATGGTAAGCTCGCGACCTCATTTGCTGCCATTCAAGACCTCTGTGCCGCATACAAATTCGATATTTCCTACACTCCAATGGCTACCCCAGCACCTGCTGTCGCCGCGCCCCGATGCGCGTGTGCTCGACTGGCTGTTCGACGAAGGCTCCCTGACCCGGCGCCTGACGCGCCTGTCGGACGGCCATTTCAGCGTGACGCCGTTGTTCGAAGGCTGGCAACCATTGCGCGCCGACGAATGCGCCGCGCTGGACCTGGCCGAGGGCAGCGAAGGCTGGGTACGCGAGGTATATCTGCGCGGCCGCGGCCAGCCGTGGGTATTCGCCCGCAGTGTGGCGGCGCGCAGCGCCTTGCAGGGTGACGGCTTGCAGATGGACGAACTGGGCAGCCGTTCCCTGGGGGAATTACTGTTTTGCGACCAGGCGTTCCAGCGCCGGGCCATCGAAGTTTGCCACTACCCCGAGCCAGGGTTGCCGGAAGAAGTGCGCGCCAGTGGGCTGTGGGGTCGCCGCTCACGTTTCGATCGCGGTGCGTTGAGCGTGCTGGTGGCGGAAATCTTCCTGCCAGGCTTGTGGACCGTCGCCCGCGCCTATTCGGAGAATTTTTGATGTACGTGCAACTGCTCAAATCCTTGAATCGCCTGAATCCACGGGCGTGGGACTTCGTGCAATTGACCCGCATGGACAAGCCCATCGGCATTTATCTGCTGCTGTGGCCAACGTTGTGGGCGTTGTGGATTGCCGGTGAAGGCTCGCCGTCCATCGCCAACATAGTGATTTTCGTGCTCGGCGTGGTGCTGACCCGCGCCGGCGGCTGTGTGATCAATGACTGGGCCGACCGCAAGGTGGATGGCCACGTCAAGCGCACCGAACAGCGCCCGCTGGTGAGCGGCAAGATCAGTTCGAAAGAGGCGCTGGTGTTCTTCGCCGTCCTGATGAGCGTGAGCTTCCTGCTGGTGCTGTGCACCAACGCCCCGACCATCCTGCTATCGCTCGGTGGCCTGGCGCTGGCGTTCAGCTACCCGTTCATGAAGCGCTATACCTACTACCCGCAAGTGGTGCTGGGCGCGGCGTTCTCCTGGGGCATGCCAATGGCGTTCACCGCCGAAACCGGTCATCTGCCGGCCGCCGCCTGGTTGCTGTACATCGCCAACCTGCTGTGGACGGTGGGCTACGACACCTATTACGCGATGACCGACCGGGACGATGACCTGCGCATCGGCGTGAAATCCACGGCGATCCTGTTTGGCGACGCCGACCGGGTGATCATCCTGACGTTGCAAGGCCTGGCCTTGGGCTGCCTGCTGTTGGCCGGGTCGAAATTCCACCTGGGCGGCTGGTTCCACCTGGGGCTGGTGGCCGCTGCCGGGTGCTTCGCCTGGGAGTTCTGGTATACCCGTGGCCGGGAGCGGATGCGTTGCTTCGAGGCATTCCTGCACAACCATTGGGCCGGGTTGGCGATTTTTGTGGGGATTGTGCTGGATTACGCATTGCGCTGAGGCCCATCGGTTTCCAAGCCGTTACCTTGTGGCGAGGGGATTTATCCCCGTTTGCTGTGGGAGCAAAGCTTGCTCGCGAACCAGGCGCCTCGATTTCTGAAAGACCGCAGCGCCTTCATCGCGGGCAAGCCTTGCTCCCACATCAATCCTCTCGCCACAAATGATTTGTCGTTCTCCTTGGTGAAGTCTGTCAATCCGGCTTGGCGACGTGCCAGACACCGCCTTTGTTGTCACCGTTGCTGTCTCCTGCCTTTTTGTCTCCGGCAAAGGTGTACACCGGCTTGCCCTTGTAGGCCCACTGCTGCTTCGCATCGTCCTTACGTTCGATCACGGTCCAGTCGCCCGTAGGCTTGGCTGCGCCTTCAACCTTGAGTGGTGGCCAGTTCTTCGCGCATTGGTCATAGCACGTTGAATCGGTGCCTTGATCTTTGTCAAACGTATACAGCGTCATGCCTTTGTGATCGGTCAACACGCCGTCTTTTTCCATCGCCGGCTCAGCCGCGAACGCCAATGCTGGCAGCGCCAGCGCAGCGGTCACCGCCAGAACCTTGATGGTTTGGGTGAAGTAATTCATGGAAACCTTCTTTTGTGGTTGTCAGGATTCGGACTGAAAAGCGTAGCCCAGGATCCCCTTCGCTGCCGGATTACGAAATATCTGTCACACGACTGCAATAATTCCGTTATCTAATGCGGCGCAAGACAGTTAAATGACAAGAGGATTACCCCATGGTTGGCAGGAGCATTCTGATCGTCGACGACGAGGCGCCTATCCGCGAGATGATCGCCGTTGCGTTGGAGATGGCCGGCTATGACTGCATGGAAGCAGAAAACTCTCAACAGGCCCACGCCATCATCGTCGACCGCAAGCCCGACCTGATCCTGCTGGACTGGATGCTGCCCGGCACGTCAGGCATCGAACTGGCGCGGCGCCTCAAGCGCGATGAGCTGACCGGGGATATTCCGATCATCATGCTCACCGCCAAGGGCGAAGAGGACAACAAGATCCAAGGCCTGGAAGTCGGTGCCGATGACTACATCACCAAGCCGTTTTCCCCACGGGAACTGGTGGCGCGCCTGAAGGCAGTGCTGCGGCGCGCCGGGCCGACCGATGGCGAGGCGCCCATCGAAGTTGGCGGCCTGCTGCTCGATCCCATCAGCCACCGCGTGACCATCGACGGCAAACCCGCCGAGATGGGCCCGACCGAATACCGCCTGCTGCAATTCTTCATGACTCACCAGGAACGTGCCTACACTCGCGGACAACTGTTGGACCAGGTCTGGGGCGGCAACGTCTATGTCGAGGAGCGCACCGTGGACGTGCACATCCGCCGCCTGCGCAAGGCCCTCGGCGATGCCTATGAAAATCTTGTGCAAACCGTGCGCGGCACCGGTTATCGTTTTTCTACCAAGGCCTGATCCGAGCCCTTACCGCCCGACAAGCTGACAAGGACGCGCGCTCAATTGAATCAAAACTGGCATGGCACCCTGATTCGCCACATGTTGCTGCTGGTGACCGGCTGTTTGCTGATCGGCCTGATCAGTGGTTACTACGGCTGGAGCCTGGCGGCGGGGCTGGGGCTTTACCTGGCCTGGACCCTCAAGCAACTGCTGCGCCTGCACGAATGGTTGCGCCTGCATCAACCCGACGAAGCCCCGCCCGACGGCTATGGCCTGTGGGGCGAGGTGTTCGACAGCATCTACCACCTGCAACGGCGCGACCAGCGCGTTCGTGGGCGCCTGCAGGCGGTGATCGACCGGGTCCAGGAGTCCACCGCCGCGCTGAAAGACGCGGTGATCATGCTCGACAGCGACGGCAACCTGGAGTGGTGGAACCGCGCCGCCGAGACCCTGCTGGGCCTCAAGACCCCACAGGACAGCGGCCAACCGGTGACCAACCTGGTGCGTCACCCACGCTTCAAGGAGTATTTCGAGCAGGGTAATTACGCCGAGCCGCTGGAGATTCCTTCGCCGACCAATGATCGGCTGCGCATCCAGCTGTATATCACGCGCTACGGCAACAACGAGCACTTGATGCTGGTGCGCGACGTCACGCGCATCCATCAGTTGGAACAGATGCGCAAAGACTTCATCGCCAACGTTTCCCACGAACTGCGCACGCCATTGACGGTTATCTGCGGTTATCTGGAAACCCTGCTCGACAATGTCGAGGAGGTGAACCCGCGTTGGACCCGGGCCTTGCAGCAGATGCACCAGCAAAGCGGGCGCATGCAGACCCTGCTCAACGACTTGCTATTGCTGGCGAAGCTCGAAGCCACCGATTATCCGTCGGACAACCAGCCGGTGCCCATCGACGACCTGCTGCAAACCATTGTCGAAGATGCACAGGAACTGTCCGGCCCCAAGCAGCAGACCATTACCCTGGAAGCCGATCCAGCCGTGCAGCTCAAAGGCAGCGAGGCAGAACTGCGCAGTGCGTTCTCCAACCTGGTGTTCAACGCGGTCAAGTACACGCCGGAACAGGGCCGGATCCACGTGCGCTGGTGGGGCGATGAGCAAGGCGCGCACTTGAGCGTGCGCGATTCAGGCATCGGCATCGACAGCAAGCACCTGCCGCGCCTGACCGAACGTTTCTACCGCGTCGACTCCAGCCGCAACTCCAATACCGGGGGCACCGGGTTGGGCCTGGCCATCGTCAAACACGTCCTGCTGCGTCATCGCGCCCGCATGGAAATCAGCAGCGTGCCTGGCCATGGCAGCACCTTTACCTGCCATTTCGCCCCGGCCCAGGTGGTTCGCGCACGTCTAGCCAACCCTGCTGATTGAGAGCGCCCTCTAGGCAACCGCCGAGTCAGCCGCTACATTGACTGACTTGTGCCTGCCTTTTCAGGCGCTCATTTCCAACCTTTACGACTATACGGAACCCGCAAAACTCCATCATGGACCCTTCCCCTGGCTTGTCCCTCGTTACGCTCTTCGCCGAATTCGGCATGATTCTTTTTGCTCTGATCCTGGTTTTGCTCAACGGTTTTTTCGTTGCGGCGGAATTCGCCATGGTCAAGCTGCGCTCGACCCGGGTCGAGGCGATTGCCGAGCAGAACGGCTGGCGCGGACATATCCTGCGCACCGTCCACAGCCAGCTCGACGCTTACCTGTCGGCCTGCCAGCTGGGCATCACCCTGGCGTCCCTGGGCCTGGGCTGGGTCGGTGAGCCGGCGTTCGCCCACATCCTCGAGCCGCTGCTGGGCGCGGTCGGCGTACAGTCGCCGGAAGTGATCAAGGGGGTGTCGTTCTTCACCGCGTTCTTCATCATTTCGTACCTGCACATCGTCGTCGGTGAGCTGGCGCCCAAATCCTGGGCCATCCGCAAACCCGAGCTGTTGTCGCTGTGGACTGCGGTACCGCTGTACCTGTTCTACTGGGCCATGTACCCGGCGATCTACCTGCTCAACGCCAGCGCCAACGCCATCCTGCGCATCGCCGGCCAAGGCGAGCCCGGCCCCCATCACGAACACCATTACAGCCGCGAAGAACTGAAGCTGATCCTGCACTCCAGCCGTGGCCAGGACCCCAGCGACCAGGGCATGCGCGTGCTGGCCTCGGCCGTGGAGATGGGCGAGCTGGAAGTGGTGGACTGGGCCAACTCCCGGGAAGACCTGGTGACGCTGGAGTTCAACGCGCCACTCAAGGAAATCCTGGCGATGTTCCGTCGCCACAAGTTCAGCCGCTATCCGGTGTATGACAGCGAGCGCCAGGAGTTCGTCGGCCTGCTGCACATCAAGGACCTGCTGCTGGAACTGGCGGCCCTGGATCACATCCCCGAGTCGTTCAACCTGGCCGAACTGACCCGGCCGCTGGAGCGCGTGTCGCGGCACATGCCGCTGTCGCAGTTGCTGGAGCAGTTCCGCAAGGGCGGCTCGCACTTCGCCCTGGTCGAGGAAGCCGACGGCAACATCATCGGCTACCTGACCATGGAAGACGTGCTGGAAGTACTGGTGGGCGACATCCAGGACGAACACCGCAAGGCCGAACGCGGCATCCTGGCCTACCAGCCGGGCAAGCTGTTGGTACGTGGCGATACGCCGCTGTTCAAGGTCGAGCGCTTGCTGGGGATCGACCTGGACCACATCGAAGCCGAAACCCTGGCCGGGTTGGTCTATGAAACCCTCAAGCGCGTGCCGGAAGAGGAAGAAGTGCTGGAAGTCGAAGGCCTGCGGATCATCATCAAGAAGATGAAAGGGCCGAAGATCATCCTGGCGAAGGTGTTGATGCTCGATTGAGCATCAACCCTGATATTGAAGGTCCACCTGTGGCGAGGGGATTTATCCCCGCTGGGCTGCGAAGCAGCCCCAAAACCTGACATTCCAGGTTGACTGGCAAATTGAGTTAGCAGTGCTGGGGGTCGCTTCGCGGCCCAGCGGGGATAAATCCCCTCGCCACAAGAGCCCTCTGCGCCTATTCAGGACTTACTGCTTGCCCAACGCAAAGTTGGGCAACTCCCCCACCGGTTGATTGAACTGGTAGGGAATCGACACCAGCCCCAACCCGGTATTGCGCTGCACCACGAAATGCAGGTGCGGACCTGAGCTGTTGCCAGTATTGCCCGACAACGCCAACGGCGTGCCCACCCCGACCCGCTGCCCTTCCCGTACGCTCACCGAGCCTTTCTGCAGGTGCAGGTAGACGCCCATGGTGCCGTCATCGTGCAGCACTCGCACGAAGTTGCCCGAGGGGTCATCCCCACGGCCGGTCTGTTCGTTTTCGGTCTTGATCACCACGCCGCCCCGCGCCGCGATGATCGGCGTACCTTCAGGCATGGCGATGTCCATGGCGTAGCGATTCTTCGGGCCGTAATGGCTGTATTGGCCGTTGGCCCCCTGGCTCAGCCGGAACGGCCCGCCACGCCACGGTAGCGGGTACCGATAGGCCTGCGCCGTACCGGCAGGGTCGCCCAGGGAATATTCGAACCGCGGGGTGTACACCAAGGGCTTGCCGGGCCGCGTGGCCGTGAGCAACGCCAGGCGCAGGTTGCTGCGCGCCGGCAGCACCCGCCGAATCGGCCGGCTCGGCGCCCCGCTGACATTGCGCACCCCAGCGAAACTCAATTCGATCTCCACCGGCGCATACAAATCGTTGCGCACGAACACCGCATCCCCGCCCTTCTGCTTCTTGATATCAAGAAACACCTGTCGCTCCAGGCGCTCGACCATGCGATCGCGGAACACGAACACCTGGGCACCCTTGCTGGGACGGTCACTGTAGGACACCACGCCATTGGCGTCGGTGGATTTATAGATCGTCATGGCCACGGCCGAAGTGGAGGCCAGGACCAGACCGCAGGCGAACAGCAGGGGCGCGAGCATGGGCAAAGGTTCTGTCGAAAAGTGAAGGCCTGCACAGCAGCCTAGCAGCTGTGATGGACCAGCGTAGTCGACGGATGTTTCAAAATGGGTTGGTGGAAGACCGATGGCCCCATCGCGAGCAGGCTCGCTACCACAGTTGCTCTCAGTGAACATTGGATCTGCATTCAGCGCAGATCCAATGTGGGAGCGAGCCTGCTCGCGATGGCGGCCTGACAGGCGCCGCCGGGATCATGCGCCAGGGACGAAGTGCTTCTGCGCTGTACCGCGGGCGATCAGGCGGGAGATGTAGTCGAGTTTCTGCGGGTCTTTGTCGACGAAGCGGAAGGTCAGTTGCAGCCATTCGCTGTCGGGCGTCTGCTCATGGGCGACGATGGCGTGCAGATAGCCGTTCAGACGAGCGGTTTCGGCGTTGTCGCCCTGCTCCATGTCCAGCACCGCGCCTTCGAGTACTTGCGGCAGGGTGTCGGAGCGTTTGACCACCAGCAGCGCTTCCTTGAGGCTCAAGGCCTTGATCACGCATTGCTGGGTTCCGCTGGACAGGCGCAACTGGCCTTGGCCACGGTTGGTCGTCGACGCGGCGGCGGCCGGTGCCTTGACCGGCGGGCTGTTGAGCAAGCCACGAGCCGCAGCGGCTGGGGCCGACGCAGGGGCAGGAGCAGGGGCGGCAGGCGCCGAAGCAACCGCCGCAACCGGAGCCTTGCCGCCCGTCAGGGCGCTCAAGGAATCATTGCCGAACGCCGAGTTCATCTTGGTCGGAGCACTGTTCATCAACGTGTCGAGCTTGCCGACCTTATGCAGGGCCTGCTTGACCTTGGTCAGCAACTGTTCGTTGGTGAACGGCTTGCTGACGTAGCCGGAAACGCCGGCCTGGATCGCCTGGACGACGTTTTCCTTGTCGCCGCGGCTGGTGACCATCACGAACGGCATGCCCTTGAGGGTGTCCTGCTGACGGCACCAGGTCAGCAGTTCCAGGCCGGACATTTCCGGCATTTCCCAATCACACAGCACCAGGTCGAACGCCTCGCGAGCCAGCAGGGCCTGGGCTTTCTTGCCGTTCACCGCGTCTTCGATGCGCACGCCCGGGAAGTAGTTGCGCAGGCACTTCTTCACCAGGTCACGAATGAACGAAGCATCGTCCACGACCAACACACTGACCTTACTCATCCAGATACACCTCTAAAAAATCCCGGCAAGCATACCGCTTTTACTGATGGCACATTGCCAAAAAACCTTCAGTCACGCCGGGACTTTTCGTTCGCGGGGTGCTGCTGTCGATTAAAAAAAACCCAAAAAAAAGCCCGACCAGAAGGCCGGGCGCTTTTCTTGGCAATCTTACTTATCGTCAGTTTCGCCCGGAACATTAGCGGTTTCGGACGGGGTGCCCTCAACTTCTTCCTTCATGCGCTTGAGCCCCAGATGCCGCACATCGGTGCCGCGCACCAGATAAATGACAAGTTCCGAGATGTTGCGCGCATGATCGCCGATACGCTCCAGAGAACGCAGCACCCAGATAATGCTCAACACCCGCGAAATGGAGCGTGGGTCTTCCATCATGTAGGTCGCCAGCTCGCGCAGGGCGGTCTTGTATTCGCGGTCGATGATCTTGTCGTACTGGGCCACCGACAGCGCCAGGTCGGCGTCGAAGCGGGCGAAGGCGTCCAGCGCATCGCGGACCATGTTGCGCACCTGGTCGCCAATGTGGCGAACCTCGACGTAACCGCGCGGTGCCTCGCCCTCTTCGCACAATTGGATGGCACGACGGGCGATCTTGGTGGCTTCGTCGCCGATCCGCTCAAGATCGATCACCGACTTGGAGATGCTGATGATCAGGCGCAAGTCGGAGGCGGCCGGCTGACGACGGGCCAGGATACGCAGGCACTCCTCGTCGATGTTGCGCTCCATCTGGTTGATCTGGTCATCGATTTCGCGCACCTGCTGGGCCAGGCCCGAATCGGCCTCGATCAGCGCGGTCACCGCGTCGTTGACCTGCTTTTCCACCAGCCCGCCCATGGCCAGCAAGTGACTGCGTACTTCCTCCAGCTCGGCGTTGAACTGTGCGGAAATGTGGTGAGTAAGGCCTTCCTTCGAAATCATCTTGTTCGCTCCGCGAAAGTTGCAAGCTTCAAGCTGCAAGCTTCAAGCAGTTAAATGTTGATCCTGATAGCACAGCGCGGCTATGCAGCCGCCTCGACTAGCCGTAACGACCGGTGATGTAGTCCTCGGTCTGTTTCTTGGCCGGATTGGTGAACAGCGTATCGGTATCGCCGAATTCCACCAGTTTGCCCATGTACATGAACGCGGTGTAGTCGGAAACCCGCGCCGCCTGTTGCATGTTGTGGGTCACGATGACGATGGTGAACTTGGACTTGAGCTCGTAGATCAGTTCTTCGACTTTAAGCGTCGAGATCGGGTCCAGGGCCGAGCAAGGTTCGTCGAGCAGCAACACTTCCGGCTCCACAGCGATGGTGCGGGCGATCACCAGGCGTTGCTGCTGGCCGCCGGACAGACCGAGGGCCGATTCATGCAGGCGATCCTTGACCTCATCCCACAGTGCAGCGCCCTTGAGGGCCCATTCCACGGCTTCATCGAGAATGCGCTTCTTGTTGATGCCCTGGATGCGCAAGCCGTAGACCACGTTCTCGTAGATGGTTTTCGGGAACGGGTTGGGCTTCTGGAACACCATGCCCACGCGCCGACGCAGCTCGGCCACGTCCTCGCCCTTGCGGTAGATGTTGTTGCCGTAGAGGTTGATCTCACCTTCGACACGGCAACCGTCCACCAGGTCGTTCATGCGGTTGAAGGTACGCAGCAAGGTGGACTTGCCGCAGCCCGACGGGCCGATGAACGCGGTGACGCGCTGTTTCGGGATGTTCAGGCTGACGTCATACAGCGCCTGCTTCTCGCCATAGAACAGGTTCAGGCCGGGCACTTCGATGGCGACGGTTTCCTGGGCCAGGTCCAGGCTCTGCTTGTCGCGGCCCAGGGCCGACATGTTGATGCCGTGTGTGTGTGCTTCGTGTTGCATGGGAGGCTCCCTGTGCTAACAAATTCGGTTCGTTGGCCGCTGAGCGGCCATGCCATTCGGTGTACTTGTGGGAGCGGGCTTGCTCGCGAAAACGGTGTGTCAGCTTGCATCTCTGCTGAAGGTGCCGCCGTCTTCGCGAGCAAGCCCGCTCCCACATGAAAATCAGCTATCCAACGCTTTGTATTTCTCGCGCAGGTGGTTACGGATCCACACCGCCGACAGGTTCAGTATCGCGATCACCAGCACCAGCAGCAGCGCCGTGGCGTACACCAGCGGTCGCGCCGCTTCGACGTTCGGGCTCTGGAAGCCCACGTCATAGATATGAAAGCCCAGGTGCATGATCTTCTGGTCCAAGTGCAGGTACGGGTAGTTGCCGTCCAGTGGCAGCGACGGGGCCAGTTTCACCACGCCCACCAGCATCAGCGGCGCCACTTCACCGGCGGCACGGGCCACGGCGAGGATCATCCCGGTCATCATCGCCGGGCTCGCCATCGGCAGGACGATTTTCCACAGGGTCTCGGCCTTGGTCGCGCCGAGCGCCAGGGAACCTTCGCGCACGGTCCGCGGGATCCGCGCCAGGCCTTCCTCGGTGGCGACGATCACCACCGGCACCGCCAGCAGTGCCAGGGTCAGGGACGCCCAGAGCAGGCCCGGGGTACCGAAGGTCGGCGCCGGCAAAGCTTCGGGGAAGAACAGCCGGTCCACCGAACCACCCAGCACATAGACGAAGAAGCCCAGGCCAAACACGCCGTAGACGATCGCCGGAACGCCGGCCAGGTTGTTCACCGCGATACGGATCAGGCGGGTCATCGGCCCTTGGCGGGCGTATTCACGCAGGTAAACCGCCGCCAGCACGCCGAACGGCGTCACGATCATCGCCATGATCAGGGTCATCATCACCGTGCCGAAAATCGCCGGGAAGATGCCGCCTTCGGTATTGGCTTCACGGGGGTCGTCGCTGAGGAATTCCCAGACCTTGCTGAAATAGAAACCGACCTTGGTGAACGTACCCATGCCGTTCGGCTGGTAGGCGTGCACCACCTTGCCGATGCCAATCTCCACTTCCTTGCCGTTGGCATCGCGGGCGGTGAGGCTGTCGCGGTTGAATTGGGCGTGCAAGTCAGACAGGCGCGCTTCGATGTCCTTGTAGCGGGCATTGAGTTCGGCGCGCTCGCTTTCCAGATCCGCCTGGGCGGCGGCATCGAGTTTGCCGTCCAGCTCCAGTTTGCGACCGTGCAGGCGGATGCGCTCCAGACCGGCGTTAATCGCGCCGATGTCGACTTTCTCCAGGGTCTTGAGCTCGGCGGCCAACTGGTTGACCCGCTGTACGCGAGCCTGCAGTTGCGGCCAGGCGGCCTCGCCTTCGGCGATGACCTTGCCGTCTTCCTTGACGTTGACCAGGTAGCCGTAGAAGTTGCCCCACTCACGACGCTCGATGGCCATCAGCTCCGGCGGCGTGGTCTGGTTGGTCAGCCAGTCGCCGACGATCCAGGTGAAGTCGGTGCCATTCAGGTCCCGGTTGCCGACCTTGATCAGTTCGCGGGTCATGAACTCGGGGCCTTCGTCGGGCACCGGCAGGCCGGCGCTTTTCAGGCGCTCGCGGGGTACTTCTTCTTTCTGCACGACTTCGCCGACCACCAGGTGCGCAGGCATGCCCGGCACGTTGTAGCTGGCGTGGACCAGGTCCGCCGGCCAGAAGTGGCCCAGGCCGCGCACGGCAATCACCGCCAGCAGGCCAATGGTCATGATGACCGCAATGGACACCGCGCCACCGCTGATCCAGACGCCGGGGGCGCCGCTCTTGAACCATCCTTTCAGGGAGTTCTGTTTCACAGACTTCTACCTTCCTTAAAGCGCCGAATATTTCTTGCGCAGACGCTGACGGATCAGCTCGGCGAGGGTGTTCATGACGAAGGTGAACAACAGCAGCACCAGTGCCGACAGGAACAGCACGCGATAATGGCTGCCGCCGACTTCCGACTCAGGCATTTCCACCGCCACGTTGGCCGCCAGGGTGCGCAGGCCTTCGAACAGGTTCATTTCCATGACCGGCGTGTTACCGGTGGCCATCAGCACGATCATGGTCTCGCCCACCGCACGGCCCATGCCGATCATCAGCGCCGAGAAGATGCCGGGGCTGGCGGTGAGGATCACCACGCGGGTCATGGTCTGCCACGGCGTGGCACCGAGGGCCAGGGAGCCCAGGGTCAGGCCGCGGGGTACGCTGAACACCGCATCTTCGGCGATGGAATAAATGTTCGGGATCACTGCAAAGCCCATCGCCAGGCCGACCACCAGGGCGTTGCGCTGGTCGTAGGTGATGCCCAGGTCATGGGAGATCCACATGCGCATGTCGCCGCCGAAGAACCAGGCTTCCATGTACGGGCTCATGTACAGCGAGAGCCAACCCACGAACAGGATCACCGGGATCAGCAGGGCGCTTTCCCAGCCGTCCGGGACCCTCAGGCGAATGGATTCCGGCAGGCGGCTGAAGACGAAACCGGCGACCAGGATGCCGATTGGCAGCAACATCAGCAGACTGAAGATGCCCGGCAAGTGCCCTTCGACGTACGGCGCCAGGAACAGGCCGGCGAAGAAACCGAGGATCACCGTCGGCATCGCTTCCATCAGCTCGATCACCGGCTTGACCTTGCGGCGCATGCCCGGGGCCATGAAGTAGGCGGTGTAGATCGCCGCGGCAACCGCCAGTGGCGCGGCCAGCAACATCGCGTAAAACGCTGCTTTCAGGGTACCGAAGGTCAGCGGCGAGAGGCTCAGCTTGGGTTCGAAGTCGGTGTTGGCGGCGGTCGATTGCCAGACGTACTTAGGTTCGTCGTAGTTTTCGTACCAGACCTTGCTCCACAACGCGCTCCACGACACTTCCGGATGCGGGTTATCCAGCGTCAACGGTTGCAGCTTGCCACCTTGTTCCACGATCAGGCGGTTGGCCCGGGGTGACATGCCGAACAGGCCCTGGCCGTCGACCACCTGGTCCACCAGCAAGGTGCGGTGGGCGGTGCTGTGGAACACGCCGAGCTTGCCGGCGGCGTCGAGGGCAACGAAACCTTTGCGGCGTTCTTCGGCACTGATCTCGACGATCGGCGCGCTGCTCATCTGGAAGGTACGAATCTGTTTGAAGCGCAACTCGCCATCCGGATCGCGCGCCATGAACCACTGGGCCAGGCCACCCTTGGAGTCGCCGATGATCAGCGAGATCCCGCCCACCAACTGAGTGGCGGCGGTGACTTGGGCGTCGGCGTTCTCCAACAGTTTGTAGCGGCCGTTGAGGCTCTTGTCCCGCAGGCTGAACACGTCGGCCTGGGCACGCCCGTTGACCACATACAACCATTGCTGGCGTGGGTCGACGAAGATGTTCTTCACCGGCTCGGTCATCTGCGGCAGGTCGATGCGGGTCTGCTCGCTGGTGACCTCACCGGTCATCATGTTCTCTTCGCTGGTGAGCGACAGCACGTGCAGTTGGGCACCGCTGGAACCGGCCAGCAGCAGGGTCGAATCGGTGGCGTTGAGGCTGACATGTTCCAGGGCCGCGCCCTGTTCGTTCAACGCGATCGGCGTCTCGCCATAAGGGTATTCGATGGCAGGCGAGATGGTTTTCTTGCCGTCCGGGTAGGTGACCTTATAGGTGTGACGCAGCACCAGGGCCTGGCCGTTGGACAGACCGATTGCCACCAATGGGCTGCCGGGCTGGTCTTCGCCAATGGAGGTCACGCTGGCGCCGGCCGGGATCGGCAAGTCGACGCGGCGCAGTTCGGCACCGCTGCTGATATCGAAAAACAGTGCCTGGCCCTTGTCGGAAATCCGCATGGCGACTTGGTTCTGTTCTTCGATGGAGATCATCAGGGGTTTGCCGGCGTCTTGCATCCAGGCCGGGGTGATCGAGTCCTTGGCGGTCAGGTCCGCGCCTTGGAACAGAGGCAGTACCACGTAGGCCAGGAAGAAGAAGATCAACGTAATGGCAGCCAGGACGGCCAGGCCGCCAACCAGGACGTACCAACGGGTCAGGCGATCCTTGAGCGCGCGAATACGGCGCTTGCGTTGAAGCTCAGGCGTATTGAAGTCAATGCGCTTGGGAGGGGAAGTCGTAGTCATTGTGGAGTTGGCCAGATCATTCATGCGCACACCCTAGCGATCCTGTATGACAGAAAGATGACAGTGCAGTGACGCAACAAATCCGCCGCCGGAGGGAACCGGCAGCGGACAGGAAATTTGTCTGTGGGAGTGACCGGCTATCGCGAGCAGGCTCGCTCCCACAAGGTCCGGGCTAGGCCGGATTATTACTTCTTGGCGACGTTGCTGCCTTCTTGCAGCCCCAGGTCAGCCAGTGCCTTGGCGGCGACTTTGGCAGGTACCGGGATGTAGCCGTCCTTGACCACGACTTCCTGGCCTTGCTTGGACAGGATCAGCTTCACGAACTCGGCTTCCAGCGGGGCCAGAGGCTTGTTCGGTGCCTTGTTGACGTAGACATAGAGGAAACGCGACAGCGGGTACTTGCCGTTCAGGGCGTTTTCTTCGGTGTCTTCGATGAAGTCAGTGCTGCCTTTCTTGGCCAGGGCCACAGTCTTCACGCTGGCGGTCTTGTAGCCGATGCCCGAATAACCGATGCCGTTCAGCGAAGAGCTGATCGACTGCACGACCGAAGCCGAGCCTGGTTGTTCGTTGACGTTTGGCTTGTAGTCGCCTTTGCACAGGGCTTCTTCCTTGAAGTAGCCGTAGGTGCCGGATACCGAGTTACGACCAAACAGTTGCACTGGCTTGTTGGCCAGGTCGCCGGTTACACCCAGGTCACCCCAGGTTTTCACATCGGCTTTGGCGCCGCACAGACGAGTGGACGAGAAGATCGCGTCGACCTGTTCCATGGTCAGGTGCTGGATCGGGTTGTCCTTGTGCACGAATACGGCCAGGGCGTCCACGGCAACCGGAATAGCGGTTGGCTTGTAGCCGTATTTGGTTTCGAAGGCCTGCAGTTCGTTGTCCTTCATCTTGCGGCTCATCGGGCCCAGGTTGGCGGTGCCTTCGGTGAGTGCGGGCGGCGCGGTGGAGGAGCCGGCGGCTTGGATCTGGATATTTACGTTCGGATATTCTTTCTTGTAGTTCTCAGCCCACAAGGTCATCAGGTTGGCCAGGGTATCGGAGCCGACGCTGGACAGGTTGCCCGATACACCAGTGGTCTTGGTGTAGCTCGGGATCGCAGGGTCAACAGCGGCAACCGCGTTGGCAGTCGCAACGCCAGCAGCGACAAAAGTCATTGCCGCCATCAAACGCTTCAGTTTCATGCCTTACTCCTAGCAGATAGGGTGTGTTAAGTCGGCAAAGTATCGGTAAGCCGTATGAACACTCTATGGCTGAAATATGACAATTGGATGAAAGGCCAGCATCGAGTTTTACAAGATGATTCTTGTGACCCTAATCGCGAGCAAGCTCGCTCCCACAGGGGATTTGCGGTGAAAGCAGAATCCATGTGGGAGCGAGCCTGCTCGCGATGAGGCCGATGCAGTCAGTGAAAGATTCGGACCTAGCGCCCCTTCTTCCAGAGATAACCACCCACCACAATTCCGATCCCGCAGATGACCGCTACGTAATACGCCGGTCCCATCGAGCTCTCCTTCAACAGCAGGGTCACGATCATCGGCGTCAACCCACCGAAGATTGCGTAAGCCAGGTTGTAGGAGAACGACAGGCCGCTGAAACGCACAACGGCTGGGAAGGCATTGACCATGACGTAGGGCACCGCGCCGATGGTACCCACCAGCAAGCCACTCAAGGCATAGAGCGGGAACAGCCATTCGGGGTGGTCGAACAGGCAGTGGTAGAAGGTCCAGAACGTAATCAACAGCAAGCCGCTACCAAAGACAAACACCCGGCCAGCCCCAAAACGGTCGGCCAGCACCCCCGCACCGATGCAACCGAAACTCAGGAACACGATTGCCAGGCTGTTGGCCTGCAACGCGGTAGTCGGACTGAAGTGATACACCGTCTGCAGCACGGTCGGTGTCATCAGGATGACCACAATGACGCCGGCCGACAGCAACCAGGTCAACAACATGGAGATGGCAATGGCTCCGCGATGATCACGCAGCACTGCCCGCAGCGGCACTTCCTCGGCCAGGGCCTTGCGCAACTGCAGCTCGGCGAACACCGGCGTTTCGTGCAGCCAACGACGCAGGTACACCGAAAACAGCCCGAACACGCCACCCAGCAGGAACGGAATCCGCCAGGCGTAATCGGCCACTTCCAGCGGTGTATAGAGGCTGTTGATTGCGGTGGCGACCAGCGAACCCAGCAAAATCCCCGCTGTCAGGCCGCAGGTCAGCGTGCCGCAGGCATAGCCGATGTGACGCGCCGGAACGTGTTCGGAAACGAATACCCAGGCGCCCGGCACTTCTCCGCCGATGGCCGCGCCCTGGATCACCCGCATCAGCAAGAGCAGGATGGGTGCCCATATGCCGATCTGCGCATAAGTGGGCAGCAGGCCCATGATCAGGGTCGGCACGGCCATCATGAAAATGCTCAAGGTGAACATCTTCTTGCGCCCCAGCAGGTCGCCGAAGTGGGCCATGACGATCCCGCCCAGCGGCCGGGCCAGGTAACCGGCGGCGAAAATGCCAAAGGTCTGCATCAAGCGCAGCCACTCGGGCATTTCGGCAGGAAAGAATAATTTGCCGACCACGGTGGCAAAGAACACGAAAATGATGAAATCGTAGAATTCCAGCGCACCGCCCAAGGCAGAAAGCGACAGGGTCTTGTAATCGTTGCGGGTCAGTGGACGTGCCGGTTGTGCGGGCGTCGCCGTGCTCGAAGGCGCAGTGGTCATGGCAAGGGCTTCTCTTATAGTCGGTTCTGCAACCCTGGAGAACACGGGTTGGGGGCCTGGGCAGGTTCGGCACGATAGCAAATTGTTCGAAAAAGCACATAGAGGCGCGTATTTGACAGTCGAAATCAGAACCGAGTGGTCGTCTCGACGTCTATCGCCCGATATACTCGCAACCTTGCAGTACTCTGTAAGGGGTTGCTGTGCGAAAACGTCGTTGGGGGAGTAGTACCAGAACCAGCCGGTTTCGCAGAGTTTCCCTTTGGCACGCCTTTACGAAAAACGTGACGAACGCAGTATGTTCGGGCTGAATCGTTTTTTACAAAGACGGCTATTCACCTGAAGCACAAGACAGCGTTACGGGTCAGAGGCACCCCCGGCATGATAGAACTCGAACAAGAAGATCCAATCCCGCAAGGCGACCTGGCCCTGCAAATCACCGCGCTCCCTCGCGAGACCAACGGCTTTGGCGATATTTTCGGCGGCTGGCTGGTGTCCCAGATGGACCTGGCCGGCACCGCCATGGCCAGCAAAGTAGCTGGCGGACGCGTGGCCACCGTGGCGATCGATCGCATGGCGTTCCTGGTACCGGTGGCGGTGGGCGCGCAGCTGTCCTTTTATACCCAGGCGCTGGAAATCGGCCGCAGCTCGATCCAGATGATGGTCGAAGTCTGGAGCGACGACCCGCTGTCCAGTGAATGGCGCAAGGTCACTGAAGCGGTGTTCGTGTTCGTCGCCATCGACGGCAGTGGTCGCACCCGCTCGGTTCCGCCGCGCGCTCGTTAAACACGACGGCCGTTTTGCGGTCCATTGCAGTCCCTGTTCCCGAGCGAGATTTGCAACATGCCTACGCCCAACGTCGAAGCCGTCAAACTGGATGAACTGAACGCCTGGCGCATCCGCCACGGTCAGGCCGAGTTGCTGGTGGCCCAGCAAGGCGCGCACATCCTCAGCTATCAAGTGGACGGCAAGCCGCCGCTGATCTGGCTCAACGACCAGGCCACATTCAAGACCGGCAAGAGCATCCGTGCGGGCGTGCCGGTGTGCTGGCCATGGTTCGGCAACCTGACGCGCAACCCCGACAGCGTACAGGCCATGCGCGTGAGCAACGACCCGGCCACCGCCCACGGCCTGGTGCGGGCGATGGATTGGGAATTGAAGGGCATCGAAGCCGAAGGCGAAAGCCTCAAGGTGGAGTTCGTGCTGCCCTATCCTGAAAACGGCCTCTCGGGCTGGCCGCATCAGGTGGACCTGACGCTGACCATCGTGATGGACGAGCAGTTGCACATCCACCTCACCAGCCATAATCGAGGCAGCGAAACCGTCAGCCTCAGCCAGGCGCTGCACAGCTACTTTGCCGTGAGCGACGTGCGCAACGTGCAGGTCGAAGGGGTGGATGGCTTGAGCTACATCGAGACCCTGGACGACTGGAACACCCATACCCAGGCCGGCAACCTGCACTTTGCCGGCGAAACCGACCGCATCTACCTCGATACCCCGCCGACGCTGAGCATCCTTGACCCGCACTGGGAACGACGGATCGAACTGACCAGCAGCGGTTCGCGCTCGGCGGTGATCTGGAACCCCTGGACCGAACGCGCCAAGGCCTTCAGCGACATGGCCGACGATGGTTGGCAGCGCATGTTGTGCATCGAGACGGCGAATGTGATGGACGACGTGGTGACATTGTTGCCACAGGCCAGCCATACCCTGGGTGTGAGCATCGGCAGCAAGCCGCTTTAAGCCACACTGAAAATCCCCTTGTGGGAGCGAGCCTGCTCGCGATAGCGCTGTATCAGTCAATGCAGATGTTGACTGTCAGTCCGCTATCGCGAGCAGGCTCGCTCCCACAGTGGATCTACGCCATATTTACTGGCGCTACAAATCCGCCTCCTGCACCACCCTCACCTTCTCTGCATCCAGCGCATACGCCGCACTCGCCAAATCGTTGTCGACCTTCTCGATCTTCAACGTGCCCGTCACCCAGAGCGGCGTGTAGATGTCGTCCAGCTTCAAGCCCTTGGGATAGCGCACCAGCACCAATTGATTAGGCGGCGGTGGCGGAACGTGGATGCAGGCGCCAGGGTAAGGCACCAGGAAGAACAGCGTGCTACGGCCCTTGGCATCACTTTCCAGGGGCACCGGGTAACCACCGATGCGGATGTGCTTGTTGTTCATCGCCGCCACGGTCTTGGTCGAGTACATCACCGCCGGCAGGCCCTTGCTTTGCTTCAGGCCTCCTTTTTCGGTGAAGGTGCCGTTGGCTTCCGGGGAGTTGTGGTCAATCTCGGGCATGGCCTCGAGGGCTTTCTGGTCCGACTTGGGCATCAGTTCAAGCCAGTCGGTTTCGGGCAGCTCGGCGGCGTGGGCCAGGCCACTGCCCAGCAAAAGAAGGGTCAACACTAGACGGCGCATGAAAGGGCTCGGCAATGAGTGGGAAGTGCAACGCCGGGCATTCTAGCCCCCCCTGCGCGCCACGCAGAGAGGGCTTTGTCGCATTTGAATCAGTTTCTTTTGATCAGGCCGTAGATCACCAGCAATACCACTGCGCCGACCAGGGCACCGATGAAGCCAGCGCCTTGACCGGCCTGGTAGATGCCCAGCGCCTGGCCACCGTAAGTGGCTGCCAACGAACCGCCGATACCGAGCAGGATGGTCATGATCCAGCCCATGCTGTCATCGCCTGGTTTCAGGAAGCGTGCCAGCAGGCCAACGATCAAGCCGATAAAAATGGTTCCGATGATTCCCATGGCATTTCCCTCTGGTTGGATAGCTATGCCAAAGCCTTCAGACTTTGGCACTTAGCCATGAGAGAGATTAGCCGACGAATGGTTCCACCGATGTTTCAGATTATTGCTCGGCGATCAGCGTCTCGACCTTGATGATCTGCTGAGCCAGCGTGGCCCGGTCAGCGCAGCGCAGGTTGGCGTGACCGACCTTGCGTCCGGCCTTGAACGCCTTGCCATAGTGGTGCAAATGGCAGTCAGCGATCGCCAGGACTTTCTCGCTGTCCGGGACCTTGCCGATGAAGTTGAGCATCGCGCTCTCACCGACCTTGGCAGTCGACCCCAGCGGCAGCCCGGCCACCGCCCGCAGGTGGTTTTCGAACTGACTGCACTCGGCGCCTTCGGTGGTCCAGTGCCCGGAGTTGTGCACACGAGGCGCGATTTCGTTGGCCTTGAGACCGCCGTCCACTTCAAAGAACTCGAACGCCATCACGCCGACATAGTCGAGCTGCTTGAGCACCCGGCTGGAATAGTCCTCGGCCAGGGCCTGCAACGGATGGTCGGTGCTGGCGACGGACAGCTTGAGGATGCCGTCCTTGTGGGTGTTGTGCACCAGCGGGTAGAAACGGATTTCACCGTCGCGGGCGCGCACGGCGATCAGCGAGACTTCGCCGGTGAACGGTACGAAGCCTTCCAGCAGGCAACCCACGCTACCAAACTCGGCAAACGTACCCACTACGTCTTCAGGGGTGCGCAGGACTTTCTGGCCCTTGCCGTCGTAACCCAGGGTGCGAGTCTTGAGCACGGCCGGCAGACCGATGGCGGCAACGGCGGCGTCCAGGTCGGCCTGGGATTGAATGTCGGCGAAGGCCGGCGTGGGAATGCCCAGGTCCTTGAACATGTTCTTTTCGAACCAGCGGTCGCGGGCGATGCGCAAGGCTTCGGCACTCGGGTAGACCGGGACGAACTGGGACAGGAAGGCCACGGTTTCGGCCGGGACGCTTTCGAATTCGAAGGTCACCAGGTCGACTTCATCGGCCAATTGGCGCAGGTGATCCTGATCGCCATAGTCGGCCCGCAGGTGTTCACCCAGCGCCGCGGCGCAGGCGTCCGGCGCCGGATCCAGGAAAGCGAAGTTCATCCCCAGCGGCGTACCCGCCAAGGCCAACATGCGACCCAACTGGCCGCCACCGATTACACCGATCTTCATTCGTCAACAACCTCAGGCAATACGTGGGTCTGGATTGTCCAGGACGCTGTCTGTCTGTTCAGCGCGGAATTTTTTCAGCACGGTATGAAATTCTGGATGCTTGGCACCCAGGATGCTCGCCGACAGCAGGGCCGCGTTGATCGCACCGGCCTTGCCGATGGCCAGGGTCGCGACCGGAATGCCGGCCGGCATCTGTACGATCGACAGCAGCGAATCGACGCCCGAAAGCATCGACGACTGCACCGGCACGCCCAGTACCGGCAGGTGGGTCTTGGCCGCACACATGCCTGGCAGGTGGGCCGCGCCACCGGCACCGGCGATGATCACCTCGATGCCACGGGACTCGGCCTCTTCGGCGTACTGGAACAGCAGGTCCGGGGTACGGTGGGCGGAGACCACTTTCACCTCGTAAGGGATGCCGAGCTTTTCCAGCATATCGGCGGTGTGGCTAAGGGTGGACCAATCGGACTTGGAGCCCATGATCACGCCAACCAGTGCACTCATCGTCGTGCCTCTTCTCTCTGGGCGCCCGCAGGCGCGTCAAAAAACAACAAGCCACGCAGGAAACCGGCGTGGCTTGTTGTACGAATTATGGCCGGACGAACCGACCGAAGGCCGGGCAGTATACCGAAAATGGTGCGTTAAACGCACTTTCGCCGACCATCTGTCATTTGCGGTGAAACGGCGGATTTATTGACCTGCAGGTCAGCGAACCATCAGCGCAAATCCCCGTGGGAGCGGGCTTGCTCGCGAAGGCGGTGTGTCAGTTCAGAAGGTGGCGACTGACACACCGCATTCGCGAGCAAGCCCGCTCCCACAAGGGGTTCTGCGTTGTTTTCAGGATCCGATGGCGTTCTGCGCCACACCACCCTCAAGCTTGCGCCACAACAACCGCACATTGGCCTTGCGCACCAGGGCGCAGCGGTACAGGCGGATCTCCAACGGCACGTGCCATTGCGGGCCGCCGCAGATCACCAGTTCACCCCGGGCCAGTTCGGCGCGTACGCTCAGGTGCGGCACCCATGCGATGCCCAGGCCTTCCAGGGCCATGCTTTTCAGGCTGTCGGCCATGGCCGTCTCGTAGACCGTGGTAAAACGCAGGGCCCGCTGGCGCAACAACTGGTTGACCGAACGCCCGAGGAACGCCCCGGCACTGTAGGCCAGCAACGGCACGCTGGCCTCACCTTCAAGGTCGAATAGCGGGTTGCCGTTGGCATCGGCGGCGCATACCGGGAGCATCTCGGTCTGGCCCAGGTGCAGCGACGGGAAGATCTCCGGGTCCATCTGCATGGCCGAATCCGGATCGTAGAAGGCCAGCATCAGGTCGCAGCCGCCTTCACGCAAGGCGTGGACCGCATCGCCGACGTTGGTCGCCACCAGCCGCGTGGCAATGTTCATTCCCTCGTTGCGCAATTGCGCGATCCAGCGCGGGAAAAAGCCCAGCGCCAGGGAATGGGCGGCGGCGACTTGGATGACTTCGCCCTGTCCGCCTTCCAGGTGATGCAAATGGCGCAGCACTTCACCCAGTTGCTCAACCACCGTGCGCGCCGTCACCAGGAACAACTGTCCGGCCGCCGTCAGCTCGACGGGCGTACGCGAACGGTTGACCAGGGTCAGCCCCAGCGCCGCTTCGAGGCTACGGATTCGCCGGCTGAACGCCGGCTGCGTCACGAAGCGCCGTTCGGCCGCCTGGGAAAAACTACGGGTAGCGGCCAGGGCACTGAAGTCCTCAAGCCATTTGCTTTCAAGATTCATCCCACCACCCTCCCTTAAACGCACCAAAACAGGTCACACGTTCGCCGCGCCGCCGGCGTCACACCGGCATTATGCCGAATATGCATAGCCCAGTGTTTAACAGCATTGGCCCTAATTTCCCCCAGAGCCTAGGATTCGCAGCGTTCCGGCTCAGACCGGGTCCTTATCGAGATGATTTCTATCATGTCCTCCGCTGCATCATTCCGCACAGAAAAAGACCTGCTTGGCGTACTCGAAGTACCGGCGCAAGCGTATTACGGCATCCAGACCCTGCGAGCGGTAAACAACTTCCGTCTCTCCGGCGTCCCGATCTCGCATTACCCCAAGCTGGTGGTCGGCTTGGCCATGGTCAAACAGGCCGCCGCTGACGCCAACCGTGAACTGGGCCAGCTCAGCGAAGCCAAGCACGCAGCCATCAGTGAAGCCTGTGCACGATTGATCCGCGGCGATTTCCACGAAGAATTCGTGGTGGACATGATTCAGGGCGGCGCCGGCACGTCGACCAACATGAATGCCAACGAAGTCATCGCCAACATCGCGCTGGAGGCCATGGGCCACCAGAAAGGCGAGTACCAGTACCTGCACCCCAACAACGACGTGAACATGGCGCAGTCCACCAACGACGCCTACCCGACCGCGATCCGCCTGGGTCTGCTGCTGGGCCACGACGCCTTGCTGGCCAGCCTCGACAGCCTGATCCAGGCCTTCGCAGCCAAGGGTGAAGAATTCAGCCACGTCCTGAAAATGGGCCGCACCCAGCTGCAGGACGCCGTGCCGATGACCCTCGGCCAGGAATTCCGCGCCTTCGCCACCACCCTGAGCGAAGACCTGGCACGCCTGAAAACCCTGGCGCCTGAGCTGCTCACCGAAGTGAACCTGGGCGGCACCGCCATCGGCACCGGCATCAACGCCGACCCGCGCTACCAGGCCCTGGCCGTGCAGCGCCTGGCAACCATCAGCGGTCAGCCGCTGGTTCCGGCTGCCGACCTGATCGAAGCCACCTCCGACATGGGCGCCTTCGTGCTGTTCTCCGGCATGCTCAAGCGCACCGCGGTCAAACTGTCGAAGATCTGCAACGACCTGCGCCTGCTGTCCAGCGGCCCGCGCACCGGCATCAACGAAATCAACCTGCCGGCCCGCCAGCCAGGCAGCTCGATCATGCCCGGCAAGGTCAACCCGGTGATCCCGGAAGCGGTCAACCAGGTGGCGTTCCAGATCATCGGCAATGACCTGGCCCTGACCATCGCGGCCGAAGGCGGCCAACTGCAACTGAACGTGATGGAACCGCTGATCGCCTTCAAGATCTTCGACTCGATCCGCCTGCTGCAACGGGCCATGGACATGCTGCGCGAGCACTGCATCGTCGGCATCACCGCCAACGAAGCGCGCTGCCGCGAACTGGTCGAGCACTCGATCGGCCTGGTCACCGCCCTGAACCCGTATATCGGCTATGAAAACGCCACCCGCATCGCCCGTGTTGCCCTGGAAAGTGGCCGCGGCGTGCTGGAACTGGTGCGCGAAGAAGGCTTGCTCGACGACGCCATGCTCGACGACATCCTGCGCCCGGAAAACATGATCGCTCCGCGTCTGGTCCCGCTCAAAGCGTGATCGACACGAGCACCGCTCACCAGGTCGAGGGACTAGACACCTCTCACCTTTTGAGGGCTTGGGGATTATCCCCAAGCCCTTTTTTTAATTGATAGCAGCAAAGGATGACCGAACCTGTGGGAAGGAACCTGCTCGTGATAAACGATGACGCGCTGCCCGTTGTAAACCGCGTCGCCAGCCAACACGAGCAAGCTCGCCCCCACAAGAACCTGACCGAAAGGCCAGGTGTTTCAAAGGATCCGTTTCGTCGGACGCACCACAACTGTGCAGACGGGCACCGCACTGATAGGTATAGTGCCGCCCCTCTTCGCATGAGCGGTCGTCGGCAGCGAGACCCTTAAACATGCGAAAACCGAACTAATAACAAACCCGCGAAAATGGTCCGGGACGAAACATCGCCTCACCTGTCGTGCCGCGCGCCGACCGATGTAACGCAATGTTTCCAAAGGGCCAGCATTTGCTTAAACAAAAAACAGCGAGGAATACTCATGCTCGAAGTCATCAACGACTTCCTTTCAGGGAAAGTGCTGATCGTGCTCATTGTCGGGCTCGGTGGCTACTTCACGATCCGCTCGCGTTTCGTCCAGTTCCGTCATTTCTTTCACATGTTCGCGGTGTTCCGCGACAGTCTGAAAAGCAGCACCGACCAACTCAGCTCCTTCCAGGCCCTGATGCTCAGCCTGGCTGGCCGTGTCGGCGCGGGCAACATTGCCGGTGTCGGCATCGCCGTGACCCTTGGCGGTCCTGGTGCGGTCTTCTGGATGTGGGTGACCGCTCTGGTCGGCATGTCCAGCAGCTTCTTCGAATGCTCCCTCGGCCAGCTCTACAAGCGCTGCGACTCCGAAGGCCAGTACCGTGGCGGCCCGTCCTACTACATCCAGCACGGCCTGCAGAAGCGCTGGCTGGGCATGATCATGGCGTTCCTGCTGCTGGTCACCTTCGGCTTCGCTTTCAACGGCCTGCAAGCCCACGCGGTCACCCATTCCCTGAACAACGCCTTCGGCTTCGACACCACCTACACCGGCCTGGGCCTGGCGGTGCTGCTGGGCCTGGTGTTCATCGGCGGGATCAAGCGTATCGCCAAGGTTGCCGACCTGCTGGTACCGGTCAAGACCCTGGCGTACATCGCCGTGACCATCTACGTGATCGTGCTGCAGTTCGACCACGTACCGGCCATGCTGGCGACCATCGTCAAGAGCGCCTTCGGCCTGGACCAGGCCTTTGGCGGCCTGATCGGCAGCGCCATCGTCATGGGCGTCAAGCGCGGCGTGTTCGCCAACGAAGCCGGCCTGGGCAGTGCGCCTAACGTGGCCGCCGTAGCCTCGGTCGAGCACCCGGTAGCCCAGGGCGTGGTACAGGCGTTCAGCGTGTTCCTCGACACGTTCGTAATCTGCACCTGCACCGCACTGCTGATCCTGCTGTCGGGCTTCTACACCCCAGGCTTCGAAGGCGACGGCATTGCCCTGACCCAGAACTCCCTGGCAGCCGTGGTCGGTGACTGGGGCCGGATGTTCATTTCCGTGGCCCTGGCGTTGTTCGTCTTCACCTCGATCCTCTACAACTACTACCTGGGCGAAAACAACCTGCGCTTCATGCTGGGTGAAAACCGCAAGGCCCTGATCGCCTACCGCGCGCTGGTCCTGGTCCTGATTTTCTGGGGCGCCATCGAAAACCTCAGCACCGTGTTCGCCTTCGCCGACATCACCATGACCCTGCTGGCGTTCGTGAACCTGATCGCGCTGTTCCTGCTGTTCAAGGTCGGCATGCGCATCCTGCGTGACTACGATGACCAGCGTTCGGCCGGTATCAAGACCCCAGTCTTCGACTCCAGCAAGTTCCCGGACCTGGACCTGGACCGCAAGGCTTGGCCTGCGACCCCCTCGGCGCCGGTTACCAAGCCTGACGCCGCTGTTGCTGGCGTGACCGCAGCGCAACGCTGATCGGTAACAAGCTGTCTGGAAAAAACCGGGCGCACCCCCTGCGCCCGGCGTGACACAGCATAAGGTCGGCGTATGCTCGGCCTTATGTTGTGGCAGCTATTAATGAAGCTGCCGTTTTCGTCCTCGGAGAACAACCATGAATTCCACCACCTACCCTGCCGCCCAACACGTCATGGTGCTCTACACCGGCGGCACCATTGGCATGCAGGCCAGCGCCCACGGCCTGGCCCCGGCATCCGGTTTCGAAGCGCGGATGCGTGACTACCTGCACAGCCAACCCGAACTCGTCGTGCCGCAATGGCGCTTCCGGGAAATGGCGCCGCTGATCGATAGCGCCAACATGACCCCGGCCTACTGGCAGCAACTGCGCGAAGCGGTGGTCGATGCCGTCGATGTGCACGGCTGCGACAGCGTACTGATCCTGCACGGCACCGACACCCTGGCCTACAGCGCAGCGGCGATGAGTTTCCAACTGCTGGGCCTGCATGCGCGGGTCTGCTTCACCGGTTCCATGCTGCCCGCCGGCGTGACCGACAGCGACGCCTGGGAAAACCTCAGCGGCGCACTGGTCACGCTCGGCCAGGGTCTGGCGCCGGGCGTGCACCTGTACTTCCACGGTGAGCTGCTGGCACCGACCCGTTGCGCGAAAGTGCGCAGCTTCGGTCGTCATCCGTTCAAGCGCCTGGAGCGCCAGGGTGGCGGTGCCAAGGCCTCTTCGCTGCCGGCGCAGTTGAATTACGACCAGCCCAAGCAATTGGCGAATATCGCGGCGCTGCCGCTGTTTCCCGGCATCAGCGCGCAGATCCTCGATGGCCTGCTGGGCAGCGGCGTCCAGGGCCTGGTGCTGGAGTGCTATGGCAGCGGTACGGGGCCAAGCGACAACCCGGCCTTCCTCGCCAGCCTCGAGCGGGCGCGGGACAGCGGCGTGGTAGTGGTGGCGGTGACCCAATGCCATGAAGGTGGCGTCGAGCTGGACGTGTACGAGGCCGGCAGTCGCTTGCGTGGCGTTGGCGTGCTGTCCGGCGGCGGCATGACCCGTGAGGCAGCGCTTGGCAAGTTGCAGGCATTGATTGGCGCGGGGTTGCCGGTAGACGAAGTTCGGCGGCTGGTTGAGCTGGACCTGTGTGGCGAACTGAGCTGACACCCACAGGGGGCCCGCTCAAGCCTTGCAATCTTCGCCCGGCATACAACTTGCTCCGTTTCCAGCTTCCCCAGGCTGGAAACGGACATGCTTCACTCTCATCTCACCACCCTGAACGCCGTCTCACTGGTACTCAGCACCTTTAAAAGCGAAGGGCTGTCCAGTGACGCGTTGCTGGCCGGCAGCGGCATCAGCGCGGCGGACCTGAGCCGGGCTGACACGCGCATCACCACCAACCAGGAGATGCAGGTCTGCGCCAACGCCGTGGCCCTCAAGCGCGACATCGGCCTGGAACTGGGCCTGCGCATGCACGTTTCGTCCTACGGCATGCTCGGCTACGCCCTGCTCACCAGTGCCACCTTAGGTGACGCCTTGCGCCTGGCGCTGCGCTATCCGGCGCTATTGGGAACACTCTTCGACCTGAACCTGGACGATGACGGCGACTGCATATGGTTCAGCGCCAGCGATTATCGGGAGAACCCAGCCCTGACCGTGTTCAATGCAGAGTTCTGCATGGTTTCGCTGAAAGTCATCTGCAACGACCTGCTCGGCCATCCATTGCCATTGCGCGCAGCGCGCTTCGAACACCCGGCGCCCGATTACCAGGCGCGTTATGCAGCGCTACTCGATTGCCCGGTGCGCTTCGACAGCGTCGATAACGCTTTCGCTTTCGACCGACACTGGCTCGACCAACCCTTGCCCCTGGCCGACCCCATCACTCATCACGCCATGGCCGAACGCTGCCGCCGGCAGAACACCGAGTTCACCGGCCGCCAGGCCTGGCTGGGGCGAATTCGCCAGTTGCTCGCCGCCCAACTCGACGCCGCCCCCGGGCTGGAAGGCCTGGCCGAACAAATGAACTGCTCGGCGCGCACCTTGCGCCGGCACCTCAAGGACCTGGGTTGCAGCTACCAGGAACTGCTGGACGAACTGCGCTTCGAACGGGCCAAGCAGATGCTCTGCGAGGACCAATTGCCGATCCATCGAATCGCCGAACGGCTGGGCTTCAGCGAGACCGCCAGTTTTCGCCATGCCTTCGTGCGCTGGAGCGGGGTAGCGCCAAGCCAGTTCCGCTCCTGATCCCTGTGGGAGCAAGGCTTGCCCGCGATTGCAATATGACTAACCCCGCAAAAACGCCTGGTGCAACGCATCCAACGTCTGGAAGTGATACGCCGGGCGCTCGGCGCTAAGCTCTTCGTGGCTGCCAAACCCATACCCGACCGCTGCCGCATCCAGCCCATTGCTGTGGGCGCCGATCAGGTCGTGCTTGCGGTCGCCGATCATCAGCGTACTGGCCGGGTCGAGGCCTTCTTCGGCCAGCAGATGGGCGATCAGCTCGACTTTATTGGTGCGAGTGCCGTCCAGCTCGCTGCCGTAGATCACCTTGAAGTGCCGGGCGAAGTCGAAATGACGGGCGATTTCCCGGGCGAAGACCCAGGGCTTGGAAGTGGCGATGTACAGTTGCCGACCCTGGCCGCCCAGGGTTTCCAGCAGGGGCATCACGCCGTCGAAGACGCGGTTTTCGTACAACCCGGTCACCTTGAACCGTTCGCGATAGAAATTCACCGCCTCCCAGGCTTTCGCTTCGTCGAAGTCATAGAACTGCATGAAGGCCTGCAACAGCGGCGGGCCGATGAAGTGCTCGAGGCGGGTCAGGTCGGGTTCGTCGATGCCCAGCTTGCTCAAGGCGAACTGGATCGAACGGGTGATGCCCTCGCGAGGGTCGGTGAGGGTGCCGTCGAGGTCGAAGAGTACGGTCTGGTAGTGCATGGCTGTTCCTGGGTGATCATGAAGTTCACTCAACAGGCTTGAATGAAACTGTGGCGAGGGGATTTATCCCCGCTGGGCTGCGCAGCAGCCCCCAAAAAACTGAATGTAACAAACTTGGCACACTGCGGTGGCAGGGTTTGGGGCTGCTGCGCAGCCCAGCGGGGATAAATCCCCTCGCCACCATGGTTCATTCGACATCTTAGGTGGGCGATTCAGACCTGGTCGTAGCCTTCGGCCAAGTGCAGATCCTTGAGCTTCACGTAGTTCGCCGCGCTGTAAGTGAAAAAAGCGCGCTCCTTGTCCGTCAGTGGCCGGGCCTGTTTCACCGGGCTGCCCACGTACAGAAAGCCACTTTCCAGGCGCTTGCCCGGCGGTACGAGGCTGCCGGCACCGATGATCACATCATCTTCGACCACCGCTCCGTCCATGACGATGCTGCCCATGCCGATCAGAATCCGGCTGCCCACGGTGCAGCCATGGAGCATGACTTTGTGGGCGATGGTCACGTCATCGCCGATCAACAGCGGGAAACCCTCGGGATTGAAGGGGCCGGCGTGGGTGATGTGCAATACGCAACCATCCTGGACACTGGTACGCGCACCGATACGGATGCGGTGCATGTCGCCGCGAATGACCGTCAGCGGCCAGACGGAGCTGTCTTCGCCGATGTCGACGTCGCCGATCACCACCGCGGTGCTGTCGACAAAAGCGCCACGGGCTAGCCGCGGGCTGTGGTTCTGGTACGTACGAAGGGTCACGATAGGCTCTCTCTTATTCAGTGATAGGCGCTGCTAGCTGCGGTGAACGTCGATTGTAATTAAGATGGGCCCATGTTTCTTCCAGCCAAGGTGTCGACCGTGAGCGTGAACAACCCTCTTTTGCAGCCCTATGACCTGCCGCCATTCTCGGCGATCCGTGCCGAGCACGTGCAACCGGCCATCGAGCAGATCCTGGCTGACAACCGTGCCGCCATTGCGCAAATCCTCAAGACTCAAGGCAGCCAGCCTACCTGGGCCGGCCTGGTGCTGGCGATGGACGAGCTCAATGATCGCCTGGGCGCCGCCTGGAGCCCGGTCAGTCATTTGAACGCCGTGCGCAACAGCCCCGAACTGCGCGAGGCCTACGAGGCCTGCCTGCCGGCGCTGAGTGCCTACTCCACGGAGCTGGGCCAGAACCGCGAACTGTTCCAGGCTTTCGAAGCCTTGGCCAACAGCCCCGAAGCCGCTGGTTTCGACGTGGCGCAGAAAACCATCCTGGAACACTCTCTGCGCGACTTCCGTCTGTCGGGCATCGACCTGCCGCCCGAGCAGCAGAAGCGTTACGCCGAAGTGCAAAGCAAACTCTCCGAGCTGGGCAGCCGCTTCTCCAATCAACTGCTGGATGCAACCCAGGCCTGGACCAAGCACATCACCGATGAAGCCGCCCTCGCCGGCCTGACCGACTCGGCCAAGGCGCAAATGGCCGCCGCTGCCCAGGCCAAGGAGCTGGACGGCTGGCTGATCAACCTGGAATTCCCCAGCTATTACGCAGTGATGACCTACGCCGAAGACCGCGCCTTGCGTGAAGAAGTCTACGCCGCCTACTGCACCCGCGCGTCGGATCAGGGCCCGAATGCCGGTCAGAACGACAACGGCCCGGTGATGGAACAGATCCTCGACCTGCGTCAGGAACTGGCCCAACTGCTCGGTTTCGCCAACTTCGCCGAGTTGAGCCTGGCAACCAAGATGGCCGAATCCAGCGACCAGGTCCTCAGTTTCCTGCGGGACCTGGCCAAGCGCAGCAAGCCGTTCGCCGCCCTCGACCTGGAACAGCTCAAAGCCTTCGCCGCCGAACAGGGCTGCCCCGACCTGCAAAGCTGGGACAGCGGTTTCTACGGTGAAAAGCTGCGCCAGCAGCGTTACAGCGTGGCCCAGGAAGCCCTGCGCGCGTACTTCCCGATCGACAAAGTGCTGAGCGGCCTGTTCGCCATCGTGCAACGCCTGTACGGCATCGAGATCGCCGAACTGAAAGGTTTCGACACTTGGCACCCGGACGTGCGCCTGTTCGAGATCAAGGAGAACGGCCAGCACGTCGGCCGCTTCTTCTTCGACCTCTATGCCCGCGCCAACAAGCGTGGCGGCGCCTGGATGGACGGCGCCCGCGACCGCCGCCGTACCATCGATGGCGTACTGCAAAGCCCTGTGGCGAACCTGGTGTGCAACTTCACTCCGGCCGACAGCGGCAAGCCGGCGCTGCTGACCCACGACGAAGTCACCACCCTGTTCCACGAGTTCGGCCATGGCCTGCACCACCTGTTGACCCGCGTCGAACACGCTGGCGTGTCCGGCATCAACGGCGTGGCCTGGGATGCCGTGGAACTGCCAAGCCAGTTCATGGAAAACTGGTGCTGGGAGCCTGAAGGCCTGGCGCTGATTTCCGGCCACTACGAAACCGGCGAACCGCTGCCCCAGGATCTGCTGGAAAAAATGCTCGCGGCGAAAAACTTCCAGTCCGGCCTGATGATGGTCCGCCAGTTGGAATTCTCGCTGTTCGACTTCGAGCTGCACGCCACCCACGGCGACGGTCGCAGCGTAGCGCAGGTGCTCGAAGGCGTGCGCGACGAGGTGTCGGTCATGCGCCCGCCGGCCTATAACCGCTTCCCCAACAGCTTTGCGCACATTTTCGCCGGCGGGTACGCGGCGGGTTACTACAGCTACAAATGGGCGGAAGTGTTGTCGGCCGATGCGTTCTCCAAGTTCGAAGAGGACGGCGTGCTCAACGCCGATACCGGTCGTGCCTTCCGCGAAGCCATCCTGGCCCGTGGCGGCTCCCAGGAACCGATGGTGCTGTTCGTCGACTTCCGTGGCCGTGAGCCGTCGATTGACGCACTCTTGCGCCATAGCGGCCTGACCGAGGACGCGGCAGCATGAGCGAGGGGCCTGTGATTACCAAGAGACGCTTTATCGCCGGGGCGGTCTGCCCGGCCTGCAGCGAGCCGGACAAGCTGATGATGTGGAACGAAGACGGCGTACCGCACCGTGAATGTGTGGCCTGCGGTTACTCCGACACGCTCAACGAGCAAGGCCTGTCGGTGCCCAAGGAACTGGGCACCCGGGTCAATACCTCGGCGCTCAAGGTGCCGGACGCCAAGGTCCAGGCGGTGCAGTTTTTCCCCAACCCCAAGTTGAAGAAAAAAACCGACTGAAATCTTCCGCATCACCTTCCGGGCCGCACGGCCCGGAAGCGATACATATATACCGCCGGGCTTGCAGCCTTCCTGCCCAGACTTGTCCATCAAGTCCACTGACAGGAAGACTTCCATGCCCCACGCCGACAACCCGCTGTTGCAGGCCTATGACCTGCCCCCCTTCGCCCGGATCCAAGCCTGGCATTTCTCACCGGCCCTCGACCGGATCCTTGCCGAAAGCCGCGCTCAGGTAGCCCATATCATCAAGACCCAGGCACCGTTTCCCACTTGGGACGATTTGGTGCTGGCCATGGATGAAATCCACACGCGGCTGGAAGGTTTCGACTCGCTGCTGGATCTTCTGGCCTCGACCAGGCCGGGAGACGAATGGGCACAGGCTTCACTCGACTGCACGGAGCGACTGCATGATTTCCAGCGCTGGCTGAGACAGCATCCGCAACTGTTCCAGCTTTATCAGCGCCTGGCAGACAGCCAGATCGCCCAGCATTTCGAACCCGCACGTAAACGCGTCCTGGAAAAAATCCTGCGACAGTTTCGCCAGCACGTTCTGCCCCCCACCTCGCAGGCCGGCCTGGTCGCCTTGAAGCGCCGTATCCAAGGGGCTCAGCAGCTGTTTCTGGAAAACCTGCACAAAGCCAATAACGCCTGGAGTAAAACCTTCGACGATGAGGCCCAATTGAGTGGCCTGCCCAGCGCTTTCACGCAGAAAATGGCCCGCCAGGCGCGTGAAGCCGGACGCACGGGATGGCTGCTGACACTCAACGACGAGTCATTTGGCATCGTCACCGGCTATGCCGACAATCGCCTTTTACGCCAAGAGCTGCACGTGGCCTACAGCACCCGCGCATCGGACCAGGGGCCGCAGGCGGGCCAGTTCGACAACGGCAAGGTGCTCAAGCAATTGCTGGAGGACCGTCATCGCTACGCGACGTCACTCGGCTACGGGAATTTCGCTCAGATGGCCGTCGAACCAGAGCAAGCCGAGTCGGCCGAACAGGTCACGGCATTCCTGCATGGGCAACTGGCCCTGCACCAAAGTGCTTTTGCCAACGACGCAGAACAGCTCAAGGCATTTGCCCGCCAGCAGGGTTTCAGTGAACTCCAGCCCTGGGATTATCCGTACCTGACGGAAAAGCTTCGCCAGCAGGTGGCGGGAACCTCCCGGCACGCCCTCAGTGCCTGGTTTCCCCTGGAGTCGACGTTTGCCCAACTGTTGCTGATCGCCAAGGAGCTGTTCGGGGTGGATTTCATCGAGCGTCAGGACGTTGCAACCTGGCATCCCGAGGTGCGTCTTTTCGAAGTCCGCGAGTGGGGGCAGGTCATTGGTTACCTGTATTTCGATCCGTTCGACGATGCGAACCGCAGCGGTTATCCCAATACCACCACCCTGCGAAACCGCTACGTCACCGCCGAGGGGCGCCCCCGATACCCTATCGCCATCCTGCATGGCTGGCTGCCACGCGGCTCAGGCGCCCAGCCGGCCGTGCTCGATCACCTGCAGTTGCGCATCCTGTTCCATGAGTTCGGCCATTGCCTACATCATTTGCTGACCCGGGCAGAGTACCGCGACATTTCCGGCATCACCGATCTGTCCCGCGACACGTCCGAGTTTGCCGGCATGCTGTTCGAACAATGGTGTTTCTCCAGGCAATGCCTGGTCCGCGTGTCGAAGCACTACCAGACGGGTGCGGCGATGCCTGACCAGGTCGCTGATCAATTGTTGACCTTCGCCAACACTCAGGCCAGCTGGGAAACCGCCCTGCTGTTGCGCAACGCACTGTTCGATATGGAACTGCACCAGAGCCATGGCGATGGGCGCACCGTCCAGCAGGTGTTCGACCAGATCAACGCGCAGTTCGGGCATTTGCCTGTGGCTACGAACGAACGCTGGCCCAATGGCCTGGACTACATGGTGACTGGCTATGCAGCGAAGATTTACGCCTATGCCTGGTCGAAGGAGTTGGCGCTCAGCGTGTTCGAGCGGTTCAAGCGCGACGGGCTGTTCAACCCGGCGACAGGCCGGGCGCTGCGTGAAACCCTGTTTGGTCCGGGTGATTCGCGGCCGCTGGTCGAATCCATCGCCGCCTTTACCGGCACGCCGCCGATCAGCGTTGCGGCAGCGAAACCTGAGGGTCGAGGTGTTGTGCCGGCGTCGTTGAATTGACCCAGCTTTCCAGGGAGCAAAGGGCGAAGACGCTGGTGCTGCAATCGCCGTTGGCCAACGCGGTACGGAGTTTTTCGACATCGGCCTGCATCATGTAGCGAACGCCATCCTTGAAGTGATGGCTGTCGCCAAAGCCGCCTTCGGTCATTTCGTTCAACGCGTCTTCCTTGCTCCAGCCCTGAACCACCACCCGGTACATGGCGGCCACCAATCCGGTGCGGTCCGAACCGTGCTTGCAATGCATCAACACCGGCCCCTTGGCTTCGCCGGCCTGGACCGCACGCAGTGCCCGGAGGATGTCACTGTCGTCGACATGGTTGGTGCGATAGGGCAATTGCACCCGTTCGATGCCGGGCGTGGACAGCCAGTGCGCATCCGATTCCGGCAGGAAGGTAATGACCGTGCCGATCCGCAGTTTGCTCAGCAAGGGCAAGGCCCCGCCGTCCGGCAAGGAGCTGCGGTAGAGCGTGGGGGACATCTGGTACAGGTTGTAGTCCTTTTCCACTGGCTGGGCCCATTCAGCCGGCCGCGTCTCAGCGGCATCGGCCGCCTGGGCCGGGGATTGGGTCAGCCCGATGAGCAAGGCCAGGCAAAACAGTGAACGCGAACATAACTTGAGCATGCGGGGGCGACCGGGACCGAAAGAGTGCGAGGTGACCAGTTTCGGCTCGCTCCGGTTAAAAACCCGTAAGAAGGACGTCAAAGCCTTGTGAACTGTGCTGTGCAATGACGCCAGTGTTCTTGGCTGCTGAACGGCACTGGTCTATATGGAAAACAGCGAATACTGTATGCGCATACAGCCTTCGGAGTATCCCCATGTCTGCCCCCCTTCCGCCGCGCGGTCGCGGCACCGCCGCCAACCCGCACAACCGCTTCGCCCCGAGTCGCTCGGTGGCCGAAGATGACGGTTGGTACCAGGAAGTCCCGCCGACCCAGGGCACCGAAGTGCGCATCGAAATGGCGAAGACCATCATTACCCGCAACACCTCGTCCGATATCCCCTTCGACCGCTCGATCAACCCGTACCGAGGCTGCGAACACGGCTGCATCTACTGCTATGCGCGGCCCAGCCACGCCTATTGGGACATGTCGCCGGGGCTGGATTTCGAAACCAAGCTGATCGCCAAGACCAATGCCGCCGATGTGCTGGAAGAACAATTGTCCCGGCGCGGCTATCAATGCGCGCCGATCGCACTGGGGTCCAACACCGATCCCTATCAGCCTATCGAGCGCGAACAACGGATAACCCGGCGGATTCTCGAAGTGCTGCTGCGTTATCGGCATCCGGTGACCATCGTCACCAAGGGGTCGCTGATCCTGCGCGACCTGGACCTGCTGACCGAGCTGGCACAACAACGCCTGGTGCACGTGATGATCAGCCTCACCACCCTGGACGATGAACTCAAGCGCATTCTCGAACCCCGCGCGGCGGCGCCCAAGGCGCGGTTGCGGGCGATCAAGGTCATGCACGAGGCGGGTATTGCCGTGGGGGTGCTGTGTGCACCGATGATCCCGATGATCAACGACAGCGAGATCGAGAGCCTGCTGACCGAAGCCCACGCCGCCGGCGCGCAGAATGCCGCCTATGTCATGCTGCGCCTGCCGCTGGAAGTCGCGCCACTGTTCGAGGAGTGGTTGCAGGCGCACTACCCGCAACGCGCCGCCCACGTGCTGAGCCTGGTTCGCCAGAGTCGTGGCGGCGAGCTGTATGACAGCCGCTTCGGTGCGCGGATGCGCGGCGAGGGTCCGTTCGCCGACCTGCTGGCCCAGCGTTTCGCCAAGGCACTCAAGCGATTGGGGCTTGAGCGCCGCGACGGGTACACTCTTGATTGCGATGCCTTCTGTCCGCCGGGCCGACAGATGTCTTTGATTTGATTAAAGTTGACCTTGGAAAGGCCACTGGACATGAACTGCGCCAGTGTTTCGCCACCCCTGGAATCGTTGTCCTAGAGCCTTCGATTTCAGTTTGAGTTAAGTTTCGGCCGCTACCTTGTTCAGCGAGTGACTGACGGGTCGAACATCTCGACCTGGATGTTTTTTAACCAGCCACTGGCGTCAGACCGTCAAAAAGAGGATGAATCATGAGTGACAAGGATAAACAGCCGTTGGCTGCGTCGGCTTCAGCCCAACCCGAGGCGGAAACCGCCGATGCAGCGCTGCAGCATATTGTTGACGGCTTTTTGCATTTCCATCACGAGATCTTTCCGCAGCAGGAAGAGCTCTTCAAGAAACTCGCCACCGCCCAGAAACCCCGGGCGATGTTCATCACCTGCGCCGATTCGCGCATCGTGCCCGAGTTGATCACCCATAGCTCCCCCGGCGACCTGTTCGTGACCCGCAACGTCGGCAACGTCGTTCCGCCTTACGGACAAATGAACGGCGGCGTCTCCACCGCCATCGAATACGCCGTGCTGGCCCTCGGCGTGCAGCACATCATTGTCTGCGGCCATTCCGATTGCGGCGCCATGCGTGCGGTACTCAACCCCGACACCCTGGAAAAAATGCCCACGGTAAAAGCCTGGCTGCGCCACGCCGAAGTGGCCAAGACCATGGTCCACGACAACTGCCCGTGTGGTGACGAAAAACAAACCATGCCCATCCTCACCGAAGAGAACGTGATCGCGCAGTTGCAGCATTTGCGAACGCATCCCTCGGTTGCCTCGCGCATGGCCAGCGGTCAGTTGTTCATCCACGGTTGGGTGTACAACATCGAGACCAGCGAGATCAAAGCCTACGACGCGGACCAGGGACGTTTCCTGCCGCTCGATGGCAGCCATCCGATACCGGTGGCGACGCCCAAAGCGCGCTTCTAACCACTCCTAAACATCCTCGTGTGGTTCAAGCCTTACCGCTGTTTGCGCGGTAGGGCCTCGCCATGCCTGAAGAAAACTGCGGGAGAGTCGCCATGCGTGCTGCTCAATTAAAAGCTGTTCTGCCACGGGAGCTGTTGGCTTCGGTGGTTGTGTTCCTGGTGGCGCTGCCCTTGTGCATGGGCATTGCCATCGCGTCCGGCCTACCGCCCGCCAAGGGCTTGATCACCGGCATCGTCGGTGGCCTGGTGGTGGGTTTTCTGGCCGGCTCCAAACTGCAAGTCAGTGGCCCGGCCGCTGGCTTGGCGGTATTGGTCTTCGAACTGGTGCGCCAGCATGGCGTGGCAATGCTCGGGCCGATCCTGCTGCTGGCCGGTCTGCTGCAATTGTTGGCCGGGCGCTTTCGCCTCGGCTGCTGGTTCCGGGTCACCGCACCTGCGGTGGTATACGGGATGCTCGCCGGTATCGGCGTGCTGATCGTGTTGTCCCAAGTCCACGTGATGCTCGACGCCGCGCCCAAGCCATCAGGGCTGGATAACCTGGCGGCGTTCCCGGCAGCGGTGGCCCAGGCCTTGCCATCCTTTGGCTGGCAGGCCGGCCTGCTCGGGTTGTCGACGATCGCGGTGATGTGGCTGTGGGAAAAATTCCGTCCCCATAGCTTGCGCTTCATTCCTGGCGCCTTGCTGGGCGTAGGCCTGGCGACTGTCGCCAGCTTGCTGCTGGCCTTGCAAGTCAAACGTGTGGAGGTCCCCGAGAACCTTGCCGAAGCCATTGATTGGCTGCGCCCGGCGGATCTGCTGAACCTGGCCGACCCCACGCTGCTGATCGCCGCATTCGCCGTGGCCTTCATCGCTAGCGCCGAAACCCTGCTGTCAGCAGCCGCCGTGGATCGCATGCACAGCGGTGAACGTGCGGACTTCGACCGGGAACTGTCGGCGCAAGGCGTCGGCAACATGCTCTGCGGCCTGCTCGGCGCCTTGCCGATGACCGGCGTGATCGTGCGCAGCTCGGCCAACGTCCAGGCCGGGGCCACCACGCGGATGTCGACGATTTTCCACGGCCTGTGGTTGTTGCTCTTCGTGCTGTTGCTGTCCAGCGTTCTGCAAAGCATTCCGGTGGCGAGCCTGGCGGGTGTGCTGGTCTACACCGGTTTCAAACTGGTGGACCTCAAGGCGTTTCGCAGCCTGGGTCGTTATGGCCGGATGCCGATGTTCACCTACGCCGCCACGGCGCTGGCGATCATCTTCACCGACCTGCTGACCGGTGTGCTGATCGGTTTCGGCCTGACCCTGGCGAAGCTTGCCTGGAAAGCCTCGCGCCTGAAAATCAGCCTGATCGACCTGCCCCGGGAAGGCGAGATGGAGCTTCGCTTGGTCGGGGCGGCAACCTTCCTCAAGGTGCCGGCGCTGACCCAAGTGCTGGGCACCATACCGACAGGCGCCACCGTGCATGTGCCGCTCAATAACCTGAGCTACATCGACCACTCGTGCCTGGAACTGCTGGAAGAATGGGGCCGGGCGAACGCCAGCAAGGGCTCGAAACTGCTGATCGAATCCCGCGGGCTCAAACGCCGCTTGGAAGGGCGGTTGCGGACCACCGTGGGGGTTGGCGCAGCCTCTGCCTGACACCTTGAGTCCAGATGGGAGAGAGCCTGCTCGCGATATCGGTGTATCAGTCAACTGCGATGTTGCCGATGCAATGCAATCGCGAGCAGGCTCGCTCCCACAGGTGATCAGCAACTGATCGAACTGAGTTCAATGCTGGCGAACCGAGTGCTGGATAACGTCGACCCGCGCTAGCAACCAGAGCAACGAAAAAGGCCTATCAATTCGATATGCCTTTTTCTATTCCAATTTTTTTCCACCAACGGGACTCATCAGAGAGTTTGTATCGTTTTGCCATCGGAAACTCCTCCCTTTGATGGGTCGCGAACTTTACTGGATCCTGGCATTCACACAGTTGGAATGGGTTCCGAAGGTTTTCGTACAGTGCCTAGCAGATCTACATACCTGCTTCAGGTGTATGGTTTCAGCCAGGATTATCCCCTATTCTCCACAATCTAAATCTTTGATTTTCTGTTCCACCATAAGCGTAGTCGATAATATTGGTATTATTCCCTGTTTGCCCCCCCTTTACATCCATTACTGTGCCGTAGCGTTTGTTTTGGATATAGAAAAAACCTCCGGATCCCGCATCCTTGAATATCCAATAAACTTCCTGGCCCATGCCTCCCGAGGGGGCGGCAACTACATTTCCATCGTAGGGCTGGACTAACCTTGCTTGGTATAGTCCATTGGAAATCGTATGATCTCCGTTGCCAGAATACTTAATGTGCCATGTGGATTCCGGCGCATCACTGTCGTCATACAATTTAACATTGTGTCTGCCTCTACTATCTTCGCTTAGGGCCATATCAACTATTTTGTAGTTGCTTAAAAATGAATATATTCTATAGATTCCTGGTGGAATGATCAGGGAAGACCCGGGGGCTCCTTTTGTCTGCTCAGGTGTTTTAGCATTTGGTATGCTTTTACTCTTCATGGTTCCACTCATGTTATCTGATGACCTTTGCCAGAGATGCTAGATAAAATCCTTAAACTTGAGCACTGTCAGAAATTACAGTTTTACATACGATTTTCGAATAATAACTAATGCCTTAAAATATAAAGCGTGCTTTTAATTAGTCTATCAATGCTGGATATTGCTAGATTATCGCTGCACTTCATTCGAAGTTCCTCCAAACCCACAAAAACCTCCATGCCCCACGCCCGCGCACACCCGCGCCAACAAGGGGCGATTTACGGTCAAATCTTTTGGCCATTTCGATCCCCTTTTGGCCTCTCCTGCCGTTCTCTGAAACGTCGCGCGCCGCAAGACTGTGTTCAAACGGATCAGCCTTGCGGAGAACAAAAAATGCTGACGATTTACTCGGACGATCACCACCTGCACCACGGGCGCTGCGAATTGATGGACGGGCAATTGATGCCCTGTTTCGAAATGCCGTCCCGGGCCGACCATGTACTGGAACGGGTCAAGGCGCAGGCGCTGGGGCCGGTGGAGGCGCCGCAGGATTTTGGCCTGGGGCCGATCCAGCGTATCCACAGCCCGGCTTACCTGGAATTTTTCAAAGGTGCGTGGGATCGCTGGGCTGAGTTCGAGCGCGACGGCGATTTGCTGCCTTTCACTTGGCCGGCACGGACCCTGCGCACGGTCATCCCGACAAGCCTGCATGGCCAGCTCGGCTATTACAGCTTCGACGGCGGTGCGCCGATTACCGCCGGCACGTGGCAGGCCGCCTACAGCGCCGCGCAAGTGGCCCTCACCGCCCAGGCGGATATCCAGCGCGGTGCGCGCAGTGCCTTTGCGTTGTGCCGTCCGCCAGGGCACCACGCCGCTGGCGATTTGATGGGCGGTTATTGCTACCTGAACAACGCCGCCATCGCCGCCCAGGCCTTTCTCGACCAGGGCCATAAGAAGGTCGCGATCCTCGACGTGGATTACCACCACGGTAACGGCACCCAGTCGATTTTCTACGAACGCAGCGACGTGTTGTTCGCGTCGATCCACGGCCATCCGGAAGCCGAGTTTCCGTTCTTCCTGGGTTATGCCGACGAGCTCGGCGAGGGCCAAGGCGAGGGCTTCAACTTCAACTACCCTTTGCCGGCCGGCTCAGGCTGGGACACCTGGAGCGCGGCACTGGAGCAGGCTTGCGGGCAAATCCAGGGCTACGACGCCGATGTCATCGTCGTGTCCCTGGGCGTGGACACTTTCAAGGACGACCCGATCTCGCAATTCAAGCTCGACAGCCCGGACTACCTGGCGATGGGCAAGCGCATCGCGGCGCTAGGCAAGCCGACGCTGTTCGTGATGGAAGGCGGCTACGCGGTGGCAGAAATCGGCATCAATGCCGTGAACGTCCTTGAAGGTTTCCAAAACGCCCAATGAGGAAATAACAGCATGAACAGACTCAAGCGTTTAATGGCTCCAGCCCTGTGCGCCGCGCTGCTTTGCGGCGCGGTCCAGGCCCAGGAGCGCACCCTGCGTGTCTACAACTGGTTCGACTACATCACGCCCAAGGCCTTGGACGATTTCAAGGCGCAGAACAGCCAGGTCAAACTGGTCTATGACATCTTCGACACCAACGAGGCCCTGGAGGCCAAGCTGCTGACGGGTAACTCCGGCTATGACGTGGTGGTGCCGTCCAACGTGTTCCTGGCCAAGCAGATCGAAGCCGGGGTGTTCCAGCCCCTGGACCGCAGCAAGCTGCCGAACTGGAACCACCTCGATCCCAAGCTGATGAAGCTGATCGAAGCCAACGACCCGGGCAACAAGTTCGCCGTGCCCTACATGTACGGCACCATCCTGATTGGCTTCAACCCGGACAAAATCAAGGCCGCCCTGGGCGACAACGCACCGGTGGACAGCTGGGACCTGATCTTCAAGGAAGAGAACATCAGCAAGCTCAAGCAGTGCGGCGTGGCATTACTCGATTCACCGTCGGAGATCCTGCCCCTGGCCCTGCAGCACTTGGGCCTGGACCCCAACAGCAAGAAGCCGGCGGACTACGCCAAGGCCGAAGCGTTGTTGATGAAGATCCGTCCGTACATCACTTATTTCCATTCGTCCAAGTACATGGCCGACATCGCCAACGGCGACATCTGCGTGGCCGTCGGTTACTCCGGCAGCTTCTCCCAGGCGGCCAACCGCGCCAAGGAAGCCAAGAACGGCGTGACAGTGGACATGCGCCTGCCCAAGGAAGGCGCGCCGATCTGGTTCGACATGCTCGCCATCCCCAAAGGAGCCGCCAACCCGGACGACGCCTACACCTTCATCAATTACCTGTTGCAGCCGAAGGTGATCGCGCCGGTCAGCGATTTCGTCGGTTATCCGAACCCGAACAAGGACGCCACGGACATGGTCGACCCGGCGATCCGCGGCAACCCCAACCTGTACCCGACCGAGACGGCGATGGCCACGCTCTACACCTTGCAACCGTTGCCCCGGGACGCCGAACGGGCACGGACACGGGCCTGGACCCGGATCAAATCCGGCCAGTAGATACACCGGTGACAAGGAGAGCGTTATCAGGGCTGCTTCGCAGCCCTGGCGGGGCGGTGCGACGTTTCGCTAAATCCCCCCGCCACAAGGTTTGCCTGGCATATACATAGTTACCACCTTCCCTGTCTTGTCCCTCCCTAGCATGGAATCCCCAACGCATTCAGCGGCGGGGATTCCACCTTTCGCAAGACAGGGAGCGTCAGATGACAAGAACCTCTACAACCACGAACACCACACCCGAAGCCAGCCTCAAGAATGCTGTGCTCAACCAGCTACTCGCAGGCCCCACCTCCCCGGAAGTTGCCGCCGTGCTCCTGCGCAGGGCCCTCAAGAAGATGTACCCGACACTCAACCTCGATCCGCTCAACACGGTAGTGGGCGAGCCTCGCTGGGACATCGTCGATGGCGAAATCGTGGAACTGCCTACTCGCTACGAAACCCTCAGCGATATGGTGGCCGAACGAATGGGCGTGGAGGGATCGACCATGCTGATCGAAGGCGTGCACTTTCTGACCCAGCTACCGATCACCACCCCGGAGGTGCATCTGCCGGTACGGATCGAACAGATCGGAGCCCTGATCAACGAACTGGAGCCCGTCATGTTGTCCGCCTGCCAGGAACAGCAACTGGCGTACTGGAACGCTCCGGTGGGCACATCCGGCCCACGCTGGCATGAACTCTCCAGGACGCTGCGCAAGATCTGGGACGTCAAAGAGGTCAATGGCTGGACCGCGACTGAGTGCGACATGGCCAGGCAATTGTTCCTTTACCCCAGCCTGGAGGACCGCAAGCAACATGATCGCTACGACACTCACGCATACCTGATCGACATCGATGAAGTCGACGGGACCGAGGTGAGTCGCCTGAACGAAAACTCGCTGGTGGTATTGATCGGAACAATCTCCAACACAGAGATCATCCTTGCGTACTCGCTGCGCGACGGCTACAAAAAATTCGAGTCGCAGCAAGCGCTCGGGCAATTTCTGCCGACGCAACTGGACACCACGTTGCGCAAGAAAATCCAGTGGCGGCTGTATGAACCCACCGGCAACATCTTCGATCACAAGGCCTGCGGGCTGATCGCCATGCAGGTCAAGATCCTCGGCAACGCCAGCTTCCTGAAAAAAATCTCATCCATCGAGGACGATCAGCCAGTGACCAGCGGGCTGGACGCAGAAAAAGGTATTGGCGCGAGCTGGTTCGATAAAAAGATTCCCGACTGGCTGCTGGCAGCGTCGATATCCGATCAGATTCTGTTCGCCCAGCACATGAAAAACCTGTCGGCGTTGAGCAGCTCCCATGCCGGCAAGACCTACCTGGACGGTATCGCTCCTATCAAGGAGTTTGCATTGGACGCCCTCAAGCAGCAGATGAAAGCGGACCATGCCGACGCTGCGACCCTCGATCCGGAAAAAATCGAGATCCAGATACTCAGCCTCGTGGCTTGGGGTTCTTTTATCGTTCCGGGCAAATTCGAGACCACCCGCTTCAATCTCGTCGAGCTGGCCTTGCAAAACCTGATTGCACTCCCCCTGGGCAACAAAACCGTCAGGTCCCTCGACGGCAAGGTGTTGCCCACCTGGATGACGACCGACTACATCGAAAGCCTCATCACCAAAATCGATATCGGTCGCGTCTACCCCGATCTGGTGAAGAGCAAACTGCTCGACGATCCGACCGAATCGGCCCGCCGCGAAGAGTTGTACACCTCCCAGTTGCGCATTCAACTGCCGATGCTGGCACTGGAGGGAAAGATCCGACGGCGTGGGAACATCGACGAGCGGGGTTACCGTTATGTCGCCGCACTGATGGAAGCGGAGGAAGCCGATCGCACGGTCGACGGACAACCCATCGTCCTGCGCAGGCTGGCCTTCATATCCGAACAAAAGTTGCTCCCCGCGCAAGACGTCGTGACCAACATGTTCGTGATCGGCCCGAAAAATCCGGACGCCGGTCCCTGCCTGCTTTATCGACCGTTGCTTGAGCCGCAGTTGTGCCAGTACCCCTCGTCCAGCAACCTGTTGTATGCGATCAGGCAAATCCCTGAATTGCGCCAATCGGTCCTGGCCTGGCTGCCCGAGGAGGTGCGCAGCAATTACAGCCGATACATTTTCTCGGGCCCCCTGCCCTCACCCTGGGCCATCGTCGAGTTTGCGACGGATCCTTTTACGTCATGGGTCGATAGCGCGCCCGTCGGCTTGAGCGAAGACAACCTGGGCCCCGACTTCCTGCCACTGTTGTTCAAGGCCAATGCCAATGCCCTGGTCGAGCTTGCAGATCGGCAATCGGTTTCCAACAGCGAAACCCGCTGGAGTACTTTCAAGCAGGCAGGCTGGCTGATTTTCAACCTGGCCCTGCCTTACCTGGGTGCTGCCGTGGGCACAGCCGTCTGGCTCTGGCAAATTCTGGATGACATCGAAACGCTGATGCAGGACAGCGAACACGCCAACGACCAGGCCACATGGGAGGCATTCGTCGACCTGCTGCTGAACCTGGCCATGGCGATCACCACACACGCTATCGACCATGCCAGAGAAGGCACGCGCAGTCGCCGGGCAGCGGCACCGGAGGTGATAGAGGAGCCGGTCAAGCTGGTCAAACCCAAGCTCATCATCGAAAAACTCGCGCCTTCCAACACTAAGGAACCGCACCCCGAGCACTATGAGTCCATCCATTCCAGCGGTGCCTTGACCGACAAATCGGGAGAGAGCGCCAAGCTCCTCGATACGTTCAGCGTCAAAGCACCCGAAACACCCGGGCAGGCCCATACCGATGGCACGTCCAAAGGGCTCTATCAACGACAAGGGCAGTGGTACGCCAAGGTGGGAGAAAAATGGTTCAACGTGATGATGCTGGGCGATAAGGTCTGCGTCGTCGACGAAAAGAATCCCTCGCGCCTGGGCCCTCCCTTGAGGCTGGATATACACGGCAATTGGCATATCGACATCCGCCTGCGCCTGCGCGGCAGGGGATCAAAGGGTGCCATGGAAAAAGTCATCGCCGACACTCACCGTCGCAGCGTTCAACTGCTGGCCGAACTGAACCGCTTCGAAGAAAAAAAACCGGAGCATCAGGCGCTGCTGACAATGAACGCGCAGGAATTGAACAGCGCTTCGGGCCGCCTCAAGGAGACCAAGCGCAACGTGTACTTGAGCACCTTGAAAACCCAGCGCGAAAGCTACGAAGAAGCGTTGACCATACTGACTCAATGGCCCGTCTTCCAATCAAGACCCGACGCTCCCCAAGCCAGGCTTGGCTACCTGAACGCACAGATCAACTTCACGTTCGAAGAAATAGACGCGCTGAAGGAACGGTTTACCCCAGCCCTGAAAGCAGCCATGGACATGGCCACCACCGGTGTCGCGGTCGCGGAGCAACAACACGTCGATGCAGCCGAAAGCATGATCCGAGTCGGCGAGGACATGAACGAACGCCTGGATTACATGGAGACACGTTTTTCCAGGCTCAAGATACTGGGGCGTGAAGGTTTTGAATTTATCCGGCAGCACCGTACAAGAATGCCCACCTACAAAAGCGACGGCATTCGACTTATCCAGTTGGACATGTATCGCCACCTCTGCCTGTCGCTCGATAGCGTCAATACAATGCCCGAAGGTTGGGCCGTCATTAACCAACTGGTTGATAGCGCCACGATTGCCTTCCAAAGCCTGCACGATGCCATGGAGGAACGCAGCGTGATCCGGCTGGATGAGCAAATCGATGCATTTGGCAGCCTCACGGAACAATTCACCGCCCTTGAGGAACAACTCGAGTACGTGGGCACTGAATACAAGGACAGCGCCCGCCCGGCCGAACTCAATCGGCTGAGCAAGCAGATAGACGGCTTGAAAAAACGCGCATTGCACCATTTGGCCCAGGCCCTCGATGAGAGAAGCAACCGGCGCAGCATGGGCAACCCCTACGAGCCACGCCCCAGGTTCAGGAAGAAGTTCATCAGGGCACGCTTCTGGGGCCTTGTCAGTGGTGAACCTCGTTTAACGAAAGCGCAGGAAGAAACCGATTGGGTCGACGTGAAGAACCCGGTCACAGACAAGATCATCGCCACCTTCCACCGCAAGGGAACCGGTGAGTGGGTGCCCCACGCACTCGCCGATACACCGCAGATCGTCCCTCCGCTGGCAGTCAGCCTCACAAAGGGTCAAGCCCTGATCGATGGACTGGAGGCGTTCCAGGCGCAGGTCGAGGAGCACATGAATGCGCCAGGCCGATCACCCACCGGTATCGGGATGATTCTGAACGCCCATGCAAACCGGATGGAGAAAGTCGGCATTGCAATCAAAAAAGCGCTGGACAGTGCCTCGAACGAAACCGTTGAAGTTTCAGTGAAACAAAAGCGTACGGCCGAAACCCTGCGTACGGAACTCAAGACGCAAGCGAAGGCCCTTTATGAGGAAGCCTTCGATGCTGTATTGAATGTCATCAAGCATCGCCCTCCGACCATGGATGGCGTCATATGGCTTAAAAGCCGCAACCGTATTTCCATCACCAAACTAAAGAACCGACAAAAAAACAAAGGCCCGCTTCGCGGCTATCTCGACCGGTATGAGATCAAGGACGTGAAGGAAAACAAAACGCTTTGGTATGCGGATTTCCGTTACTCCACCGACTGGGTCCCCGCCCACGCCTACCTTTCCGGACGCTTGAAAACACCGGAACAAGTCAAGGGAGCACGCGCCGGGGCCACCCAGGAACTCACTCAGCGCCAACTGATCGATCTTTATCGCAGCGAAATTGCGGTGGATCAGGCCAAGGAAGTGTTCTTTCCAAAGCAGCCCTCGTGACGGTCAGGATCTGAACCTGTGGGAGCGGGCTTGCTCGCGAAGACGGTGGGTCAGTGACATTGATGTGACTGACCCATCGCTTTCGCGAGCAAGCCCGCTCCCACAGGGATGGCGTTTGACTGACCGGCAGGCATTGCGCCTTCATATTTTCCAGGCCTTTGCCAGGCTCGCCAGCGCGGTGCCAATCGCCGCTGGCGGGACGGCGGCGAACCCCAGCACCAGCCCGGCGCGTACTGGCGTCGTGGTGGTGGGCAACCAATAACCGCTCAAGCCGTTGATTTCGATCCCGGCCTGGGTGGCTTGCGCGATCAACTGCTGCTCACGCTCAATACTGTCCACCGGCACGGTGACATGCAGCCCGGCCACGACCGTGGGCATGACACCAACGCCCGCAACCGCCCTCGGCCAGCTGGCCAGCAGCGCGTCACGCCGGGCCAGGGCGGCCCGGCGCATGCGCCTGATGTGCCGCTGGAAATGCCCCGCTGCCATGAATTCGGCCATCACCGCCTGGGTACTGACTTCCGAGTGACGCACATCCACGGCGCGGCGTCGGGCGAAAGCGTTCACCAAACCCGGCGGCAGCACCAGATAGCCCAGGCGCAGGGCCGGAAAAGCCACTTTGCCGAACGTGCCGACATAGAGCACACGACCCTGGCGATCCAGCGCCGCCAAAGGCGCCAGCGGCGCACCGCTGTAGCGGTATTCGCCGTCATAGTCGTCCTCGACGATCCAGCCGTCGTTGCGCTCGGCCCAGGCCAGCAGCTCCAATCGCCGGGCGAGGCTCATGACCACCCCGGTCGGATACTGATGGGACGGCGTGACATAGGCCAGTCGACAGTGGCTCAACGTCCCCAGGGCCGTGCAATCCAAGCCATCGCTGTCCACCGGCACGCCTCTCACCTCGGCACCGGCGACGGCAAACGCATGCCCGGCGGCGCGATAACCCGGGTTTTCCACCGCCACGACGTCGCCCGGGTCGACCAACAGCTGTGCACAAAGGCTGATGCCCTGCTGGGCACCGCTGGTGATCACAATTTGTTCAGCCGTGCAGTGCAGGCCTCGGGAACTGCGCAGGTAAGCCGCGATCAGGCCGCGCAAGCGTGCATCGCCCTGGGGATCGCCATAACACAGCTGTTGCAGATCCGGCTTGCGCCAGAAAGCCGCATTCAGCTTGGCCCAGACGTCGAACGGGAATAGATCGAAAGCCGGGACACCGACTCTGAACGCTCGCGGCGGACCACTGGGAGGCTGTGCCAAATGGTGCGTTTCGACACGATTCAAGCCGTTGCTGTGGATAACTTTACTGGATGAACCCACAGGCAAATCGAGCCAATCTGTGGATAAGGCTGTGGGTAAGCCTGTTGAAAACCCTGTGGATACTTTTGTGGATATGTTTTTCAGCGGCAACGTCGTCGAAGACAGTTTCGCCACATAAGTCCCGTCGCCCACCCGCCCTTCGATGAAACCCTCGGCGTAGAGCTGGTCGTAGGCGCGCACCACACTGTTGCGCGAAATCGACAATGCCGCCGCCAGGTCACGACTGGCCGGCAGGCGCGTGCCACTGGCCAGGCGCCCATCCAATACTCGGGCCCGTAGGGCCTGGTAAAGCTGACGGCTGAGCCCCTGGCGGCGATCGAGCTCGATGCCGGCGGGGTTGAACGACAGAGGCGGCACTGCGTTGTTCATGACAGCCCTCGCAAAATGGACCTATCGAATTGGCCGGAAGTGGCTCTTACAACAGACCAATAGCCTGCCTAGGATGCTCGCATTCGCCAAGGAAAATCGTCATGTACAACCCTAGAGCCTTTGCTGTCGAAGACCTGCCCCAACTGCACGGCATGATGGGGGATTGCCGCCTGGCCGTATTGATCACGCAGGGTGAACACGGCCTGCAAGCCAGCCACTTGCCGTTGTTGCTGGACCCGCACCAAGGCCCCAACGGCAGCCTGTACGGGCACATGGCCCGGGCCAATCCACAATGGCGCGACCTGGAAGCTGGCGCCGAAGCCCTGGTGGTCTTCACCGGGGCCGACGCCTACGTCAGCCCGGGTTTCTACCCCAGCAAGGCCGAACACGGCAAAGTCGTGCCGACCTGGAATTACCTGGCGGTACATGCCTACGGCAGCGCGCAGGTGTTCAGCGACCCTCATCGCCTGCGCAACCTGGTCAGCGCCCTCACCGATCGCCACGAGACCGGCCGCGCCCAGCCCTGGAAAATCGATGATGCACCGGCTGAGTACATCGACAGCATGCTCAAGGCGATCGTCGGTTTCGCCTTGCCCATCCAGCGCCTGGAAGGCAAACGCAAGCTCAACCAGAACCGCAGCCCGGTGGATATCGCCGGCGTGCGCAACGGGCTTGCCGCCAGCCCCGACCCACAGGACCAGGCGCTCGCACGCCTGATGCCAGACCCATCATCCAAGGAGTGAACATGAGCCAAGTCGAAATCCGCCTCGTCAGCGCCGACGATCACGCCGCCTGGCTGCCGTTGTGGCAGGCCTACCTGCGGTTCTACAACACCGAGTTGCCGGACGCGGTGAGCCAAAGCACCTGGCAACGCCTGCTCGATGACCGCGAGCCGACCCATGGGGCCCTGGCCTGGAACGGCGACACGGCGGTGGGCCTGGTGCATTTCATCTATCACCGTTCGAACTGGAGCATCGAGAATTCCTGCTACCTGCAAGACCTGCTGGTGACGGAACAATGCCGTGGCACCGGCGTCGGTCGCCAGCTCATCGAATTCGTCTACCGCACCGCCAAGGCCGATGGTTGCTGCAAGGTGCACTGGCTGACCCACGAAACCAACGCCACAGCGATCCAGCTCTACGAGCGTATCGCCGAGCGCCCGGGTTTCATTCAATTTCGCAAAGCCCTTTAAGGAGCGCAGCATGTCGACTTCACTCGCCGATTGGAAAGGCGCCCCCGCACCGTCTACGCAACTGATCGAAGGGCGTTTCATCCGCCTGGAAAAACTCGATCCGGCGCGTCATGCCGATGGCCTGTGGCAAGCCCTCGAAGGCCCCGGGGCCGACCCGAAGCTCTGGGATTACTTGCCCTATGGGCCCTTCAGGGATCGCGGCGCTTTCGATGCCTGGCTGCAGAATCATGCGGCCAACGCCGACCCGTATTTCTTCAGCGTGATCGACCGCGCCAGCGGCGATGTGCAGGGCATTCTCAGCCTGATGTCCATCGTGCCGGCCCAGGGCCGTATCGAGATCGGCCATGTGACCTTCGGCGCACCGATGCAGCGCTCGCCGAAAAGCACCGAGGCGGTGTATCTGCTGGCCAAGGAATCTTTCGCCCTGGGTTATCGCCGCCTGGAGTGGAAGTGCAATAACGCCAACGCCCGCTCCAAATACGCCGCCGAACGGCTGGGCTTCACGTTCGAAGGGGTGTTCCGCCAGCACATGGTGGTCAAGGGCCAGAATCGCGACACCGCGTGGTACTCGATGCTGGATTCGGAATGGCCGGTGATCGGTGCGGGGTTCGAGCGTTGGTTGAGTGAAGAGAACCAGCGCGCGGATGGGCAGGTGCTTGGGTTGGTGGAGTGTCGCTCGTAGATTTTCGGTGATTGGTCGTCCGCTATCGCGAGCAGGCTCGCTCCCACAGGGGGCCAGGGGCGGCTACAAGATCTGTGTTCACCGCCAATCCCTTGTGGGAGCGGGCTTGCTCGCGAAAGCGGTGTGTCAGGCAACATCGATATCGACTGACCTGACGCCTTCGCGAGCAAGCCCGCTCCCACAGGCTGATCCCGGATCAGGCACAAGATCTGTGTTCACCGCCAATCCCTTGTGGGAGCGAGCCTGCTCGCGAAAGCGGTGTGTCAGGCAACATCGATATCGACCGACCTGGCGCCTTCGCGAGCAAGCCCGCTCCCACGGGTTGATCCCGGATCAGGCACAAGATTTGTGTTCACCGCCAATCCCTTGTGGGAGCGAGCCTGCTCGCGAAAGCGGTGTGTCAGGCAACATCGATATCGACTGACCTGGCGCCTTCGCGAGCAAGCCCGCTCCCACAGGTTGATCCCGGATCAGGCACAAGCTTTGTGTTCAGCGCTAGTCTCTTGTGGGAGCGAGCCTGCTCGCGAAAGCGGTGTGTCAGGCAACATCGATATCGACTGACCTGGCGCCTTCGCGAGCAAGCCCGCTCCCACAGGCTGATCCCGGATCAGGCACAAGATTTGTGTTCGGCGCCAGTCTCTTGTGGGAGCGAGCCTGCTCGCGATGGCTATTGGGCAGGCGACACATTCATCGCCTGCCCACCGTCCAATCAATCCGGCTTCGGCTTCATCTCGCCAAACTGCTTGAGCGAGTCAGGCGTCACGCCCCGCCGTGCGTACTGCCAGGCCCAGCCCGGTATTTGCTGGTGACTTTCCAGGTACACGGCAAAGTCCAGGCGGCTATGGCCCAGGCGATTGGTTGGGAAGTCAAAGCTGTACAGATATTGCTGGGCCCGACGTTGGCTGATGGAAAGCAGGCTTTGAACAATCCGATTCGCGTGGGCTTCTTCATTTCCCAGGCTATCCCTTAATGCAAGTGCAAAATCCAGTCCGGTACGCAACGACCCCGGCCGTTGAAGCGCCCGCCCAATCGTCGCATCGCTAAAGTGCGGCCCAATCAGGTCGAGCCAGATCTGCATGGCGTAACTGGGTTGCAGACCCATAAGGTTCCCCAATAAACCCGGGGTATTGAACAGGAGGGCCACCCGGGTATTGGAAGGTAAATGCCCTGGAGGGCTGAACAGCTTTGCGACGGCAGTCACGTCTATGCTCTCGATGTTCTCCCGCGCCGTGCCCAGGAATCTCATGAACGCCGTCAAATTATTTTGATAAGTGATTATGCTTTGCAGATTCCGATCATCGAACACCTGCATCCAGTCAAAGTCGATGCGACCCGTACGCTCCAGCTCGCCATAACGGCTATTTGCATACGCGGCGATGAGTTCAAAGCGCCTGTCGGTCAGCGCCGGATTACGGATCAACCGCGCGACCTCACTCACGGGCAACATGCCACCGAGGTTGTGAATGATAACGGGGGATCTCAGGAGAATGTCGACCCGCCGCCGCAGAACAGGGAAGCGCCCAAGGGCCGTTCTGAGTAAATCAATGGTCCGCTCGACCCTGTCGGCATACATGAACTGATCGAACAGCTCAGCATCGTCATCGACGAACTTGTCCCGAACACGCTTCAGCAGGTCTTGTGCGTCATCCAGATCATTGCGATCCACGAGATGGGCACCGTCCAGCAGTTCTTCAATCGCATCCGCGTCCAGATGGCCGTGCAACTGTTCATCGAACCTGACATAGCCCAGGCTATTGCGAGGGTGATGACCGAGCAACTGCCGGGCGGTGACCCCATACTCCAGCATGATATGGGCCACGTCTCTGGAAACCAGCAGGTACTTGTTGTCGAGCAGCCGGAGAATGTTCTGGTCATCGACAGGCCTCAGCAGGATGTCCTCGAACAATCGCTGCATGGTGACTTTTTCCTGCGCGGAAAAAGGAGCACTGGTGTTCACCATCAGATTGGCCGGGGACCGGGGCGACACCAGGCGGCCGACTTCCTGCAGGATCTCGGGGGGTAACCTGGTCCCTGGCGCCTCAGTGATTGCCGTGCGAATACTTCTGGTTACATGCAGGTCCAGGTAATCCAAGGTCGGTTGGAACAAGCGGTGCGGGTTGGGCGTGCCGTAAATGATCCGGGTAAGATCGAGCACCGCCGCATTGTCCAGGAGATTGACCAGCGAAGGCGCATTCTCGAAGAGCGCTTGCTGAATGTCGGAGACTTCTGGCGCCACGTATTGACTCAGCTCCGGATGTTGATCGACATGATCGGCTGCTGCGTTGCGCAGCCCCTGCATCGTGAACGTCTCCTGGGCCTGGCCTGCATTCAACCCAGCCGTCAAGGCATTGAACAAGCAATCACCATCGGCATTGAACTCCACCACACTCTCACCCAAGAGCAAACTGTAATGGTCATGACCGGTTCGTCTCAAAACGACATCTGTGTCCGCTCTATCCGGATGCTCGGCCACCGGATAAATCGTTTCATGTTGCCCGGGGGTAAAACGCACCGACCAGGCACGCTCCGCGGATATTTCATCAATGATCAGCAAGCTGCGGTTTTGTGGCCAGATCGTCAGGCGCGTCATGATTGACGGCACCAGGTCCATGATCCGATTGTTCCAAGTGCCCGGCGTGCGGATCGAATTGGAAACATCGGAAACCCATAGGGCTGGTTTCTTTGAAGGGCCAGGTTGGGCAGGCGTATCCGCCGGGCGTTTGCCGCCGCCTCGGCCAAATCCCACGGCGCGCCACTCGCCATTGGGCATCCGCGCCACCGTACTTCTCATCACCCCGACAGAGCGGATGTTCAATCCGGTAGCAGGGTCCACCAGCGTGGCCTCGGTTGCGTTCAACTTCGTATGGTCGTGCACGCGGAACACCGTACCATCGGGTTGTCGCACATAGACCGGGCGGGCAATAACCTTGCCGGTGGCCATATCGCTGACTGTCGTGCGATAAAAGCCGCGTGCGTCCGCTGTCAGCCCTTGTATCACCGAGGTATCCGACACGGCATAGGATCGATAGACCGCCGCCTCCAAGGGCAGCCCGGTCAGCGCCTCGTCCTGGCTTTGGCGAGCCGTCAACACCCGGAAAGAGGATTGACCTCGTGGCGCGAGCGTCACGTTTCGGACCAGGCGCCAGCCGCCATGGTTGGCCACGGTGTGCACGAACGCCAGGGCTTTCAGGTTCAGCGGGATAGAACCGGTCCTGGATATCAACAGGCCGGTCTTGATGATGCTCTTGAGCATCTGGAAACCGGGGGCCAGGAACATCGTCGCCAGTTCCAGGGCAACCTCGACCGCCACCTGTCCAAACCTGCCGAGCGTTTGATAATGAACATCCAGGTTGCTATTGGAGCGGTGGTCGGCATGCGCACTGTGGAAGTTGACGTGCGCCCGATGAAGGGCCTCGAGCAGATCACCGCTGAGCAACGTGCCACGGATCAGCGGGCGGCCGCCTCGCTGGCCCAGGGTACGCTTGATCTCTTCAGGGTCGCTGGTGGCAATGCGCGAACGGAAATACGCCTGCCATTCCTCTCGTGGCAATAGCTCTGCCACCCCATCGCTCAGGTCGGCAAACTCATGGAAGTCGTCGCCCTCGGGGCTGTCTGGAAAATAAACGCCAACCGTTCCCTTGATGTCCGGCCCTTCCTGTTCGGAAAAGATCAGCGGGCCATCGATGCTGAGAGCATTGCTCATCCTCCCATGCTGCCCTCCAGCGCCCACGCTCCCTCCAAGCAGAAGACCATGGACGTGCACCCGTCGCCCCAACACCAGGGGGCGTGTCTGTGCCGCCGGCGAGCGCAGGACCGCATCCAGCCAGAGTGCGAGGCGCTTGCACGGTTTCGGTGGAGTGAAGGCCGTATCGAGCACGGTGCTCTTGAACACTTCATTGCCCCTGAGCGCGGCTTCGTAGCCTTTGAATTTCATATTGGCCAGATACGCCGTTTGCCAGGACTTCTTGTAGTCCGGCTTGTTCATCTCCTTGCCAAGCAGGGTTCGGTAGCTTCCTCCGGCATCGATGCTCGTCACCATCCGAGCCAGTTCGTGCCCGGTCAACATGACGAAATAACCGTTGGCCGGGTGCCGGATACGTTGTCCATCCTGATCGGCGACATAGACCGCCTGCACTTCGCGCATTGCGTTGGGATACTGAGTCGGACGCAGGTTATCGAGCATCAACTGAGTCAAGCTGGAGATACGGGACTGCCTTGGGCTGGCACTTTTCCCGAAGGAAAACATGACCAGGCACTTGTCCGGGTCGGGATCGATGCCGGGGTGCACCGTTTGTTGAAGGTAGTGTTTGACCTTCTGGCGGGTGAACTGCCACAGCGTCTGGATATCGCGGGCACCCAGTTCATAGGCCGCTTCCAAGACCTGTTTTTCCAAGTTGCGATAGGTCGATTGCTCCGAACCTGTTGCGCTCTTGTAGAAGTCCGGGCGGTTGTTTTCAACCAGGATCTCCTGACGGACAGTCAGCGGCCCGGAAAGCGACAACATGGGTAAATCCAGCGCATCTTCAACATTTAGCGCAAAGGCCGCCAAAGCGACCGTCTCGTTTTGCGGAGCATTGAGATACGTTTCCAGAGCGGCGCCTTGGATCTGCAGCAGGTCATCTGCCGCCACTTCAAAAACATGCCCGGACAATTCAGAGGAAATATCCCGGATCGTGCGTTTCTGCCCGTCATAGGTAGGACTTACTTTATTGACCAACGCCTGGAAAGAACGGAAGCGCTGGATTCCCCTTTCCAGGGAGTAGAGAAACAACCAAGGTTGATCCGTGCGTTTGATCACCATTGCAGCGGGCCATTTCTGCGCAGCCGCGCTGCCCATATCGAGCATGACGGCGTAGACATGGGGAATGGGGGCTCGCAACAAACGGTTTCTGTCCGCCATGCCCGGGTGGGTCGTGATGAGGTCCAGCAGGCGATCTTCTTCACTCTGCTGGCTTCGTTCACTTTGGGTTAACGCAATGCCTGAATCCCGATCGGCCTTGTACAGGTCGAAAAGGTGCAGGAATCGTCTGGACAACAAATGAGCGAGAGCCGCTTCAGCGGTAGACCGGGTTGAGGTATCGAGCGAATCGCCCCAGTGCTTGTTACGGCGAAAGGCGATGAAATCGTCACGGAACTGACGTTTCAGGCTGTCATTGGTTGTGGGTTGGGCGATATAGAAAACCGCCTCCATGGCCGCCAGGATTTTCCTGTCCACCGGGCTGACAAATACGCTATCCGCCTCTTCCACCGCATCCGGACGGGTGAAGAACCCCACGCCACCGACCGCGTACGTGGGCGGTGTATCCGTCGCCAGACAGCTCAATAGAACATCGGTAAAACTCTGCGAGGCGATCAATGAACGTCCGCCGACGGCGTCGATGCTGAAGTGGTTTACATACCAATGATCCGGATCGATATTCTCAAGCAGTGATGGGCGAAATTTTGTCTCGGGGATGTTTATCTTGATCCTGCTGATCAGCAGGCTCTTGAGCACCGAGTCGAACGTGGGCAGGCCGGCGAACAACCGCGCCAGTTTCACCTGATTGCTGTCCAGCAGTGCCAATTGCCGGGCTTGTTCCTTGCCACGGACACTGAGCAGATTGCCTTGGGCATCCACCTCGGTGACAACAGGCTGGCCCGTGCCCTGGTAGCCGGGGGCAATACCTGTCTGCAATTGTTGCAAGACGTCTGGCGACAGGGGTTTACCGGCGACCCGCAGCGACGAGAAATCCAGGGACATAAGACTTCGATGTGGGTAGACCCAGCCCTCGCGCGGCGAACGGGCAGAGGGGTGGACCCGGCTTTGATGGGCGATCAAAAAGCCTTGTGTCACGGCGTCACGCAAAGGCACCGAGGTGCGCTTGCTGATCGCGGCCGACTCTTCGGTCTCGACCTCTTGATAAGTGACCGTCACCGGCGCATCGCCGACGAGGCCCCACTGGCCCAGCCATTGATCGGCAAACGTATGCGGTTGGAATCGAAGGCCGTTGGATAACAGGCTGAGGGGTTTCAAGGGTGCGACAGAAGGCGCGCCATGTTCATTTTCAGAGAAGACAGTCATTTAAGCGTCCCGGTTGTGATCAGGGCTGGGACCCTATCGCGCCGTTCGAGCGCAAATGACATATATATGTATAGGGGTGGCTAGAGGGCTTGGGGAAAGCGTAAGCCCGAATTTCAGCGAGTGCAGTGGCGAGGGGATTTATCCCCGTTGGGCTGCGCAGCGGCCCCCAAAACAAACAACTCGGTGCGCCAGGAAGAGTGAGTTCACTGCTTTAGGGCTGCTGCGCAGCCCAGCGGGGATAAATCCCCTCGCCACAGGAGTATTTCACATCAAGATTCAGATCAGCTTTTGCGCCAACACCGCAATATGCTCAGGCCCGATTCCGCAGCAGCCACCCAGATGACTGGCTCCACGCTGCTGCCAATCCGCCGCCCACTGCAAGTAGCCCGGTGGATCGAGGTCTTCGCGCAATGGGTCCAGGCCATCGTTGGCCGTCGCTTCCTTCGGTTGCGGCGGGAAGGCGTTGGCGTAGGCACCGATGTGGATCTTCACCCCCAGCCGCTCGAAAGTTTCCCGCGCGGCATCGATGGCCACGCCGATCACTTCCGGCTGGCTGCAGTTGAACAGCAACACTTCGACACCCAGCTCGGCCGCGACCGCCGCAGCGTCCGCCACCGGTTCGCCGGAACGCAGGCGTGGCACTTCATCGGTGTCTTCATCTTTCAGGGTAAACGACAGCCAGAACGGCTTGCCGTCCTTGGGCAGCCCGGCGTGAATCGCCCGCGCTTCGACCGTAGAGCTTTGGGTCTCGGCCAGCCACAGGTCGACATGGGGCGCCAGGCCGCTCACTAGCGGCGCGAGCAATTCACTGGCCCGAGAAGCGTCGAACAGATCCGGCCGATAGGAGCCGAACAACGGTGGCAACGACCCGGCCACTCGCACCGCTTTGCCTGAAGCCTGTACCGCCCTTTGCGCCAACTCACCCGCCAGCGCAGCCAGGGCCTGGCCTTCGGCGGCAAAACGCTCTTCACCGATGTGAAACGGCACTACGGCGTAGCTGTTGCTGGTGATGACATTGGCGCCACTGGCGATGTAGGCCGCATGCACCGCCTCTACCGCCTGGGGCGCTTCGCTCAAGGCCAGGGCCGACCACTCGGGCTGCCGGAACGGCGCGCCACGACGTTGCAGTTCGCGGCCCATGCCGCCATCGAGAATGACTGTCGTTGCTGCGCCCATATGCGATTCACTCATAAGCTTATGAAAAATACTCACTACCGGAGTTGTTCTTATAACTATTTAATACGCACCAATCGGTTAACTACAACTTATTTTTCTACCCAGGGATTTCCCGTGAAACGACAACCATTGCTGGCCCTGGGCCTGACCCTGCTGGCCGCCTCGTCGCAAGCCTTCGCCGGCGCCACCCTGGATCGCATCGAGCAGAAAAAAGAACTGGTCGGTGTGTTGATGGAAAGCTATCCGCCCTTCTCGTTCCTGAACGATCAGAACCAGCTCGACGGTTTTGACGTCGACGTGGCCAAGGCCGTGGCGCAGAAACTGGGCGTGAAACTGCGCCTGGAAACCCCTTCCTGGGACGTGATCGCTGCCGGCCACTGGAGCGGGCGCTATGACATCTGCATCTGCTCCATGACGCCGAGCAAGGCCCGCGCCGAAGTGTTCGATTTCCCGGTGCAGTATTACGCCTCGCCAGCGGTGATCGTGGTCAACGCCAAGGATGACAGCATCCACGGCGCCAAGGACCTGAGCGGCAAGAAAGTCGGCCTCATCAGCGCGTCCAGCTACGAGAGTTACCTGAACAAGAACCTGGTGATCGAAGGCGCCGAAGACACCCACCTGAGCTACCCCTTCGAGAACGTGCAGATCGCTCCGTACGACACCGACAACGTGGCGTTCCAGGACCTCGGCCTGGGCGCCGGGGTCCGCCTGGACGCGGTACTGACCAACCTGGTGACCGCCCAGCCGCGCCTGACCGAAGACAAACGCTTCAAACTGGCGGGCGAATCGCTCTACGCCGAGCCGAACTCGGTGGCCATCGAAAAAGGCGATGCCCAATGGGACGCCAAGGTGCGTGAAGTCTTCGCCCAATTGAAACAGGACGGCACCTTGAGCAAACTCTCGCAAAAATGGATCGGCGCCGACATTACTCAATGACATCTTTCCCAACTCCTCAGCCACCGCCACCGGTGGCTGAGTCACGCCTGCAAAAAATCTTCGGTTTCCGCACCCGGCTCTACCTGACCTGGGCGGCCATGCTGGTGCTGTTCGCGAGTTTCTTCCTGAGCTTCGACCTGAAGTTCTCCATCATCCTCGACAAACTGCCGAACTTGCTGGGCATGCATCTGGCGCCCAATGGCTTTCTGCAAGGCGCGGTGCTGACCCTGTTTCTGTGCCTGTGCTCAATCGTCGCGTCGTCACTGCTGGGCTTCATCACCGCCCTGGCACGGTTGTCGAGCAGCGCGGTGGCGTTTGGCATCGCCAGTTTCTACGCGTCGTTCTTTCGCGGCACGCCGCTGCTGATCCAGATTTTGCTGATCTACCTGGGCCTGCCACAACTGGGCGTGGTCCCCGGCGCCATCGCCGCCGGGATCATCGCCCTGTCGCTGAACTACGGCGCCTACCTGAGCGAAATCTTCCGCGCCGGCATCCTCGGCGTCCCCCACGGCCAGCGCGAAGCCTCACTCGCCCTGGGCCTGAGCGAAACCATGATCTTCTGGCGCGTCACCCTGCCCCAGGCCATGCGCACCATCATCCCGCCGACCACCAACCAGTTCATCTCCATGCTCAAGGATTCTTCACTGATCTCGGTGATGGGCGTCTGGGAAGTGATGTTCCTGGCGCAGTCTTATGGTCGGTCCAGCTATCGCTATATCGAGATGCTGACGACGGCGGCGATCATCTACTGGTTGATGTCCATTGCGCTGGAGCTGATCCAGGCACGGATGGAGCGGCATTATGGGAAGGCGTATCTCAAGCGCAGCTGACAGGACACATCCGAAGAAGTTGTAGGGCGAAGCTTCAGGTCGTGGAAGCCAACGCGACGATGTCTGGATCGCAACACGACCGGCCTACAGATTTCATCTGCTGTGTCTTGCCCAAGGCGAGGCGTTAGCTGGCATCGTGGCCAGGGGTGAAATTTTTAAAGTGCGGACTCCTTTCAAATGAGTCCGTATTCGATGTCTATTCAGCACTTATACCCACCTCAACACCTCGCACTGGCAATCGCCTTGGTGCTCGGTTGCACCGATGTTTCGATGGCTCAGCAACCCGCCGATTTCCTTACAACCGCCGAGCAACAAGAGCGCCTCAAGGCCTTCGCCGACGCTACGGACACCAAACGGCATAACGCCAGCACCGCTCGCAAAGGCGGCGAGAAATGGACTCGCAAAAACGACTTGGTCGTCATCAGCGGAAACGGGAGATTCCCCGGAATCATTGACGGTGGTGGTGGAAAAAACATTCTGCAACTGGACGCTGCCCAGCATCCTGTATTGGCTGAAACCCGCAATTTCCTGGCCCTGCAGGTCACACAAGGCGAATGGCAGCACACCGGGAGTTTCGCTGGCTGGGGAGTGATCGAGCCGGACACCACGTTGATCAACACTGGCCGAATCGACGGACAACTAGGAGTTCTCGGCACGCTGGATAACAAGGGAGTGTTGGCCAATCGTGTGATTGTCGAGCCAGGCGCCCACATGATGAACTCAGGAATGGCCGGTCGTGTGGAAGTGCGTGAGGAGGCCCGCTTCAGCGGCAATGGAACAGTGGAGTTCTTGAGTGTCGCGGGCCAGTTGGAAGTCGGCCCCGAAATAGGCGCACCCTCCATCACCAAGGATTTCTCGTTGGCGGAGACTGCCGAGCTGATCTACGGGGTTAACGCAGATGGCGGTAGCTCCATGATCAACGTTGAAGGCACCGCGTTCCTGAACAACGCGACGCTGACCGTTGCCGGCGTGCCAGGCGAATACATTGAAGCGCGCGAGCACACGATCATCCGCGCGGGGACGATCGAAGGAGCGTTCGGCACGGTCTCCAGTACGCTTGCATTCATGACGGCGACGCTGACCTCCACCGATACGCAAGTCAGCCTGACTTATGCCCGCAACGATATCCCACTCAGGGAAGCAGCCACTTCCGATAACGGGCGAGCATTCACGGCCAGTATCGAAGAACCGCAACCGGTCAAACCAGCCGAACCCATTGCAGTCCCCAGCGTCGCCCAGGCCCCCGCAGCCAACCCAAACACCGAGGCCCCGACAAACAAGCCCGCTGAACCGCCAGAAATCATCGCCCACCCACCCAAACCCGCCAGCCAATTGCACGCCGCCACGCCAGCCGAAAAAACCAATGCCGCCATCAACGCCTTGCTCGGCAGCGATATGGCGACCGCCGCCGACGCCATCGACCAACTCAGCGGCTACAACGCGGCAGACCTGGGCAATGCCACCCTGAGCAGCAGCGCGCCAATCGGCACCGGCATGCTCTCGGCCATGGACCGGAGAAACTCGGAAAACGTACACAGCGACGGCCAAGTCTGGGTCCAGGCCATCGGCAACAGCGGCCGCATTGGAAAGCAGTTGGGCAGCCAGGCCCTGAAGCACTCGACCAAAGGTTTGATGCTGGGAACCGATTGGGCTGTCAGTCCTGATTGGCGCCTGGGTGTAATCGGCAGCAAGACCCAGACGCGGCTGGACAGTCACCCATTCGATGGCCGGCTCGACAGCTGGCACGTGGGCGCCTATGCCTTGCATCAGGACGGGCCGATAGCACTGCGCCTGGGCGCCATTTACGGCAATCATGACGGCAGCACCAAGCGTCACGTGGCCTTCAACGGTTTCAGGGATCGCCTCAAAGGTCGTTACGATGCCAATACGCAGCAGGTCTTCGGGCAACTCGGCTACAACCTGAACGTAGGGCATTTCGATGTCGAGCCCTATGTCCAAGTGGGCTACCAACGCTATCAACGTGATCGCTATACCGAGAAAGGTGGAAGCGCGGCGCTGCAGTTCAGTGGCCAGTCTCAGGACAATTACAACAGCAACCTTGGCCTGCGCCTCGCCCGGACCTTCCCTCTTGACCAAGGCATGCGACTGACGCCCCGCTTGAATCTCGGCTGGAAACACCTATACGGCGAGACCCGGGGCACTTCCCGTCAGCGCCTGACCAGCGCAGGCAATACCTATACCGTCGAAGGCGTCGAGCTGGACCGTGACAGCCTGCTCCTGGAAGCCGGGCTGGACCTGGCCGTTTCGCCCCGGCATACCCTGGGGCTGAACTATCGTGGCGAAACCGGTCAGGACAACCGTAACGGCGCGCTGATGGGGCAATGGCGCATGATGTTCTGACAGGCAAAAAAAAGGGGAGCACATGCCCCCCCGAGGTTAAAGCGTTGTATCGAGGCTGTTAGATCAGCCTTCGATCTCGATCAGGATTTCGCCCGGGTTGACCCGGTCGCCCTTGGCTACATGAATAGCGGTGACCTTGCCGGCGATGGCCGCCTGCACTTCGGTTTCCATCTTCATGGCCTCGGTGATCAGCACCGCTTGGCCGGCCTTGACCACGTCGCCTTCCTTGACCAGCACATCGACGATGTTGCCCGGCATGGTGGTGCTGACGTGGCCCGGCGCAGTGGCTTGCTTGCGCTTGCTGCTGCCGCCGCTGACGAACTCATTGAGCGGTTCGAACACGACCTCTTCGGGCATGCCATCGATGGACAGGTAGAAGTGACGCTTGCCTTCGGCCTTGACGCCCACACCGGTGATGTCGACGCGGTAGGTTTCACCGTGAACGTCGATGACGAACTCGGTCGGCACACCTTCGCCGCCCGCCGAGCTCACGCTGCCCGCTTCAGGGATTGGCAGCAGCACTTCCGGGGTCAGGGTGCCGGCTTCACGCTCTTCGAGGAACTTGCGGCCGATGTCCGGGAACATGGCGTAGGTCAGTACGTCTTCTTCGGATTTGGCCAGCGCACCGATTTCGCCACGCAGCTTGGTCATTTCCGGCTTGAGCAAGTCGGCCGGACGCACGTCGATCACTTCTTCGCTACCGATGGCCTGGCGACGCAGCTTCTCGTTCACCGAACCTGGCGCCTTGCCGTAGCCGCCCTGCAGGTAGAGCTTCACTTCATTGGTGATGGTCTTGTAGCGCTCACCGGCCAGCACGTTGAAGAACGCCTGGGTACCGACGATCTGCGAGGTTGGGGTAACCAACGGCGGGAAGCCGAGGTCTTCGCGCACTCGTGGGATTTCCGCCAGCACTTCGTTCATCCGGTTCAGCGCGCCCTGCTCTTTCAACTGATTGGCGAGGTTGGAGATCATCCCGCCCGGAACCTGGTTGACCTGGACCCGGGTGTCCACCGCGGTGAACTCGCTTTCGAACTGGTGGTACTTCTTGCGCACCGCGTAGAAGTACAGGCCGATTTCCTGGAGCAATTCCAGGTCCAGCCCGGTGTCGAACTCGCTGCCCTTGAGGGCCGCGACCATCGACTCGGTGCCCGGATGGCTGGTGCCCCAGGCGAAGCTGGAGATTGCGGTGTCGATGTGATCGGCGCCGTTCTCGACAGCCTTGAGCTGGCACATCGCGGCCAGGCCGGCGGTGTCGTGGGAGTGGATAAAGACCGGCAGCGACTGTTCGCTTTTCAGCGCCTTGACCAGTTCGCCGGTGGCGTACGGAGTCAGCAGGCCGGCCATGTCCTTGATCGCCACCGAGTCGCAACCCATGGCTTCCATCTGCTTGGCCTGGGCCACGAACGCGCCGATGGTGTGCACCGGGCTGGTGGTGTAGGCGATGGTGCCCTGGGCGTGCTTGCCGGCGGCCTTCACGGCTTCGATGGCAACCTTCAGGTTACGCACGTCGTTCATCGCATCGAAAATACGGAACACATCGATGCCGTTGACCGCCGCCTTGGCCACGAACGCCTTGACCACGTCATCGCTGTAATGGCGGTAGCCCAGCAGGTTCTGACCGCGCAGGAGCATTTGCAGGCGGGTGTTGGGCAGCGCCGCGCGCAGTTGGCGCAGGCGTTCCCACGGGTCTTCCTTCAGGAAGCGCACGCAGGCGTCGAATGTCGCGCCGCCCCAGACTTCCAGCGACCAATAGCCGACTTTGTCGAGCTTGTCGCAGATCGGCAGCATGTCTTCGGTGCGCATGCGGGTGGCGAGCAGCGATTGGTGGGCGTCGCGCAGGATTGTATCGGTAACAAAGATCTTCTTGGACATGGTCATGATTCCTTACAGGCCTGCGTGGGCGGCAATGGCGGCGGCGATGGCCAGGGCCAGCTCTTCGGGTTTGCGCTTGATCGAGTAGTTGGTCAGTTCAGGGTGGCTTTCAACGAAGCTGGTATTGAACTGGCCGCTGCGAAATTCCGGATTGCGCAGGATCTCCTGGTAATACGCGGCGGTGGTCTTGACCCCCTGCAGGCGCATGTCATCCAGGGCCCGCAGGCCACGGTCCATCGCTTCTTCCCAGGTCAACGCCCAGACCACCAGCTTCAGGCACATCGAATCGTAGAACGGTGGAATGGTGTAGCCGGTGTAGATCGCCGTGTCGGTGCGCACACCCGGGCCGCCCGGGGCGTAGTAGCGGGTGATCTTGCCGAAGCTGGGCAGGAAGTTGTTTTTCGGGTCCTCGGCGTTGATCCGGAACTGCAACGCAAAACCACGGTGCTGGATGTCTTCCTGCTTGACCGACAGCGGCAGCCCGGAGGCGATGCGGATCTGTTCGCGAACAATGTCGATACCGGTGATTTCTTCGGTGATGGTGTGTTCCACCTGCACCCGGGTGTTCATCTCCATGAAGTACACCTCACCCTCGGCGAGCAGGAACTCCACGGTGCCGGCATTCTCGTAGCCCACGGCCTTGGCCGCGCGCACCGACAGGTCGCCGATGTAGGCGCGCTGCTCGGGGGTCAGTTGCGGGCTGGGGGCGATTTCGATCAGCTTCTGGTTGCGCCGCTGGATCGAGCAGTCACGCTCGAACAGGTGCACCACATTGCCGAAGCTGTCACCGAGGATCTGCGCCTCGATGTGCTTGGGGTTGACGATGCATTTTTCCAGGAACACTTCCGCCGAACCGAACGCCTTGGTGGCTTCGGAAATGACCCGCGGGAAGGCCTGTTCGAGTTCTTCACGGCTGTTGCAGCGACGGATACCCCGACCGCCACCACCGGAGGTGGCCTTGAGCATCACCGGGTAACCGATCCGATCACCTTCGGTCAGGGCTTCTTCGAGGCCCGCCACGTTGCCTTCGGTGCCCGGCGTGACCGGCACGCCGGCCTTGATCATGCTGCGGCGCGCTTCGGTCTTGTCGCCCATGCGGCGAATGACTTCGGCCGACGGACCGATGAATTTGATTCCGCGTTCGGCGCAGATGTCCGCCAGTTCGGCGTTTTCCGAGAGAAAACCGTAGCCGGGGTGCAAGGCATCACAGCCGGTTTCCACCGCCAGGTTCACCAGTTTGCGCGGGTTGAGGTAGCCAGCCAGCGGATCGGCGCCGATGCTGTGGGCCTCGTCCGCACGCTTGACGTGCAACGCATGGCGGTCCGCGTCGGAGTAGACCGCGACCGAGCGAATGCCCATCTCGGCGCAAGCACGCACGATGCGGACGGCAATCTCACCACGGTTGGCGATCAGGATCTTTGTTATCAATTGAAGGTTCCCTTGAGCCGGTGATACCACGACCTGGGTTCAGGCCGACGCGTGACCAGATGTAACAATTGGTCGCAGTCCCCACACTAGTCCTGGCCGTTGATTAACAAAAATGAATATTTATTGGGACACGCATAAGCAAAGACTTATAGTTGCACTAATCGTCCCGGTCGAGAGTGTTTAGAAAATGCGTAAGTCATTGATGCGTATGACATTGCGTCAATTGCAGATTTTCAACGAGGTGTGCGACCTGAGGTCGTACAGCCGTGCAGCCGATGAAATGTCCCTCACACAACCGGCCGTTAGCCTACAGATTCGATCCCTTGAGGAGCTTATCGGCCAACCCCTGTTTGAGTATGTTGGCAAAAAACTCTACATGACCGAAGCCGCCGAAGCGCTGCAACGGGCCAGCCGGGACATCTTCGGGCGCCTGGAAAACCTCGACATGCAGCTCTCGGACATGCAGGGCTCACTGCAAGGCCAGCTCAAGCTGGCAGTGGAGTCCAGCGCCAAGTACTTCGTGCCGCACCTGTTCGCCGCGTTCAAGCGCCAGCACCCGGAGGTCAATCTCAACCTCACCGTGGTCAATCGCGGCCAGGTCATCCGCCGGCTTTCGGACAACCGTGATGACCTGGTGATCATGTCCATGGTACCCCAGGACATGGGCCTGGAATTCCTGCCATTTCTCAACAATCCCATCGTCGCCGTGGCGCCGCCCGAGCATCCGTTGTGCCACATGGGCCCACTGCGCCTGCAGGATCTGGAGCCGTATACGCTGCTGCTGCGCGAACCAGGCTCAGGCACACGGCTGGCTTGCGAGGAATACTTCAAGGAAAAACGGGTGCACTTCACCCAGACATTGGAGGTGGCGTCGGCGGAGGCCCAGCGCGAGTGCGTGGTGGCCGGGCTGGGCGTGGCGCTGTTGACGCGCCACGCCGTGAGCCGGGAATTGTCGTCCGGCGCACTCATCGAGCTGCCGGTGGAGGAGTTGCCGCTGTACCGCAGTTGGTGCCTGGTACAGGCCAAGGCCAAGCGCCTGTCACCGGTGGCTCACGCCTTCCTGGCATTCGTTCGCGGTGAGCGCGCTCAGATCATTGGCCTGGTTGAGCGTTTCGACGGGAAGCCGCCGGCGTTGCCTGCCAGTAATTGAACTCTGCGGCGTCAGGAAATTCGCTGATTTCGGCCAGAAGCTGGCGCTGCTCATAGCGGTCTTCGATTGCACGACGGAACGCCATGCGGCGCTGGTCTTCCTGCTGACGACGGGTTTTGACGGCGCTGCGTTCTTCGTAGGACTGGGTCATGTCGAGACTCCCAAGACGTATACGGGAGCTTTACGATGACGGCGCGCGATGACGGTTTGGCGGCACGAGGGTTACAGAACGATGAATTCGCAAAACGCACCTTCCAAGGCGCGCCCGACTCATTGTGACGAGGGGATTTATCCCCGATGGGCTGCGCAGCAGACCTCAGCTTTTTCTTGTGTGCCAGGTGATTTGTAATGGCTGTTCGAGGGGCCGCTTCGCAGCCCAGCGGGGATAAATCCCCTCGCCACAGAAGCCCTCAACCTCAGGGTTCGAGACTCAGTCGTCCAGCGCCTTCACCGACTTGGGCGACAACCGCAAGCTGCGCAGGCTACGCTTTACGCTCTTGAGGTGGTTGACCAGGCTTGGGCCCCGCGCCATGGCGACGCCCATTGCCAGCACATCGATCACCACCAGATGGGCGATACGCGAGGTCAGCGGTGTGTAGATCTCGGTGTCTTCGTGCACGTCGATGGCCAGGTTCACCGTGGACAGTTCTGCCAGCGGCGTCTGGCTCGGACACAAGGTGATCAACGAGGCACCGCTTTCGCGTACCAGGTTGGCGGTGATCAGCAGATCCTTGGAACGGCCCGATTGGGAGATGCAGATCGCCACATCGGTGGGCTTCAAGGTAACCGCCGACATGGCCTGCATGTGCGGGTCGGAATAAGCCGCCGCCGTGAGCAGCAGCCGGAAGAACTTGTGCTGGGCATCGGCCGCCACCGCGCCCGAGGCGCCGAAGCCATAAAACTCGACACGCTGGGCCTGGGACATGGCCGTGACGGCTTTTTGCAATGCCACCGGGTCGAGCTTCTCGCGAACCTCCATCAGGGTGTGCAGGGTCGTGTCGAAGATTTTCAGGCTGTAGTCCGCGACCGAGTCGTCCTCATGGATCGCAAACTGGCCGAAGCTCGCACCGGCGGCCAGGCTTTGCGCCAACTTGAGCTTCAGGTCCTGGAAACCCGAGCAACCGATGGCCCGGCAGAAACGCACGATGGTCGGCTCGCTGATGCCGACGCTGTGGGCAAGATCGGCCATGGAGCTATGCATCACGGCCGCTGGATCAAGCAATACGTGATCGGCGACTTTCAGCTCCGACTTGCGTAGCAAGTGGCGTGACTGGGCGATGTGTTGCAGCAGGTTCAAGGGGCTGGACTCTTGTTATGGGCAGATGCCGGGATGTAGCAAGCTTGTAGTTATACTACAAGAATTGGCTTTTTGCCCGCTCAAAACGTAACTGGATGACCTCGTTGCCCCTTTGTTTTGCCGAGGATCCCCTGATGTAGCAGTCTCTGCGTTGCACAAACCCTCAGCGCTGCCGATCCGGTGATTTTCAGGTGCGACCTGAGCCCTCTAACGTGGGAAAGAAGTGTCTATCCGCAAAAGAGTCAACTACTCACAACTTGTGACTGCCACCAACAACATCTCGACAATAGATTCCTGGAAATAAACTAGCAAATCACCAGACTAACGTCTCCTTACAATACCAATCGCAATTCCCCAAGACATTATCAAGTCAAAGTCGATATATTCACTCCCGCAGGACGCAATCAACTTAATTACAGGAGTTACTATCATGAAAATCACTACTAAAGCTTGGACCGCACAAATCGACCGCATGCCAGGCAATGCGTCTTTCCGTACCTTTGGCACTGTTACCGTAGCCAATAGCGGCGTTATCCCGACGCTGGTACGAAGCGACACCCAGGATAAATCCTTCGATTTGCGACTGGAATTGAAACTTGAACATTCCGGGGACGCGGCCGCATCGGTACTCACCGACAAGTTCGTCGAATATAAAGAGCTGGGCGACTCCAATGTCACTGGCGTCAGTATTTTCTTCGAAGGCGAGTTACTGCATCACATCGATGAAGTACTGGTAACCCACTAAGCATACATCCCATAACTTTCCGTCAGACGGTTTTGTTGCCTGACGGAAAGTTATGTTCCTGGTAAATATCAACCCAAGTCTTGGGCCCGCAATAACTCCGCCACGCCCTCGGCTTCCACCGGTCGGCTGATCAAATACCCCTGAACCTCATCGCAATGCTCGTTGCTGAGAAACTCAAGCTGCTCCTGCCGCTCAACGCCTTCGGCCACGACCTTGAGTGACAATCCATGGGCCATCGCGATGATTGCCCGGGTAATGGCCGCATCCACGCTGCCCTCGCCCAACCCACGAATAAACGCCTGGTCGATCTTCACGTAATCCACCGGGATGCGCTTGAGGTAACTCAGGGATGAGTAACCGGTGCCAAAATCGTCGATCGCCAGCTTGACCCCAAGGTCACGCAATTGCTGGAACGTGGCGATGATGTGCTCGACGCTGTCGAGCAACTGGCTTTCGGTCAGCTCCAGTTCCAGGTATCGGGGCTCCAGGCCGGTTTCTTCCAGCACTTGCCGCACCAGGCTGACCAGCTTGCCCTGGCGCAACTGATGCACCGACAGATTGACCGACACCCTGATCGGCGCAAGCCCCTGGCGCTGCCATTCGCAGGCCTGCCAACAAGCCTGGCGCAACACGAATTCGCCAATCGGCCCGATCAACCCGGTTTCTTCGGCCAGGCCGATGAAATCCCCCGGAGGCACCCGGCCCATGACCGGGTGATCCCAACGCACCAACGCCTCGGCGGCGTTCAGGCGACCGGTCGCCAGGCACAGTTTGGGTTGATAAAAGACCTTCAACTGCCGCTCTTCCAAGGCCTTGCGCAGCTGATTCTCCAGTTGCAGGCGCTCCAGCGTGCTGGCCTGGAGGCTGTCGGTGTAGAACTGGAAATTGTTGCCCCCCAGATGCTTGGCATGCTGCATGGCCATGTTCGCCTGGCTGACCAGCATGGCCACTTCCCGCGTGTTGTCGGGCAACAGGCTGATGCCGATGGAGGCACTGAGGACCAGTTCATGGCCTTCGATGGTCAGCGGCACTCGCAACTTGGCGGCCAGGCGAGTCGCCACCCGCGCCAGGCTTGAAAGGTTGCCATAAGCATCGAACAACACCGCAAACTCATCGCCGGACAGCCGGGCGATGGTATCCGCCTCAGGCAACGCATTGATCAGGCGACGGGCCATTTTCTGCAACAACTGGTCGGCGATGTCATGACCAAGGCTGTCGTTGAGCAATTTGAAACGGTCCAGGTTGATATGCAGCAACGCCAGGCTGCGCCGTCCGCCCTGGCGCACACGCTGATGGGCTTCGTGCAGGCGCTCGCGAAACAGCGAGCGATTGGCCAGCCCGGTCAGCTCGTCGTAATGGGTCAGGTAGCGCATCCGCTCTTCGGATTCGCGTCGAGCCGAAAGATCGGCGAAGAAGCCGACGATATGGCTGACATTTCCCCGAGCATTGCGCACGACGTTCAGTTGCAGCCATTGCGGGTACAGTTCGCCGTTGGCCCGCGCCTCTACCAACTCACCCTGCCAGGTGCCGTGCTGCTTGAGCGATTGGCGAATGACGGGGTAGTGCCGGCGCGCGTCGCGGCTGCACGGCAGCTCAACCACATTGCGCCCGAGCATCTCATTGATATCGAAACCGGTAACCCGCGTGAATGCCTGGTTGGCAGCGAGCAGCACGTAGTTGGGGTCGAAAATCACGATACCTTCGCTGGCGGCCTCGAACACCGTGGCCGCCAGTTGCCGTTGCTGCTCGAGTTCCTTGCTGGCGCTGATGTCGCGCCGGGTGCCGACCATGCGCAGCACCCGTCCGCTCTCGCTGCGCTCCACCGCCCGGCCACGGTCTTCGATCCAGACCCAGTGACCATCGCCATGACGCACACGGTATTCGATCTGGTAATCCTCACTGCGGCCCTTGAGGTGTTCGACCAGGGCTCGCTTGAGCGCCGGCACGTCCTGGGGGTGCAGCCGCGGGGTGAGGTGGCTGAGCATCGCCGTGATGTATTCGGGCTCCAGGCCGAACAGTTCCTTGAGTTGAGTGTGGTGGACTTCGTCAGTCTGCAGATTCCAATCCCACAACCCCAGCTCACTGGCCTTCAGAGCCAGGGCCAGACGCGCCTCGCTCTTGCTCAGGGCCTGGCTGGCGACCTCCAGTTCAAGGCTGCGCTGCGCTACCCGCGCCTCCAGGCCAACCTGGGCCGCCCGCAGTTGCTCCTCGGCACAACGACGTTGCTCGACCTCCCGGGCCAGCGCGGTGTTGAGCTCGACGCTACGGGCCTGCGTCTGCTGCAGGTGCTCGATCAGCGCCTGGTTCTGGAAACGGCGCAGCATGCCGCTTTTGATCAACCGGTTGACTTGCCAGGCCACCACGCTCAGCGAGACCAGCACAATCAGCCCGAGCCAGCCCCACCCGCGTTGCTGCTCATCGCCGCCCCAGAAGAGATAGCCGATGGCCGGCAACAGGCAGGGCAAGGTAAAGGACAGGAACGCAGGCAGACTCACCGCGTAGGCCACACTGGCCGACAGGGCGGCCGCGCCAATCAGGCCGAACACCCAGGCCTGCTGCTGGAAGCTGTCGGCCGGGACCAGCGCGATACCAGCCCCGGCCAAGGTCAGGCCGGTCATCGCCGAGCCCAGCAAAAACATACGCAGCCAGATCGGGTGCGCCTGGCGGCCTGGCATGGCCGAATCGAAAGCCGCCACCTGGATCACCCGCAACGCCACCAGTGACAACAACCAGACGAGCCAGACGCTGACCAGGAAATAGCGTCGCGGCTCCCATAACAGCACGGCGCAGACCAGACCGTTGAGCAACATGAACAGCGTAGGCAGCAATGAGCCTTGATACAGCAGACGCGTGCGCTCGACCGCCATCTCCGTGGCGTACTGCTTGTAGATGACCCGCGGTTCCACACAGGGGCCCGCCGGATCGGAATTGAGGGTCATTGGCACTGTTCTTGTTCTTATTCAGTGGAGCGTGGAGAACCCGAAGCGAGCACCGAGCATACACAAGCCATGGGCCATCCCACACTGCCCCAGCTCATAAAAATACTGAAAAAAGCCGTTGTTTCATTGGGTGGCGCCGTTCCCGAGCGAGCCCCGCCAATGGCTGTAGCCTGTGACCCACCGGTCATCCACAACCGGTCTTTTATCGGCTGATGCAAAGCTCGGTTTGCCCGGGGTGACGCCGCACCCTAGAATGCCCCGATGCGCGATGATCTCTCCCTTCTGCTGAACTCCCTCAACGATGCCCAACGCCAGGCCGTAGCAGCCTCCGTGGGTCGTCAGTTGGTCCTGGCCGGTGCTGGCTCCGGTAAAACCCGAGTGCTGGTGCACCGTATCGCCTGGTTGATCCAGGTCGAGAACGCCTCGCCCCATTCGATCCTGTCGGTGACGTTCACCAACAAGGCCGCGGCCGAGATGCGCCATCGCATCGAGCAACTGATGGGCATCAACCCCGCCGGCATGTGGGTCGGCACGTTCCACGGCCTGGCGCACCGCTTGTTGCGGGCGCACTGGCAGGAAGCCGGGCTGAGCCAGACCTTCCAGATCCTGGACAGCGACGACCAGCAACGCCTGGTCAAGCGGGTGATCCGCGAGCTGGGCCTGGACGAGCAGCGCTGGCCGGCCCGCCAGGCGCAATGGTTCATCAATGGCCAGAAAGACGAAGGCCTGCGCCCGCAGCACATCCAGGCCAGCGGCGACCTGTTCCTGGCGACCATGCGTAGCATCTATGAAGCCTACGAGGCGGCGTGCCAGCGCGCCGGGGTCATCGACTTCTCCGAGCTGCTGCTCCGGGCCCTGGACCTGTGGCGCGACCACCCAGGCCTGCTGGCTCACTATCAAAAGCGCTTCCGGCATGTATTGGTGGACGAGTTCCAGGACACCAACGCCGTGCAATACGCCTGGTTGCGCCTGTTGGCCAAGGGCGGCGACAGCCTGATGGTAGTGGGTGACGACGACCAGTCGATCTACGGCTGGCGCGGTGCCAAGATCGAGAACATTCACCAGTACTCGGCGGACTTCCCCGACGCCGAAGTCATCCGCCTGGAACAGAACTACCGCTCCACCGCCGGCATCCTCAAGGCCGCCAACGCCCTGATCGCCAACAATACCGGGCGCCTGGGCAAGGAATTGTGGACCGATGGCGGCGAAGGCGAAGCGATCAACCTCTATGCCGCCTTCAACGAACACGATGAAGCCCGCTACGTGGTGGAAACCATCGAAAGCGCGCTGAAAACCGGCCTGGCCCGCAGCGACATCGCCATCCTGTACCGCTCCAACGCCCAGTCGCGGGTGTTGGAAGAGGCTTTGCTGCGCGAACGGATCCCGTACCGCATCTACGGTGGCCAGCGCTTCTTCGAGCGTGCCGAAATCAAGAACGCCATGGCCTACTTGCGCCTGATCGAAGGTCGCGGCAACGACGCGGCCCTGGAGCGGGTGATCAACGTGCCGACGCGGGGCATTGGCGAGAAAACCGTCGAAGCCATTCGCGATCACGCCCGCCACAGCCACGTGTCCATGTGGGAAGCCATGCGTCAGCTGGTCGCCAACAAAGGCGTGACCGGTCGCGCCGCCGGTGCGCTGAAGGCGTTCATGGACCTGATCGAAGACCTCGCCGCCAAGTGCGGGGAGATGCCGCTGCACTTGATGACCCAGACCGTCATCGAGCAATCCGGCCTGATCGCCTACCACGAAGCGGAAAAAGGCGAGAAAGGCCAGGCCCGGGTAGAAAACCTCGAGGAACTGGTCAGCGCCGCGCGCAACTTCGAGAACACCGAAGAAGACGCAGACCTGTCACCGCTGTCGGCCTTCCTGGGCCATGCCTCCCTGGAGGCCGGCGACACCCAGGCCGACGAGCATGAAGACAGCATCCAGCTGATGACCCTGCACAGCGCCAAGGGCCTGGAATTCCCCTACGTGTTCCTCGTGGGCATGGAAGAAGGCCTGTTCCCCCACAAGATGAGCCTGGAGGAACCGGGACGTCTGGAGGAAGAACGGCGCCTGGCCTATGTCGGTATCACCCGCGCCATGCAGAACCTGGTACTGACCTACGCCGAAACCCGACGCTTGTATGGCAGCGAGACCTACAACAAGGTGTCGCGCTTCGTACGTGAAGTGCCGAAGGGCCTGATTCAGGAAGTGCGGCTGTCCAACAGTGTCAGCCGACCGTTCGGCGGCGGCCAGCAACAAAGCACCAGCAGCCTGTTCGGCGGTAGCGATATTCCGGAAACCGGCTTCAGCCTCGGCCAGACCGTACGGCATTCGGTATTCGGCGACGGCGTGATCCTCAACTTCGAGGGTGCCGGGGCCCAGGCCCGGGTGCAGGTGAACTTCAGCGAAGGCAGCAAGTGGCTGATGCTGGGGTATGCCAAGTTGGAAGCGATCTAAAAGCTGTCAGAACAGCTTTATGTGGGAGCGAGCCTGCTCGCGATAGCAGTGGATCAGTCAAGAATAATGTTGACTGACACGCCGCCATCGCGAGCAGGCTCGCTCCCACAGGTCGGGTTACTTACGCCTGCCGACTTTCCGATAGAACTTGTCCCCCTTTCCTACAGCCCAAAGCGAACAAGCCCTCTTGCGCGGCGAAGCTGAACCTAACCTGTCACGCAAAAGCCCGAAACACTCTGTCGCTAGCCAGCAACAGTTCAGCTGTGCAACATGGCGCGCGTGCTATCCACAAATGGGAATGCCTTTATATGAAACGTTTTCTTAGCATCGCCATGGCGCTGTGCATCGGCCTGACGATGGCCATCGACGCCAATGCCGCCAAGCGCTTTGGCGGTGGTAAAAGCTCGGGCGCAGCCCCGACTCACCAGACCAGCCAGATGGCGCCGTCCTCGGCCGCCGGGTCCACTGCCGCCACCGCAGGCGCGGCCGGTGCCGCGGGCGCAGCCACCAAGGCCAGCGGTGCTTCGCGCTGGCTCGGCCCCCTGGCCGGCATCGCCGCCGGCGGCTTGCTCGCTTCCATGTTCATGGGCGACGGCTTCCAGGGCATGCAGATCTTCGACATCCTGATCATGGCGGTCATCGCCTTCCTGGTCTTCCGCTTCATTGCCGCCCGTCGTCGCAAGCAGCAGGAGCAACTGGCTCCGGCCGGCCACGCGCCGATGCAGCGTGAAGTGTTCAACCAGCAGCCAGCCAGTGGCTCGATCTTCGGTGGTTCGGCAGCGCCTGTGGCCGCCCGTCCGGTCATCAATGCACCGGCCTGGTTCAACGAGCAACGCTTCATCGAAGCCGCGCGCAGCCACTTCATGTCCTTGCAGCAACACTGGGACGCGAACGAAATGGACAAGATCGCCGAGTTCGTGACCCCGCAACTGCTGGAGTTCCTCAAGCGCGAGCGGGCCGAGCTGGGTGATGGCTTCCAGTCCACCTATATCGACAATCTGCAGGTACAACTGGACGGTGTCGACGATCGCGCCGACAAGACCATCGCCACCCTGACCTTCAGCGGTGTGTCGAAGGATTCTCGCTTCGACAAGGGCGAGGCGTTCAGCGAAAGCTGGAACATGGAACGTGCCCAGGGCAATGACCAGCCTTGGCTGGTGGCCGGTATCCGCCAGAACGGTTGAACCTTTGCGCGGTTTGCATGTTGAAATAAAAGAACCCCGGCTCAGGCCGGGGTTTTCCATTTCGCGGTTGCATCTATAGCGAGCTACTGTATAAACCGCTCCATGTAAAACCGCGCCATCGAGAAAGAGGATCCCGGACGTGGAAGAAATCATCGAACAATTGCGTGAAGCCAACGAGCCCGTGCCGGTTCCGCTGGAGTTGCCCGACGAAGACCTGCTGGTAGAGATCGAAGAGCAGCTGTTCATCGATATCCCATTCGTCTTCAGGGAGTTTTTGCTGACCGTCAGCGACGTGGTCTATGGCAGCCTGGAACCGGTGACCGTCACCGATCCACAATCCCACACCTACCTGCCAGACGTGGCCGCCAATGCCTGGGACGCCGGTGTCGACCGCAGCCTGATCCCGATCTGCCAGGACGGCGACGATTACTACTGCGTCGAAGAAGACGGCACCGTGGTGCTGTGGCAGGCCGAAGAAGAACTGATCGCCGAAGAAACCTGGGAATCGGTCTGGCACTGGGCGCGGGACGTCTGGCTGGAAAGCTGAGGCCCGACGCTGGTCAATGCCCGGACGATTCCTTGTGATTGTCCAGGGTTTCAAGCAAGGCCACCTGCATCCGCGTATGCAGGCGGATGAACCAGCGCCAGAGCAGTGCCGCCACGGCAGTCGCCACCACGGCGATCAATACCAGTAACTTGTTGGTCGGCAGAATGCTGGCCGACAAGGCTGCCAATAACAGGAAAATCACCAGCAGCGAGAGGATCGGGATCACTTCGGCGATCACCCGACGCACGCGCTGGGTGTGGCGGCCAGCCATCTCCGGCTTCACGCCCATCTCCGCCAGCAACATCGACAGCGCCTTGAGCTTGCGGTAGGCGGCGATCAGGAACGGCAGCGACAACAGCAACGCCCCGCCCCAAATCAATGCCTTCTGCCAGCTCGGGTCGCTGATCCAGGCTTGCAGGTAGGCCGACATTCGCTCGGCGAAATAACCGCCCGAGACAAAAATCGCGATAACCAGCGCCAGGTTGACCCCAACCTGCAGCAAGATCCGCCGGATCATCGACGCCACCATCGCCCCTTCGCCATGGGGCTGGATGCTGCGCAGCCATTCGCCATACATCCCCAATACCCGCGTCAGTCGTTGCGGCATGGCCGTCGCCAACTTGACGGACAACGGATCGGCGGCCCGGATCAGGTAAGGCGTGAGCAGTGTGGTCAGCACCGAGACGGCAACCGCCACTGGATAGAGGAAGTCGCTGGTGACCTGCAGGGTCATCCCCAATGACGCGATGATGAAGGAGAATTCGCCGATCTGCGAAAGACCCATCCCAACTCGCAGCGAGGTACGTCCGTCGTTGCCGGCGATAAAGGCACCGAGACCGCAGGACAACATCTTGCCGAGCACCACCGCGCCTGTGATCACCGCAATCGGCCAGGCGTACTGCAGCAATATCGCCGGATCGAGCATCAGCCCGATGGCGACGAAGAAAATCGCGCTAAACAGGTCACGCACCGGCTCAACCAACCGCTCGATTTTCAGCAGTTGCCGGGACTCGGCCATGATCGCCCCGATCAGGAACGCCCCGAGCACCATGCTGTATTCCAGCTTCACCACCAGCAGGCAGAAGCCGAAGCACAGGCCCAGCACGGTAATCAGCAGCATTTCGTTGCTGTCGAACTTCGCCACGTAGGCCAGCACCCTCGGCACCAGCAGAATGCCGATGACCAACGCGACGATCATGAACAGCGACAACTTGCCGACGGTGGAAAACACCTCGCCGGAGCTCACGGTGCCGCTGACGGCAATGCTCGATAGCAAAGCGATGATGCCGATGCCCAGGATGTCCTCGACGATCAACACCCCGAAAATCAGCTGGGCGAAACGCTCGTTCTTCATCTTCAGGTCGTTGAGGGCCTTGACGATGATGGTGGTGGAGGAAATGGCCAGGATCGCGCCGAGGAACAGCGAGTCCATGGTGCTCCACTCGAACCAGCGGCCGATTTCATAGCCGATCCAGATCATCAGCACGATTTCGAGGAACGCCGCGATGAAGGCCGTGGCCCCGACCTTGAACAGTTTGCGCAGGCTGAACTCCAGGCCCAGGCAAAACATCAGGAAGATCACCCCGAGTTCGGCCAGGGTCTTGATCGTGTCTTCGTCGTGGATAAGGCCGAACGGCGGCGTATGCGGGCCAATGATGAAGCCGGCCACGATGTAGCCCAATACCACCGGCTGCTTGAAACGATGAAAGAGTACGGTCACCAACCCCGCCGCCATCATGATGATCGCCAAGTCCTGAATGAAGCTGATGGCATGCATGTCGGGGGCTCCCTGTTCAAAATGACGCACTGCAGAGCTGGAGAAATCCATTTCCTCTGTAGGAATTGCCCTCGCAACGGGCTTTTGAAGGGTAACACCGCGACTTCCGACAAAAAGACGGTGCAATATATGGAAACAGATCCATCGGCACGTGACGGCAACCACAGGCGCGGCGTCCCGATATCGGTGGTTTTTAAAACCTTGGTGACCTGCGTACAGGCCACTCACCAGCACCCGCAGAGGTGCCCCTCCACTATCGCTGCCTTGAACCGTGAGTACGTTATGGAACCCGGAAACGCCCAACTGTCGATGACGGTGTTGATGACCCCCGATATGGCCAACTTCTCTGGCAATGTCCATGGCGGCACCCTGCTCAAATACCTCGACGAAGTCGCCTACGCCTGCGCCAGCCGCTATGCCGGTCGCTACGTGGTGACCTTGTCGGTAGACCAGGTGATCTTTCGTGAGCCGATTCACGTCGGCGAGTTGGTGACCTTCCTGGCGTCGGTGAACTACACCGGCAACACGTCGATGGAAGTGGGCATCAAAGTCGTGACCGAAAATATTCGCGAACGCTCGGTACGCCACACCAACAGTTGCTTCTTCACCATGGTGGCGGTGGATGACCAGCGTAAACCCGCGACTGTCCCGCCATTGCAGCCGCAAAACAGCGAAGCGAAACGCCGTTACGAACAGGCTCAGCAACGTCGACAGATTCGTCAGGAACTGGAGCGACGCTACCAGGAGATCAAGGCGGACGGGCCTTGATCGGTCACTTAAAAAATGTGGGAGCGGGCTTACTCGCGAAAGCGGAGTGTCAGGCAGCATTTAGCTAACTGATTCACCGCTTTCGCGAGCAAGCCCGCTCCCACAGGGGTTACGGGGTTTCCTGATGGATCAGGCCGCTGGCTGATCCAGCTCCAGCCCAACGCCCAGCTGGCGCGACAGGCACGGCCAGCGCTTCCAGGCAGCGCCGGTGTCCGGGCTGGCCAGCTTGTCCCGGTAAGTCTCCACCGACTCCAGCGCAAAGCTATCTTCGTCGAGCATTTCGTCCACGGCGTGATGCACGGCTTCATCCAACTGGTTGGCGAACGGTTCGCCGATCAAATGGTGAGCGATCAGGTTGGCGACAGTCATGTCCAGCGGGATCAACGGCTGGCTGAAATGCTTGATGTACAGGTCATTGACCTCCTCCACCAACCGATGCGCCAGGTAGGCCTCATCCAACAGGCCGTCAAGGCCGACGTGACCTTCCATTACCTTCGGCGGCTGGAGGAAAAACTGCTCGGCAATTTTCAGTACGGGCTTGATCTGCGATTCGATGCCGGCTTCGCGGGCCACCTCATTGGCGGCGTCCAGCAGGTCCGGCACCTGCTCGATGTAAGCGCTGACAAAGCGGGTCATGACGCCCTTGGCGTCAACGTCTGGCAGTTGAATGGCGGCGTGCAGGTTCGGCAGCTGGGCTTCCAACTGACGAGTCAACTGGCCGGTCTCGGCTTCGTGTTGTTGGGCTTTTTGAATCTGCTCGCGCAATGCGGCGGTGTTCATGACAACTCCAGGAAACAAGGCAATGAAATAGGGAAGACATAACTTAGCTGGCGCAAAAACACTCCTAAGACCTATTTTTCATAACCGCCTCATCCTTGCTGCGTCACAGTTATATCGGTTTGCCATCACTCAGGCTTGCATCCTTCTCCATTCGTGGGCTCTAGCGCAAGCCCCGGGTGTTTCAAACGATTTACGCCATCGCGTTGCGAGGTTGCAGGTGCTGTCTATACTCGGGTTGGAATGGAGTTAGCTGATGACACCCGATGCATATGCAGCAAGGCACGGCGGTCGAGTTCGCAGTCTGATGTAACCGCTCTCCCTTGCCGCAGGCGTTAAGCCTACGGGATAACAAGAACGATAAGGGGAACCCGCAATGACGCGACATCCACACGTATGGATGGGCCTCCTGTTGTGGTCGATTTTCAGTCAGGCGCAAGCGGCCTGGACTGTGAATATGGCGCCTGGAGCGACACAGATCAGCAATGCAGTGTTCGACTTGCACATGACCATCTTCTGGATCTGTGTGGTCATCGGCATCATCGTCTTCGGCGCCATGTTCTGGTCGATGATGATGCATCGCCGCTCAACCGGCCAAAATGCCGCGCATTTCCACGAAAACACCCGCGTCGAAATCCTCTGGACCATCGTGCCCTTCCTGATCCTGGTAGCCATGGCGATTCCCGCCACCGCCACCCTGATCAAGATGTACGACTCCAGCGAGTCGGACATCGATATCCAGATCACCGGCTATCAATGGAAGTGGCACTACAAGTACCTGGGCCAGGACGTCGAGTTCTTCAGCAACCTGGCCACCCCCGCCGAACAAATCCATAACCAGAGCGCCAAGGGCGAGCATTACCTGCTGGAGGTCGACAAGCCGCTGGTGCTGCCGGTCGATGCCAAGGTGCGCTTCCTGGTGACCTCCGCCGACGTGATCCACTCCTGGTGGGTACCGGCCTTCGCGGTCAAGCGCGATGCGATCCCAGGCTTCGTCAACGAAGCCTGGACCCGCGTCGACAAGCCCGGCCTGTATCGCGGCCAATGCGCCGAGCTGTGCGGCAAGGACCACGGCTTCATGCCGATCGTGGTGGAGGTCAAGAGCAAGCCCGACTACGAAAAATGGCTGGGCGAACGCAAGGCCGAAGCCGCGCAGCTCAAAGAGCTGACCAGCAAGGAATGGACCCTGGACGAGCTCAAGGAACGTGGCGACAAGATCTACCACACCACCTGCGTGGCCTGTCACCAGGCCGAGGGCCAGGGCCTGCCGCCGATGTTCCCGGCACTCAAGGGCTCGAAAATCGCCACCGGGCCGAAGGCTGATCACCTGAGCATTGTCTTCCACGGCAAGCCCGGCACCGCCATGGCTGCGTTCGGCAAGCAGCTGTCGGAAGTCGATATCGCTGCGGTCGTGACCTATGAACGTAACGCCTGGGGCAACAACAAGGGCGACATGGTTACGCCTAAAGAAGTGCTGGAACTCAAACAGGCGGAAAGCAAATGAGCCGGCCTGACGTTCGTTCTCGCAACCGGTCGGGGCTCAACGCCCCGCACCGTCCAGCCCACTCGTTCGAAGGAGACAGGACATGAGTGCTGTGATCGATGACCACGGTCATGCCGGCGCCGACCACGCCCATGGCCCCGCCAAGGGCCTGATGCGCTGGGTGCTGACCACCAACCACAAGGATATCGGCACGCTGTACCTGTGGTTCGCCTTCTCCATGTTCCTGCTGGGCGGCTCGTTCGCCATGGTGATCCGCGCCGAGCTGTTCCAGCCCGGCCTGCAGATCGTGGAGCCAGCGTTCTTCAACCAGATGACCACCATGCATGGCCTGGTGATGGTCTTCGGCGCGGTGATGCCGGCGTTCGTCGGCCTCGCCAACTGGATGATCCCGCTGATGATCGGCGCGCCGGACATGGCCCTGCCGCGCATGAACAACTTCAGCTTCTGGCTGTTGCCGGCGGCGTTCCTGCTGCTGGTCTCGACATTGTTCACACCCGGCGGCGGGCCGAACTTCGGCTGGACCTTCTACGCGCCGCTGTCCACCACCTATGCGCCGGAAAGCGTGACGTTCTTCATCTTCGCCATCCACCTGATGGGGATCAGTTCGATCATGGGCGCGATCAACGTGATCGCCACCATCCTCAACCTGCGCGCCCCCGGCATGACCCTGATGAAAATGCCGCTGTTCGTCTGGACATGGCTGATCACCGCGTTCCTGCTGATCGCGGTGATGCCGGTGCTGGCCGGCTGCGTGACGATGATGCTGATGGACATCCACTTCGGCACCAGCTTCTTCAGTGCCGCCGGCGGCGGTGACCCGGTGCTGTTCCAGCACGTGTTCTGGTTCTTCGGCCACCCCGAGGTGTACATCATGATCCTGCCGGCCTTCGGCGCCGTCAGCTCGATCATCCCGGCCTTCTCGCGCAAGCCGTTGTTCGGCTACACCTCGATGGTCTACGCCACGGCCGCCATTGCGTTCCTGTCGTTCATCGTCTGGGCGCACCACATGTTCGTGGTCGGCATTCCGCTGGTGGGCGAGCTGTTCTTCATGTACGCCACCCTGCTGATCGCCGTGCCCACCGGGGTGAAGGTGTTCAACTGGGCCAGCACCATGTGGCAGGGCTCGCTGACCTTCGAGACACCGATGCTGTTCGCCGTGGCGTTCGTGATCCTGTTTTCCATCGGCGGTTTCTCCGGGCTGATGCTGGCCATCGCCCCGGCGGACTTCCAGTACCAGGACACCTACTTCGTGGTCGCGCACTTCCACTATGTGCTGGTGCCCGGCGCGATCTTCGGGATCTTCGCCTCGGCCTACTACTGGCTGCCGAAATGGACCGGCCACATGTACGACGAAACCCTCGGCAAGCTGCACTTCTGGCTGTCGTTCATCGGGATGAACATGGCGTTCTTCCCGATGCACTTCGTCGGCCTGGCGGGCATGCCCCGGCGGATTCCCGACTACAACCTGCAGTTCGCCGACTTCAACATGGTCTCGTCCATCGGCGCGTTCATGTTCGGCACCACGCAGATCTTCTTCCTGTTCATCGTGATCAAGACCATCCGTGGCGGCGAGCCGGCACCGGCCAAGCCGTGGGATGGGGCCGAAGGGTTGGAGTGGAGCGTGCCGTCGCCGGCGCCGTATCACACCTTCACTACGCCGCCGGAAGTGAAATGAACACCGCAGCTTTTGTGGGAAACACCGCGGCTTTTGTGGGAGCGAGCCTGCTCGCGATAAGCGCGACTCGGTGTGCCAGATACACCGCTATCGCGAGCAGGCTCGCTCCCACAGGGTTCTCGGTAGGGACTGGAAACCATGGCTGATTCGATTTCGCTGAAGAAACTGGTCACCCGCCTGCTGCTGGTGGTGGTGGCCATGTTCATCTTCGGCTTTGCCTTGGTGCCGATCTACGACGTGATGTGCAAGGCGTTTGGCATCAACGGCAAGACCGCCGGGCAGTATGAAGGCGAGCAAACCGTCGATGAGTCTCGGCAGGTTCGCGTGCAGTTCCTGTCGACCAATTCGGTGGACATGGTCTGGGACTTCTATCCCAAGGGCAATGAACTGGTGGTCCGGCCAGGGGCGGTGAACGAGATGGTCTTCGTCGCCCACAACCCCACCGACCGGCCGATGAGCGCCCAGGCGGTTCCGAGTATCTCGCCGAGCAACGCGGCGGCGTATTTCCACAAGACCGAGTGTTTTTGTTTTACCCAGCAAGTGCTGCAACCCGGCGAACGCATCGAAATGCCCATGCGCTTCATCGTCGACCGGGACATGCCCAAGGAAGTGAAGCACCTGACGCTGTCCTACACGCTGTTCGATATCACCGCTCGTCATCCACCGGTGGCTGTAAACACTGACCGATAGCGTGCCCGATAAGGAGAACAATAAATGGCAACTCACGAACACTATTACGTCCCGGCCCAAAGCAAATGGCCGATCATCGCCACGGTCGGGATGTTCGTCACGGTGTACGGCCTGGCGACCTGGTTCAACGACCTGAAGGCGGTGCGCCCGGAATCCCATGGCCCACTGATCTTTTTCGTCGGCGGCCTCTTGCTGGCCTACATGCTGTTCGGCTGGTTCGGCGCGGTGGTCAAGGAAAGCCGCGCCGGATTGTACAGCGCACAACTCGACCGCTCGTTCCGCTGGGGCATGAGCTGGTTCATCTTTTCCGAAGTGATGTTTTTCATCGCGTTCTTCGGTGCGCTGTTCTATGTGCGCAACATCTCGGCACCAGGCCTGGCGGGCGAAGGCACCAAGGGCCTGTCACACATGCTCTGGCCAAGCTTCGAGTTCGCCTGGCCGTTGCTGAACAACCCCGACCCGAAACTCTTCCCGGCGCCCAAGGAGGTCATCAGCCCGTGGGGTTTGCCGTTGCTCAACACCGTGTTGCTGGTCAGTTCCAGCGTCACCGTCACCATCGCCCACCACGCCCTGAAAAAAGGCCATCGCGGCGCGCTGAAACTCTGGCTGGCGATCACGGTACTGCTGGGTTGTGCCTTCCTGGGCTTTCAGGCCGAGGAATACATCCACGCTTATAAAGAACTGGGCCTGACCCTGGGCTCCGGTGTCTACGGCGCAACGTTCTTCATGCTCACCGGGTTCCACGGCGCCCACGTCACCATCGGCACGATCATCCTGTTCGTCATGCTGATGCGGATCATGCGCGGGCACTTCGACAACGAGCACCAGTTCGGCTTCGAGGCGGCGAGCTGGTACTGGCACTTCGTCGATGTGGTGTGGATCGGCTTGTTCATCTTCGTCTACGTGCTCTGAGGCAGGGGTTACCAAGGCGGCTCTTTACCAGGGAGCGTGGGACACCAACTGGCCGCTGAAAAAACCCCAGGCGATCAAGCCGACGGTGACAGCGGCCAGGCTGACCCGCACCGCCAGGGCGATGACCAGGCGATTGGAATCGCTGTCGTCCTTGACCAGAAAAAACAGGCCGCTGAACAGGCTGGCAATCGTGGCAATCAGCATCAGGACGATGGCTGCTTTTAGCATCAGGAACACTCCGGGGGGACGCGATGCACGTGAGTATAGCTATCCCGTTCGACGGCTTTCGGACGGCGCCATGAAACACTTCCGGCCGGGCATCGTGCCGTCGCTGGTGGTCGCCATTCTGGTGCCCGTGATGGTGTGCCTGGGGTTCTGGCAATTGAGCCGGGGCGAACAGAAGCGTGTGCTCATGGAAAACTATGCCGAGCGCCGCGTGGCGCCGCCGATGGACAGCACCGAGCTTGCCCACACCAGCGATCCGGCCTTTCGTCCGGTCACGCTGCAGGGCCAGTTCGACGCTGAGCACAGCATCCTGCTGGATAACCGCCAACACGACGGCAAGGTCGGCGTCGAGTTGCTGCAACCGTTCCTCGACCACCGGACCGGGCTGTGGCTGCTGGTCAATCGCGGCTGGCTGCCCTGGCCTGACCGGCGCACTCCACCGGTCTTCAACACACCGGAACAACCAATAAGCCTACAAGCCTGGATCTACGTCGCACCCGGCACGACATTCCAATTGCACGCCGACCCGGCTGGCGCCGCATGGCCGCGACTGGTCACCGCCATCGAGCCGGACAAGCTCTGGGCCGAACTGGGCCGCAGCGGTTTCACCTATGAGTTACGCCAACAAAACGGTCCCGGCGCCTACCGGACCGATTGGCCCGTCGTGGCCATGGGCCCGGAAAAACACCTCGGCTATGCCGTGCAGTGGTTCGCCATGGCGACGGCACTGTTCGGCCTGTTCCTTTATCTCGGATGGCACAACGCAGGGAGACACCATGGGAAGCACCATGAATCCAACCAACACGTCTGAGGCGCCCAACCGTCGTAAGGGCCGCGTGCAATTGCTGCTGATCGTGCTCGGGGTGATCGGCCCGATGATCCTGGCCACCGGCATGTACAAATTCCAGTTCTGGGTGCCGGAAAGCCGCAGCTACCACGGCGAACTGATCGGCAACGGCCAGACCCGCGCCGAGATTGGCGTACAGGCCGACGAGCAGCGCTGGCAGATCCTGGTCACCGCACCGCAGGAATGTTCGGTGGACTGCCGGCAACTGGTGTACCTGGCCCGCCAGGTGCAGATCGGCCTCGGTCGCGACGCCTCCCGCGCCAGCCACGCCTTGGCTATCGCGCAACCGCTGGACGCGGACTATGACGCGCAACTGCAGCGCGAATACCCACAACTGCAACGCTACCCCCTGGACCTGCCGGCCTATCAGAAAGGCGCCCAAGGCTCCGGCGGCGCCCAACTGTGGATCATCGATCCCCACAGCAACCTGGTGCTGCGCTACGACGCCCGGGTCAAGGGCAAGGACTTGCTCAACGACCTGCGCCATCTGCTGAAACTGTCGAACATCGGATGAGGGCATCGACATGGCCAAACCTGGATTTCGCCTCGCGCTGTTCGCCACGCTGCTGGCACTGATCGTCGTCCTGCTGGGCGCCTACACCCGGCTGACCCACGCCGGCCTCGGTTGCCCGGACTGGCCCGGTTGCTACGGCTTCATCAGCGTGCCTAAGAGCGAAGCCCAACTGGCCCATGCCGAGCTGCATTTTCCCGACGCCCCGGTGGAAGCCCATAAAGGCTGGAACGAGATGGTCCATCGCTACTTTGCCGGGACCCTGGGCTTGCTGATTACCGTGCTGGCCGCCCGGGCCTGGATGAACCGCCACCGCCCCGGCCAGCCGTTGAAATTGCCATTGTTCCTGCTGGCCGTGGTCTTCGCACAAGCGGCATTCGGCATGTGGACCGTGACCCTCAAGCTGTGGCCGCAAGTGGTCACCGGGCATTTGCTGGGCGGGTTCGCGACGTTGAGCCTGTTGTTCCTGCTCACATTGAGGTTGTCCGGCGTTTTGCCGGCGCTGACCGTGCCCAAGCGCCTGCAACACTGGGCAACGGCTGGGTTGCTGCTGGTGATCGGCCAGATCGCCCTCGGCGGCTGGGTCAGCTCCAACTACGCCGCTGTGGCCTGCATCGATTTCCCCACCTGCCACGGCCAATGGCTGCCACCGGCCGATTTCGCCAACGGCTTCCACCTGACCCAACACATCGGCCCCAACTACCTGGGCGGGCAACTGGACAGCGACGCCCGCACCGCCATCCACCTGACCCACCGCATCGGCGCGTTGCTGGTGACCGTGGTGCTGCTGGGGCTGGCCTGGCAATTGAAGGCCGTCGGCATGACCCGCCTGGCCGGCCTGGTGCTGGCGGCACTGGCGGCGCAGATCACCCTGGGCATCAGCAACGTGCTGTTCCACCTGCCGTTGCCGGTGGCCGTCGCCCACAACGCCGGGGGCGCCGCGCTACTGCTGACCCTGGTGCTGGTCAACTATCACGCCCGCACTAGCCTGGTCCGGGTCAAGCATCAAGTCCCGCTGCGCTGGCGGTTCAACCCGCATAAACACGGCGTCAGCCCCATAACAATAAAAGGAGAGATGCCATGGCAACCTTGACCGGTGAACGCCACAGCCAAGCGATCTGGCGCGATTACCTGGAGCTGACCAAGCCGAAAGTGGTGGTGCTGATGCTGATCACCTCGCTGGTCGGCATGTTCCTCGCCACCCGCGCCGGCGTGCCGTGGACAGTGCTGGTGTTCGGCAACCTGGGCATCGCGTTGTGTGCCGGCGGCGCGGCGGCGGTCAACCATGTGGTGGACCGGCGCATCGACGCGGTCATGGCTCGCACCCACAAGCGGCCGTTGGCCGAGGGCAGGGTCTCGCCAGCCGCCGCTCTGACCTTCGCCCTGGCCCTCGCGGTGGCCGGCCAGGCCATGCTGCTGGCGTTCACCAACCCGCTGACCGCCTGGCTGACCCTGGCCTCGTTGCTCGGTTATGCGGTGGTCTACACCGGCTTCCTGAAACGGGCGACACCGCAGAACATCGTCATCGGCGGCCTAGCCGGCGCGGCGCCTCCGCTGCTGGGCTGGGTAGCCGCCACCGGGCATGTCAGCGCCGAACCGCTGCTGCTGGTGCTGATCATCTTCGCCTGGACCCCACCGCACTTCTGGGCCCTGGCGATTCACCGCAAGGAGGAATACGCCAAGGCCGACATCCCCATGCTGCCGGTGACCCACGGCGAGCACTACACCAAGATCCATATCCTGCTGTACACCCTGGTGCTGCTGGCGGTGAGCCTGATGCCGTTCGTGATCCAGATGAGCGGGATGCTGTACCTGATTTGCGCCCTGGTACTGGGTGCCAGGTTCCTGCAATGGGCCGTGGTGTTGTACCGTGGCAGTCGGCCGCACGCGGCGATCAACACCTTCAAGTACTCTATTTGGTACTTGTTCCTGCTGTTCATCGCCCTGCTTGTAGATCATTACTTACTGTTGAGCCTATGACTCGAACTCAGAAAACCGTCTTCATTCTCGTGGCCGTGATCGCGCTGATCCTCGGCCTGACCATCAATAAGGTGCTGTCCGGCAAAGGCCAGGGCGACCCGACCGCGCTGATCGACGCCGGCATCATCCTGCTGCCCCAGAGTCGCAACCTGCCGGACGTGAAAATGACCGACCAGGACGGCCAACCCGTGGCGATGGACGGCTTGAAAGACAAGTGGAGCCTGCTGTTCTTCGGCTACACCTTCTGCCCGGACATCTGCCCGACCACCCTCGCCCAACTGCGCCAGATCAAGAGCGAACTGCCGCCCGAGGCTGTGGATAAGTTGCAGATCGTACTGGTGAGTGTCGACCCGAACCGCGACACGCCCAAGCAACTCAAGCAGTACCTGGGCTACTTCGATCCGCAGTTCAAAGGCCTGACCGCTTCATCGGTTGAAGACCTGCAGAAACTGGCGAATGCGGTGAGCATTCCGTTTATCCCGGCGGACACCAGCAAACCCAACTACACGGTTGATCACAGCGGTAACCTCGCCGTGATTGGCCCGGACGGTACCCAGCGTGGGTTTATTCGTGCGCCGTTGAATAATCAGAAACTAGTGGCGCAGTTGCCGGAGATGCTCAAGCGGAAATAGCACTTCCAACGGCATGCCGTTCAGTTAAGCCATACCGATTCCTTGTGCTGAGGGAATTCATTGTGGCGAGGGGATTTATCCCCGCTGGGCTGCGCAGCAGCCCCCCCACCCGAAAGGCTAAATGCGATCAACCTGGCACAACGCGGTGGCTTTCAGGGCGAGGTCTTCCTGCCTCCACTCTCTCTGTGGGAGCGAGCCTGCTCGCGATGATATCGACTCGGTTCCAGACCAAAACAAGTCTCCCGCATCGCCGGCAAACCCCGCTCCAACAGACCCTGGCTACACCCCTCCACCAAGCCACGCATCCTTGCGCCTTTCCCCGGGCTCTATTGTCTTCCTTGCCACTGCTCATCAGTGGTCGGGTTTAGTAGCCCGAGGTAATCGAAGTTGTACAAGCGCTTCTCAAACAGGGCCCTCCCCTGTGCTTGATGGTGGCTGTACGCAGGGCGCTCAGGCGCGCCGGCTTCTTCGGTTCCCCGGTCTACTAACCTGCGTACAGCTGCCACCCCATTGTTTAGTAGCTTCGGGGTGTCGGCACCACATCGGAACCGAAGCTTATGTTCAAAATTACCCCGAATCCGCCAGAGGCAGATTCCACTTCTACATCCGCAAAATCGAAAGCCAAGCAGCAAGACGAAACCACCATACGCGTGCTCGATCACTACTTGCTACCGAAACCGGATAAATCCCAAGACGCCCCAAAACCGGGACAACTATTCACCGTCGTGAAAGGCCTCGATAACGAATGTTTGCTTGCCAACCTCACTGAGACGTTGGCTTCGGCTGATGCGATGGTGAGTGATTTGGCGTTTGATCTGGATGGATCGAGGCGTCATGTGGCGCAGGGTATCCAGCAGTTGATTGAGCTGAGTTCGTTGCCGGGTGTTGGATAACGTGGAGCCGCAGCAGTAGTATTTTTTCTCGAATGAAAAAACCCGACGTTATGCGTCGGGTTTTTGTTCGTCTCAAATTTCTTTTCCCGCATATCCCACCACGGTCCTTCCTAGCGATAGGCTGCAAACAGCCAAGAGCGGACGTTTAGAGCAGAGAAATAAATCTGTTCTCTTTTCCCAATGGACATCACCGCGGCGTACGTAGGGCTATCGCGTGGTGCGCGCAGCGCTCTCTACAAAGGCACCTGAGCACTTGCCGCGCAATGAGGCGAAGCATGGACTTCGCGTACGCTAACGTTATGCCTGAGCCAATGCATTAAAGAACCGCTCGTAGAGTGCCTGTGGGTGGTATTGGGGAAAATACGCAACTAGCACGGTTGAAGTTACAAGCACCAGCATCACCAACAGCGCGGTAAGTAGCTTTACCAACGTCGAGAGAGGTGGATTGGGCGGGCCGTATTTATTGATCGCTTTACGCCCCGGCAGCATGACGAGCGGAAGCGTTATCACAAAGCCGATAACAGGGAACACGAAGAGAATTCCCCATATCATCGGACTCCAGCCTAGATCACGTGCCCTGCGTACCAGTAGAGACACGTCGAGCAGGATGGCAGGAACGACAACGGTGACACCGACTATCAGCAAAACCACCAGTTGATGGCGCAACCCCACCATAAAGAACGACAGCAAAATGCACGGAAGAACCAGCACCAAGGGCACACGAATCAGCCAGAAGCGCGCCAGAGAAATACGCCCGGAAAAATCAAGAATCTTGGGTTTTGAAAACGTGACAACCTCGTCGTCAATCAGTTGGGCGTCACCCGGTTGGTATGGGTTTTCGATTTCGCTGCTGATGCTGCCGAAAACGGGTTCTATCCTTGCCATTTAGTGCTACTCCCCTGTGTTTTGGTGCTATTCACGTCACAACGTTTACGCCTCATATCTAATCGAAGGCCGGCATCAAACTCAAGAGAAGACGCTATCGTGTAAGGGGGGCTGTATGCACCACAGCATGTGTGGGTCTGTCGCATGGTGCGCGCAGTACACCTTATGAAGTGTTTTGCCGCTAGGCTCTGTACGAAATCAGCCGAAATCAATTTGAATTCCACAACCGTTGAGATTCAGTACAGTCCGCGACCATCAAAGGCAGCAGAAACGGGGGACAGACCACGATTATGAGACGGTCCGATTACAGGTGAACGCAAAATCGTGGTCTGTCCCCAGTTTCCCGAGTTTCCCGCCATCCCGGCAGTCGAACAGCACATTGAGCGTTAGCCCAGTGACTGCGACTTAAGAGTGGGAAAAACAACTTCAGATGCGAGTTACCGACGACAGGCCTGCGAACATGAATAAACTAACCCGGCTCCCAACATTAGCCCTCATTGCACTCGTGTTCTGCGCGGGGCTATGGGGCGTTTCACAGTGGTGGGAAAAGGCCCTGGCGAAGCCCGTCGGCGCCGCCAGGATCAGCCCCAACGGCTGCTTTCGGGTTCAGGAGTTCAAGCCTTTTTGGATACTGCCCGGCCTCTTTCACCCCCAGTCACCCCCGGATGAGCCAGAGGAGCGACAGTGGTTTGTTCGCTGGGAGATTCCGGCCTTTTTCCGCTTGTACGACAATCGCAACGGCCAGCTGATGGGCGAAAGCGCGATCTACGATCTGGTGAATTATGGGGGGCCTGTGTCTTGGGGCTTTGGCAGCCACCCCACCGTTTCCGTCGAAATGATCACGATTGGCACAGACCTGCCTGACTGCATAGGCAATCAGCCGGCTAGCGGGGCGGAGTGAGTCCCTTTTTACTTAGAAATCGATAGTCCCCGAAAACTTCACCAACCGCGGATCACCCTGCGAAAGGTAGCCGCCGTTTGCCGACGCCCAGTAGTTCTTATCGGTAATGTTCTCCACGTTGACGCGCAACGTCAGGTCTTTCTCCACGAATTTCATCTTGTAACGTGCGCCAGCGTCGAAACGGTTCCAGGTAGGCAAGCTCAGGTTGTTAGCCTGATCAGCGTACTGCCCGCCAGTGCGCAACATCCTTGCGCTGAGAGCGGCACCTTCGATACCCGGAACATCCCAATCTACGCTGGCATTGAGTTGAAACGTTGGCACCCCGATAGCGTGATTGCCATCGTTGAGACCGCCAGCGGTTTTTTTCAGCTCAGACGTCATGCGAGTACCGCCGGCCATCAACCGGAGGCCTTCGATGGGTTCGCCGAAAACGCTGAGCTCCAGCCCCTTGTTGACCTGCTCCCCATCACGCACATAGAGGCTCTGTGCGTTGTCGACGTAACCATCGGAAGGTTTCTCGATGCGGAAAACACCCAAGTTCGCACCGAAGGTCTGCAGGTCCAGCTTGATGCCCGCTTCCAACTGTTTGGTGCGGCCAGGGGGAAAGGCTTGGCCCAGGTTCGTGATGCCGGTACCGGACGCCACGGGCCCTTTTGCAAGGCCCTCGATTCGGTTGGCGTAGAGCGACACGCTCTCCATAGGCTTGTAGACGATGCCATAAACGGGCGTGGTAATGGCTTCATCGTAGAGCGCGCTACGACTGCCATCGTTTGCTGGATTGGCTACACCGTTTGAAGTAGTGCCATCGTACTTATAGTTCTCGACACGCAACTGCTGACGACGAATACCATAAGTGACCAGCAATGTGTCATCGAACAAGCCCAGCGTGTCGGAAATCGCCAAACTACGGTTGCGGGTTTTGCCGGTCACCCCTGGATCACCCATTTCACCGCCCGTGCTGGACACCGCCGTCGGCTTAGGCAGCTTGGGGGTGTCGTAGATATTGCTGTTCCCGGTAACGGGACGATAGAACGTGTAGGCGTTTTCCTGCTCGGTCCAGATCGTCGAGCCACCCATCGCAACCTGGTGGGAAACAGGGCCCGTGTTAAAGCGCCCGTTCAACCCGCCACTGAACGATGTATTGTCTTCATTGTGAGGAATTTCCGAACCACCGATCGTCGCTACGCCGTTATTGCCGACCAGTGTCGGTGTGGCGTATACCCCGGTTTCTCGGGTGTGCTTTGCACCACCGGCAAGGTATGCGGTCCAGTTTTCGTTCAGATCCCAATCGCCACGAACCATGCCGAAGGTGTCTTCCGTTTCGGAGTAAGTCCAGTCCTGCCCATAATTGTGGCTGGCGTGTGGAGCCGTGGGAATGCGGGTGGCGTTGCCGATATTCACCGAATTACGCAGTCCATTGATACGCTGTTTCTGATACCCGAAATCGGTGGAAACGCGGAAGTTATCCCCTTGATAGTCCAGGCCCGCAACGAATAACTTTGTGCGCTGGTCCTGGTTGTCGATCGCTGTTTCACCTTCCCGCTGGTTCAGATTCAACCTTGCACCAAAGCGGTTATCCTCGCCGAATCGCTGCCCGATATCCAAATGCTCGCCAATGCGGCCATCGGTGCTGATGTCCTGGGTATAACGACGCGTCGGCACATCCTCTGCGCGTTTGGGCTGCAAGTTGACGCCGCCCCCAAGACCCGAGCCCGTCGGACTGACACCGTTGATAAACGCGTTGGGGCCTTTGAACACCTCGACACGCTCGATAGCATCCGTCGACAGAATCTGACGCGGTAAGACGCCATACAGCCCGTTGTAGGAAATGTCGTCGCTGTTAAGCGGCAAGCCTCGAATCACGAACACTTGGGATTGGTTACCAAACCCATAGGATTGACGCACCGACGGGTCATTGAGAAGCACATCCCCCACGTCTTCAGCTTGTTGATCTTCAATCAACTGCGAGGTGTAACTGGTCATCACGAACGGGACATCCATGTTGTCCTGATTGCCCAGCACCCCCATCTGGCCTCCCCTCGCCACCTGACCTCCCGCATAGGGCGTGGGTAGCGTGTTGGAGTTGGGTTTGATCGCACTGGCAGTAACGTCGGTCGCTCCCAATTCAATAGGCTCTGCCGCTCGGGCAAGAAAACTGACTGAGCAACATGCAGCCAGCAGCGTAAGGCGAGATGGAAATAGCATGGAGTGAGTACCTGCGGGGAAACGGGAAACCAATGCAGTTAATGCTAATGATTCGCAGATAGATTATCTATAACCAATGGCATGCTGCCATAAAAGATTTGGAAAGCGGTTGAGTCAGCCCCCGTGGCGAGGGAGCTTGCTCCCGCTCGGCTGCGCAGCAGACGCAAACCGAACGATGCGGTTTGCCTGAAGAAATACAGGGCCTGCTGCACAGGCCAGCGGGAGCAAGCTCACTCCCACACAGGTGTGAACGCAGTATCTGCAACAACCCCAATCCCCTGTGGGAGCGAGCCTGCTCGCGATGAAATCGCCCCAGTTCCAGAGCCGAACACCCCACCTGCATCACTAAAAAACCTCCCTCCTACAGCCCCCACCTACACCCCTCTATCAAGCCACGCATCCTTGCGCCTTTGCCTACAACTACGCCAGAATCCGCCCGCTTGTGCGCCTTGTCCCGGGGTTCTATTGTCTTCCTGCCACTGCCCATCAGTGGTCGGGTTTAGTAGCCCGGTTCACACCTCGGTTGTACAAGTCTCATCAGTCAGGTACTTGCCTGTTCTTGATGGTGGCTGTGCGCATGGCGCCCTCGGGCGCGCCGGGTTTGGTGTGGATTACCGGTCTACTAACTTGCGCACAGCCGCCACCCTTTCGTTTAGTAGCGAGATGGTGCGGCCTACTATGAGGCCCACACCGATGATCAAAATAACCCCGAATCCGCCAGAGGCAGATTCCACTTCTACATCCGCTAAATCGAAAGCCAAGCAGCAAGACGAAACCACCAAACGCGTGCTCGATCACTACTTGCTACCGAAATCGGATAAATCCCAAGACGACCCCAAACCGGGGCAGCTATACACCGTCGTAAAAGGCCTCGATAACGAATGCTTGCTCGCCAACCTCAGCGAAACCCTGGCTTCGGCTGATGCCATGGTGAGTGATCTGGCGTTTGATCTGGAGGGATCGAGGCGTCATGTGGCGCAGGGGATTCAGCAGTTGATTGAGCTGAGTTCGTTGCTGGCGAATCGGGTGTTGGATAACGTGGAGCCGAGGCAGTAGGTAAACATTTGCCAATGAAAAAACCCGGCGTTCTGCGTCGGGTTTTGAGTCTTTCATCCACAGACGGGCGAGTGATTTATAAAGTCCCCCGCCGCCAACCCTTTCCCAAATATCCAACCACCATCCCTTTACCGCCTAGCCTGTTGCTTTCCCCTTCTTTCTAGCAATCACTGAAGCACTCAGGACTTAGCCGATTTGCCCGTCATTCTCGCCCTCCCTCCCCCAAATCGTGGTCTATGCTTGATAGCGTTTAGCCATGTTCATAGAGTTTTTTTTACGCCTCAGTCCTACAGTTAGAAGCACCTACGACTAACTCATAAAAATCGGTCCAAGGAAGAGATTTATGCGACTTCATAGGCTTTCTATTAAAGGCTTCAAGCGCTTACACACTGCTGAAATAGAGTTCGGTAATGCGACTTTTCTGATCGGCGCTAACAATGCGGGAAAGAGCTCAGTACTCAAGGCCATTGGATGGCTGCTTTCTAACAGCAAACGAATGGATATCGATTGCTTCTGCTCCGAACTAGATGAAGAGACAGGTGAAACGAAAACCACTTGTGACACTGTCGTTCTAGAAGCGGAGTTCAGGAACATCCCCGAAGCTGCTTCTATGTGGCGAGGCTTCAAAGGGCGTATCTTCTCATATGATCCGAAAGACACCGGAGAGACTGGAAAAAGCATTTTCTATCGCAAAACGTACAAGGTACTCGAAGATGTCAAGATCGAATTGAAGACCCTTAAACGAACGATGAAACCAGGGTTTACCGATTTGCAGAAACCTGCTGACTTCATCGCTGCCGGGGCAACCCCAGAGCTGATCGCCGAGAACTTTCCTGTCTTGGACAAGAAAATTTCGGCCGGAGACCGAGATAAGCTCGAACTCATCGACGAGCTGTGGGAAACCAGTGAAGAAGAAGAGTGGGCGCTTAATCCTGGCGGCATAGGTGGCGTTGTTCTCTCTAAACTCCCCTCCATCCTCATCATTCCAGCAGAGGCTGCCTCCCACGAAATCGATCAGAAAAGTGGTGTGCTGCAGAAGATCCTGCACGAACTGTTCAAGGATGTCCGCGAAAACTCTGCCAATTACAAAGACGCCCAAGCTTGCCTGAGTCTGCTCGCCAAGGAGCTTGATCCAAGTGATGCTGGCTCAGAGTTTGGCAAGATGATGGGGGAGTTGAACACCGTTCTCGGTGGAGTATTCCCAGAGTCTCGCATTTATGCCGCTGCTGATCTCTCTAGCCCAGATGCACTCGTCCCTACGTTCGCAATTGAAATGTCCAGCAATATCCGCACAAGCGTAGCAAACCAAGGTACAGGCATGGTTCGCGCCGCAGTGTTTGGCCTGCTTCGATTTAGACAGCAATGGCTGAAACGACGCGAAGGTAACGATGAGCGCGGACTCATTATCGGCTTTGAAGAACCAGAAATTTACCTGCATCCGAGTGCCGCAAACCAGATGCGGGATCTTATTTATGACCTGTCCGACCAGAACTCTCAGATAGTTGCCACCACTCACTCCCCCTACCTGATCGACCTTTCTCGCAAACCCAAACAGGTCCTCAATCGCTTTCAGTACGAAAAAGGACACACCAGCGTACTGCCCTTTTCGGTATCCGAGGAGTTCGTCAAGCTGCAAAACAACGATAAAGATCAGGTGAAAATGCTTATCAAGCTTGACGATCACGTGTCGCGGATATTCTTCACCCGGAGGGTGTTGGTCGTCGAAGGCGATACAGAAGAGGTAATCATTAAAGAGGCAATTCGCAGAATGCCGCCGGAAATGAAATCACTCGTCCTATCAGGAAGCGAAATGGTCAAGGCTAGAGGTAAGGCCGCAATTATCGGCTTAGTTAAATATCTGAACGCACTCAATGTAGATTTTTTTGTTATCCATGATCGCGACAAAGGCACCGAAGGCGCGGAGAAATTTAACGAGCCGATAAAGGCTGCAGTGGGTAATGACACAAAGCTGATCCTCTTAGAGGAATGCATCGAAGACTTCTTGGGTTATCCGGCACCAGGTTCTGAAAAACCTTTCAATGCCTACAAGCGTACTCTTGAATGGGGGGAAAGTTGGGACGGCGTTCCAAAACAACTCAAACAACTGTTAACCAATGTCTATTCTCCGTTAATTTAACAAGAAAGCGAACTGGGCAGATTTATTATCAAAAAATCTGCCTACCTCCTTTAAAAATGGACCTGCATATGAAAAACCTCAGCTATAGATTTATTTTTGGGGGGCAGTCACATCAACTTATTAGGTTTCTTGACGCCTTTGATGAAAACTTATCACCATATCTAGAAGACGTGGGAATTAAAGAAGCTGACGATATAGCAGCTGACAGATCCGAGTTGAAGTTTGAACGTAAGGTTACCGCTGACGCTGAAATTTCAACTGCAATTATAGGCTTAATTTTTTTCGTAGCTGGCTGGGCAGGTGATCATATTCTAGATGAACTTTTCGAGGAAAAATTCAAAGAAAGCGTAAAAAACCTCATCAGCAAAGCTCGAAAAAATACATCATTGAATCGAACGGAACCCATCGAATACCGCAGCATTATATGCAGATCAGCGGGTCACCCAACAGTTGTGATTAGGTTGAGCGTAGACACAGACGATACACTATCCAACTTAATAGACAGCATTAAATTCGCACACCTACATGCGGAAAACTGGATTGCTAACTACGGTAAAAAAGCTGACATCCATTGCCACACCATAGTTAACGGCCAATACAATATTAAGCCCGATCTTTATTCAAACATCAAAGATATAAAACCCAAAAAGCGAAACGTCGAGGTACGAAATTGGACCCTTCCACCTCCTGTATGATTCTTCCTTAACAACGTTAGACGCACCGCAAGGAGTGCTGTATGGTCATCAAGTCGAAAACACCTTATCTTTATGACAACAATCGTCTAGGCGATGTAATTGCCGCCATTCAGGTTATGGGAAGCTATGGCTACTACAAGCTAGATTTTGAAAATTGGGCTATGCGAATCAGTGGAGACAAAAACAAAGCCGAGCATTGGAGGAAAGTATTTATAGAGCATCCTGAGTTTTTCAGACTCGACACAGCCGGAGTGAAAGCTTCTTTAGCTTGGCGTAGAAGTTACCGTCGGAGATACTCGGTACAGAAACAGCGAGAATTATCACCTGACGAATATATCGATTTAAGCAGCAATGAACTTGCGCAAGTCTCAAGAGCACCACTTAACAGCTCTGATATTTCAGTTTTAATAAATACGGCTATAAATTTACATACACGAGCACTGGAGCAAAACAGAGAGCATCGCTGGTTATCATCACCTCTGTTTAGCTTGCTCGGCGTGGCGCTAGGTGCTCTTTTGGGCTGGTTAAGCAGATAGGACATAGAGCAACGCGCTCAATTATCACTCAAATCGATCGTCGGAAGGCGAAAAGCTGTGCCCTTGAGAAAAGGGGACAGATTTATTTTCAGCAAATAAATTTATCCCCTTTACTATAAAAAATAACAGTAGGTCAATCTAAAGATTATTTAGCCACCCGACTTTTCGTATTCATACCGGTGTCTTTCTTTTCGTCCACGCCAGCGCTTATAAATCCAACTGAATTTTCAAGCTTAAGCCCGGTCCGAATAGAGTCAGGCCACTCTTTCATTGCTTGCTGAGCCTTCATGACCTGCTGCGCCAAAGCGCTTGACTTTTTCATGCTACCTCGCTCCATACTCAGTCTGCTGACAGTTTAACATCTAGCTTTGCAAGAAGCTTTGGGATTTCACGACCGATTATCAGTTGCTCAAGCTGAAGATAAGTGTCTATGTATCTGATGATACGGGGCTGGTGCCCCAGCTCCCGCCAGTCCACGGCTTTTCCATTTTCATCTTTTCGTGCTCGGCTTGGCTCAAAAATCTCTTGGTACTGACGAGGGGCGATGCCTTGAAAAGGCTCAAAATTTACCTGAGTTCTGGATGCGGTAGGGGCATCTATACTAATTGAGTCCTGATGCAGTTGTTTGGCTTTACTCTTGGGATAGGGCTCGATATAGACCACACGCTTTATGCCACTAGCAACAATATGGCGTGCACACATGTGACATGGAAAAGTCGTGCAGTATAGCGTGGCCCCTGCAACAGACACCCCCAATCGGGCAGCAGACATCAACGCAGCCATTTCAGCGTGAACACTCCGGCCAAACTCAAGGATATTCATTATCCTACTATTTTTAAGTATTTTTTTGTCTGAGCCGGATATTAAACTTTGCACTAGAGCCATGATATCCCTTTCCTTTGCCTTCGCTGAAAGCAGACCACTGGAATTTAAGCGCTCCAGCATTTCTCCTAAAACCTGCACCCGCTCATCTGCCATGGAATCGATGCCCTTCTGGAAGTCGCGGGCATCATCTCTGTCCCCTGGCCAATACAGGTCCCCTCCCGACTTGGGAACGTCATTACAGCCTACTGCAATAATGTCCCCCTCTGGCTTCAAGATCGCAGCACCGACCTGTCGATTCAGATCCGCCGAGCGCAACGCTGCGGATCTCGCATGGTATATGCCATGCTCGTCTCGTGTAGGAGTAAGAAAAGAGTTTCCGAAAAGCAATTGAAGAAAGCGTCCTATTTGCAAATCGATTGTCGATTTGCTTCTGCCGTCTACAAACAGGTCGGCAAGAGGAAAAGCATCCTTTACGTCTTGGCCCAGAGGTATGCTTTCCTCTTGTTCATCTTTTTGAACGAGTTCCTCAGCTACCGCCCTTGGGTTGGTTCCCTTACCAAATTGAGAGCGGCTGATTTTTTCAGCAAGGGCAGTAACGCGCATATCTCTGGGAGAATAAACGGAGATTAAGAAGAATCCTTTACCATAAACCGCGCGTAGCATTTCCACTTCGTCTGGATGCTTCAGTGATCTCAGAATGAAAGCCTGACGTGAAGGTATCCCTTCACTGTGATCATCCCTCAACTGCCTGATCGCCGCTAACCCCAGCATTGCAACTGCGGCGCCTTCATTACCCTGCACCCTAAGCTTGGTCCCAGCGTCCATTAGCGCGCTAATACGCTCAGCTTCAGGTTTAGAGTTATGGAATGTGTCAAAGAAGGTCTCAATCTGCTCACTGAGCCTTACCACATAAGGGGTGTATTCAAGCCCACTCAGCTGACTTTTAAGCACAGCGATAACAGGATCCAGATTTACCCCGATTGGGCCCACCAGTCCGAAAACCAGCTCGGGGTCTTTTTTAGGGGTCAGCGAGGTCGTGTCCTCCATCTTCGCTGGACCTTTAGGAGACTTTCTCCGACTTTGACCTCTGCGTCCTGAAGATTTAGCCGCCATCACTGTACCCAGTCCTTAGTTATGCGATTGAGAGTTCCACTTAAAGACAAGCGGTACGCCAGCGCATGGAATTACTACCTGCTCCATCCACATTAGCTCCATTCTCAAAAAAAAACACTTTTCCAGCCAAGACCGCAATCGAAAGGCAGCACTGAGAGACTCAACGACCAACCTTGCTCTGAAGTGTGTCCAGCCCCACGGCGATGCTTCGCAGTAACAAATGACACTTAGCTAGTGCAGCAGACCTTGCATTTTACTCGCGCCACAGATCCCAGTCATAAGCGCATGCGAAAGCTACTACAAAGGTAGGTTTTTCTATTCGACTCGCGCGGTTCCGAAAACTGCCAATGAGACAGTCCGCTATTGGCCGAAAACAGACATCGATTAAGGAGAAGTCTCCGTTACTCCCGGTATGTCAGACGACCGCGTTGGCTATTTGGGTCTGCTTCGCAGCCCAGCGGGGATAAATCCCCTCGCCACAAAAAGCTGTTTGCGTGGTTTCACGCCGCCGAATACTTAGGTCGAATTCGACGCAGCGCTGAAGGTGTTCGGCTGCCCGGGTGAATTCGCCGAGGTCCAGGTAGCCCTTATCCAGGCTGAAGCACAGCAGGGAGTGCGTTTTACACCCAGGAATCGTTAGCCACTCCAATCAATTGAATAGCCTCCGCTTCCAAGGGCTCAGCGAAGATGATGTTCAAGTCACGATAACCAGAATGGTCCCCCACCAAGCTCAACTCGAATCGAGCCCCGGATGCGTCGGCTTCGTAGCTCTTCAAGTAAGTCAGGTTCTTGGCCTCATTGACCACCACATCCAACGTGCCGTCGTAACCATTCCCCAGTCGGGTAAAACCCAAGGCGGACAAGTCGATCATGTCTTCACCGGCGGTATAGTCCATCAGCCGATCCGTGTGGTTTTCGGTGGCGGTACGGTAGCTGTCGCTCAGTCCGTCGAAGCGGAACACATCGTTGTTACCGCCACCCACCAACAGGTCTCGGCCCTCTCCGCCAACCAACACATCATTCCCTAGCGCGCCATAAAGACGATCGTCGCCCGCGAACCCTTCGATGACTTCGCCTCGAGCGTTGCCTTGTAAACGATCGTCCCCTTCGGTGCCCATCAACCTGGCTTGCTGAAACAGGAGGTTGGTTTCATTCAGCGCTTGGCCCAAGTTACCGTCGAAGACCACTTCGAAGCGTTCCCCATCCGCATTGGCCTCGAAGCTTTTGAGGTAGGTCCGCGTCCCGCTTTCATTGACGCGTATCGCCAGCGTTCCGTCATAGCCATTGCCCAGCCCGAGGAAGCCCAGGGAGGAGAGGTCGATCGTATCGGTGCTGGGGTCGAAGTCGGTGATGCGGTCGCTATGGGCTGCGGTTGCGGTTCGGTAGCTGTCGGTGACTGACTGGTAACGGAACGTATCGGCGCCGGCATCGCCGGTCAGCAGGTCACGACCTTGCTGGCCATCGAGCAGGTCGTTTCCGGCCCCGCCAAAGATCGCATCGTCGAACGACGCGGTGCCGAGCAAGAAGTCATCGTCGTGGCCACCGTCAAGGTGGTAATAGCCGTCGTCGGGATTGCCAAAGCTGTGGTCCAGGCTGCCGTCGGGGTTCAACTGGACCAAGGCGGCCAGATAGCCGTCCGCGCTGGTACCTTGGCTGCCACCAATCAACAGCCTGCCGTCGGCCAGCACGATCATGTCGGCGACTGCGAAAGGAGCGCTTTCCGAGCCCCAACGTACCTGACCCTGATCGCCGAAACCGGTGTCGAGTGAGCCGTCGGCATTGAGTCGGATGACGCTCGCCACGCCGCCCGAGGCGCCCGCCAGCAGGATTTTGCCGTCATCCTGGATGACGAGGGCGTCTGCGTGGACATCCAGGGCCAGGCTGCCCCCGTTCGCAAAGCTGCTATCCAGCGTACCGTCCGGGTTGAGGCGGGTCAGGGTAGCTTGCCCCGTGACCAATACCTTCCCGTCTCCCTGCAGCGAAACGTCGAGCGTGCCGCTGGGGTGAATGCCGACGGACGCTGGCAGGTGCAGGACCCCGGCCTCTCCAAAAGACGAAATCAAGGCCCCCGTCGCTTCGAAGCGGGCGATATAGATCTCCCCAGAGGGATACCCGGCACTGGCGAAAAAGCTGCCGTCCGCGTTGCACAGAGAACGACGCTTGCTGGCCTAGATCTTCATTCCAATAGAAAGGCACTGTCGCGGTGCCGCCGTTCCCGAAACTCGTATCGAGGCTGCCGTCCGCCAAGTTACGACTGACGCCCGACACCCAGGCATCGCCTACTTTCACGTAGCGCGCCACCAGGTAGCTCCCTCCCGGCTGCACAGCGGCATTACCGCCGTCCTCGATATCGAGCGACACAGGAAGGAGGGATTTACCGTCGCCGCTGAAGTCGCGGTCCAGGCTGCCGTTGGCATTGAACCGGACCAGGCTGCCGGTGAAACCTGAATCCTCTTCGCCTCCCAGCCCCAGGCGGCTATAAGCGCCAAGCCAGATAGCACCGTCCGGATCGACCGTGATACCTGCGATTTTGTCCGAACCCCATAAGGTCGTGGCGACCATGCCGGTGTTCTGCGCAGTTGAAGCGGCGGGCGAAATGCTCTGACTCATGTTCAGGCCTCCGATCGATATGGCGCCAAAAACTATAGGCACGGCTCAGTCAAGTTGCCACTTTGCTCTTCGAAGACCAAGCGACAACTTATATTCCTGAAAATTGGATCCAATATAGCAAATGAGTATATAGTACAAAAAAATAATAGTGTCATTTATCAAAATGGTTATGCTAGTTTCGCTTTGCCTTGCAATGAAATGCGAACGGCATAACCTTTCAAAAAAATGGAGATTTTTATGAAACTCGATATGTCCAAACTGATCGTATCTCAATCCGCACTGAGCCTGACTGCAATGGTTGCGCTGTCGAGCGTAAACAAATCTATCGGCGAGTAATATTTCGACGGTGATTTATTAGAAGGACTGCCATATCGCTATGGCGGTCCTTCTTTTTATGGAGAGCCCGATTTCAAGGAGGAAACAATTGAGCATCTTAATCACTAATGAAGAGTATCGCCAAGATTCCTACGCATTGCTCAATCAATACAAAGAGTCGATGTCCTACTTGGCAAGCGTGTTCAATGATAACTATCAAAAATCCGAATCCGTGACCAAGCTGTCTTGGAAGTCTTTTGCATTTTACAATAAGTGCATCAAAAGCTTGCAAGCTAATGATGCAGATTCAGGCTTGTATTTTTTTCAAGAAGCCAAGCAAAACGAAAGGCATGGATCAGAAGGATTCCGGGTTTCTGGGTTTTATGAAAACAACCGAAAAGAAGAAATTGACCTGGTTGTCGATGAAATACGAGAAGAGGCGTCTGGCAAAATCAGCATTGGTTTTATCAGCGCGAAGGTTGCTGAGGTTGAGAAAGCCAAGTTAATTGCAGGGATAGAGCTTCTCAAGGCCCAATCGATAGACCTGTACAAGGAAGCTGAGATTCTGATAGACGAAATAGTCTTGACTGGCCCTGGCGATGAATACCATATCAGATCGGCCAGCAGTTTCAATTTATTAGGGCTGGTTTTGATCTGGGCCGATGAAGTCCATAGCCCCATCTATTACGCACAACAGGTAGTCCATGAGGCTGCTCATTTAAGACTGTTTTTAAAAAGCACAGATGACCGGTTTGTCTTGAATCCAGAGAATGAACTATACGCAGCGCCATTCAGGCTTGATGCACGTCCCATGCTAGGTATATTTCACGCACTTTTCGTGCTGGCCAGAATTGCACTCGCGATGTCTGGCTTGGGAAAAATAGCGCTTGGAAAACTAGCAGAGGAGGCGCTTGAGAAAGGGCGGGTGGCTGAGAAGAGATTTTTCGCAACCGCAGCTCAGATCAAGCGGGACGGGGTGTTGACGCCCATGGGGCAACAGATTTTCGATGAGTGCTTGCAGGAAATCACCAAAATATCGCCTTTTCGTAATATCTATGATGACATGCTGGAAAATGGATTCTGATCAATGAACAGCTTTAAAAAAATCGCCCCCTATGACTACGCATTCTTATTGCTAGTGGCGCTGATCTGGGGAGGAAATTTCGCCTTGATCAAAGTAGGGCTGGAACAGATCAAACCATTCGTGATGACCTTCATCAGGTTTTCGCTTTGCGTCTTCCCGTTTGTATTTTTCATGCCAAGACCTAAGATTCCAGCTTATGTACTCGCCGCGTATGGAATATTGTTTGGGGGCGGAATATGGGGGTGCGCCAACATTGCCATCTATACAGGCACCTCCCCCGGCACGGTATCCCTCATTATTCAGCTCAGCGCATTCATTACATTTATCATCGGCCTGATTGCCTTTAAGGAAAGAGCTTCCAACATCAGCATTATCGCCCTCGCAATATCACTCTCAGGTCTGTTCTTGATGCTAATCAAAAACAATCAGGGTTCAGGTCCGTTGGGTGTTGCTATCTGCTTGCTCGCGGCTCTTTGCTTTAGCTTGTGTACTTTCATCATTCAAAAGTACAAACCTAAAGACCTGCTACCTTTTATGATTTGGAGCTTCTTGTTCAGCCTTCCCATTCTATTTATTCTTGCCTTGTATTTTGAAGGTGCCGACTCATTCTATAGCCTGAAGGATGCGATAAACTATAAAGTCATCGTGTCGCTGATCTCACAGTCCTACGTGACTACCCTGTTGGGGTACTGGATATGGAACTACAACATAAGAAAGTATTCCGGATCCACCGTAGCCCCGATTGGCTTGCTGGTTCCGTTTTTCGCCATCATCATTTCCTACCTGTTCTTTAGCTACCCGATAAACGGAACCGTCATTCTATCGATAGGTTTGGTTTTCTGCGGCGTGATCTTGTTCAACCTACGACATAGCATTGAGCAGTTGTTCAACAAGACCGCCATCCAAAGATGACACGATCTTCCTTGGTTTAACATTTGCCGCACGAACACATGCATCACTTCAATGCCGCCTCGGCCAGGCCGCCCAAAAAAAGTGCATTTCACTTGTCATTTCGAAGCACTTTTTTGTGCGTTGAGGTATCTGCAGAGTTTAACTTTTCAAAGAGTCTTGAAAACAGAATAAGGAGACGGATTTATTTCTGATATTCAGTCTGCCTCCCTTCTTCTCGGCCTACCTACTCAACCCCGCCGCCATCTCATACCCCCCAAGCTCCCAGCAAAGGGTGTCGCATACCGCCTCAAGCTTGCGCATCGCATGCCGATGAACTGGCCAGTTCGCCCTTTCCTTCAGGCAAGATGTGCCCCTCCAGATTCAAGGAAGATGCCCATGTCCGCTTCGCTCGATCTCGCCGCCAGTCAGATCCGTCACGCCGTTCGCGCAGCCACCGAGGGCCTGGTCGGCCGCGAACAGCTGGCCGAGTTGATCGTACTGGCGGCCGTCGCCCAGGAGCACATTCTGGTGGTGGGCCCGCCCGGCACGGCGAAAAGCGCAGTGGTGCGTCGAGTCGCGCAGTCCATGGGCGGTCGCTACTTCGAGTACCTGCTGGGGCGCTTCACCGAGCCTTCGGAGCTGTTTGGCACGGTCGATCTGAAGAAGCTGCGCGAAGGCACGGTTGAGACCGATATCAGCGGCATGCTGCCTGAAGCCGACATTGTGTTCCTGGATGAAGTGTTCCTGGGCTCGACGGCAATCCTCAACACCCTGCTTGGCGTGCTCAACGAACGACGTTTCCGCCGTGGTCACACCCAGGTCCAGTGTCCTTTGCGCGTCTGCGTCGCAGCGGCGAACGGCCTGCCCGACGACGAATCGCTGGCGGCCTTCGGCGATCGCTTTTTGCTGCACCTGTTCGTGGACGCAGTACCCGACAACCAGCTCGAAGCGATGCTGGCCGGCGGCTGGCAGTCGGAGCAACGCCCGGTCCCGCAACTGCTGGGGCTGACTCAACTCGACACGCTGGGCCACGCGCTCAAGGACGTCGATTTGTCACGGGTGCGGCCAGCGCTGGCCCAGGCCATCCGCCGGTTGCGGGAAGCCGGTATACAGCTTTCCGACCGACGTATCGTCAAGTCCCAGCGCCTGATCGCAGCGGCGGCCTTGCTGCGCGGGCATCTGGAAGCCAGCGAAGCCGACCTCTGGCCGCTGCTTTACGTGCTGCCGACCCGGGAAATCCAGCAACACGGCCGCGAGGTGTTGCAGGATCTTCTTGCCCAGTGCAGCAACAGCCATCTGTTCAGCGCCGTCGAGGAAGCGACGCTGCAACCGATGGCTCGCCTGCACCGTCTGCTTGAAACGGCAGAGGATTACCTGGCGCGCAGCGAACCGCCTGCCAGCCCGTTGCTGGAAGCGCTGCTGCGCGAAATCGATGCCAACTTCAACAGCCAGACCATCCCCCAGCGCCTGCATGAGGCGCGCGGACAAGTGGCCCATCTGCTGACAACCCAGGCATGACGAACATGCTCGCCGCCACGACCATCGATTGGAGCTGGCGAGTGCGGCGCGAGCCCGGTCAACCACAGGCCGCCGTGGCCTGGGGCGAAGTTGCGGCGCGCCTGCATGCACGGCTGCTGCGCATGCCCGAAGACCAGACCGCGCACCTGCAAGCCACTGCCAACCGTGACGTGCTGATCGTCACGGGCAATGCCGATGACCTGCCGTGGGTCGAGGGCATCGATTACGCCTGCACCGAGCCCGCCGCACCCGGTCTCTGGCTGCCCACCAGTTGGGAACCCGACGCACCGTTGGAGCTGATGGGGCAAGCGCTGCTCGACAGATTCGCGCGTGCGCCACTGCTGCTGTGGCATGCCCCCAAGGTAGTGGTACCGCTCGACCGATGCCTACCCGTCACGGCCCGGCATCTGCAACGCATTCAGGATGGGTGGGCAGGTCGCTGATGCAATTACCGCAATCCCTGCAGCCCTGGCGAGATTGGCTGCAATGGTTTCCCCCCGAACAGCTGCCATTGCTGGCGGATCTGTTCGCACGCCTCAATCCGCTGCTAGGCCCATTGCGCGGCATGCAGCAGGGCGGTGAACCCGAACCCGACGGACTTGGCGATCTGCAACGCCGTGGCCCCTATGAACGCCTGCTGACCAGCGAATGGTTGCTGGCCGATGAGCTGCCCGACGAATTTCTGCGCAGGGCGGCAGTTGGCGAGCATCTGTTCCTGGCGCCGCAATATCGCACTCATCAGGCCAATCGCATGATCGTTGTGCTGTTCGACGCCGGCCCACTGCAGCTGGGCGGGCCACGACTGGTGCATCTGGCGTTGCTGATCCTGCTCGCCCGCCGGGCCAGCGAAGCCGAGGCCGAGCTGCGCTGGGGCATCCTGCAAAACTCGCCACAGTTGCATGAGTTCAAGGGCGCCGCGCATTTGAAGCAACTGCTCGACGCCCGTACGTATCAGACCGTCAGCGATGAGCACTGGCACACCTGGCGCGCCTGGTTGTCGGAGCAGGATTACGACAGCGGCGAGCGCTGGATCGTCGGCCAACGACTGCCCGCCACCGACGCCCGCTCCTGCACTCATCGGGTCCAGATACAGGGCAGCCTCGATGGCCGCAGCCTGATGGTCACGCTGCAAAATGGGGCCACCCGTCAAGTTGCCCTGCCCAATCCCGACCAGCGCCTTGCCTTGCAATTGATCAAGGGCGAGTTCGATGTCGCGCGACAGATGGCTCGCACCGCGGTCAAGGCCCTCATTCCACGGGTTGCGCTGACGCTGGCCCCGATCATTGCCAGCAGCGGCTTCCATGTCGCCCTGAAACTGCTCGACGAGCCTGGGCTTGTGGTGATCAAGCTTCCGGCTCCCCGGCAGAAAAAACCGCTCGATGTTCGCCGGACTCTCTGGAACAACCGCAGCACGCCGCTGGCGATCACGTTCCCGGGCCGCATGCCCGGTGCGATCCTGAGCCTCGACGAGCAACTGGTCTTTTGGAACATGCCTGGCCTCAAACCCGTCACCCGGCCTGAGCGTGACCAACTGCAGTTGCCCCCAGGCACTGCCACGTTGCTGCCCGTGGCGTGGTTGCACAACGGCACCTACGGCAGGGTTTTCCTGCTCGACGGCCAGGGTCATCTGGCCTTCTGGGTGGTCGACAACGGCAAGCTGCCCACTCCGCACCAGCCCGGTGTCACCCACTCGATCGCCGATAAGGTGGTGGGCATGGAGCAGGTCGATCGCAGCATGCTGGCCTATCTGCGCCACGATGCCGGTCGATTGTATGTCCACCGCATCAATCCCTGGATCAGCCAGTCCACGGGCCATGTGATCGGCACGGCGAAAGACGTCGACATCGATCAGGTGCTGTTCCCGGCAAGTCCATTCTGGGAAAGAGCCTTCCACGGTTGCGCGTGGATGCGCCTGGTCGACGGGCAGCAGCGGTGGCAGATGGTGGCTCCCGACCTTCAGACCAGCCAGGTCGACCTGGCACCGGGCTGGAAAGGCCTGGGATTGCTGATTGGGGAGGACGAGGCGTTTTCCATGGTCTTGCTCGGCCCCAACCAGCAGACCGTCGCCTTGTACTGCCGGGGTGAGCAACATGTGCTGTTCACCACCAACGAGACCATTGCCAGGATCAGCTTTTGCCCGATGAGCGGGTTGGTCGCCGCCCTGACCAAGGCTCGGGAACTGGTGGTGTATTCGGTCCGGGACGAGCGCAGGGTGTTGCAGGTCATGTGCAATCAGGCACAAACGCAGCCGGAGGACGACACCCATGTCCGGACCTGATGCAGTCATTATTCGCCGGCCGGCACTGAGCGGCTATCAACCGATCGAGGCACTGTGGTTCCCCGTAGAGCGCTTCAGCGAGCAGGAACGGGCGCGGCTGATACTCACCCACTGGCAAACCGACGCCAGGGCCTATCGCTTTGCCGACGGCGACCTGCTGCGCTATCCCAAGGCACGCGCCATGCTTTGTGAAGGGCTCGCTGGCTGGCCGCTGATCCGCCAGGGCCGAACGCTCTGCTCAGCCCGGCTGAGTCCTGAAGAAATGCAGCGCCTGGCCCACGCCGATGTCTGGCTGGTACGCGGCACCCAGGTCAATGCCCTGCACCTGCGCGACGCCACTACGCTGACCCCCGGTCAATGGATCGACGTCAGCCAGTACGCACTGCTCGACACCTACGATTGCCAGGACGTATTGCCGGAACCGCTAGCCGATCCGCTGGCGGTACAGACCGACATACGGGAAATCCTGGGTGACTCGCTTGCGCCGGTCAGCCCCGAGCGGGAGGCGGTGATGCAAGCCCTGCTGGAGCGCCAGCGTCAGGCCGCCACGCCTGGCGTACCTGCGGCGCGTCACACGCCAGGCCCGGCGAACAACCGGCATAGTACCGGCGAGTTGAAAAACGGCCTGCTAGGTTTAATTGCGCTGGCCGTGGGTATTGGCCTTTATCGAATTCTTTCCCTCAACGGTTCGTACTTGCCGACCGCTACTCCTGCCGCTGAGAGAGCCAAGCCGCCACGCCCTGTGGATCCCTCCACATTCGATCTGGGCAGTGTCTTGGTTTGGACAGTCATCGGCGCGGCACTCTTCACCCTGATACTGATGGCCGTGCGTGCCTGGATGCGGCGCAATGGCACACTCTCGGCAGCAAGCAACACGCCCACTGCCGCTACCGCCAATGCCGCCCGATCATCGAAGCCTACCGTGCCGCCAAGGGCGTCGGGCCAGTCACGTGGCCCGGCCAGATGGCGGCGCTGGCTGACGCGCCTGACCCAGAATTCACGCCTGTCAGCGCTTTACGGAAAGCGGCAGGCCGCTTACATGCAACGCATGTTGGAAATGTTCGAAAACGGCGACCTGGAAGAAGCACTGCGCCACGCCATCCCGCTGGGTGGCGGCCAGGGCGATGCAGGTCAAGCCTTCGGCACGCCCAACAGGCGCCAGGATCTGACACTCACCCAGCACTCAGGGCCTCGCACCAGCATGCTGTTTGAGGCAGATCTTGGAACCCACCTCAAGCAGGTCTACCGACAGTCCTTTGAGCGACTGGATCGCGAAGGGCGTATCGAGGAAGCCGTGTTTGTCCTGGCCGAGCTGTTGAGGGCACGACATGAAGCCCTCGACTACCTGGAAAAACACCAGCGCCACCAACAGGCGGCCGACCTTGCGCTGGCCTGGGATATGCCCAGCTCAACCATCGTGCGCCTGCTATGCCTGGCAGGAGATTGGCAGCGAGCGTTGCAAGTCGCACGGCGCGACAACGCGTTCGCCGATGCCGTCCTCCTGCTCGAAAAGAAATGGCCGGAAGCCGCCGCGCGTCTGCGCCTGGAATGGGCGCTGGCCCTGACCGAAAAAGGGCTGTGGTTGCAGGCGGTAGACGTGATCTGGAGTCTGCCGGCAGAACACGAACGCGCCACGCAATGGCTGCTGGCCGCCGAGGCCGCAGGAGGTAGCCTGGCGATCGGCGCGCTGGTGAAACGGGCTATCCTGCTTCCCGACACCCTCTCGACATACCAAAGCTGGGTCGAAAAACTGCGCAACGACCCCGAGCGGATTACGGAGCGCGCCACCTTGGCCCAGGCGCTGCTGGCGCACAAGGCCCACAGTCCCGCGCTGGCCTGGCTGGCTGCCGCGACCGTGCGGGCGATGATCTGCGATCAGGCCGGGCCACACGCTCATCTCACCCAGAACCAGCTTCAAGCGCTGGTAAAAATGAGCAAGGACAAATTGCTACAAGCGGACTTGCCCGGCAGCGCCCTTCCCAAGAACAAACTTCTTAATCAGGGCCTTGAGCGGGTAAGCGACCCCTTGTCGTTCACGGCGCCAGAAAGGGGCAACCGGACGCTCTGCGATGCCGTGCCCTTGACCGACGGACGCTATCTCCTGGCATTGGGCGAAGCTGGCGCATCGGTGGTCGAGGCTAGCGGCAAGATGGTCTTTCACTTTCCGGTGCCCGCCCAGACCATCGTGCTGGGCCACAGCCGACAGGTCGCGCTGGCGCTCGCGCGTCGCGGCGACGTCTGGCGCATCTGCAAACTGGATCTGGTCAATCGCAGCGCCAGTGATCTGGGCGTGCTGATGCTGGACGCCTTCGCCAAGAATTTCGACGGCACGAGCTGGACCGTCGGCCGCGGCTCGCAATTGCGCGTCGTGGACGTGGATCGCCGATTCGAAACACTCTGGCACGTCGGCGATCTGCCCGGGCAGGTTACTTTCCTTCGGGATGACGAGCGCAACGAATCCGTATTGCTGGAAACCCCACACAATTTCCAGCTCTGGCATTACCGCCTGCCCGACCGCCGATTGCTCAGCCGCGAACCTATACCCGCGAGGCGTCAGGAACACAGTTGGCAGGTGTATAACGCGGCAGGCCGAACCACTGAGTTCTGGATCGAGCATGAAGCCGACAGCGATCCCATGCTGAGGGCGTACGAAGGCGGGACGAGCAAGCGCTATCCCTTGCTCGGTCTGGTTCAAGAGTTTACCGATCCGTTGCACATCTACTCGTTCGAGCAGTGGCTGGTGGTCTGCTACGCAACCGGCGACGACGAGGCACGCTGGCACTTCATTCACCGCCACAATGACCGGTTATGCGCCGTCCTGCACTGGCCGCTGCATCATGCGCAACTGCGTTGCGTGGGCAATGAATGGGTGCTTTTCGACCATCAGGGCCGGCTGTGGCATATCGACACAACCCGCTCTATGACTCGAACTTTGTCGGTGCAGTGACGCGCCGCCGAGGTGAGGATTTTATGAGTGCTGCGCACTCAAGCGGGAACAAGCTCCTCGCCACAGGGGCTGGGCTGGAAGTTTGTTAGCGCTGGCGATCCAGTTTTTTTTAAGGAACACGGTCATTTTTTTGGGTAAAAGGGGATTTATTTGCCGCAAATAAATCCCCTTTTCACTGCTACAACGAACGTATGGGATTCAAATGATTTCGAATTGCCGGCAGCGTCCTGAAACTAGCGATTAGGGTCGCCAATTTTAATGCCATAAAGCTGCAGCTGATAATAGATATAAAAATAGGAAGCCATTAAAAATATCAGAAAAGTTGGCAAATGGTTTGGGTGCAACCAGTAGATTAGATTATCAACCAATAGGACCGACGTTACGATTGTGGCGAGGGCGCTTGCGGATTTTGTAAGAAGGGAGGGGGGCATGTTGTTTGATTTTCTTAACCGATAAGGTCGCTGTAACACTAAAATTAGCAGAGATATGAGCAGCGTGCAGATGATTGCTGTGAATGGGATAGCGATAGTGTCATGTTCGGCCGCATATAAATTATTCTCTAAGTTAAAGTATAAATTGTAGCCACCGATTATTGGAGTAGCTGAGAGACTTGCCAAATAAAAAAACAACGAATGCCTTATCTTCATGTTTTTGTCCTTGCGCCATGACAACAGTGCTACCCGATGCCATGGCACTACTGTTTAGAAGTTAGGAGTCTGAAAGCCTTTTCCTATCAAGTGGATTTTATGCTCGCCCGAAATATTTATTTCGTACCCAGTTCCCGGTAGGGCTCTGCCAGCCGTAGTTAGTTGCTCAAGCGCGAGCGGTCTATCGCTTTTATCGAAGTCATAAAAGTCGTGATAGGCTTTGACTGTTCCCAGGAACTGCCAAGATGTATCTTGGCTGCGAATGAAATCACCCTCAACATGGAGCGTGATTCGCCCAAGGTAAGCACCACTGATGAGACTGTCTTTACCAGTGTCGTAAGCCACCTTTGGGTCCACCAGATGATACGTACCCGGTGATTTAGTGCTCTCGATAGTCTGTTTCAATAATGAGAGCTTGTGCTCTCTTATTTGTAAACCAATAGTATTGATATCGACCTCAAGCTTCTCTCCCTTCCCCCATAAATAGTGCGCCAATGCTTTAACCGGGCTGAATGTACCTCCAGATAACTTTGGTGTTTCCAGTTTGAATGTTGTACTGCGGGCGTATTTTGAGTGGGCGATGGCTATAATAGCTTCCCTCGACGTAAAACCGCTTCTCTCAAGCGCGTCAGCCAAACTAAAGCAAATAGCTTTATTTTTGAAGAAAACGTCATTTATGCGCCAATAAGGAGCTACCCAACCGCGTTCCCGCTCGACAATCTGCCATATATCTTTTATTGCGCCATAAGCGTTTTTATGATTTATAGCCTTGTCGAGAATTTTGAGATTGAAAGTGAAGTCGTCCAGTCCGGTTTGAGTTTTTACAAGATCAGTTATGTAAAAATCATCATCTTCTGTTAGTACATCTGGCTGAGGCGGTGGAAATATATAAGTACCATCAATGATGATACCGTCCGTGGACCAATATCCTCCTAAAGAGCCGCGCCACGTACCATTTACCTGAGTCGGGGGTAAGTCAATTCCGTTCTGCTTCATGAGCTCAAGTCCTTTTGATCGAAAAGTTAGATGCGCTGTGGCCAGAACTGCTTGTCTGGATTTCTAATGAAGCACGGAGAGATAGGAGGCTCAATACCTCAATGACAACTTAGGAGATGGACTACAGGGCTTTCGGAATAAGGGGACGAATTTATTTCTGATATTAAATACGTTCCCTTTTCCGTTCAGCTAATCTGCTCAAACCGCCGCCGCTTCAGGGACAACCCCAAGGGCAATGATCATGTGGGAAATTCGGACATGTGCGTCTTCAGGCAAGTCTTGATGACTGGTGTCGAGAGGGTGCGTCGGGGACCAATGTTGGAGCGGTGAATGTTTGTCAGTTAAGCGGCCAGACAAACCGCGTTGGCTGTTTGGGGCTGCTGCGCAGCCAGCGGGGATAAATCCCCTCGCCACAGGGGGGCTGTGTTGGGCTGCAAGTTTGTCAGGAGTGGCGATCCAGCTTCTTCAGAAACACGGTCATTTCCTTTTCGGCCTGTTTGTCACCATGGGCGCGGGCGGCTTCAAGGCCTTGTTCCCAGGCTTGGCGGGCTGCTGCGGCATCGCCTTGGCCTTGATGGGCCTTGCCCAGCAGTTTCCAGGCGGCTGAGTATTTGGGATCGAATTCGACACAGCGTTGGAAGTGTTCGGCGGCGCGGGTGAAGTCGCCAAGGTCCAGGTAACCCTTGCCCAGGCCGAAGCGCAGCAATGAGTTATCCACACCTTTGGCGAGCATTTTTTCCAGGGAGTCGAGCATGGCGGCGTCCTTATCGGTTGTGTCAGGGGTTGATCCGTTGGCTGCTAGATAGCTATCGCGAGCAGGCTCGCTCCCACAGGGGTTGGGGTTGCCCACGATATTTGTGAGCAATGGAGATCCTCTGTGGGAGCGAGCCTGCTCGCGATGAGGCCCTTCCTGTCACTGCATACTTTGGATCAGAAGAAACTCAACCCCACGTGGAACAGCTTCTCCACATCACGAATGTGCTTCTTGTCCACCAGGAACAGGATCACATGGTCGCCGGTCTGGATCATGGTGTCGTCATGGGCGATCAGCACTTCTTCGTCGCGGATGATCGCGCCGATGGTGGTGCCGGGTGGCAGGCCGATGTCGCGGATGGCCTTGCCGATGACTTTGCTGGACTTGGCGTCGCCGTGGGCAATCGCCTCGATGGCTTCGGCCGCGCCACGGCGCAGGGAGTGCACGCTGACGATGTCGCCACGGCGTACGTGGGCGAGCAAGGTGCCGATGGTCGCCAGTTGCGGGCTGATGGCGATGTCGATGTCGCCGCCCTGGATCAGGTCGACGTAGGCCGGGTTGTTGATGATGGTCATGACCTTCTTCGCCCCCAGGCGCTTGGCCAATAGCGACGACATGATGTTGGCTTCGTCGTCGTTGGTCAGGGCCAGGAAGATGTCGGCGTCGGCGATGTTTTCTTCCAACAGCAGGTCGCGGTCCGAGGCACTGCCTTGCAGCACCACGGTGCTGTCGAGGGTGTCCGAGAGGTAGCGGCAGCGAGCCGGGTTCATCTCGATGATCTTGACCTGGTAGCGGCTTTCGATGGCTTCGGCCAGGCGTTCGCCGATCTGCCCACCACCAGCGATGACGATGCGTTTGTAGTTCTCGTCCAGGCGGCGCATTTCGCTCATCACCGCGCGAATGTTCGCCTTGGCGGCGATGAAGAACACCTCGTCGTCGGCTTCGATCACCGTGTCGCCCTGGGGCAGGATCGGTCGGTCACGGCGGAAGATCGCCGCGACCCGGGTCTCGACATTGGGCATGTGCTCGCGCAACTGGCGCAGTTGCTGGCCCACCAGCGGCCCGCCGTAGTAGGCCTTGACCGCCACCAGTTGCGCCTTGCCTTCGGCGAAGTCGATCACCTGCAAGGCGCCCGGGTGTTGGATCAGGCGCTTGATGTAGTTGGTCACCACCTGCTCGGGGCTGATCAGCACGTCCACCGGGATCGCTTCGTTGTCGAACAGGTCGGCGCGGGTCAGGTAGGCCGCTTCGCGCACCCGGGCGATCTTGGTCGGGGTGTGGAACAACGTATGGGCGACCTGGCAGGCGACCATGTTGGTTTCGTCGCTGTTGGTCACCGCCACGAGCATGTCGGCATCGTCGGCGCCGGCCTGGCGCAGCACCGTAGGCAAAGAGCCGCGACCTTGTACGGTACGGATGTCGAGGCGGTCACCGAGGTCGCGCAGACGTTCGCCGTCGGTGTCGACCACGGTGATGTCGTTGGCCTCGCTGGCCAGGTGTTCCGCCAGCGAACCACCGACCTGCCCTGCGCCGAGGATGATGATTTTCATCCACTCACTCCCTATCGAATCGGTTTTAACCGCGTGCGGCGGCGATCTTGATCAGCTTGGCGTAGTAGAACCCGTCATGCCCGCCTTCCTGGGCCAGCAACTGGCGGCCATGGGGTTGCTTGAGGCCGGCCTGGCTGGCGATGTCCAGCTCGCGGGCGCCCGGGGTGCGGGCGAGGAAGGCTTCGATCACTTCGGTGTTCTCGGTCGGCAAGGTCGAACAGGTGGCGTAGAGCAGCATGCCGCCGACTTCCAGGGTCAACCACAGGGCATCGAGCAGTTCGCCTTGCAGCACAGCCAGTGCGGCGATGTCGTCCGGCTGACGGGTGAGCTTGATGTCCGGATGCCGGCGGATCACGCCGGTGGCCGAGCATGGCGCGTCCAACAGGATGCGCTGGAACGGCTTGCCGTCCCACCAGGCCGCGGTATCGCGGCCATCGGCGGCGATCAGCTCCGCCTCCAGGCCCAGGCGTTCGAGGTTTTCCTTCACCCGCACCAGGCGCTTGGCTTCCAGGTCCACCGCCACCACGCCGGCCAGCTTCGGCTCGACCTCGAGGATGTGACAAGTCTTGCCACCCGGTGCGCAGCAGGCGTCCAGCACCCGTTGGCCGGGCGCCAGCTCCAGCAGGTCGGCGGCCAGTTGCGCGGCTTCGTCCTGGACGCTGATCCAGCCCTCGGCGAAGCCCGGCAGTGCGCGCACATCGCCGGGGGTTTCCAGGACGATGCCGTCGCGGCTGTACTGGCACGGGATGGCCGGGATGCCCGCCTCGCCCAGCAAGGCCAGGTAGGCATCGCGGCCATGGTGACGACGGTTGACCCGCAGGATCATCGGTGGATGGGCATTGTTGGCCGCGCAGATGGCTTCCCACTGCTCGGGCCAGAACGCCTTCAGGGATTTCTGCAACCAGCGCGGGTGCGCGGTGCGCACCACTGGATCATGTTCCAGCTCGGCCAGCAGGGCTTCGCTTTCCCGTTGGGCGCGGCGCAACACAGCATTGAGCAGGGCCTTGGCCCAGGGCTTTTTCAGCTTGTCGGCGCAGCCCACGGTTTCGCCGATGGCGGCGTGAGCCGGGACGCGGGTGTAGAGCAATTGATAGAGCCCCACCAGCAACAAGGCTTCGACGTCGGCATCGGCGGCCTTGAACGGCTTCTGCAACAGCTTGGCCGCCAGGGCCGACAAGCGCGGCTGCCAGCGGGCGGTGCCGAACGCCAGGTCCTGGGTGAAACCGCGATCACGGTCTTCCACCTTGTCCAGTTGGGTCGGCAGGGAACTGTTGAGCGAGGCTTTGCCGTTGAGGACGGCAGCCAGTGCCTTGGCGGCGGCCAGACGCGGGTTCATGAGGCGTCCGCCGCTTGGCCCAGGACCGTGCCGACGGCAAATTTCTCACGACGGCTGTTGAACAAGTCGCTGAAGTTCAGCGCCTTGCCGCCAGGCAGTTGCAGGCGCGTCAGGCACAACGCCTGTTCACCGCAGGCCACCACCAGGCCGTCCTTGCTGGCGCCAAGGATTTCGCCCGGTGTGCCCTTGCCTTCGGTGCGGCTGGCCGCCAGCACTTTCAGGGCTTCGCCGTTCAAGGTGCTGTGGCATATCGGCCAGGGGGTGAAGGCCCGTACCAGGCGCTCCAGCTCGATGGCCGGGCGGCTCCAGTCGATGCGGGCCTCGTCCTTGTTCAGTTTGTGCGCGTAGGTGGCGAGGCTGTCATCCTGCACTTCGCCTTCCAGCGTGCCGGCGGCCAGGCCGGCAATGGCCTGGACCACGGCCGGCGGGCCGATCAGTGCGAGGCGGTCGTGCAGGCTGCCGCCGGTGTCTTCGGCGCTGATGGGGGTGCTGACCTTGAGCAGCATCGGTCCGGTGTCCAGCCCGGCCTCCATGCGCATCACCGTGACGCCGCTCATCGCGTCGCCGGCTTCCACGGCACGCTGGATCGGCGCCGCACCGCGCCAGCGTGGCAACAGCGAGGCGTGGCTGTTGATGCAACCCAGGCGCGGGATATCCAGCACCACTTGGGGCAGGATCAGGCCGTAGGCGACCACCACCATCAAATCCGGCTTCAGCGCCGCCAGTTCGGCCTGGGCTTGGGCATCACGCAGGGTCGGCGGCTGCAACACCTGGAGACCATTCTCCAGGGCCAACTGCTTGACCGGGCTGGGCATCAGTTTTTGCCCGCGACCGGCCGGCCGATCCGGCTGGGTGTAGACCGCGACGATTTCGTGGGGGCTGGCCAGCAGGGCCTTGAGGTGTTCGGCGGCAAATTCGGGAGTGCCGGCAAAGACGATGCGCAGTGGCTCAGTCATGGGAAGCTCTCAATTTCAAAGCAGTCGCAAAAAGAAAAAGGCTTGCCGCGGCAAGCCTTTGAAGGGGGGCATCAAGCATTCTGGCGATGAAGTTTTTCCAGTTTTTTCTTGATCCGGTCACGCTTGAGGGTCGACAGGTAATCGACGAACAACTTGCCGTTGAGGTGGTCACACTCGTGCTGGATGCACACCGCCAGCAGGCCTTCGGCGATCAGTTCGTAAGGTTGACCGTCACGGTCCAGGGCCTTGATCTTGACCTTCTGTGGGCGGTCGACGTTTTCATAGAAGCCCGGCACCGAAAGGCAGCCTTCCTGGTATTGCTCCATCTCGTCGGTCAGGGTTTCGAACTCGGGGTTGATGAACACCCGCGGCTCGCTGCGGTCTTCGGAGAGGTCCATCACGACGATACGCTTGTGCACGTTGACCTGGGTCGCGGCAAGGCCGATGCCTGGCGCCTCATACATTGTTTCAAACATGTCGTCGACCAACTGACGCACTTCGTCGTCCACTACGGCCACCGGTTTGGCGATAGTGCGCAGGCGCGGGTCCGGGAATTCGAGAATGTTCAAAATGGCCATAAGCTTGATAAATGCACGTGTGAGGTAAAGTCGGGTGGCTGGCCTGGCGTGTCTTGGGATGCAGGCTACCGTTGTAAAACGTTGCTCTTGTGAAGAATAGCGCCTCACGGAGCGAGCCACGGGGGCTCTGGCGTTTTACGCGAACGCACATAATAAAGGGATTCACCGCATGAGGAAATCACTACTCGCCCTGCTGCTCCTGGCCTCGGCCGGTATCGCGCACGGGCAAGTGCAACTTCGGGAAGGTTTTCCCCAGCAATACACAGTGGTGACGGGGGACACACTCTGGGACATTTCCGGCAAATTCCTGCGCGAGCCGTGGAAATGGCCGGAGCTCTGGCAGGCCAACCCGCAGATCGAAAACCCCAACCTGATCTATCCCGGCGATACCCTGTCGCTGGTCTACGTCAACGGCCAACCGCGCCTGACCCTCAATCGCGGCGCCTCCCGCGGCACGATCAAGCTGTCGCCGCGCATTCGCAGCTCGCCGGTGGCCGATGCCATCCCGAGCATTCCGCTGCAAGCCATCAACAGTTTTTTGCTAAGCAATCGCATCGTCGACACGCCTGAGGAGTTCAACAAGGCGCCATATATCGTCGCCGGCAATGCCGAACGGGTCCTCAGCGGTATGGGGGATCGGGTCTTTGCCCGTGGCTCGTTCGATGCGGGCCAGTCGGCGTACGGCATCTTCCGCCAGGGCAAGGTCTACACCGATCCAGATACCAAGGAATTTTTGGGCATCAACGCCGACGACATCGGCGGTGGCGAGGTGGTCGCCACCGAAGGCGACGTCACCACCCTGGCCCTGCAACGCACCACCCAGGAAGTACGCCTGGGTGATCGCCTGTTCAGCGGCGAAGAGCGCTCGATCAATTCGACGTTCATGCCCAGCGCGCCGAAATCGGACATCAACGGGTTGATCCTGGACGTGCCCCGGGGCGTGACCCAGATCGGCGCGCTGGACGTGGTCACCCTGAACAAGGGCCGCCGTGACGGACTGACCGAAGGCAATGTGCTGGCGGTGATGAAGACCGGTGAAACCGTACGCGACCGCATCACCGGAGAGCCGGTGAAAATCCCCGATGAGCGCGCTGGCCTGCTGATGGTGTTCCGCACCTACGACAAGCTCAGCTACGGCCTGGTGCTGTACGCCTCGCGCTCGTTGGCAGTGCTCGACAAGGTCCGTAATCCATAACGGGTCTCACAAGTTACCAACAGAGTTATCCACAGCTTGTTCCCGTTTGTACGGGACTTATAACGGTCAAGGATGATCGCATGTCATTACCTGAATCTGCTCCGGTTTCCCCTGCGGAACTGGAGGCCCGGCTACGCCTCCAACGCTTGCCGGAACTGGGACCCAAGCGGTTCATGACCCTGATGGAGGCCTTCGGCTCGGCGTCCAAGGCCATCAGCGCACCGGCCAGCGCCTGGCGCGCATTGGGCTTGCCGCTGGCCTGCGCCGAGGCCCGGCGCAACCCCGATGTGCGTGACGGCGCCGCCCATGCATTGGCCTGGCTAGAGCGTGCGGACCAGCATTTACTGATGTGGGACCAACCCGACTATCCGGCACTGCTGGCACAAATCAGCGACGCGCCGCCGCTGCTGTTCGTCGCCGGCGACACCTCGATCCTGGAAAAACCCCAGTTGGCGATGGTCGGCAGTCGTCGGGCATCGCGGCCGGGCATGGACACCGCGGCAGCGTTTTCCCGCAGCCTGGCCGGGGCCGGTTTTGTCATCACCAGCGGCCTGGCCCTGGGCATTGATGCGGCGGCTCATCAGGCGGCGCTGGATGTGGGCGGGCGCACCGTCGGGGTGCTGGGCACCGGCCTGGAAAATTTTTATCCACAGCGCAATCGTCGGCTGGCGGACGCGATGATTGCCCAAGGCAGCGCGGTATTGTCGGAGTTCCCGTTGGACGCGCCGCCCCATGCCAGCAACTTTCCGCGTCGCAACCGGATCATCAGTGGCTTGTCCCTGGGTGTGCTGGTGGTCGAGGCCAGTGTCGCCAGCGGTTCGCTGATCACCGCCCGACTGGCGGCGGAACAGGGTCGCGAGGTCTACGCCATCCCTGGATCGATCCATCACCCCGGGGCCCGAGGCTGCCATCAGTTGATCCGCGACGGTGCGGCGCTGGTGGAAACCGTCGAGCACATCCTTGAGGCGCTGCGCGGTTGGCAACAGTTACCGCCGGCCTCGGAACCCGTGCCCGTGACCCATCCGCTGCTACGCCTGCTGCATGCCGCGCCGCTGAGCAGCGAAGCGCTGGCCGACGCCAGCGGCTGGGGTTTGCCCAAGGTGCTGGCGGCGCTGACCGAGCTGGAAATGGAAGGACGCGCCACCTGTGACAACGGACGCTGGTTCGCGCGCTAGGTTTTATGAGGAAGATCGGTAAACTGCCCACAGCCTTATTTGCGTTGCGGGAGAATCTTTCATGGTCAACAGTTGGCGTGTGCAACAAGCCGCGCGAGAAATTCGCGCCGGGGCGGTGATTGCCTATCCAACCGAAGCGGTCTGGGGCCTGGGCTGCGACCCTTGGAACGAGGAGGCGGTGGAACGCCTGCTGGCGATCAAGTCGCGGCTGCCCGACAAAGGGCTGATCCTGGTGGCGGACAACATTCACCAGTTCGACTTTCTGTTCGAAGACTTCCCCGAAGCCTGGATGGACCGCATGGCCAGCACCTGGCCGGGGCCCAATACCTGGCTGGTGCCGCACCAGAACCTGTTGCCGGAATGGATCACCGGGGTGCACGACACCGTCGCGCTGCGGGTCAGCGATCATCCCACCGTGCGCGACTTGTGCTCACTGGTGGGGCCGTTGGTGTCCACCTCGGCCAACCCGCAAGGACGCCCGGCGGCGCGCACGCGGATTCGTGTCGAGCAGTATTTTCGCGGGCAGATCGATCTGGTGTTGGGTGGCAACCTGGGTGGGCGCAAGAATCCCAGCGTGATTCGTGACCTGGCGACCGGCAAAGTGGTGCGGCCGGACTGAACCCGAACACACATCCCCTCTTCGACACAGATCCCATGTGGGAGCGAGCCTGCTCGCGAAGGCGCCGGCACATCCAACATTGATGCAAGCTGACCCACCGCTTTCGCGAGCAAGCCCGCTCCCACAAAGGTTTTGTGGTGAACACAGCATTTATGAACACCACAGAATGAATGTGGGAGCGAGCCTGCTCGCGAAGGCGCCGGCACATCCAACATTGACGCAAGCTGACCCACCGCTTTCGCGAGCAAGCCCGCTCCCACAAAGGTTTTGTGGTGAACACCGCATTTATGAACACCACAGAATGAATGTGGGAGCGAGCCTGCTCGCGAAGGCGCCGGCACATCCAACATTGATGCAAGCTGACCCACCGCTTTCGCGAGCAGGCCCGCTCCCACAAAGGTTTTGTGGTGAACACAGCATTTATGAACACCACAGAATGAATGTGGGAGCGAGCCTGCTCGCGAAAGCGGTGGGTCAGTTAGCATTGATGTTGGCTGACATACCGCTATCGCGAGCAGGCTCGCTCCCACAGGTTCTTTAGCAACCTCTGAATCAGGGCAGGAGAATGGTCGACCCGGTCGTGCGCCGTGCCGACAACTCGGTATGAGCCTTGGCCGCTTCCGCCAGTGGATAACGCTGGTTGATGTCCACCGTGATCTTGCCGCTATTGATCATCCCGAACAGCTCATCGGCCATGCGTTGCAGGTTTTCGGCGTTGTTGGCGTAAGTCGCCAGGGTCGGGCGGGTGACGTACAGCGAGCCCTTGGCCGCGAGAATCCCCAGGTTCACGCCGTCCACCGCACCCGAGGCATTGCCGAAGCTCACCACCAGGCCCCGGGGCGATACGCAGTCCAGGGAGGTCAGCCAGGTGTCCTTGCCGACCCCGTCGTACACCACAGGCACCTTCTTGCCGTCAGTCAGTTCCAGCACCCGCTGTGCGACGTTTTCCTTGCTGTAGTCGATGGTTTCCCAGGCGCCATGGGCTTTGGCAATGACGGCTTTTTCCGGCGAGCTGACGGTGCCGATCAGCTTCACGCCCAGGGCCTTGGCCCACTGGCAGGCCAAGGAACCCACGCCACCGGCGGCGGCGTGGAACAGGATGGTTTCGCCACCCTTGAGTTCATAGGTCTGACGCAGCAGGTATTGCACGGTAAGCCCCTTGAGCATCACGCCGGCGGCCTGTTCGAAACTGATGGAGTCGGGCAAATGCACCAGGTTGGCCTCGGGCAACACATGCACATCGCTGTAGGCCCCCAACGGGCCGCTGCCGTACGCCACACGGTCGCCGACCTTGAACCGCGTGACATCTGAACCGACCGCCTCGACCACACCCGCGCCCTCGGCACCCAGGCCCGACGGCAACGTCGGCGGCGGATAAAGACCGCTGCGGTAGTAGGTGTCGATGAAATTCAGGCCGATCGCCTTGTTGCTGACGCGCACCTGCTGCGGGCCCGGCTCGGCTGGCTGGTAGCCGACGTACTCGAGCACTTCGGGACCGCCGTGGGAACTGAACTGGATACGTTTGGCCATCTTCACTTTCTCCTTGTCGCGGGACTTTTAACCAAGCCTTCTATCGGACTCCTAAGCTTGACCGTCGTCAACTGTGGTGTCGGCAAGTGCGGTGGTATCCTGTGCGCCCATTTGCCACCGGCCCGCTATACGCCGCGTAGCGTAGCCCTGAACAAGGTGATGTCATGTCCACTCGCACCGAGGCCGTGAAAGCCTACCTGCTCGACTTGCAAGACCGTATCTGCACCGCCCTGGAAACCGAGGACGGCGGCACTCGCTTCGTCGAAGATGCCTGGACCCGGCCAGCCGGTGGTGGCGGTCGCACGCGGGTGATCGAAAACGGCACGGTGATCGAAAAGGGCGGCGTCAACTTTTCCCACGTCTTCGGCAGTGGCCTGCCACCCTCGGCCAGTGCCCATCGACCGGAACTGGCTGGGCGCGGCTTCGAAGCACTGGGCGTGTCGCTGGTGATCCACCCGCACAACCCCCATGTGCCGACCTCCCACGCCAACGTGCGGTTCTTCATCGCCGAGAAGGAAGGCGAAGAGCCGGTCTGGTGGTTTGGCGGCGGCTTCGACCTGACGCCTTACTACGGCGTGGAAGAAGACTGCGTCCATTGGCACCGTGTCGCCGAGCAGGCCTGCGCGCCGTTCGGCCCCGAGGTATATCCGCGCTACAAGGCCTGGTGCGACAGCTACTTCCACCTCAAGCATCGCAACGAGCCCCGGGGCATTGGCGGCCTGTTTTTCGATGACTTGAACGAGTGGGATTTCGACACCTGCTTCGCCTTCATTCGCGCCATCGGCGACGCCTACATCGAGGCGTACCTGCCGATCGTACGCCGCCGCAAGCACGACCCGTTCACCGCCAAGCAACGGGAATTCCAGGAGTTCCGCCGTGGACGCTACGTGGAATTCAACCTGGTCTACGACCGCGGTACCCTGTTCGGGCTGCAATCGGGCGGGCGTACCGAATCAATCCTCATGTCGCTGCCACCACAAGTGCGCTGGGGCTATGACTGGAAAGCCGAGCCGGGCAGCGAAGAGGCGCGGCTGACCGAGTATTTCCTGCAGGATCGCGATTGGCTGGCGACGGCCTGAACGAGGATTATCCATGGACCGCTACGTTGTAATGGGTAACCCGATCGGCCACAGCAAGTCGCCGTTGATCCATCGCCTGTTCGCCGAACAAACCGGGCAAGCACTGGACTACGGCACTCTGCTGGCGCCCCTGGAGGATTTCGCCGGCTGCGCGCGGGAATTTTTCCGCGAGGGCCGTGGGGCGAACGTCACGGTGCCATTCAAGGAAGACGCTTTCCGCCTGGCCGACAGCCTGACCGAGCGGGCCCAGCGGGCCGGAGCGGTCAATACGTTGAGCAAACTGGCTGACGGCCGCCTGCTGGGGGACAACACCGACGGCGCCGGGCTGGTCCGGGACCTGACTGTCAACGCCGGCTTCAACCTCAAGGGCAAGCGCATCCTGTTGCTGGGCGCCGGCGGTGCGGTGCGTGGCGCCCTGGAACCGCTGCTGGCCGAAGCGCCGGCCTCGGTGATCATCGCCAATCGCACCGTGGAGAAGGCCGAATTACTGGCCGAATTGTTCGCCGACCTGGGCCCGGTCTCGGCCAGTGGTTTCGACTGGCTGCAAGAACCGGTGGACCTGATCATCAATGCCACCTCCGCAAGCCTGTCGGGGGACGTGCCGCCGATTGCCACAAGCTTGATCGAGCCGGGCAAGACGGTTTGCTACGACATGATGTATGGCAAGGAACCGACCTCATTCTGCCGTTGGGCCAGCGAACACGGTGCGGCGGTGGCGATGGATGGCCTGGGCATGTTGGCCGAACAGGCCGGCGAAGCCTTCTACCTGTGGCGTGGCGTACGCCCTGACACCGCGCCGGTGCTGGCCGAACTGCGCCGCCAGTTGGCACTCTAGGCTTTAGGCTATTGTGGCGAGGGGATTTATCCCCGCTGGGGCGCGAAGCGGCCCCGTTTTTTGGAACTGCTTCGCAGTCCAACGGGGATAAATCCCCTCGCCACAGGTGTGTGAGCCCACAAGGCGGTGAGCCTTAAGCTCTCTGCAACTTCTTCAATCCTCAAAGTGAATCGGGCACTTCTGCGCGCCCTCCAACTTCAGCAACTCCTCCACCACCTGGGGACGGGCCATGCGCAAGGTCAGGCTACGCCCTTGGCTAAGCAGGCGCCGGGCTTCCTGATGGAGCATTTCCACCCCGGAGTAATCGATGAAGTTGATCTGCTGGGCATCGATGACCACCCGCTGCGCCTGCAACCGTTGCAAGCGCGCTTGCAGGTAATGGCTGGCCCCGAAAAAGATCGAGCCGCCGACCCGCAGGATCTCCGCTTCCCCTTCGCGAAAATGCTGCACTCGCGGCTGCGAGGTGCGCTTGAGGTAAAAGAACAGCGAGGCCAACACACCGGCATAGATGGCGGTTTGCAGCTCCAGCAGCAACGTGGCCAGGCAGGTCAGGCTCATCACCACGAATTCGGCCCGGCTCACCCGGTATAACGCGCGGATGCCGCGATGATCCACCAGCCCCCAGGCGATCAACAGAATGCTGCCGGCCATGGCTGGAATCGGGATATGCGCGATCAGGTTCGCCCCGGCGACCGCGAACAACGCCACCCACAAGGCAGAGAACACCCCGGCCAGGGGCGAGCAGGCGCCCGCGTCATAGCTGAGGCCGGAACGGGTAAAGGAACCGGCCGACAACGATCCGGAGAAAAATCCTCCAACGATGTTGGAAAGCCCCTGCGCCCTCACCTCCTGATTCGCATCGAGCAATTGCCCGGAGCGTACCGATAACGAGCGAGCAATGGACAGACTGGTGACCAACCCGAGCATGCCCACTGCGACGGCGCCGGGCAGCAGGCGCAGGATCAGCTCCAGGTCCAGCGGCAGCGGCGTGAACGGTGGCAAGCGCCCGGCAAAGGCACTGACCAATGCCACATGCCCGAACATCGCCGGCCACAACCAGACCACCAGGCTGCTGATCACCAAGGTTATCAACAGGCTCGGCCAACGCGGCAGCAAGCGCTTGAGCACCACTCCCAGCACCAAAGTGCCTATTCCCAGCAGCAACGACGGCTTATCCACAGCCTGGATGTGGCTGAGCAACATCAGCAAACCTTTCAACGCCGTCGCTTCGTTCGGCAGGTCGAGGCCCAACAGGTTCGGCAACTGCCCCAGCGCAATCACCACCGCCGCCCCGAGGGTGAACCCCAGCACCACCGAGTGCGAGACGAAATTCACCAGCGCGCCGAACCGCAACAGCCCCAGCAGCCACTGGAAGATACCGGCCAACACCGTCAGCAACAGGATCAAGGTCACGTAGTCATCAGTGGCGGGCACGGCCAGAGGGCTGACGCTGGCATACAGGACGATGGAAATCGCCGCCGTCGGGCCGCAGATCAGGTGCCAGGACGAGCCCCACAGGCAAGCGATCAGCACCGGGACAATCGCCGCGTACAAGCCGTATTCAGGTGGTAAACCGGCAATCAGGGCGTAGGCAATGGACTGCGGCAACGCGAGAATCGCACCGCTCAGGCCGACGATCAGGTCGCGACCGACACTGGCGCGGGTCTGTCGGGGCAGCCAGCTCAGGAAGGGAAAGAGTGAATGGCGGGTGGGGATTGCCATGGGGCCTCAAGGATGGGGTTTAGGGCAAGGGTATCAGGACAACGCGCCGCTCTCCCTGTGGTGAGGGCGTTTTATCTGTGGCGAGGGGATTTATCCCCGCTGGGTTGCGAAGCAACCCCAGACAGTTGAACACCATTGTCCTGACACACCGAGGCGACACATTAGGGTTGCTCCGCAACCCAACGGGGATAAATCCCCTCGCCACAACGGGTTGTGCTCGATGCTCCGCGTTAACCCTGGAATGTACGCGGAGCATACCGATCGTCAGAGCTTGGCCTTCACCGCCGCTAACGCATCCTTGCCGTCCACCGTCTTCACGCCGTCCAGCCACTTATCCAGCACCGCCGGATTCGCCTTGATCCAGGCCTTGGCCGCGTCGGCGTTGCTGACTTTGTTGTTCACCACCTCGGCCATGATGCTGTTTTCCATTTCCTGGGTGAAGCTCAGGTTGGTCAACAGCTTGCCAACGTTCGGGCAGGCCTGTGCATAACCCTTGCGGGTCAAGGTATAGACGCTACCGGTGTCGCCGAAGTACTTCTCGCCACCCTTGAGGTAGTGCATTTTCAGTTGCACGTTCATCGGGTGCGGGGTCCAACCGAGGAAGGTCACGAACTTCTGTTTCTTCACAGCCCGGGAGACTTCCGCCAGCATCGCCTGTTCGCTGGATTCCACCAGTTTCCATTCGCCCATGCCGAAGTCATTGGTCTTGATGATTTCTTTCAGGGAAAGGTTGGCCGGGGCGCCAGAACCGATGCCGTAGATCTTCTTGTCGAACTTGTCGGCAAATTTGTTCAAGTCGGCAAAGTTATGCACACCCGCGTCCCAGACATAGTCCGGTACCGCCAGGGTGAATTCCGTACCGTCCAGGTTCTTGGCCAGTTGCGTGACATCGCCATTGGCCACGAACTTGTCGTAGAAGCCCTGCTGCGCAGGCATCCAGTTACCCAGGAACACATCCACCTGGCCATCCTTGAGGCCACCGAAGGTGATCGGCACCGCGAGGGTGTCGACCTTGGCCTTGTAGCCCATCCCGTCCAGCAGGAAACCGGTGATGGCATTGGTGGCGGCGATGTCACTCCAGCCCGGGTCGGCCATTTTCACGGTTTCGCAGCTCTGCTCGGCCCACGCCGAAACACTGCTCAACGCCAACAGCCCGGCGGTCAGTACTGTGGATAACTTTTGCATGTGTTTGCCCCTTACGTTATTGGTTTTGGCAGGGTTGTGGATAACGGGCCTTGCGCTCCAGATCGTCGAGGTCGATGTGGTTACGCATGTACTGCTGGCTGGCGTCCACCAGCGGCTGGTGGTCCCAGCTCTTGAGTTTGCCCAGGGTCAGCGCCTGGGCGACAAAACGGCGGCGTCGCTGGCTGGCGAGCACCTGTTGGTGAATCGTCGGAATGTCCCATTTGGCGCGCGCTTCGGCGAGAAAATCGGCGAACAGGGATTGATGCTCAGGGGATTGGCTGAGATTTTCCAGTTCCTTCGGATCGTTGCGCACGTCGAACAGCAGGCATGGGTCATCTTCGCTGTAGATGAATTTCCACGGGCCGCGACGGATCATCATCAATGGGCTGATGGTGCCTTCGGCCATGTATTCACCGAAGACTTCGTCATGCCCGCCCTGCCCTTGCAGATGCGGCACCAGTGAGCGGCCATCCAGCGGCAGCCCTGGTTCCAGCGTGCCGCCGGCCAGCTCCACCAGGGTCGGCAGCAAGTCGGCGGTGGACACGGCTGCACTCACCCGGCCGCTGGCGAACTGCCCCGGCGCACTGATCAGCAATGGCACGCGGGCAGCCATTTCGAACCAGTGCATTTTGTACCAGAGGCCCTTTTCGCCGAGCATGTCCCCATGATCGCCGGAGAACACGATGATGGTGTCGTCCAGCAAACCGGTGTCTTCCAGGGTCTGCAGCAGCTTGCCGATGTTGCTGTCGATGTAGCTGCAGGCGCCGAAGTAGGCACGGCGGGCATCACGAATCTTATCCACAGGCAGTGGCTTGTCCCACAGGTCATAAACCTTCAGCAGCCGCTGGGAATGTGGATCGAGCTCCGTTTGCGCCGGGGTCTGCGGCAACGGGATGTCGTTGTCGTCATACAAATCCCAGAACGCCTTGGGAATCGTGTACGGGTCGTGTGGGTGGGTCATCGATACGGTGAGGCAGAACGGCTGGTCACCGTCCTCGCGGATGTGGTCGAACAGGTACTGCTGGGCCCTGAACACCACTTCTTCATCGAAATCCAGCTGGTTGGTGCGCACGCATGGCCCGGCCTGCAATACCGACGACATGTTGTGGTACCAACTCGGCCGCACGTCCGGCTCGTCCCAGTTCACCGCCCAGCCGTAGTCGGCCGGGTAAATGTCACTGGTCAGGCGCTCTTCGTAGCCGTGCAACTGGTCCGGCCCGCAAAAGTGCATCTTGCCGGACAGCGCCGTACGGTAGCCGAGGCGCCGCAGATAATGGGCATAAGTCGGCACATCCGCCGGAAAATCCGCCGCGTTGTCGTACGCACCGATCTTGCTCGGCAACTGGCCGCTCACCAGGGTAAAGCGGGACGGCGCGCAGAGCGGGCTGTTGCAATAGGCGGCGTCGAATACCACGCCCTCAGAGGCGAGGCGCGTCAGGTTCGGCAGCTTGATCGGCGAAGGACCGTAGATCGGCAACATTGGCGCGGCCATTTGATCGGCCATGATGAAAAGAATGTTCTTGCGCTTCATGTATTCGCGGCATTCCATAGTAGGCAGTTATGCGAAATTGCTGCGATTGAGCATGTAGCCCCCGGGTTTTGGGGTAAAGCCCATACAGGATAATGACTAGGATAAGCACAGCTTATGTATGACGCCTTGGGTGACCTGTCTCTGGAACTGTTCCGCGCCTTTGAAGCCGCAGCGCGCCAACAAAGCTTCACGGCGGCGGCGATTGAGCTGGGCACCACGCAACCGGCCATCAGCCAGCAGATCAAGCGCCTGGAAGAGCAGCTGGGTACACGGTTGTTCGACCGCATCTACCGCGGCATCGAACTGACCGAGGCCGGGACGATCCTGTTCGAGCAGGTACAGGCCGGTTTGCAGAGCATCGATGCCGGGTTGAGCGCGATCACCGCCCAGCATCAGCATGAGGTGCTGCAAGTCGCCACGGACTTCGCCTTCGCCGCCTATTGGCTGATGCCACGCCTGCATCGCTTTCACGCGGCCAACCCGCAGGTGGACGTCAGCCTGGTGACCAGCGAGCGCAACCACAACATGCTCCGGACCGATATCGACGTTGCCGTGCTGTTCGGCGACGGTCGCTTCAAACAAGGCGAAAGTCGCTGGCTGTTCAGCGAAGAAGTCTTTCCCGTGTGTAGCCCGCTGTTGCTCAAGGAACGCCCCCTGCCCTTGCCCGCCCAGGCCTTGGCGGAATTTCCGTTGCTGCACCTGCGCGCGGGCAACAGCAGTAGCTGGTTCGATTGGAGTGGCGTATTTCGCGAGCTGGGCATCACGTCACCGCCGGCGCCAGGGCAGTTGCGCTTCGATAACTACACATTGCTGATCCAGGCGGCGATTGGCGGCCAGGGCGTGGCCATCGGCTGGCGTCACCTTGTGGATAACTTATTGGCGCAGGGGCTGCTGTGTCGTCCGATCGCTGAAACGGTGCTGTCGCGGCTGGGGTATTACGTGGTCTTGCCCCAGCGTAAACGGCGCGGCGTATTAATCAGGCAATTCGTGGATTGGCTGATGGAAGAACAGGCCAACAGTGCCGAGTCGCTGACGGGCTTGCCGCTGCCTTCCATTGCCGTTTAACGCGCCTACACGGCCTCGACAAAGCTGACGTGCTCGCCCACATGCAAGTTCAGATGCAGCTCATCGGCGATGCCGACCGCCACCCGGTTGAGCCGCTCCAGGGATTCGGCCATTCCAGGTTCCAGGCTCGTACTGACTTGGCTGAAATGTTCGATGCCCAAGCCTGGCGCGGCGTAAGGCGCATTGATCAAGGTCCACTGCAAGGTGCTGTTCTTCAGCGCATCGAGTACTTCTTCGGCGGCGTGGCGCTGCAAATCGTCATCCGTCGGCTCTTCGTCGAGCACGGCGAAGTCACCCACCAGGAACAGCCGTGGAATATTCACCGCCTGCATGCCGGCAATCAGTGAATCCACGGCCAATACTTGCTCTACGGGGCCGGGAATCAATGTGCGCTCCACTTGTTCGCTGTTCATCGGCAACCCTGGCGCGTTCAACAGACACACCACGGCACTGGCGCCGGCCACACTTTGCTTGACCCGCTTCGGATCGAAAAGATCACCGGTCTTGGCCCGCAGGCCCGGGCGTGGAGCCAGGGCGGTGAGATCGTCGAGAATGGCGATGACTTCGTGCTGGCGTCGTAGCATTTCAGCCATCAACGCACTGCCGAGGCTGCTCATGGCACCATAGAGCACCACTTTGATGACCGGGGTTTCGGCGTTTTTCATGGCTGTTTTTCCTTTTTTTCCGCGTATAAGGCCTCTGACCCGCGGAAAACGGCGAGGGTTCGGCCTCTTTTCAAGGAGTGACAGATGCAGCGGATCAAGGGCTATCACGCCCACGTATATTTCGACGCCAACACCCTCGACCAGGCCCGGGCCCTGTGCGAGGAAGCGGCGCAACTGTTCCCGCTGAAAATGGGCCGCGTCCACCAACGCCCGGTCGGCCCACACCCGGACTGGAGCTGTCAGCTGGCCTTCGATCCGCAGTACATCGGCGTGGTCCTGCCGTGGTTGGCGCTCAATCGCAAAGGGCTGGTGATTTTCATGCACCCGGACACCGGCGACGACTTGATGGACCACACCGAGCACGCGATCTGGATGGGCGCGGTGCGGCCGCTGGATCTTTCGGCGTTTAAAGCAAGCACCTGAGGTTTCTGTGGCGAGGGGATTTATCCCCGCTGGACTGCGCAGCAGGCCCAAAAGGACATCACGCATTTGAGCTGACACGGCGTGATCATTGATTAGGGCCGCTTCGCGCCCCAGCGGGGATAAATCCCCTCGCCACAAGAACACTGCTCGTCGCGGCATCAGCACGACTCATCATTCCCTGGCGTTGCGAAAGCTGGCTGAAAGCTTGCGCGATTAGGATCGCCCCCACTACCGGCAAAAGACCGGTGGCCAGAAGCGAGCCCCAAAGGCTCATTCGGCCCCTTTACAACAACAATGGTGATTCTGATGTCCGCTGCTACCCGTCCCGCTGCACCCACTCCATCCGTCCGTCCCGTGCTTAGCATCCTGCGCTGACCTGTCCGGTTCGCCTTTGCCCGCCGCACCACGCCTGGAGTATTTCCTATGCTGACTTTCCTTGGCTTCGCCATGGTCATTACGTTCATGTTCCTGATCATGACCAAGCGCCTGTCCGCGCTGATCGCCTTGATCATCATCCCGATCCTGTTCGCCCTGTTCGGTGGCTTTGCGCCGAAGATCGGTCCGATGATGCTCGAAGGCATCACCAAGCTCGCCCCGACCGGGGTGATGCTGATGTTCGCGATTCTGTATTTTGCCCTGATGATCGACTCCGGCCTGTTCGACCCGGCCGTGCGCAAGATCCTCAAACTGGTCAAGGGCGACCCGTTGAAAGTTTCGGTCGGTACCGCCGTCCTGGCGCTCGTCGTTTCCCTCGATGGTGACGGCGCGACCACTTACATGATCTGCGTCGCCGCGATGCTGCCGCTCTACAGCCGCATCGGCATGAGCCCGCGCATCATGGCTGGCCTGATCATCCTTGCCGGTGGCGTGATGAACATGACCCCGTGGGGCGGCCCGACGGCCCGCGCGGCCAGTGCGCTGCACGTGGACCCATCCGACATCTTCGTGCCGATGATTCCGGCCATGGCCGCCGGCGTGGTGGCGATCCTGGTCATTGCCTACTTCTACGGCAAGCGTGAACGGGCGCGCCTGGGTGAATTGCACCTGGTCGGCGACGAGATCGATCACAGCGAAATCAGCGTTTCGCAGTTCCCGGATGCTCGCCGTCCGAAACTGATCTGGTTCAACGGCCTGTTGACCCTGGCGTTGATGTGCACCCTGATCGCCGGCCTCCTGCCGCTTCCCGTGCTGTTCATGGTGGCGTTCAGTATCGCGATGATCGTCAACTACCCTTGCCTGCAACAGCAGAAGGATCGCGTCGCGGCTCATGCCGGCAGCGTGTTGTCGGTGGTCAGTCTGATTTTCGCGGCAGGTATCTTCACTGGTATCCTGTCCGGCACCGGCATGGTCGATGCCATGTCGAAAAGCCTGCTGGCGGTAATCCCTGATTTCCTCGGCCCGTACCTGGCAGTGATCACGGCGCTGGTAAGCATGCCGTTCACGTTCTTCATGTCGAACGACGCGTTTTACTATGGTGTGTTGCCAGTACTCTCCGAAGCGGCCAGCCACTACGGCATCACGGCGGTGGAAATGGCCCGGGCCTCGATCGTCGGCCAACCGGTCCATCTGCTGAGCCCGCTGGTGCCATCGACCTACCTGCTGGTAGCGCTGGCCGGGATCGAGTTCGGTGATCACCAACGTTTCACCCTGAAGTGGGCAGTACTGGTCTGCCTGTGCATACTGGTTGCGGCATTGCTGTTGGGGACTTTCCCGCTGTTCAGCACTCTGTAACTGTAACGGCAACAAACGACTACGCCGCCAGCTCATCGCTGGCGTCGTGGTTTAACACTCGCTCAAAGGAACTCACATGGAATGGCTGACCAACCCGGAAATCTGGGTTGCCTTCTTTACCCTGACCGCCCTGGAAATTGTCCTGGGTATCGACAACATCATCATGATCTCGATCCTGGTCAGCCGCATGCCCAAGCACATGCAGGCGCGCACCCGGATCTTCGGCCTGGCGCTGGCCATGGTCACGCGGATCCTGTTGCTGCTGTCCATCACCTGGGTCATGCGCCTGACCGCCGACTTGTTCGAAGTGTTCGGCCAGGGTATCTCCGGTCGTGACCTGATCCTGTTCTTCGGTGGTTTGTTCCTGCTGTGGAAGAGCTCCCAGGAGATGTACCACGCGCTGGAAGGCGAAGATGAAACCAACGACGAGCCTTCGGGCAAGGGCGGCAACTTCATCTACACCATCATCCAAATCGCGATCATCGACATCGTGTTCTCCCTGGACTCGGTCATCACCGCCGTCGGCATGGTCTCCCATGTACCGGTGATGGTGGCGGCAATCATCGTCGCCGTGCTGGTGATGATGGCGGCTTCGGGCACCATCAGTGAGTTCATCGACAAGCACCCGTCGCTGAAAATGCTGGCGCTGTCGTTCCTGCTGGTGGTCGGTACCGTGCTGATCGCCGAGTCGTTCGACGTGCACGTGCCAAAAGGCTACGTCTACTTCGCCATGGCCTTCTCCCTGGCGGTGGAAGCCATCAACATCAAGATGCGCACGGCGATCGCCCGCAAGCGCAAGCAGCAGGATCCGGTGAAACTGCGTAAGGATGTTCCGGGCCAGTAACGGTTGCGGGGCAATGAATGAAGGGGCTTTCGAGCCCCTTTTTCATGTCCACCGGAAAGTGGCCGGATGCAAAACCTGTGGGAGCGAGCCTGCTCGCGATGAGGCCGCAACATTCAACATCTTCATTGGCTAACAGACCGCTATCGCGAGCAGGCTCGCTCCCACAGGGTTTCGTGGTGTCTTTGGTGAATGGTTTTTTATGACAGTTTTGTTTCAAACCCATCTTTAGCTGTGCAATGCTGGCGCTCGAACCGTTCGGCAACTACAGCTTAAGTACAAGAAAGAAGAATGTGGCATCGTCAATTTGTCCCTTTGGGACGCTAACAGGGGGCTCCTCATGCTGACCCTGCTCAATTTGCTCTCCGCCGTGGCCCTGCTGATCTGGGGCACGCATATCGTGCGTACCGGCATCTTGCGGGTCTATGGCTCGAACCTGCGCCATGTCATCGGCCAGAACATGTCCCGGCGCTGGTTGGCGTTCGTCGCCGGCATCATGGTCACGGCCATGGTCCAGAGCAGCAACGCCACGGCCATGCTCGTCACCTCGTTCGTCGGCCAGGGCCTGATGGCGCTGACCCCGGCCCTGGCGACGATGCTGGGCGCCGATGTCGGTACGGCGCTGATGGCACGGGTGCTGACCCTCGACCTGTCGTGGCTGTCGCCGCTGCTGATTTTCCTCGGGGTGATATTTTTCCTCTCGCGCAAACAGACCCGCGTCGGACAAATGGGCCGGGTCGGCATTGGCCTGGGCCTGATCATCCTGGCCCTGCAATTGATCGTCGAAGCCGCCGCCCCCATCACCCACGCCCAGGGCGTGAAAGTGATCTTCGCCTCGCTGACCGGCGACATCCTGCTCGATGCCTTGGTCGGTGCGCTGTTCGCGATGATCTCCTATTCCAGCCTGGCAGCCGTGCTGTTGACCGCGACATTGGCCGGTGCCGCGGTGATCAGCCTGCCAGTGGCCATCGGCCTGGTGATCGGCGCCAACATCGGCAGCGGCGTCCTGGCGTTCCTCAGTACCAGCATGCAGAACACCGCCGGGCGCCAGGTGGCGCTGGGCAGCCTGTTGTACAAGCTGATCGGGCTGTTGCTGATCATTCCGGTGCTCGATCCGCTGGTGGGCTGGCTGGACGGCCTGGATTTCAGCCCTCAGGAAACGGTCATCGGTTTCCATCTGCTCTATAACGCCGTGCGTTGCCTGGTGCTGCTGCCCAGCGTCGCGCCGATGGCCAGGCTCTGCACCTGGTTGCTGCCGGAACGTCCGAACACCAATGGCACGGCCACGCCCCGGCACCTGGACCTCGCGGCCCTCGCCACGCCAAGCCTGGCGCTGGCGAACGCCGCCCGGGAAACCCTGCGCATCGGCGACCTGATTGAAAACATGCTCGAAGCCATGCTCGACGTGCTGCGCGGCGAACAGACCGCGGTCACCCAGGAAGTACGGCGCATGAGTGACGACATTGAGGCGTTGTGCAGCGCCATCAAGTTGTACATGGCGCAAATGCCCCGCGAGGACCTCAGCGAACAGGACAGCCGCCGCTGGGCGGAAATCATCGAACTGGCGATCAACCTCAAGCTGGCCAGCGACCTCATCGAGCGCATGTTGCGCAAGGTCCAGCAGCAGAAGACCTCGCAACGGCGCTCCTTTTCCGAGGTAGGCCTGGAGGAGCTGGCCGGGCTGCACAGCCACTTGATCGCCAACCTGCGGCTGGGGCTGTCGGTGTTCCTCAGTGCCGATCGGGAAAGCGCCCGCCAGTTGCTGCGTGAGAAACGGCGCTTTCGCGCGCAGGAACGGCGAATGGCCCATGCCCATGTCAGCCGCTTGCAGCGCAAGGTCGTGCAAAGCCTGGAGACCAGTTCCCTGCACCTGGAGCTGATCGCCGACATGAGACGCCTCAATTCGCTGTTTTGCGGCAGCGCCTATGTGGTGCTGGAGACGTCCGAGATCGGCGCGCTGGCGGCGGATGAAATTTCCGACATTACCCATTCACCGTGAACGACTGGCGCATTGGTCAGTCAGTAACAATGGCTCGGGCCTGAAACCGTTCACCGGCCCGACTGCTCCCGCTGTCATGAACACCGCATAGATTTCGATGGGGGAGCGAGCCGACTCCGGGCGACGATCCGCCGATGACAGCCTGCCCGGCACCATGGACCTCCACTCAGCCGCCAGGAAGCCTTTATGCGTTGTCTGTTGCTCGCCTTTCTTTTGCTTGGCTCATTGCCCGTGGTCGCCCTGGACCGGTTCCAGGTCGAAGGCTATACGCTGCCCAACGGCATGCAGCTGATGCTCAAGCCCGGCACGGAGCGCGGGCACGTGGCGATCCGCCTGGTGGTTGGCGTGGGCCTGGACGACTTCAGTTGTGCCGACAAGGAACTGCCACATCTGCTCGAGCACCTGTTGTTCAGCGGCGTCGACGAGAGTGGCGAAGGCGGCCTGGAGGAGCGCATGCAAGCCTTGGGTGGCGAGTGGAACGCCTTCACCAGCAACGCCGACACCACGTTTGTCATCGAAGCGCCGGCGCGCAATCAACGCAAAGTCCTGGACCTGCTGCTGGCGTTGTTGACCCGCACCCGCCTCGATGAAAAAGCCCTGGAAGCGGCCAAGCGGGTAGTGGAACGCGAAGACGGCGGCCACTACACCCACCTGCAACGCTGGCTCGATCACCAGGACCTGGGCCACAAGGCCAGCAACCAGTTGGCGGTTGAGTTGGGCCTGCGCTGCGCGGAACGGGCCGAGGTCGGACACCTCACCCTTGCCCGCCTCAAGCAGGTGCACAAGGACTGGTATGCGCCGAACAACATGACGCTGATCGTGGTCGGCGATCTCGACCGACTGCTACCGGCCTACCTGGAACGCGCCTTTGGCGAACTCGAGCCGGTGGAGCCCAGCGCGCACGAGGCACTGCCGCAGATCCGCTACAAAGCGGTCACCAAGCGCAACCTGATCCGTGGCCTGGTGGGCAACAACGCCAAGCTGCATTGGCTGTTCCCGGAGCCGGTGCTGGACGAACAACATGACGAAACCTTCGACCTGCTCAAGGATTACCTGGACTGGGCGCTCTATCGCCAACTGCGCCTGGCTCGCGGCCTGTCCTACGGGCCGTGGACCGAGCGCGAGGTGTTTGGCGGCGTTGGCTTTTTCAGCCTGAACGCGGACCTGGCCCGCGAGGATCTACCCCAAGCGGAACAGGCGCTCGAGGAGCTGCGTAATACGCTGCTCAAGGATGGCCTCGACCCCGACAGTTTCATGCGCATCAAACGCGCGGCCATCGCGCATCAGACCTGGGCGGTTCAAGGGAACAGCGCCCTGGCCGATTACTATTGGGGCGCCCTGGGCGATTATGAAGACGGCCGCTTCGCCAACCCGGCCGTGCGCTTGCAGGGGGTAAGCCTGGAACAGGCCAACGTGGCCCTGCGCGAGCTGCTCAAGGACCCGGGTTACCTGCGCATCGAGAAGCCGCTGCTCAGTGATGATGAGCTCGTGTGGGGGTTGGGCGGTGTGCTGGGGTTGCTGTTGCTCGGGTTGGTGGTGTGGCAGGTGCGCCGCAAGGCTCGACTGCACGAAGAATGATCTCGGGACATTTGTGGCGAGGGGATTTATCCCCGTTCGACTGCGAAGCAGTCGCTATCAAGGGCCGCTCGATTTCACTCAAGGGGTCTGTGGGGCTGCTTCGCAGCCCAGCGGGGATAAATCCCCTCGCCACAAATAAACCCCCTCGCCACTAAAGTGCGCACTCGTCACATCGATGTCCGGACGATACTCTGTCAGGGATATTTCCTACGACTTACTGTGAAACCGCCGAATGCAAAACCTGACGCTCTACGTCCAGCGCATCCTTGAATTGATGAAGCGTTATCCAGGGGTCATTGCGCTTGGTGGTTTCATCTCCGGGGTCGGCAGTTTCATGTTGGTGGACCGCCAGCAGGGCCTGGCGACCTGGATCGCCATCCTGATGCTGGTGAGCTGGCTTTGGCTGATGGTCGAGAACAGCATGACCCGGCTGTTCACGCGGATTTTCAAGCGGGAAATACCCCAGCCGCTGTTGCGCTACGCCACGCAGATGATTCACCAGGAGAGCCTGTTTTTCGTCCTGCCGTTCTTCTTCATCACGACCACCTGGAACAGCAGCCAGCTGATTTTCACCGGCCTGCTGACGGTCGCCGCGCTGATCTCGATCACCGACCCGCTCTACTACAAATGGCTGGCACCGCGACGCTGGGCGTTCCTGGCGTTGCACACGCTGACGCTGTTCGCCGCCCTGCTCACCGCCTTGCCGGTCATCCTGCACCTGACCACTGACCAGAGTTTCAAGCTGGCGCTGGGCATTGCCATGCTGCTGTCGTTTCCCAGCCTGGCCTCGATCTTCCCGATCCGCACCGTGCGCAACGCCTTGGCAATCCTGTGCATCACGCTGGGCATTGGCGCCGCCGGCTGGGTACTGCGCTCCTGGGTGCCGCCGGCCACGCTGTGGATGACCGAAGTGGCGATCAGCACCCAACTGGAGGACCGCACGCCGGGCGCCAGTCTCAAGGAAGTCAGCGCCGCCCAGATTCGTGGCAATGGCTTGTACGCCTACACGGCCATCAACGCGCCCCGTGGGCTCGATGAGCGGATTTATCATGTCTGGCAGTTCAATGGCAAAGAAGTCGACCGCATCGCCCTGGACATCCATGGTGGACGCAAGGAAGGCTATCGCGCCTGGACCCACAAACAGAACTTCCCGGATGACCCGACCGGCAAATGGCAAGTGCGGGTGTTGACGGAAAATGGCCAGATGATCGGTGTGCTGCGTTTCAATGTGAGCGCCGCCACACCCGAAGCAAAATGACCGCGGCCGTGCTATTAGGTAGCGCTGTTCAAGTCGAACGAGCATGGAGTTTATGACCCCAGGATCCCACACCGGCACTGCCCGACTGGATACGTCCGGCTCTGCGGCGAAGCTATGGGTCAGCGGCGACTGGACGCTGGCCCACTACCCGCAGCTCAAGCGCTTGAGCGACTCGCTGCGCGGCCAATACGACGAAAACACCCTGATCGACCTCAACGGCCTCGGCGCCCTCGACACCGCCGGGGCTTCGTTGCTGGTGGAGTTGCTGGGCTCCGAACGGCTGGGCAAGACCGCCGAACACCCCGATTGCAGCTTGCCGGCCGCCGAGCGGGCGCTGTTGCAGACGGTCTATTGCTCGCTGACGGACTTCTGTGTGCCGCTGAAAGAGCCCCAGGTCAGCGTGATGACACAGTTGCTGACCCGCATCGGCCGCGCCGTGGACAAAGTCTGGCAAGACACCCTGCAACTGCTGGGTTTTATCGGCCTGATCCTGGAAACCCTGGCCCGCAACCTGCTTCGCCCCAAGCGCTGGCGCATGACAGCGATGGTCGTTCATATCGAACAGACCGGCCTGGACGCAGCCCCAATCGTCGCCCTGCTGACGTTCCTGGTGGGCGCGGTGGTGGCGTTCCTCGGGGCGACCGTGCTGGCCGATTTCGGTGCCAGCATCTTTACCGTGGACCTGGTGGCGTTTTCGTTCCTGCGCGAATTCGGGGTGTTGCTCACGGCGATTCTCATGGCGGGCCGCACCGCCAGCGCCTTCACCGCGCAGATCGGCTCGATGAAGGCCAACGAAGAAATCGACGCGATCCGCACCCTTGGCCTCGATCCGGTCGAGTTGCTGGTGGTGCCACGGGTGCTGGCGCTGTTGGTGGCGCTGCCGATGCTGACCTTCCTGGCCATGCTCTCGGGCATTATCGGCGGCGGGGTCGTGTGTGCCCTGTCGCTGGGTATTTCCCCGGCCATGTTCCTGTCACTGCTGCAATCGGACATCGGCGTGCAGCATTTCGTGGTGGGGATGGTCAAGGCGCCGATCTTTGCCTTCCTGATCGCCGCCGTGGGCTGCCTGGAAGGCTTCAAGGTCAGCGGCAGCGCCGAGTCGGTCGGAGCCCACACCACGTCCAGCGTGGTGCAGTCGATTTTCGTGGTGATCGTGCTCGATGCCGTGGCCGCGCTGTTTTTCATGGAGATGAACTGGTGAGCCAACCTTTACGGCCGCCCAGCGAGGCGGTGATTCAAGTGCGGGGCCTGTGCAATCGCTTTGGTCGCCAGAGCGTGCATGAAAACCTCGACCTGGATGTGTACAGGGGCGAGATTCTCGCCGTGGTCGGCGGCTCCGGCAGCGGCAAATCGGTGCTGTTGCGCAGCATCGTCGGCTTGAACCAGCCCAGCGAGGGTTCCGTGCGGGTGTTCGGCGAGGACTTGCCGAACCTGCCCCTGGAACGACGTTCGCGGGTGGAGCGGCGCTTTGGCGTGCTGTTCCAGAAAGGCGCGCTGTTTTCATCATTGACCGTGACAGAAAACGTCGCCCTGCCGCTGATCGAACACGCCGGCCTCAGCCGCGCCGATGCCGAGCACCTGGCGGCGGTGAAACTCGCCCTGGCCGGGCTGCCACTTTCTGCCGCAGACAAATACCCCGCCTCGCTGTCCGGCGGCATGATCAAGCGCGCCGCCCTGGCCCGGGCACTGGCCCTGGACCCGGACATCCTGTTTCTCGACGAACCCACCGCCGGGCTCGACCCCATCGGTGCGGCGGCGTTCGACCAGTTGATCCTGACGCTGCGCGATGCCCTGGGCCTGAGTGTGTTCCTGGTCACCCATGACCTGGACACCCTCTACACCATCACCGACCGGGTGGCGGTGCTGGCGCAGAAAAAAGTACTGGTGGCCGATGTCATCGACAAGGTGTCGGAAACCGACGACGCCTGGATTCACGAATACTTCCATGGCCCTCGCGGCCGCGCGGCGCTATCGGCCGCTACACAATCGAACGAGGTTTGACATGGAAACCCGAGCCCATCATGTGCTGATCGGCCTGTTCACCGTCATAGTGGTGGCCGCCGCCCTGCTGTTTGGCTTATGGCTGGCCAAGTCCAGCGTGGACAGCGAGTTCAAGGATTATGAAGTGGTATTCAACGAGGCGGTCAGCGGCTTGTCCCGGGGCAGTTCGGTGGAATACAGCGGCATCAAGGTCGGCGACGTCGTCAATCTGCGCCTGGACCCGAACGACCCGCGCCGGGTGCTGGCGCGGATACGCTTGAGCGGTGAAACACCGATCAAGCAGGACACCCAGGCCAAGCTGGCCCTGACCGGCATCACCGGCACCTCGATCATCCAGCTCAGCGGCGGCACGCCCGAGAGCCCGGCGCTGACGGGGCACGACGGTGAACCGCCGGTGATCATCGCCGCGCCCTCGCCTATCGCCCGCCTGCTCAACAACAGCGATGACTTGATGACCAGCATCAACCTGCTGCTGCACAACGCCAACGAGGTGTTTTCCTCGGACAACGTCCAACGCCTGGGCAACACCCTCGAACACCTGGAGCAAACCACCGGGGTCATCGCCGAGCAACGCGGCGACATTCGCCAGGCCATGCAGCAACTGGCGTCCATCGGCAAACAGGCCAGCGCCACGCTGGAGCAGACCACCGCGTTGATGCGCAACGCCAATGGTTTGCTCGACGATCAAGGCAAGGCAGCCGTGGGCAGTGCCGGGCAGGCCATGCAATCGCTGGCGCGCAGCACGGCAACCCTGGACAAACTGCTGAACGACAACCGCGACTCGCTGAACAACGGCATGCAGGGCCTCAATGCCCTGGCACCGGCCGTGCGCGAGCTGCGCGAAACCCTGAGTGCCCTGCGCGGCATATCCCGGCGCCTGGACGCCAACCCCAGCGGCTATTTGCTGGGTAACGACAAGGACAAGGAGTTCACGCCATGAAGCCGACCCATCGACTCGTCCGCCCTGCCCTGTTGCTGACAGGATTCATCCTGCTGGCCGGTTGTTCGATCCTGCCCAAGAGCGAACCCGCGGACGTCTATCGCCTGCCCGCCACCCAGGCGTCCGCCGCCCCTGGCGTGCCGGTCAACTGGTCGTTGCGCCTGGCCAGCCCGCAAGCCAGCGAAGTGCTCAACAGCCCGAAAATCGCGGTCATTCCCCAAGGTAATTTGTTCAGCAGTTATGCGGCCTCGCGTTGGAGCGACCCGGCCCCGGTGCTGTTGCGTAACCGCCTGCTCGATGGCTTCGCCCAGGATGGACGCGTCAGGCTGTTGAGTGTCGCCGACAGCAACCTGCAAGCAGACCTGGAGCTGGGCGGGCAGTTGCAGGCGTTCCAGACCGAATACCAAGGCACAGCGGCCAGCGTGGTGATTCGCCTGGACGCGCTACTGGTGCGCGGGTTCGACCAGCGCATCCTGGCCAGCCGCCGTTTTGAAGTGCGCCAGCCGCTGGGCGATGCGAAAGTACCGGCGGTGGTGGACGGCTTTGGCCGGGCCGGTGATCGGCTGACCGCCGAGGTGGTGAACTGGACGTTGGAGCAGGGCCAGCGTTTCGCAACGCCGGCGCCCTGACGGCCTCAGCCAAAGAACCAGTAGCAGACCCCGATCGCCGACAGGACACCCGCCAGCTCGGCCAGCAGCGCGCAGCCCACGGCGTGGCGCGCCCGCTGGATGCCCACGGCGCCGAAGTACACCGCCAGCACGTAGAAGGTCGTCTCGGTGCTGCCCTGGATGGTCGCCGCCACCAGGGCCGGGAAGCTGTCCACGCCGGAAGTCTTCATGGTCTCGATCAACATCGCCCGGGCGGCGCTGCCGGAGAACGGCTTGACCATGGCGGTCGGCAAGGCATCGACGAACCGCGTGTCCAGGCCGGCCCACTGCACCAGGTGGCGAATGCCGTCCAGGCCGAAATCCAGCGCGCCCGAGGCCCGCAGTACACCGACGGCGCAGAGCATTGCCACCAGATAGGGCAGCAGGTTCTTGGCGACGTCGAAGCCTTCCTTCGCGCCCTCGATGAAGGCTTCATACACCTTGACCTTGCGCAGGGCGCCCACCACCAGGAACAGGATGATCAGGCCAAACAGCGTCAGGTTGCCGAGGATCGAAGACAACCCGGCCAGGGCCGTGGCCGAGAGCGTCGCCAGCAGTGCCATGAAACCGCCCAGCGCCAGCGCACCTGGAATCAAGTAAGCCAGCACCACTGGATCCCACAGGCGCAGGCGCTGCATGAACGCCACGGACAGCAGCCCCATCAGGGTCGAGCCCGTGGTGGCGATCAGGATCGGCAGGAACACCAGCGTCGGGTCAGGCGCGCCCTGCTGGGCTCGGTACATGAAGATCGTCACCGGCAACAGCGTCAACGACGAAGCATTGAGCACCAGGAACAGGATCTGCGCATTGCTGGCGATGGTCGGGCTGGGGTTGAGGTCCTGCAGGGCGCGCATGGCCTTGAGGCCGATGGGCGTGGCGGCGTTGTCCAGCCCCAGGCCGTTGGCGGCGAAGTTGAGGGTGATCAGGCCAATGGCCGGGTGGCCGGCGGGCACTTCCGGCATCAAGCGCAGGAACAGCGGGCCGAGGGCCTTGGCCAGCCAATCGACGATGCCGGCCTTTTCGGCGATCCGCAGGAACCCCAGCCACAGGGTCAAGGTGCCGAACAGCAGGACCATCACCTCCACCGACAGCTTGGCCATGGCGAAAATGCTTTCCACCATGGCCGCGAAGATCCCGGCGTTGCCGCCAATCAGCCACTGCGCCAGCGCCGATACGGCTGCCACGATAAAGAAGCCAAGCCACAGGCCATTGAGCATCGGTTAAATCCCCCGGAAGATGCCGCGAATGATAGCGGGGCTGGCAGAAACGACAAACCCCGGATTGCTCCGGGGTTTGTCGTTTCTGCCAACGGCGAACTTTGTTGGGACAACTGTCTTGATCAATCAGTAAGACCGAGTCGCCACTTTCGCGAGCAAGCCCGCTCCCACAGGTTTCGAGGTGTTCATGAATAATGTGTTCACCTCGGATCAAATGTGGGAGCGGGCTTGTTCGCGAAGGGGCCGTCACATCCAACCTCTCTCTTGAGCCAGTCGGATCGCCGCACTGCAGCCCCCATAGGGTTGTGAATTAATGGCTGGACGTTTCCCCGGCCGGCAGCGACTCTTTGCTGCGCCAGTGCGGCAGGGAGTTCCAGTAGCGCTGGCCCTTGGCATCGTCGTACATGCCTTCCCAACGGGCGATGACCAGCACGGCCAGGGCGTTGCCGATGACGTTCAGGGCAGTACGGGCCATGTCCATGATGCGGTCGACACCGGCAATGAAGGCCAGGCCTTCCAGGGGAATGCCCACGCTGCCCAAGGTCGCCAGCAACACCACGAAAGATACGCCCGGCACACCGGCGATGCCTTTGGAGGTGACCATCAGGGTCAGCACCAACAGCAATTGCTGGCTGATGGACAGGTCGATGCCATACAGCTGGGCGATGAAGATCGCCGCGATGCTCTGGTACAGGGTCGAGCCGTCGAGGTTGAACGAGTAACCGGTGGGCACGACGAAGCTGCAGATGGCTTTCGGCGCGCCGTAGGCTTCCATCTTCTCGATCACGCGCGGCAGCACGGTTTCGGAACTGGCGGTGGAGTAGGCCAATACCAGCTCGTCCTTGAAGATGCGCATCAGCTTGAGCACCGAGAAGCCGAACAGGCGGGCGATCAGGCCCAACACCACGAAGGCGAAGAAGGCGATGGCGACGTAAACCAGGATCACCAGTTTCGCCAGCGGCAGCAGGGATGCGAAGCCGAAGTTGGCGACCGTCACCGCGATCAGCGCGAAAACGCCAATCGGGGCGTATTGCATGATCATGTGGGTGACCTTGAACATGCTTTCCGACACGCCCTGGAACATTTTCACCAGCGGTTCGCGCAGGTCCGATTGCAGGCTGGACAGACCCAGGCCAAACAGTACGGAGAAGAAAATGATCGGCAGCATCTCGCCACGGGCCACGGCGGCGAAGATGTTCGACGGGATCAGGTTGAGGATGGTCTGGACAAACGCATGCTCATGCTGGACTTCAGCGGCGGTGGCCTGGTACTTGGAAATATCCACGGTACCCAGGGTGCTCATGTCGATGCCGCTGCCTGGCTGGAAGAAGTTGGCCAGCAACAGGCCGACGACGATGGCGATAGTGGTGACGATTTCAAAGTAAAGGATGGTCTTCAGGCCAATGCGCCCGAGCTTCTTGGCATCACCGACCCCGGCAATGCCGACGATCAGCGAGGAAATCACGATCGGGATCACGATCATCTTGATCAGACGGATAAAGATATCGCCCGCCGGTTGCAGCACGTTGCTGATCCACCAGGCCTTCTCGGCACTGAAATGGTTGAGCAGCGCGCCCAATGCAATCCCGAGCACCAGACCGATGAGGATCTGCCAGGCGAGGCTTAGTCGTGCCTTCTTCATATCATTACCCTTACTTCAGTTGGACTCGGACAGGGGGCACGAACGGAATCGTCGATGACGAAAACCAATCGCGCCCCTGCCCCCGTATAAGGTCACCCCGAGCGCATTAGCGGCTTACTGGCAGGCGAAAAAAGGCGCAACTATTGCGATGCAAGGGGGGCTCGTCTAATGCCGTAAACGCCTACCCTATGCCGAATCGGCATGAGAATTCTCAAGCGAAATCCGCATTCCAACCGGCTCGAATACGCCATTTATGCAGGCATAAGTGCCGTGAACCGGCCATTTCAGCGTAGCTGCGCCGTCTCTCGCCGGCGGGGGCAACCGATGAAACGACTGCGAATCGAGACGCCGCCCATGGGAGAAAACGCGCCGGCATTCTCCGATATACGGTCAGGGAAAGGGCAATAAATCGGCGGGAGGAGACAAAATGCCGCATCGCGCGGCGGCTGGCGGCATCCAATCGATCAACCGCTCTGGCTCACGTATCTTGCGTCATAAAGCGCCACGCAAGTTCGCCCAGCCGTGATGGCTTTGCGAACCTGCGTCGCAGCTTTTACCTGACCCGGCCCTTTCGCAGGCACTCCCTGTGCCCGTAGGTCACTCCGACCCTTATCGGTCAGAACGTCCCGGCCCCCTGGTCATGCACTGGCCCTCCTCGGACCGTGCAGCAGAGAAAAACAGGGCTGCTTTTCTCGTTTTCAGAATCAGTACCAATTCGGATCTTTCTTGAGTTGCTCCATTAACAGATTCTGCATACCTTCATCGGGCTTGCCGAGGAAACGGTAGTCGGCATGACGCGTCGGCGACTTGTCGGCCGGCAGCCCTGCAGGGACTTGCACCCACAGGGCGTAGGCCTCGTCCTTGTCGAAACTGAAGGCGACGATCAAGCGTTGGCTGCGACATGTCGCCTGGGTTTCACACAACGGTCCCACCAGGTACTTGTCGCCATCTTCCTCGACAGCATTCATCTGTTGCGAATCGCCTGACAGGTTCATCACCCATTCGGGCAGGCGTTCTTCTTTTTTCACGACGTGCTGCCAGGTCTCGCGGTATTGCGGGTCCGCCGCGAGTAACTCATTGACCCGCATCTGTCCGTCATTGGCAGCCATTGCCATGGCACTGCCGCCCAACAACAGGGCGGCGGCCAGTCCTTTGAATGTCACGCTCATGGTCAGCCTCGGCCGCGACGGCCAAAGAAGAAGGAAGCGATGAACATCACCAGAAACACGACAAAGAGAATCTTGGCGATGCCCGTGGCGGTGCCTGCGATACCGCCGAAGCCCAGTACTGCGGCGATGATGGCAATGATCAGGAAGGTAATTGCCCAGCTCAACATGGTGATTCTCCTTACGCTTTTCTATTTAGTGAGGGTCTGGCGGTGATGGTTCCGGCGCGATGGACGACCGGTCCGTCGGGTTAAAACACCCAGCGTTCTTCACGTGGCATATCGACCATTGGCTGAGCCTGGTCGACATCCATCATGCGCATTGAAGCGGAGGCTTCCGCGACACTGCTGACGGCGCTGAAATGGGTTTGTGGGGCACGGTGAATCAACGTCTGTGGCGCCTCTGGCTGTTGACGCTCTTGCCAGAGCATCCATTGCTGGCCTATCACGAGGGTGACCAGCAATGCCAGGGCTGCCCATAAGCCTTGCTGGATGTGCAGAGAAGAAAATCGAAATTGGGCGGCACTTTGACGATTCATCCTGGAATTCCTCCCCACCCGGGTGCGGTGATCTGGTTGAGGCGCTCTAAACGCCACGTTGATCAGGACATTGCAGCCGGCGTGCCAGGATTTTTCATTAATAAACTCCTTTAAAATCATATAGTTACAAAACAGCCAATCACCGTATGGAGCGCATCCTGCACGATGGCCCTCAAGCGAGTCGTGCGTATTGCACGAATGAGGGAGAAAATTCGCTAGGGTGTTTTTGAATTGCCCGTCAGACGTAACTGTCGGAATGAGCGATGCGAACCGTCCGACCCACACGAATCATAAAAAAAGGAACTCAAATCAGTCTTTTAGGAGTCAGACGTCCACAGGAGCATACTGCGTGGGTAATATCCCCTCAGAATCGACCATGCAACTTGCCCGATTTTTCTGACACTAACCAAGATCATCATTAAAGGAGCGTAGGAAAATGGAATCCGCCACTGAGCACCAAGGCCGCATTCTGCTGGTAGACGATGAGTCCGCCATCCTGCGTACATTCCGATACTGCCTGGAAGACGAAGGCTACAGCGTTGCCACTGCCAACAGCGCCGCGCAGGCCGACGCTCTGCTGCAACGCCAGGTGTTCGACCTGTGTTTCCTCGACCTGCGCCTGGGCGAAGACAACGGCCTGGATGTGTTGGCGCAAATGCGTATCCAGGCCCCCTGGATGCGCGTGGTCATCGTCACCGCCCACTCGGCGGTCGATACGGCGGTGGATGCGATCCAGGCCGGGGCTGCCGACTACCTGGTCAAGCCTTGCAGCCCCGATCAATTGCGCCTGGCGACCGCCAAGCAACTGGAAGTACGCCAGTTGTCGGCCAGGCTCGAAGCCCTTGAAGGGGAGGTGCGCAAGCCCAAGGACGGTCTCGACTCCCACAGCCCGGCGATGAAAGTTGTCCTGGAAACCGCGCGCCAGGTGGCCAGCACTGATGCCAATATCCTGATCCTCGGCGAATCCGGCACCGGTAAAGGCGAGTTGGCCCGGGCGATCCATGGCTGGAGCAAGCGGGCGAAAAAGTCCTGCGTAACGATCAACTGCCCGTCACTGACCGCCGAATTGATGGAAAGCGAATTGTTCGGCCATAGCCGCGGGGCCTTCACCGGCGCCAGCGAGAGTACGCTGGGGCGCGTCAACCAGGCCGACGGCGGTACACTGTTTCTCGACGAGATCGGCGATTTTCCACTGACGTTGCAACCCAAGTTACTGCGTTTCATCCAGGACAAGGAATATGAGCGGGTAGGGGACCCGGTCACCCGTCGTGCCGACGTGCGGATTCTCGCCGCGACCAACCTCAACCTCGAGGACATGGTGCGCGACGGGCGTTTTCGCGAAGACCTGCTGTATCGCTTGAACGTCATTACCTTGCATCTACCGCCGCTGCGCGAGCGCGCCGAAGACATCCTGACCCTGGCCGACCGCTTCCTGGCCCGCTTCGTCAAGGAATACGCACGCCCGGCCCGGGGTTTCAGCGACGAAGCACGCGAAGCGCTGCTAGGCTATCGTTGGCCAGGCAACATCCGGGAACTGCGTAACGTGGTCGAACGCGCCAGCATCATCTGCCCCCAGGAAAAAGTCGAAATCAGTCACCTGGGCATGGCCGAGCAACCGGTCAACAATGCGCCGCGCATCGGCGCCGCCCTGAGCCTGGACGAACTGGAAAAAGCCCACATCGGCGCGGTGCTGGCCACGGCCGACACCCTCGACCAGGCGGCCAAGACCCTGGGGATCGATGCCTCCACGCTGTATCGCAAACGCAAGCAGTACAACTTGTGAGCAGCACCTCATGAAACTGGCGATGAAGCTGCGCACACGACTGTTTCTCAGTATCTCGGCCCTGATCACGGTGGCCTTGCTGGGACTGGTGCTTGGCCTGGTCAGCGTGATGCAGATGGCCAACACCCAGGAACAATCGGTACGCGACAACTTCATCCTGCTGGACCTGGGCCTCAAGCTGCGCCAGACCCTGGGCGATCAGTTGATTATCATGCTCGACGACAAGCCCGACCTCGCGGCTCTGGAGACATCCAAACAGCAATACCTGGCGTTGATCGACGAGGGGATCGCCCACGAACGGGAACTGGATGAGTCGACAAACAGCTTCAGTAAGGCCAAGGCCGACTACATTGAGTTTCTTGAGGCCTTCACCGCATCTCGCCAGCAGCCGAGCCAGCTCTCGGGCATCAAGGACCTTACCGAAAAATTCAACGTACTGCGCAATGGGCTGATCGAGGGCTATCGCCAGGCCCTGACCAACATCAGTGAAACCCAGGACCGTGCCCGTGAACGGGCGCTGTGGATTTCCGGACTGCTGGGGCTGGTGGGGTTTGCGGTGTTGATCATCGGGTTTATCACCGCCCATGGCATTGCCCGGCGTTTCGGCGCGCCGATCGAGGCGCTGGCGGCCGCGGCGGACGACATCGGCCAGGGCAATTTCGAGGTCACGCTGCCCATATCCTCCGCCGCCGAGCTGAATCTCCTGACCCGCCGCTTCGGCGTCATGGCCCAGGCCTTGCGCGAGCACCAGGCCACCAATGTCGATGAACTGCTCGCCGGCCAACAACGCTTGCAAGCCGTGCTCGACAGCATCGACGACGGCCTGCTGATGATCGACCGCCAAGGCCGGCTGGAACACCTCAATCCGGTGGCCCAGCGGCAATTGGGTTGGGATGAGGCGCGCCTGGGCCAAGGACTCGGCGAGGCGCTGGGACGCCTTGAACTGGATGAAGAGTTGCACTTGGTCCTGCGCGGCGGAAGCCTGGAGCGCGTGCCGGAAGACCTGAGCATCGAAGTCGATGGCGAGTCGCGGGCGCTGACTTACAGCCTCACGCCGGTCAGCCATACCCAGGGCCACATCCTCGGCGCGGTCATGGTGCTGCATGACGTGACCGAACAACGTGCCTTCGAACGGGTGCGCAGCGAATTCGTCCTGCGTGCCTCCCATGAACTGCGCACGCCAGTGACGGGCATGCACATGGCGTTCGGCCTGTTGCAGGAGCGCCTGCATTTTCCAGAGGAGTCACGCGAGGCGGACCTGCTCAACACCGTCACGGAAGAAATGCAGCGGCTGATGCAACTGATCAATGACCTGCTGAACTTCTCTCGCTACCAGAACGGCCTGCAAAAGCTGACCCTGGCGCCTTGCTCCATCGACGATCTGCTGGAAGCCGCCCGGCTGCGCTTTACCGAACAGGCCCAAGCCAAGGGCATCGAACTCCTCGTGGCGATCCAGGGCCCGCTCCCGCGACTGCATGCCGACGCCGCGCAGCTGGACAGAGTGCTCGATAACCTGATCGACAACGCCATGCGCCACACTGCCGAAAACGGCCAGATTCGCTTGCAGGCCCGACGCCATGGCGAGCGGGTGATCATCAGTGTCGAAGACAACGGTGAAGGCATTGCCTACGGCCAGCAGGGACGGATCTTCGAACCTTTCGTCCAGGTCGGACGCAAGAAGGGTGGCGCGGGCCTCGGCCTGGCGCTGTGCAAGGAGATCGTCCAGCTCCACGGCGGGCGCATGGGCGTTTATTCAAGGCCGGGGCAGGGCACGCAGTTCTACATGGCGCTGGCGGTCTGAGCAGCCTCAGGCTTCGTCATCGAAACGGCGCCCAAGCAAACGGCGGCCACGGGTAATCAATTCGATGAGTTGCACTGCGCTGAGGGCATGGGCGAACAGCCAACCTTGGCCGAATTTCACCCCTTCGCTGCTCAAATAGGAGGCTTGGGCTTCATGCTCGATGCCTTCGGCGATCACCTTGAGTTCCAGCGCATGGGCCATGCGAATGATGTGCGGAGCCACGCCGCTGCTGGCGGCATCGTGGCCCAAGGCATCGATGAAGGCCTTGTCGATTTTCAGGCAGTCCACCGGCAGGGTTTGCAGGTAGGCCAGGCTGCAATAACCGGTGCCGAAATCGTCGATCAACACCTGATGCCCGACATCGCGCAGCGATTGCAGGTTATCCCGGGCGACCAATACATCGATCAGCCCGCGCTCGGTCACTTCGAAGGCGATCTGATGTGCCGACACGCGATGCAGCGCCAGCAGGCGGGCGATCACTTCGCCGATACGCGGCACCATCACATCGCAGGCCGCCAGATTCACCGAGATGTACAACTGCGGATTGGCCCGCAACAACTGGCCCAATTGATCGAACAGCCGCTGTAGCACGAAATCGGTGATCTGGCGGATCTGCCCGGTGTTTTCGGCCATCGGGATAAACAAGTCCGGGCTGGTCAGGGTGCCGTCCGGTCGTCGCCAGCGCAGCAAGGCTTCGGCACCGACGCAATTGCGGCTGTTGAGGTCGAAAATCGGCTGGTAAAGCACCTGCAACTCACCGCGGCGAATGGCCCCGTGCAGTTCGGCATCCATGGATTGGCGCTGGCGCGCCAGCAGAAACACCTGAAAACCAATCCCCAGGCCTAACATCAGACTGATGGGCAACATCCACCAGGCGTTGGCCGGAATCGTGAAACCGTTGCGCTGGGCAATCAATACCAGTTGATATTCCGGGCTGTCGGTGGGCATCCGATAGATCAGCCGGGTTTGCGTCGCTTGCAAGGCATTGTGGCTTTTGGGTGGCCAAGGCTCCGTGGGCGGCCAGTGTTGAGGGGGGCCCAACACGGGAATGGCTCGCTCGCCATGATCCAGGACCACCAGCAGGCTGCTGCCCGGAGGCAGGTCGACCACGTCGGCCAAATGCCCGCGGGAAGTGGCGACCCGAAAATTGCCGCGTCCCAGCATCAATGCCGCGCGGTCCTCGTTGGGTTCGGTGGTGGTATTGAGCCAGTAACTGTAGGTCGGGCCCCGGAGGTCGGGCGGGCGGGTCACCGCCAATCCGCTCTGGCGCGGACGATTGGAGCACACGCCGCTGCCATCGATGTACACCGCTTCATAAACGAAACGGTAATTGAAGCTGACCTCTCGCAACGTCGCGATCATTTCATCGTCGCAGCCGCGCAACGGCTGGTTTTGCAGGTCGTCGAGGCTTTCGCGCAGTTGTCCGAAAAGCTGTTCCAGCCTTTGCAGAAAGCGCTCGCCCTGGGCATTCATCTGGTCACTTTCACGCTGCTGGATCTGCTGCATGACCACAAACAGACTCCCCGCCAGCAGTAGGACGGTACTCAAGGCAGCCGCTATCATCGCCAAAAAAAGCGGGCGATGGAGCCAGCTCTGCAGGGTTTCGCGGGCAGCCGTCATCATGGGCAATCCGAAAGTTACCAATGAGTTATAGCTTCTGATTTGGATTTGGCCCGATTCGTCAGACGGGCGTCATTATTTTGTCTGGTTGAGCACCTGCAGGATCGCCGCGCTTTGCGCGTCCGGCGTGCCATCGAAACGGGCAGGCCGATAGTGCATCTGGAAGGCGGCCAGCACATGGCGGGTGGCCACGTCCCATTCGCCGGTCTGCGGCGTCGGGTAACCCAGGCGGACCAGCTCGGCCTGGAACCAACTGGCGGGCGGCAACTGTGACGCGAAGATGGCCTGCTGGCGAACCACTGCCTGCTCGTCCGGCCAAACCCCCAAGCCGGCTTGCGCCAGGCGCTTCCAGGGAAACAGCGGGCCGGGATCAAGCTTGCGCAGGGGCGCGATGTCGCTATGGCCGATGATGCTGCGCGGGTTGATTCCGTTGCGCTGGATGATGTCCTTGAGCAATACGATCAAGGACTGGACCTGGGCTTCGCTGTAGGGATACCAGAGGCGTCCGGTGGGCGTGTCGACAAAACCCGGATTGACGATTTCGATGCCGATGGAACTGGAATTGAGCCAGGTCCGGCCTTCCCATTCACTTTCTCCGGCGTGCCAGGCGCGTCGACTTTCATCCACCAGTTTGTAGATGGTCGCGCCTTTATCATCGCCGATCAGGTAATGGGCACTGACTTCGCCATGAGTCAGCAGGGCCAATGAACGCTCCAGGGAAGCCGAGGTGTAATGCACCACCACGAATTGGATGCGGTTGTCTTGGTTGACGGAAGGGTGGCTGGTGTCGAACCGCGGGCCGCTCGCGCAGCCGGCCAGGATAAATAAAGAAACAATGAGCGAAAAAAATTTCATGGCGGAAGGCATTACGCGCTGGAAATAATGCAACAGTGTAACGTATCGCTTGGCGATGATCCGATGCGCGCGACGATATTAAACAAATTGGAACAATTAGCCCCTCAGCCCAGCTCTACACGGTTGCGCCCGGCATTTTTTGCCCGATAGAGCGCCTGATCGGCTCTTTTAAACACCGAATCACTGTGTTCGCCCGGTTTGAAGGCCGTCAGGCCAATGGATACCGTCACTGTCACCGGCTCGCCCTTGAAATGAAACGGGCAGGCTTCGATGGCCAGGCGCAGCGCCTCGGCCAGCTTCGCGCCGGCGGCCAGGGGCGTGTCGGGCACCAGCAGGACAAACTCCTCGCCCCCGAAACGCGCGATGAAATCACCGCCACGCAGGCGTTTGCGCAGGACCGAGGCGATGAGTTTCAACACCCGATCCCCGGCCAGATGGCCGTAGTTGTCATTGATGCGCTTGAAATGATCGAGATCGAGCATGGCCAGCAGCAAGCTGTTGCCGTGCTGCTGCCACTGGACGACTTCATGCTCCAGGCGCTCGGACCAGGCCGCTCGATTGGGCAGCCCGGTGAGCGGGTCGACCAGGGCTTTTTGCCGCTGCTCCTCGAGATTCTCCCGCACGACCTGGGCATCCTGCTCCATCAGCGCGACGCGATCGGCCAGGCTTTTCAGGCGAGCCGAGACCTCTTGCTCGCGTTGATCACGTTGCTGGCGGTGTTGATCCATCGTGCCGAGCAAGCCTTCGAGGTGATTCTCGAGCACCTGCTTGAGGCCTTCCAGGTCATCGGCTTGTTGCACACTGCTTTGCAGGCCGTCTACCTGTTCGCGAATCTGGGTGTCCATCTCCCTGGAGGCCGAGAGGTTGTCGGCGTGGTCTTCACTGGCGGCCTGCAGGCTGCTCTGGAATGACTCGAGCCGATCGTTGAGACGCTGCAGGTACGCTTCGAATTCATGCTGGCCGGTGTCGGTGATGGCCAACATCAGTACTGCCAGATCGTCGAGGATTGGCAGCAGTTCGTACCAATTCAAACCGTTTCGCAACCGCTCGCGCATGGCTTCGGCTTGTGGTCGATGCCGCTCGGGCAAGGTCAGGTCGCCCAACAGGCCCAATAACGTGTCTTCGATGTGCTTGGCGACCGAACTGTAGGACGGTTCTGGCGAGTCGGGCAGGGCGTACTGGGCGTCAGCCACATCGACGGCTTCCAGCGGCTCGGCGGGCTCCACTGGAGGCAGCGAGGGGTCGGGCAGGGCCTGTGCAGGTTCCTCGGGCATCAGTTCGTCGGGATTATCCAGCGCAGGTGCCGCCGCCGGAAGTTCTTCGGTGACCGGCGTCGGCAATGGCGCGGGTTCGGTTGCTTCGTCCGGTTCGCTGATGGGCTGAACCACTTCGGCTTCAAGGGCGGGAGCGGGCTCGATCTTCGGTGCAGTCGGGACAACCGGTTCGGGCGCTGCCTCCAACGCGGGTGCTTGCTCCGTGACCGATGGCTGCGGTGCTGGTGCTAACGCGACGGATTCTGCGTCGGTTGCCGGCTCCACGACTACGGGCACGGCCGTTTCTGCCACAGGCGCTACGCTGGCCTGGGCACGTTCGTGGGGCTGGGACGCCGCTTCTTCATGGCCTTGGCCACCAAACAGCCGTTGCAGCAGGCCAGGTCGACTCGCTTCGACAGGGGCGTCCAGGGCGCTCAGTGCCTTGCCTTGCAAGCCGCTCAATTCGCTGAGCAGCAGCGGAATCTCCCGGGCCTGGCCGACCCGGTCCTCCAACTGTTTGGAAAATTTCTTCAGTGGCCGGCTGACTTCCTTCGGCAGCGGCAGACTCTGCAACTGGGCAACCAGGGCAGTCAACGCCGAGCTCATCTGCTCGATCCGGGTTTCGCGGCGCTGCTCGGAATCGAGTACGGCTTTCTCCAGGCGCGGCAGCAGGGCGGCGAGGCCGGCATCCATGTCATCGGTGCGCACCACCTCGCGCATCTCTTTCATGCATTGGTCGACAGCTCGGTCAGTGCCTTCGGCGGCCAGGGTACTGCGCACCAGGCCACGACGCAGCAAGTCGAGCCGAGCAGCCCAACGGCGCTCGAGCTTTTCCTGCTGTTCGATACTCTTGAGGTACTTCTCTCTCCAGCGTTCGGCGTCGTCGCTCATTCATCGGATCCGCGAGGGGCAGGACTCAGCGCGGGAAAGGCATCAGCCGTGAGCGAACCCGGCAAACGAATTTCGACCGCGACCGGCAGGTGATCTGAAATGGGCTGGGCCAGCACCTCGACGCGTTCGAGGGTCAGGGTAGGGCTCAGCAGGATATGGTCCAGGCAACGCTGGGGGCGCCAGCTGGGGAAAGTCGCTTCCAGCTGTGGCGCGAGCAGACCGAGATCGCGCAAGGGCGAGGTCTGCAGCAAATCGGAGGCATGGGTGTTCATGTCACCCATCAGTATCTGGTGCTTGTATCCACCAATGAGCTCGCGAATGTACGCCAGTTGCATCGTCCGGGTACGCGCCCCGAGCGCCAGATGCATCATGACCACCACCAGCGCCTCCGGACCTTCGCCGAACCGCGCGAGGATCGCCCCGCGACCCTTTGGCCCCGGCAACGGATGATCTTCGATCGCCCAGGGGCGCAAGCGACTCAACACGCCATTGCTGTGCTGGCCGAGACGACCGAGGTTACGGTTGAGTTGCTGGTACCAGTAGGGAAAGGCGCCCAGTTGGGCCAGATGTTCCACCTGATTGACGTAACCTGATCTCAGGCTCCCGCCGTCAGCCTCTTGCAGGGCCACCAGATCGAAATCCTTCAGCAGGTCGCCGATTTTTTGCAGGTTACCGGCGCGTCCGGTGTGCGGCAGCAGGTGCTGCCAGCCCCGGGTCAGGTAATGCCGGTAACGCTCGGTACTGATACCCACCTGGATATTGAAGCTGAGCAGCCGCAAGCGGCTGTCGCCAGGCAGGCCCGTGGACGTGACATGATGCTCGTTGACCCGCGGTTCATGCAGGCCAACGATGCGTTCGGTACCCCAGCGGGCCATGGGCGTCGGCCGCGCTTAGTTGGCAGCAGCCTTGTTGGCCGCCCGCTCTTTGGCGACCAGTTGGTCGGCCAGCTGCAGCGCTTGTTCGGCACCGCCGGCAGAGCCGATGTCAAAGCGATATTTGCCGTTGACGATCATGGTCGGTACACCGGTGATTTCGTACTTCTTCGCCAGCTCCCGGGCCTGCTTGATCCTGCCCTGGATGGCAAAGGAGTCGAAGGTGGCGAGGAACTTGTCCTTGTCGACGCCTTGGGTAGCGAGGAAGTCAGCCATGTCTTCTTTCTTGACCAGCTTCTTGCCTTCTTTCTGGATGGCGTTGAATACCGCCGCGTGAACCTGATGCTCGACGCCCATGGCTTCGAGGGTCAGGAACATCTGGCCGTGGGCGTCCCATGGGCCGCCGAACATGGCAGGGATGCGTACGAAGTTCACATCATCAGGCAGCTTCTCGACCCATGGGTTGATAACGGGCTCGAAAGCGTAGCAATGCGGGCAGCCGTACCAGAACAACTCCACCACTTCGATCTTGCCAGGCACGGCCACCGGAACCGGATTGGTCAATTCGACGTAAGGGGCCTTCGATTCTTCCGCGTTGGCTTGGGCGGCCATGCCGAACAGGCTGGCGACGACGAGCGCGGCGCTGGTGATCAGATTACGCATGCTTTACTCCTGGACAATGAGGGGACCTCGCGAGGCCTGTTTTTAAGACTGACCGTGGCGGGTTCTAGTTCGCTAGTGTAACGGCAGCGGCCACAAAAAAGGGCGGCCAAAGCCACCCTTTTGATGCTCGCATCGAGAGATTAATCGAGCGTTAACGTTGCAAGGGGTGTCCACCTCTCGCAACGCCCGGCCAACGGCCTTAGTGCAGGCCCTGGATGTAACTGGCCACTGCTGCGATCTCTTCATCGCTCAGTTTCTTGGCGATTCTTTGCATAGGCATGGTATCGCCGTCGTTGGTCCGGCCGCTTTCTTCCTTGCGGAAATCGGTCAGTTGCTTGGCAACGTACTGGGCATGCTGGCCGCCCAAGTGTGGGAAACCGGCAGCGGCATTGCCTTTGCCGTCAGGGGAGTGGCAACCGGTGCAGGCTGGCAGCCCCTTGCTCAGGTCGCCGCCACGGAACAGTGCTTCACCACGTGCCACGAGCTTTGGATCAGCAGCGCCAACGCTGCCCTTCTGGCTGGCGAAATACGCCGCGATGTCCGCCAGGTCCTGATCGCTCAGGTTGTTCAGCAGGCCGGTCATTTCCAGTACCGTGCGCTTGCCGGACTTGATGTCGTGCAGTTGCTTGTTCAGGTAACGCTCGCCCTGGCCCGCCAGTTTCGGAAAGTTGGGCGCCATGCTATTGCCATCCGGGCCATGGCAGGCCCCGCATACGGCCGCTTTCGCCTGACCGGCAGCGGCATCGCCAGCGGCGTGGGCTACGCCGGATATCCCCAAGGTCAACAGCAGACTCACGATCAGTTTGTTCATCAGCTAATCCAACTACGGCTAAGGGTTAAAGAGTTATGGACCGGGTTCACTCGCTCATCCACTGGATGATGGCTCGGTAATCCTCGGCACTGCAGTCCATGCACAAACCACGCGGCGGCATCGCCTTGAAACCCTGGGTCACGTGTTGCACCAGCGTCTCCATACCTTTCGCCAACCTCGGCGTCCAAGCTTCCTGATCGCCCTTGCGGGGCGCCATGGGGAGTTGGCCGGAATGACAGGCACCACAAACACGGTTGTACACAGCTTCCGGATCCTGTGTAGCCTGAGCGCTGTAAAGCGGCATCAAGACACCGGCAGCTAGCAGCCATTTCGTCATAAAACGACCTTTTCAGGGTTGGGAACGAGCTGCGTTCTAATGCGCAATTTCGGTCGGTCGCTCCCGTGAGCTTCATCCTACGCTGGGACAAAGCGCACACAAAATCTGCGGCATTATATACTGGCGTCACTGAAACGGAAACGACACAGCTTGCCGCGTCCATTCCCGACGCCGCCCACATCGGAAATCCCATGCAACTGAAGAACCCCATCCTTGGCCTGTGCCAACAGTCCACTTTCATGCTCAGCGCCGCCAAAGTCGATCAATGCCCCGACGATGAAGGCTTTGAAGTGGCTTTTGCCGGGCGTTCCAATGCCGGCAAATCCAGCGCGCTGAACACCCTGACCCATGCCAGCCTGGCACGCACCTCGAAAACCCCGGGCCGCACGCAGCTCTTGAACTTCTTCAAGCTAGACGATGAACGCCGTTTGGTCGACCTGCCCGGCTACGGCTACGCGAAAGTGCCGATCCCGCTCAAGCAGCACTGGCAGCGCCACCTGGAAGCCTACCTGGGTAGCCGCGAGAGCTTGAAAGGCCTGATCCTGATGATGGACATCCGCCATCCGATGACCGACTTCGATCTGCTGATGCTCGACTGGGCGGTCGCCAGTGGCATGCCGATGCACATCCTGCTGACCAAGGCCGACAAGCTCACCTACGGCGCGGCAAAAAATACGTTGCTCAAAGTGCAGTCGGAAATTCGCAAGGGCTGGGGCGACGCAGTCACCATCCAGCTGTTCTCGGCACCCAAGCGCATGGGCCTGGAAGAGGCCTACACTGTATTGGCCGACTGGATGGAATTGGCCGACAAGGGCAGCGAAACGGCGGAATAAGCCAAATCGCAGGCAAAAAAAACCCCGGACTTCTTATGGGGAGGGGGAAGTTCGGGGTCCAAGTTCCGGACCGCTAGGGCGGGGTCCAGATATCTGCCAACACTTAACACAACATAGGAGCATTGAAGGGCTTCACTAGCCATTCAAAATCTCTGAGTGGCAATTCACGGGTTTAGTTCAGATTATTTTTAGGAATAACCCTAGGAATTTTCCGAACTAATGCTCTGCCCCCGGAATTGCGGTGTTTCATGTGGCGAGGGGATTTATCCCCGCTGGGCTGCGCAGCAGCCCCCAAAAAAGCCGAACGCAATCAGCTGACACACTGAGGTGAAAGGTCTTAGGGCTGCTGCGCAGCCCCGCGGGGATAAATCCCCTCGCCACAGGGCTCACCCTATCCCCAGTGCGTTCAGTTCAGCCGTTACGACTCAGTGCGCCTCATCCCAGTTATTACCCACGCCCACTTCCACCAGTAGTGGCACGTCCAGGACGGCGGCGGCGCTCATGTGCTGGCGGATCTCCTCGCGCACCTGGTCGACCAGGTCTTCACGCACTTCCAGCACCAGTTCGTCGTGTACCTGCAGGATGACCTTGGCATCCAGCCCTGACGTGGTCAGCCAGCGATCCACCGCCACCATGGCTTTCTTGATGATATCGGCCGCCGTGCCCTGCATCGGCGCGTTGATGGCGGTGCGCTCGGCGCCTTTGCGCAGGGCCGGGTTTTTCGCGTTGATGTCCGGTAGGTACAACCGGCGACCGAAAATGGTTTCGACAAAACCTTGCTCAGCCGCCTGGGCGCGGGTGCGCTCCATGTACGCCAGCACACCTGGGTAGCGGGCGAAGTAGCGGTCGATATAGGCCTGGGACTGCTTGCGATCGACACCAATCTGCTTGGCCAGGCCGAACGCGCTCATGCCATAGATCAAGCCGAAGTTGATCGCCTTGGCGCTGCGACGCTGGTCATGAGTGACAGCCTCCAGATCGACCCCGAAAACCTCGGCCGCCGTGGCGCGGTGCACATCCAGATTATTGCGGAAGGCATGGAGCAGGCCTTCATCCTTGGCCAGGTGCGCCATGATCCGCAATTCGATCTGCGAGTAGTCCGCCGCCAACAGCTTGTAGCCTTTCGGCGCGATGAAGGCCTGGCGGATGCGTCGACCTTCGGCGGTACGAATCGGAATGTTCTGCAAGTTCGGGTCGATGGACGACAGACGCCCGGTGGCAGCGACGGCTTGCTGGTAATTGGTATGCACGCGACCGGTGCGGCTGTTGATCTGCTCTGGCAGGCGATCGGTGTAGGTGCTCTTGAGCTTGCTCAGCGAGCGATACTGCATCAGCACCTTGGGCAGCGGGTAATCCTGCTCCGCCAGTTCGGCGAGCACCGCTTCGGCGGTGGACGCCTGGCCCTTGGCGGTTTTGCTGAGCACCGGCAAGCCGAGCTTTTCGTACAGGATCACGCCCAATTGCTTCGGCGAGCCCAGGTTGAATTCCTCGCCGGCGATGGCAAACGCCTCACGCTCCAGGGCCACCAGTTTTTCGCCCAACTCGACACTCTGCACGCCCAGCAGGTTGGCATCGACCAGCGCACCCTGGCGCTCGATACGCGCCAGGACCGGCATCAACGGCATTTCGATTTCAGTGAGCACTTTGCCCAGGCTCGGCGTAGCGGCCAGCTTCTCCTGCAAGGCCTGGTGCAAGCGCAAGGTCACGTCCGCATCCTCGGCGGCGTAAGGGCCGGCCAGTTCCAGGGAGATCTGGTCAAAAGTCAGCTGCTTGACGCCTTTGCCGGCGATATCCTGAAAATCGGTCTTGCTTTGGCCCAGGTACTTGAGCGCCAGGCTGTCCATGTCGTGGCGGGTCGCCGTGGAGTCCAGCACATAGGATTCAAGCATGGTGTCGAAGGCGATGCCCTGGACCAGGATGCCATTGTCCTGGTCGCCACCGATGGCGCAGTTGGCCAGGATGTTGGTTTCGAACTTGGCGTGCTGGCCGACCTTGAGCTTGTTCGGGTTTTCCAGCAGGGGCTTGAGGGCCTTGAGCACCGTATCGCGGTCCAGCTGCTCCGGCACGCCCATGTAGGAATGGGTCAGCGGGATGTAGGCGGCCTCGAACGGCGCAACGGCGAACGACAATCCCACCAGTTGCGAGTGCTGGGCGTCGCCACCGTTGGTTTCGGTGACGAACGCGAACAGCGGCGCTTTGTCGAGTTTGGCCAGCCAGGCATCGAAGCTTGCCTGATCGAGAATGACCTCATACTTGGCCTCGGCGGCACCCGGTTGTTCGTCGCTGACTTCAACGATCTCCTGGCCGGCACGCTTGGCGTCGCGCTGGTTTTCTTCGAACCAGCTCTTGAACTCCAGCAACGTGTACAGCTCGGCCAGTTTCTCGTGATCTGGCGTGCCCATTTGCAGGTCGTCGAGGCCGATGTCCAACGGCACGTCAGTCTTGATGGTTGCCAGCTCATAGGAAAGGAACGCCATTTCCTTGTGCTCTTCAAGCTTGGCGGCCAGGGTCTTGGCGCCCCGAATCGGCAAGGTGGCAACAATGTCCAGTTGCGCATACAGCTCAGTCAGGCCGCCATTGACGCCTACCAACAGGCCAGACGCAGTCTTGGGCCCGATGCCCGGGACGCCCGGGATGTTGTCGGACGAATCGCCCATCAACGCCAGGTAATCGATGATCTGCTCGGGAGCGACGCCAAACTTCTCCTTCACGCCAGCCACGTCCAGGGCGCTACCGGTCATGGTATTGACCAAGGTAATGTGCCCATCGACCAACTGCGCCATGTCCTTGTCACCGGTGGAGATCACCACCGGGCGGTCGGCTGCGGCGCTGCTGCGGGCCAGGGTGCCGATCACGTCATCGGCCTCGACGTTGTCCACGCACAGCAGCGGGAAGCCCAGGGCCTTGACGCTGGCATGCAGCGGCTCGATCTGCACGCGCATGTCGTCGGGCATGCTCGGGCGGTTGGCCTTGTATTCGGCATACAGCGCATCGCGAAAAGTCCCACCCTTGGCGTCGAACACCACGGCGAACGGACTGTCCGGATACTGCTTGCGCAGGCTCTTGAGCATGTTCAGCACGCCTTTGACCGCACCGGTCGGCAGGCCTTTGGAGGTGGTCAGCGGTGGCAGCGCGTGAAAGGCGCGGTACAGATAAGAAGAACCGTCCACCAGGACGAGGGGGGCTTGGCTCATGAGCAGGATCAACCTTTTCGGCGGGTCCGGGGCTAGAATAGCGGGACCGTTGACGACAAAGGGACAAGGTTATCATGCGTACACTAAATCGCCTGTTACTGGCTGGCTTGTTTGCAATTACACCGTTGGCCGTCATGGCAGCGGATGACGCACCCTCGGCGGACCCGGACGTCACCATCCGCACCGAAGGTGATAGAACCATTCAGGAGTACCGGCAAAACGGATTTTTGTACGCGATCAAGGTCACGCCCAAGAACGGTAAGCCTTATTTCCTGGTACGCGCTGATGGCACTGATGCAAACTTCATCCGCTCGGACCAGCCGGATATGCTGATTCCGTCGTGGAAAATCTTTGAGTGGTAATACCGCTCGTGACTTCAACCGGCGCCCGCTGAAGGGCGCCCGTACTGGCAGTTTTAACCATGTCTGTGTTCACCCCCCTGGCTCGGCCCGAGCTGGAAACCTTTCTCGCCCCTTACGGGCTTGGCCGTCTGCTTGATTTCCAGGGGATCGCCGCCGGCAGCGAAAACACCAATTTCTTCATCAGCCTGGAGCAGGGCGAGTTCGTCCTGACCCTGGTCGAGCGCGGCCCGGTGCAGGAAATGCCGTTCTTCATCGAACTGCTGGACGTGCTGCATGACGCCGACCTGCCGGTGCCTTATGCCTTGCGCACCACCGACGGCGTGGCACTGCGGGAACTGGCGGGCAAACCGGCACTGTTGCAACCGCGCCTGGCAGGCAAGCACATCAAGCAGGCCAACGCGCAACATTGCGCCCAGGTCGGCGAGTTGCTGGCACACCTGCACCTGGCGACCAAAGACAACATGATCAAGCGCAAGACCGACCGCGGCCTGGACTGGATGCAGGAGGAGGGCGCCAAGCTGCTGTCGCACCTCGATGCCGAGCCGCGTCGGCTCCTTCAGGCTGCGCTAGACGAAATTTCGTCGCAAAAAGTAGGCATCCTGGCCCTGCCCCGGGCCAACATCCACGCGGATCTGTTTCGCGACAATGCGATGTTCGAAGGCACGCACCTGACCGGGTTGATCGACTTCTACAACGCCTGCTCCGGGCCGATGCTGTATGACGTGGCCATTGCCTTGAACGACTGGTGCTCGGATGACGACGGTGTGCTTGATGGTGCACGGGCGCGGGCGTTGTTGGGGGCCTATGCGGCGCTGCGACCGTTCACTCCCGCCGAGGCCGAACTCTGGCCGACCATGCTGCGCGTGGCCTGCGTGCGGTTCTGGCTGTCGCGTTTGATCGCCGCCGAATCGTTTGCCGGGCAGGATGTGTTGATCCACGATCCGATGGAGTTCCAGCAGCGCTTGGCGCAGCGGCAGACAGTCCACACACCGTTGCCTTTCGCTTTATAGCAGCAGGCTAGCGCGAATCTGAATGCTCTTGTGGCGAGGGGATTTATCCCCGCTGGGGCGCGAAGCGGCCCTCAAGAAATATCCGCCGCCGCGGCTCATCAGACCGAAAGCAAGGGGCTGCTGCGCAGCCCAGCGGGGATAAATCCCTGGCCACAGGTTTTGCGTTGGCAGGCTATAGCGACTCCAGGCAACCCGCCAAATCATTGCCCAACTTCTCCAACAACTGCTCATACCCCTGCGCCGTCGCCGGGGTATAGCCGCCCAGTGCATCCAGCTCCGCCAACTTCACCGGCAACCCGGCCACCAGGGTTTCAGCCAGGCGCGGGCGCAGGGGCGGTTCGCTGAACACGCAGGTCTTGCCCACGGCCTGCAAACGGGTGCGCATCGCCGCCACGTGCTGGGCACCGGGCTGGACTTCGGCGGCCACGGCGAACACCCCGGCGTGCTTGAGGCCGTAGTTGTCTTCGAAATAGTCGAACGCTTCGTGGAACACGAAATACGGCTTGCCCGCGACCCCGGCCAGGCGCGCCTTCAAGCGTGTATCCAGAGAGTCGAGACGCTGGTTGAAACCCTTGAGGTTGCTTTGATAGCGGGCAGCGTTGGCCGGATCCGCCGCGCTCAGGTCAGCCGCCATTTTCGCCGCGATCACCCGCGCATTCAGCGGCGAGAGCCATAAGTGGGCATCCACGCTGCCGGGGCGATGGTCGTGATCGTGTTCATCGCCGTCATGGTCATCGTCCTCGTGGGAGGCGCTGTCCTGGGCGAAGTGACGCAACTTGAGCCCCGGCAGATCCTGCACCGCGACGGAGGGCAGGGTACGACCGTTCAACACTCGCGGTAGGAAACCTTCCATGTCGGGCCCAATCCAGTACAGCAGGTCCACTGACTGCACCTTCCGTACGTCGGACGGCCGCAAGGCATAGTGATGCGGCGAAGCACCGGGAGGCAGCAACACTTCCGGAACCGCCACGCCGTCCTGCACCGCAGCGGCAATCAGCTGTAACGGCTTGATGCTGGTAAGGACTTTGACGTCGGCCTGGGCCGGGCCAATCAGTAGAAAACTTGCGACAAAAACGACAAAGAGCGAAAAAAATCGGGACACGATGACCACTCGTAGAGGCGAGAACGGGTAACATAATAACGTCTCTCACTAAACTCGTCGCTGCCCATGCCTATTACACCCCTTGCCAGTCGTCCCCACGATCACTCCCACTGTGTGCACAGCGCGCTGTCCGAGGCCGATGCCATCTGCGCGCGCCAGGGGTTGCGCCTGACCGCCTTGCGTCGGCGCGTGTTGGAATTGGTCTGGCAAAGCCACAAGCCGCTGGGCGCCTACGACATCCTTGCCGTGCTCAGCGAGCAGGACGGCCGCCGCGCCGCGCCGCCAACGGTCTATCGGGCGCTGGATTTCCTCCTGGAAAACGGCCTGGTGCATCGCATTTCGTCGCTGAACGCCTTCGTCGGCTGCAACCATCCCGAGCACGCCCACCAAGGCCAGTTCCTGATCTGCCGCGAATGCCATGCGGCCATCGAGCTGGAGCAGAAGTCCATCAGCGATGCGATCATCGCCAGTGCCAAGGAAGTCGGCTTCGTGGTCGACACCCAGACCGTCGAAGTGGTCGGTCTGTGCTCCGGCTGCCAGGGGGCCTGATGAGCAATGCGTTGATCCGCCTCGAACAGGTGGCCGTGACGTTCGCCGGGCAAAGCGTGCTGGACAACATCCAGCTGAGCGTCGAGCCGGGGCAGATCGTCACCTTGATCGGCCCCAACGGCGCCGGCAAGACCACCCTGGTGCGCGCCGTGCTCGGTTTGCTCAAGCCGGACAGCGGCAGTGTCTGGCGCAAGCCAAAGCTGCGGATCGGCTACATGCCGCAAAAACTCCACGTAGACCCGACGCTACCGTTGTCGGTGTTGCGTTTCCTGCGCCTGGTGCCTGGCGTGGACCGCGCACGGGCCTTGGCGGCACTCAACGAAGTCGGCGCCGAACAGGTGATCGATAGCCCGGTACAAAGTGTTTCCGGTGGCGAAATGCAGCGCGTGCTGCTGGCTCGCGCTCTGCTGCGCGAGCCTGAACTGCTGGTGCTCGACGAGCCGGTGCAAGGCGTCGATGTAGCGGGGCAGGCCGAGCTGTACAGCCTGATCACGCGCCTGCGCGACCGTCATGGTTGCGGCGTGCTGATGGTGTCCCACGATTTGCACCTGGTGATGAGCACCACCGACCAAGTGGTCTGCCTCAACCGCCACGTCTGCTGCTCCGGGCATCCCGAGCAGGTCAGCGGCGATCCGGCCTTCGTCGAGCTGTTCGGAAAGAACGCACAAAGCCTGGCGATTTATCACCACCACCACGATCACGCCCATGACCTGCATGGTTCGGTGGTCAGTGCCCCTTCTGCTTCCAATCATGTTCATGGAGATGGCTGCAAGCATGGCTGATTTTCTGTTGTACGCCCTGCTCGCAGGCCTGGCCCTCGCGCTGGTAGCCGGCCCCTTGGGCTCGTTCGTGGTCTGGCGGCGCATGGCCTATTTCGGCGACACCTTGTCCCACGCGGCGTTGCTCGGCGTAGCCCTGGGGTTTCTGCTGGATGTCAGCCCGGCGGTGGCGGTGACCGTTGGCTGCCTGTTGCTGGCGGTGGTGCTGGTGACCTTGCAACACCGCCAGCCGCTGGCGTCCGACACGTTGCTGGGTATTCTGGCGCCGAGCACCCTGTCCCTCGGGTTGGTGGTACTAAGCTTCATGCATGACGTGCGGGTTGACCTGATGGCCTACCTGTTCGGCGACCTGTTGGCGATCAGTCCGACAGACCTGTCGTGGATCCTCGGCGGCAGCGCGGCAGTGCTGCTGTTGCTGGTCGCGCTCTGGCGGCCATTGCTGGCCGTCACCGTGCATGAGGAGTTGGCCCGGGTCGAAGGCCTGCCCGTGCTGGGTTTGCGGTTGGCATTGATGCTACTGATCGCCGTGGTCATCGCCGTGGCGATGAAGATCGTCGGTGTCTTGCTGATCACGTCATTGCTGATCATCCCAGCGGCGGCGGCACAGCGGCACGCCCGCTCCCCGGAACAAATGGCCCTGGGCGCGAGCCTGCTGGGTATGCTCGCGGTGTGCGGTGGGCTGGCGTTGTCGTGGTTCAAGGACACTCCGGCGGGGCCGTCGATCGTGGTCAGCGCCGCTGCGTTGTTTCTGCTGAGTTTTGTCCTGCCCCGCCGAGGGGTGTAGACTTGCTCGCTTTTTGCGCAAATAGAGAGTCGCAGGAATGAAGCCGTTCGCCTCCCGTTATCTGCTCCTTGTCGCATTTTCCCTGCTGCTGGGCGCTTGCCAGAGTACACCGCCGGTCACCCAGGCCCCCGATACGCGGGGCCCGGCCATCGCGCAGCTCGAGCAAAGCCTGGCCAGCAATGAGCTGACCACCGCTGAAGACCAGTTGGCCGCCTTGCAAGCCCAGTCGCCCGAAGACCCGTCGCTGGAACCCTACCAGCGGCAACTGGCCGAGGCGTACTTGCGTCGCAGCCAGATCGATCTGCAGAAAGGTGATGTCAACGCCGCCGCCACCGCCCTGAGCCGTGCCCGAGCCCTGATGCCCAAGGCCCCGGCACTCTCCGGTGAGGTCAACAGCGCCATTGCCGAGGCCCGCAAGGCCGAGCTGGAAAAAGCCGAAGCCGCCCTCCAGGCCGCCGAAGCCAAACCGGTCGCCAAGGTGATTGATCCGAGTGCCGAAAGCACCACAGTGGCACTCAACATCGCCGATATACAGCAAATGCGCCGTCAACTGGATGCCATCGCCGCTGATGTGGTGAATTTTCAATGTGACGTCAGCATCCAGGCGCCACGCACCGACGATTATCCGTGGCTAGCGACGTTGCTGACCAAGCGGGTCAAGAAACTTGATCCTGGGTTTGACCTGAAGTTGCAAAAGCAGATTTTGCGCAGCGTGCCGGCGCAGATGGTTCTAACTCCGCGTAAGCCTTAAAAAGCATCGCGAGCAGGCTCGCTCCCACAGTGATTTTGTGTCGATCACAAAACCCCATGTGGGAGCGAGCCTGCTCGCGATAGCGTCCTACCAGCAAACAATCTCTTTCAGACAACCCTCAAGCCGGAACCGCCTTGGCCTTAGGCTCCCGCGCCCAAACCCGATGCTGAGCAATCGCCGCAAAAAACCGCGAAAAACCGCTCGCCTCCGCGTCTTCGATCAACCCCGCATCCACCTCCAGCTTCAACTCCACCAACAACTGCCGGGCCTCACCATGGAGCCCAATGGCTTTCAGATGCTTGTAGGCCTCCAGCACGTAATGCAACGCAACTCCATCGCGACTCAAGGCCTTGATCGATTCCGCGCCACCCGGTACGAACACCGCGTCGAAGGCAATCGACGGCAGGCCTTCCATGGACGCATCCACCGCCAACGTCTGCCCATCGGCGGTGGTGACCGGCGCCGAAGTAGGCCCCAGCACTTTGGCGTGGGCGCCCTCGGCCTTCAGGGCCTGTTTGAGGACGTCGATGATCGCCCCATCGACACCGTTGGCCACCAGCACCGCCACTTTCCGGGTCTTGATGTCGCCAGACAGCAGGTTCGCCTGGCTCAAGGCCGGGGATTGCTCCAGCGAAGGCGTCGGAACATCGACAGTACCCGCAGTCGGTGCCGGCAAGCCGAGGTTTTTCGCGACTCGCCCGGCCAGATCCAAGTCGATGTTGGCGAGGATCTCATTGACCTGCCGTTTCCGGATGAACTCCCGCTCCACCTTGCCCAGTTCGAAGCTGTAGGCGGCGATGATGTGCTCCTGCTCATGAGGACTCATGCTCTTGTAGAACAACCGCGCCTGGGAAAAATGGTCGGCGAACGAATCGCTGCGTTGGCGGATCTTGTAGGCGTCGATGCGCTCTGGATAGCTTTCGAAGCCACCGTCCTCAGGGCCGGGCGGGGTTTCCTTCGGCCAACCGCCATCGATAGAGTTCGGCTCGTAGGAAGCGCGCCCCTTGTCGATGGTGCTGCGGTGCATGCCGTCACGCTGGCCGTTGTGCACCGGGGTAATCGCCCGGTTGATCGGCAGCTCATGAAAATTCGGCCCACCGAGTCGGCTGATTTGCGTATCGGTGTAGGAAAACAGCCGGCCCTGCAGCAACGGGTCGTTGGAGAAATCGATACCCGGCACGATATGCCCGGGGCAGAACGCAACCTGCTCGACTTCGGCGAAGAAGTTGTCCGGGTTGCGGTTCAGCACCATCTTGCCCAGGGGCGTGATGGGAACCAGTTCTTCAGGAATGATCTTGGTCGGGTCGAGCAGGTCGAAGTCGAATTTATGCTCATCTTCCTCGGCGACAATCTGTACGCCAAATTCCCATTCCGGGTAGTCGCCCATCTCGATCGATTCCCAGAGATCGCGACGGTGGTAGTCGGTATCTTTACCCGCCAGTTTCTGGGCTTCGTCCCACACCAATGAACAGGTGCCCACCGTAGGGCGCCAGTGGAATTTGACGAAGCTGCTTTTGCCTTCGGCGTTGATCATGCGGAAGGTGTGCACCCCGAAGCCCTGCATGCTGCGCAGGCTTTTCGGAATGGCTCGGTCGGACATCGCCCAGATCACCATGTGCGCCGATTCCGGCACCAGCGAGACGAAATCCCAGAAGGTATCGTGGGCCGAACCGCCGGTAGGTATTTCATTGTGGGGTTCGGGTTTCACCGCGTGGACGAAGTCTGGAAACTTCACCGCATCCTGGATGAAAAACACCGGCATGTTGTTGCCCACCAGGTCGAAGTTGCCTTCGTCGGTAAAGAACTTCACCGCAAAGCCACGCACGTCCCGCACGGTATCGCCGGAACCCCGTGGCCCTTGCACGGTGGAAAAACGCACGAACACCGGGGTTTTCTTACTCGGATCTTGTAGGAAACCGGCTTTGGTCAAGGCCGAGTGCGCATCATAGGTCTGAAAATAACCATGGGCGCCGGTACCACGGGCGTGGACGATGCGCTCCGGAATGCGCTCATGGTCAAAATGCGTGATTTTTTCACGCATGATGAAGTCTTCCAGCAGCGAGGGACCACGAGCGCCGACGCGGAGGGTGTTCTGGTTATCGGCGATTTTCACACCTTGGTTGGTGCGCAACGCCTGTTCGGTGGCGTCGGAGCGAAACTGTTCCAGGCTCTCGAGCTTGGCGTTGGTGTTGCCGCGATCCAGCGTGTCGGTCCCGGCCAGTTGGCTCTTGTTGACCGTGGGCTTTTCGGTACTCATCAGGCATGACTCCTCTTTGCGATCCCCGCCGTGGCCAGGACTCTTGAGTTCGATGCCGCAGGTCGATACCTGGGCATTTTCGAGTTGCTTAATGAGTGACCGATGCCGTTTGGCTGTGTTCCTTTTTTATGCCCATTGATCGCGTTATTGCCAAATGACTGGTCCGATCGCAAATAAATGCTAAGAACCTCTATACAGACAGGCTAAAATGCGCGCCCGGCTAACCGCTGATCCTTTTCCAACGCGCCCCACAAGGTTCGCTACGTGATCGAGTTTCAAAACGTTTATAAAACCTACCGGGTCGCCGGTAGGGATATCCCCGCCCTGCATCCGACCAGTCTGACGATTGAGAACGGTCAGGTCTTCGGCTTGATCGGTCATTCCGGTGCGGGAAAAAGTACCCTGCTGCGCCTGATCAATCGCCTGGAAGATTCCACTGGCGGCAAGATCATCGTCGACGGCGAAGAAGTCACCGCCCTGGACGCCAGTGGCCTGCGCCGCTTCCGCCAGCAGGTCGGGATGATCTTCCAGCACTTCAACCTGCTGGCGTCCAAGACCGTGGCCGACAACGTCGCATTGCCACTGACGCTTGCGGGCGAATTGTCCCGCAGCGAAATCGATCAGCGCGTCGCCGAGTTGCTGGCACGGGTCGGGCTGTCCGACCACGCCCGCAAGTACCCGGCGCAACTGTCCGGCGGCCAGAAGCAGCGCGTCGGCATCGCCCGCGCCCTGGCGACCAAACCGAAGATTTTGCTGTGCGACGAGGCCACTAGCGCCCTCGACCCGCAGACCACCGCCTCGGTGCTGCAACTGCTGGCGGAAATCAACCGTGAACTGAAGCTGACCATCGTGCTGATCACCCATGAAATGGACGTGATCCGCCGCGTCTGCGATCAAGTGGCGGTGATGGACGCCGGCGTGATCGTCGAGCAAGGCCCGGTGGCGGAAGTGTTCCTGCACCCCAAGCACCCGACCACCAAGCGTTTCGTCCAGGAAGACGAGCAGATCGACGAAAGCGAACAGCGCGACGATTTCGCCCACGTACCCGGGCGCATCGTGCGTCTGACCTTCCAGGGCGAAGCGACCTACGCGCCATTGCTCGGAACCATCGCCCGGGAAACCGGGGTGGACTACAGCATCCTCGCCGGTCGCATCGACCGCATCAAAGACACCCCCTACGGGCAACTGACCCTCGCCATCACCGGCGGTGACATGGAGGCGGCGTTTGCCCGCTTCATCGCGGCCGATGTCCACATGGAGGTGCTGCGCTAATGGAACTGTTGAGTTCGTTCTTCTCCAACATCGACTGGCTGGAAATCTGGCTGGCGACGGGCGACACCTTCCTGATGCTGTTCGGTTCGCTGTTGTTTACCGTGCTGCTCGGCCTGCCCCTGGGGGTGTTGCTGTTCCTGTGCAGCCCGCGCCAGTTGCTCGAAGCCCGCGGTGTGTATGCGCTGCTGTCGCTCATCGTCAACATCCTGCGTTCGCTGCCGTTCATCATCCTGTTGATCGTGATGATCCCGTTCACAGTATTGATCACCGGCACCTCCTTGGGCGTGGCCGGCGCGATTCCACCGCTGGTGGTCGGCGCGACACCGTTCTTCGCCCGCCTAGTGGAAACCGCCCTGCGCGAAGTCGATCGCGGCATCATTGAAGCGACCCAGGCCATGGGCGCGACTACGCGGCAGATCATCGTCAATGCCTTGCTGCCGGAAGCCCGTCCAGGCATTTTTGCAGCGATTACGGTGACAGCGATTACGCTGGTGTCCTACACGGCCATGGCCGGTGTAGTCGGTGCCGGTGGTTTGGGCGACCTGGCGATCCGCTTCGGTTACCAGCGCTTCCAGACCGATGTGATGGTGGTCACGGTGGTGTTGCTGCTGGTGCTGGTTCAGGTCCTGCAAACCGTGGGCGACAAACTGGTTGTGCATTTTTCTAGAAAATAAGGCCTCGCGGCCAATAAACCATGAGCCGGCCATTCGCTGGCAGGCGCCGAGAGCAGGCGCCGCAAGCGGGCACTCAAAAGGAGTTAGCTGAATGAAGAAACTACTGGTTGCCTTCGCTGCCGCCGCAGCGTTTTCCGCCCACGCCGCCGACACCCTGACCGTCGCCGCCACCCCGGTGCCGCACGCGGAAATCCTCGAATTCGTCAAACCGGCCCTGGCCAAAGAAGGCGTGAACCTCCAGGTCAAAGTCTTCACCGACTACATCCAGCCCAACGTACAAGTCGCCGAAAAGCGCTTGGACGCCAACTTCTTCCAGCACCAGCCGTACCTGGATGAGTTCAACAAGGCCAAGGGCACGCACCTGGTGAGCGTGGCCGGCGTGCACCTGGAACCCCTGGGCGCGTACTCCAGCAAGTACAAGGCCCTTACAGAACTGCCGGGCGGCGCCAACGTGGTCATCCCGAACGACGCCACCAACGGCGGTCGTGCGTTGTTGCTGCTGGCGAAGGCTGGGGTGATCAAGTTGAAGGATTCGAACAACATCCTGTCCACCACCAAGGACATCACCGAGAACCCGAAGGATCTGAAATTCCGTGAGCTGGAAGCAGCGACCATTCCGCGGGTGCTGACCCAGGTGGATCTGGCGTTGATCAATACCAACTATGCGTTGGAGGCCAAGCTTGATCCTTCCAAGGATGCGCTGGTGATTGAAGGTAGCGACTCGCCTTATGTGAACATCCTGGTGGCTCGTGAGGATGACAAGGACAGTGAGGCGATGAAGAAGCTGGCGGCGGCGTTGCATACGCCGGAAGTGAAGGCTTTTATTCTTGAGAAGTACAAAGGGGCGGTTTTGCCGGCTTTTTGAGCTGATCAGGTGGTGAGAAAACGGGGCTGCGTGGGAATGCAGACCCGTTTTTTTTTGCTCGGAAATTGCGCGTCGCGCAAAGATCCGCAAGATCACGGAGGCCATCAAATTTGATTGACCTTAGTGATCGTCCCGCAACAATACTTATCCCAACGCATGAGGAGTGACTCTCGTGCCTAACTTCCGAGGCCTGCTTGAGAGAAATCACTGCGGGCTTTCGTGTTTCTAGAGCGTTAATAAAGCAAACCCGACACAAGATGTCGGGTTTGCTTTTTGGGAGGACGTTTACTTGCTATCGCGGATCAACGTTATCCAACACCCGATTCGCCAGCAATGAACTCAGTTCAATCAGTTGCTGAACACCGAGGGCAATGTGACGACGGGGACCTTCCAAGTCAAAGGCCAGGTTGCTGACCATCGCATCGGCTGACGCCAGGGTTTCGCTGAGGTTGGCGAGGAGGGATTCGTTATCGGCGTTTTTTGCGACGGTGAAGAGCTGGCCCGGTTGGGACGCATCTTCGGACTTTTCCGATTTTGGTAGGAGGTAGTAATCCAAGACGCGATTGGTGGCTTCGTCGTGTTTCTTGGCTTTGGATTTGGTTCGCAGGGAAGCTTGGTCCGCCTCTGGCGGATTCGGCGTAGGTTTGATCATGTGCTAAGTCCTGTAGGTGAAGCCGCAACCCTCCAGCTACTAAACAAGGGGTGGCAGCTGTACGCAGGTTAGTAGACCGGGGACTCAGCAAAGCCGGCGCGCCCGAGGGCGCCCTGCGCACAGCCGCCATCAAATACAGGCATGGAAATACCTGACTGATGGAGCTTTGCACCTTACTAAGTACCTCGGGCTACTAAACCCGACCACTGATGGGCAGTGGCAGGAAAACGATAGAACCCCGAGGCAAGGCGCACAAGCGGGCGGATTCTGGCGTAGTTGTAGGTAATGGCGCAAGGATGTGTAGCTTGATGGAAGGATCACGCCAGCGGAATAAACAGGGCTTGGTTTTGGCCCGTAAACTGGGGCTAGACGGGTTTACGGTTGAGGTTTGAAGTGGGCGGGGCTGCGTTGCAGCTCAGCGGGAGCAAGCTCCCTCGCCACGAATGTTTGACCGGCTTGGGGATGTTTGGGGATGCTGGGCAACCTTTTTATCCGAATGCACTCATGAATTCATTACGCGAAGACAATCGAAAGCGCTTGATACGACTCATCGACCAGATCCCTGTTGATGAGAACCCCGAGGGCTGGGCTCATGTAGCTTCGATAGCCGTCGGTGGGCTGCTATCGGTAGGCTTTTCGCAAGAAGGCCCCTATTTGCTGGTTATCTCAAGCTCGGGGCGGAGTGTTGTGCACTGCGACACAGGCGAAAAAATTGAGCGCGACTATGAAGAATATGCGGGCTTGAGCGAGCTCGGGCTGCATTGCCAGGGCATTGGCGTGATCGCCGATGAAGTCATACCGCTGTGTGGCATACAGGGCGGTGGTTTGCCAACCAGCAACATCGCCGGGGAGGGACTGGAGCTGGTTTCCCCGGATTGGCCTGAAAACAGCCTTATTCTGAGCAAACCCTTCAAAAATGCGCTGATTGAGGGTCATCAAGCAGATTGCACGGTGATCTACAGGGACCACGTGAGGGCGTTCGGATTTTCTTGGTGTGGGAACTACATCGTTGCGGCGTGCGGCAGCGACCTTGATCTTTGGTCGAGAAAATCAAAGTTGTAGCGAAAGGCAGTCGCGGCCGATCGTGGGCCATGGAAAACATGAAGGCGGTAGGATCCGCTTCATTGTTCGACAACCCTCATGATAAATTCCCCGCCGCGACCTCTAATGAATAGAGGGCATTCAGGGAGAGAAGTGAGTGATCAAGTCTTTGTTGGTTGGGGCATTGCTGGCAATGGCATCAGCATCGGCATCTGCGATGAGTTGCGATAACCCTAGAAACGCCTATGACAGAACCTATTGCGCGTCGCTGAAAATGGTTCAGTCGGATCAGGAAATCAACGAGCAATACAAGAAGACGATGAGTGCTCTGAACCCGGAGCAAAAGAAAAAAGTAAAAGCCGCTCAAATCCAGTGGATCAAAAATCGTGACAGCGCCTGTTCCAACGATGGCCTGCTCTACCTGGACTGTGCCAATGAGAAGACCGAGGCGCGTATCGTCATACTCAAGGCTGTCGAGCGCGAGTGCCGTGCTGCCGGTTGCGATGACGCCAAGCTGTCGCAAGTCGAGTAACCCGTAAACAATCAGCACATCGGGTTTGCTCGCGCTCATTCAACATTGCGCTCCATCCCTTTTGCACCCGTGACTCGCTTGCGGGTCGGAATATCCAGGAAAAACCCGACGTAGAGCGTCGGGTTTTTCTTTGGCGGGTTACTCGCTATCGCGGCTCAACGCCGCGCTCGACCATGGCACGCCATGCCTGGACGCTGGGACGCTCCTGCATCCTGGCGTGCCAGGCTCGAAGTGCCACGCACTCTTCAGGCACGGGGAGCTGCACCAGCGAGGCGAAGATCATGCCGCCCAGCACCGCAATGTCGGCCATCGAGAACTTGTCACCCGCGACAAAGGGCTGGTCTTTGAGCAGGTTGTCGAAATAGCCCATGCCCCTGATCGCCTTGTCGCCCATCCGGCGACCCCATTCCGCATTCTGGTACAGCTCGACCTTGGGCCCGAGGCCCGGTGTTGCATGGTGAAAGTACACGCTGACCGCATCGAGAAACTCGTTCTCGGCACGCTTGGTCATCATATGGATGAGGCCCTTTTCCAGAGGCGTTTCGCCCGTCAGCGTCGGTTCGCCGACCAGGCTATCCAAGTACTGGGTAATCGCCGTGCACTCCGCGATTCGCGTCCCATCGTTCAGCTCCAGCACAGGCAATGTCCCGGAGTAATTGATGGCCAGGAACTCGGGTTGCTTGTGTTCACCGGCCCATAGATTCACCGACACGAATTCGATTTTCGGTAGCAAACCCTTTTCCGCCAGCGCAATGCGCACTCGGGCGGGGTAAGGGCCGTTGAACCAATCGTAGATTTTCATCGAAGGAACAGTGGAAACGTCAACGTGCTGCTGCGAAGAGGTCATGATCCGATCACCTGCCTGTCAATTGGTAGGTAAAGATTGGGCCGATGTTTTTCTGCTGTCAATCCCCTACCTGTCAATTGGCAGGTAAACGGAACTGTGAGTAGAATCCGCGCATATGAATAATTCGAAGCTCGAAGCGAGGGGCGCAACGTGAACGAAAATGCTCGGGAAGCCATATTGGCGGCGGCGAAATCCGCCGCTCAACTGCACGGTTACAGCGGGATCAATTTCCGTAGCATTGCCGAAGAAGTGGGCATCAAGAATGCGAGCATTTACTACCACTTCCCGAGCAAGGCAGGCCTGGGCGCCGCGGTCGCCGAACGCTATTGGCAGGACGCGCTGCGGGTGTTGGAAGAGATACGCGCCGTCAATACCGATCCGAAGCGGTGCCTGCAGTTGTATCCGGCGACTTTTCGAAAGTCGCTCGAAGACGGCAACAGACTGTGCCTGTCCAGCTTCATGGCCGCCGAATACGAAGACCTTCCCGAAGAGGTGTCGCGCGAGATCAGGGCATTTGCAGACGTTAACGTGACGTGGCTCGCCCAGGTGTTGGCAGATGCCGGAGCGACCAGCCCAGAACAATCCGAACGCCGAGCCCGCGCCATTTACACCGCGGTTGCGGGTGCTCAGTTGATAGCGCGAACACGGGCGGATATCCGTCTGTTCGATGATCTGATTTTGAGCTATCAGGAGACGGGACTGATTCCGGTCTGATTGCTTGTTCCTTGTTAAACAGATGATGCGCAATGCCCGCGAGAGCAAACTCCCTCGCCATGGGGTTCAATTTCAGTGGGGATATTGAAATCTGGTTGGAGCCAAGAGCGTAATTCAGTTGTTTGCGCTAATGGCAGGGTGCCACAATCGTTTTTTTGTTGCGTCATAACCAGGTGGTTCAAATGGATGGCCCAAGATTGCGCAATGGCCAGGATTTTGTAATAGCCGAGCAAGTGCGAACTGACCGCTTGCAGCAACTGTTTCGCCAATCCGTTTCTGCGGTCTTCGGTAGTTACCTCGCGGCCATCATGTTGAGCTGGCTGTGCTGGGACCGTTTTGAACACAGCGTGATTTTTTGGTGGCTGGCCATACTGACCGGCTCGACGCTGCTGCGCATCTTGATGTTTGTCGCCTATTTCCGCAGCGACGAAAGTCAGCGCACGCCGCAATATTGGGAGCGCAAATACTGGATCTCGCTGGTGTTATCCGCCAGCGTCTGGGGCGGCGGCGCATTCGTTCTGATGCCAGCAGACGATCTTTTGTCCCAGGCGTTGGTCATGCTCTTCACGGTCGGGATGTCTGTCAGTGCGGTGTCCTGCTATTCGGCCTATCGTGATATGACACTCGTCTCCATCGGCTTGGTGCTGTTGCCGTGCACCGCCTGGCTGCTGTTTCAACCATCCCCGATCCAAGTCGGCATGGCCCTCTCGATTCTGGTGTTCGCGGCATTTGCTGCCCGCGCTACACACAAAATGTCCCAGGCACTGGAAACCGCCTTCCGACTCACCCGTGAAATGGAACAGGCGAACAGCATTTCAACCCGCGCCGCTCAAACCGATGAGCTGACCGGCTTGAAGAGTCGACGGGCTTTTTTCGAGCATGCCCAGCGGCTTTACAACGAATGTAAGGCCAAGCGGCAAGGGTTGTGCGCGGTCATGTTGGACATGGATCACTTCAAGCGCATCAACGACACTTACGGCCATCAGGTCGGGGATCAGGTTTTGCGCCAAATGGGAGAGGTCATCAGCTCGTCGTTTCGCACAACGGACATCCATGGCCGGCTAGGTGGGGAAGAATTCGCCATTCTGCTGCCGAACACTTCCATCGAAGTCGCCACCCAGATTGCAGAGCGGCTCATCGATACCATCGCAGCCTTGGTGATCGAGCCTGTGCACTGCATATCAGCCAGCCTCGGCGTCGCGTCGACGGAGGCCTGTAATAAGGATCTTCAAAGCTTGATGAACGATGCGGATAAAGCGCTGTATCGAGCGAAGGCGTTGGGGCGCAATCGAGTGGCTGTTGCTTAGTTTGGTTGGCTTTGCATCGTTAGTGGGGAGTTGATCGTCCCCACGCTCCGCGTCATGTTCCAGAAGCGGAACGCGGAGCGTCCCCGTCGGCATTCCCACGCAGGAGCGTGGGAACGATCGAAAATCCCATGATTCTGCTTGTGAATTCCCTTCTCTTCGAAGGCCAGCTATTGCGCAGGCCTGCTGATTCCCCCTGACACCTCCTTCATCCTGACTCACCCTGCGGCCCAAACGGGTTGGCGATACTGCGACGCTAAAAATAAATTCCCTTTAGTATCAATTAGTTAATTCAAAATCGGAAAATTTTCAAAAATTTATCTTGCGCGCTAATTATTTGTCCTTTAACTTTAACTCAACTGGTTAGCGCACAAACATTTAGCGCAACCAAATCCAACACTCGATCAAATCAATCAGCAAGCGAGGAAACACCATGAACGTTCTCTACACCGCAGTCGCAACCTCCACCGGTGGCCGTGATGGCCGTGCTGTCTCCAGCGACAAGATTCTCGACGTGAAACTGGCCACTCCAAAAGCCTTGGGCGGCGCTGGTGGTGAAGCCACCAACCCTGAGCAGTTGTTCGCCGCCGGCTACTCGGCTTGCTTCATCGGCGCATTGAAGTTTGTCGCCAGCCAAAGCAAACGCAGCATCCCCGCTGACGCCTCGATCACGGCACACGTTGGCATCGGCCAGATCCCTGGTGGTTTCGGTCTGGACATTGACCTGCACATCAGCCTGCCAGGTCTGGATCAAGCCGATGCTCAAGCGCTGGTCGACGCGGCTCACCAGGTTTGCCCGTACTCCAACGCGACACGCGGCAACGTCGACGTCCGTTTGCACGTCACCGTCTAACTCACTCCATCTACGAATAAAAAGGATCAGGACATGAAAACTTTCAGCAAAACTCTCGTTGGCTCGCTTCTGGCTCTGTCGCTCGGCAATGCGTTCGCGACTTCTTTTGTTCAACCTACGTTCGCTGAGGGTGGTTCTGATCGCCTGATCGAAAATCGTGTAGCTGAAGGCGGCTCCGATCGCCTGATCGAGAACCGCGTGGCCGAAGGCGGCTCCGATCGACTCATCGAAAACCGCGTCGCAGAAGGCGGCTCCGATCGCCTGATCGAGAACCGTGTAGCTGAAGGCGGCTCCGATCGCCTGATCGAGAACCGTGTAGCTGAAGGCGGCTCCGATCGCCTGATCGAGAACCGTGTAGCTGAAGGCGGCTCCGATCGCCTGATCGAGAACCGCGTCGCCGAAGGCGGCTCCGATCGCCTGATCGAGAACCGCGTGGCCGAAGGTGGCTCCGATCGCCTGATCGAGAACCGCGTGGCCGAAGGTGGCTCCGATCGCCTGATCGAGAACCGTGTAGCTGAAGGTGGCTCCGATCGACTCATCGAAAACCGCGTCGCCGAAGGCGGTTCTGATCGCCTGATGGAAAACAGAGTGGGCTGAACAAATCCCCTCACCACTCCAAAGCTGGTCGAATCAACCCATGTTGCTTCCAAAAGAAAAAACGCCGCTTATCTCTCATGAGGAAGCGGCGTTTTTGCAACGTGTCATAAGCTCCTAAACGATGCTATCCACCACACCACCATCAACACGCAGCGCCGCTCCCGTGGTGGCCGAGGCCTGTTCCGAGCTGGCATAGATGATCATGTTGGCCACTTCCTCGACACGTGCCGCACGTTGGATGATCGAGGTACTGCGGTGCTGATTGACGAAATCCGCCGCCACCTTCTCCAGACTTTCCCCGCTGCGCTCGACATCTGCCTGGAGCATCTGGGCAACGCCTTCTGAAAGGGTCGGCCCAGGCAACACCGAGTTCACCGTAACGCCCGTGCCGGCAAGGCGCTTGGCCAAGCCACGAGCGATTGAAAGTTGCGCGGTTTTGGTGAAGCCGTAGTGAATCATGTCAGCGGGAATGTTCACGCCGGATTCCGACGAGACAAACACAATCCGCCCCCAACCGCGCTCGACCATGCCCGGCGCGTAGGCCCTGGAAACCCGCACGCCGGACATCACGTTGGTTTCGAAGAAGCGCTGCCATTCGCTGTCCGGCGTCTCGAAAAAGTCTTCCAGTTTGAAAATGCCCAGGTTGTTGATGACGATATCGAAGCGTGGGTACTTGGCGATCAGCGCTTGGCAGCCAGACGCGTTACTGAGATCGCCAGCAAAGCCGTCGGCCCTTGAAGCAAGGGCGCCCAGGCGCTGCAACGCATCTTCCACGCTGCTCTCGCTGCGACCGTTGATGACCACGTGGGCGCCGGATTCGAGGAAGCCTTTGGCTGTGGCAAAACCGATACCGCTGGTGGAGCCGGTGACCAATACGTGACGTCCGGTGAAGTCGATGTTCATGAGCGTGACTCCTTGATTAATGAACCAGAGGAAGTGCGATATGGCTGGACGGTCATCCAACGGATTCTGGACTGACTTCGCCATCCCAACGTCGCCGACATCGCAAGCCTTTAATCATGGACACGATTGAGGCTTTGCGCCTCTTTGTTATCAATCGAACATCAGGAAGCCGACCACACGGCCAGTTCATAGCCATCCGGGTCGATGAAGTGGAAATGTCGGCCACCTGTGGAAGCAAGCTCGCTTCCACAGGTGGGCTTGGGTGTTCATAGATCCAAAATCCCTGTGTCGCTCATATGAAGTAACAGACCTTCAATACCACCGCGCCTCACCCGGCGGGCGTTTCTTGAAGCGTTTCATGCTCCACATGTACTGGCTCGGGTAGGCCCGTACATAGCGCTCTACAACCTGGCTCATGGCGGCGCAGGCGGTTTCGGTGTCGGTGCTGTACATCGCCTCCGGGGCGGCTTCGAGGATGACTTTGTAGCCGGAGCCATCCGGCAGGCGCAGGGCGTGGAGGAAGACGCCGACCGCCTTGCCGCCGGCGAGCATGTTGGGGACGAACTTGCTGGTCAGGGCCTGGGTAGCGAAAAAGGGCACGAAGATGCCAGCGGATTCGGCCGGTTCCGGGTCGGCGGGGATGCCCACTTGGCCGCCCTTGCGTACTTCCTTGATGACGCTGAGGATGCCTTCCTTGGTCGACGCGGCGACTTTGTTGCCCAGTTGCACGCGTTGCTTTTGCAGCAATTCATCCACCGCCTTGAGCTTGGGCGGACGGTAGAAAATGATCGGTTTGCACTGGCTGCAATAGAAGTGGTTGAGCACTTCCCAGTTGCCGAGGTGGCTGGTGATGCCCACCACGCCTTTGCCGGAGGCCAGCGCTTCTTTTAATACTTCCAGGCCTTCGACTTCACGCACCAGTTCGATGGAGCGCTGGGCCGGCCAGATCCAGGCGCAGGCGCTTTCGGTCAGGGATTTGCCGATGTCCTTGAGGCTTTGGCCCACCAGGCGTTCGCGCTCGGCCGGGTCCATCTCGGGAAAACATTTGGCGAGGTTGATCCGCACCACGTCGCGGGAGCGGTTGGGCAGCTTCCACATGAGCCAGCCAATGGCCGAACCCACCGCTTGCACCGCGCGCCAAGGCAGCAGCGCAAACAACCGCAGAGCGCCGACCAGCAAGGCGCCTTTCAACTTATCCACAGGTCACTCCTGAATGTATGGGCCGTGTTGCGAGCCGGCTATTCTAACCACCGTTTGCCAGCTCGGCGTAGCGGTCGCAGTCCTGGGTGTGATCCATGACCATCCCCGAGGCCTGCATCAAGGCGTAGCAAATGGTCGGGCCGACGAAGGTGAAGCCGGCTTTTTTCAGGCCTTTGCTCATCGCCAGCGCCTCGGGCGTGATGGCCGGCACTTCGGTGCGGTCCTTGAAATGGTTGATGATGGGTTTGTCACCGACGAACGACCAGAGGAACGCCACCGGATCTTCCAGGGCCAGCCAGGCCTGGGCATTGCGCCGGGCAGCCTTGAGCTTGAGGCGGTTGCGGATGATGCCGGGGTCGAGCATCAGGTCGTCGATTTCCGCATCGCTCATCTGCGCCACGCGCTGCACATCGAAGCCGTACAACACCTCGCGGTAGTGCTCGCGTTTGCGCAAAACGGTGATCCAGGACAGCCCGGCCTGGAACCCTTCGAGCAAAAGCAACTCGAACAAACCCTGCGCATAGCGCAGCGGCGTGCCCCACTCCTGATCGTGATAAGCCATGTACAAAGGATCTTCGGAACACCAAAAGCAGCGTGGCATAAGGCTCCAGGGGGCGTGCGCACGAACGAATCGGGTATACTCCCGCTCTTTAAATCGCAGCCCAAGAAACAGGTGAATTTCGTGAGCCAGCCTACGCCAGCCGTGCGTACCTTCCAAGACTTGATCCTCGCCCTCCAGCAATACTGGGCCGAGCAAGGTTGCGTGGTACTTCAGCCCTACGATATGGAAGTAGGCGCCGGCACTTTCCACACTGCCACGTTTCTGCGTGCCATCGGCCCGGAAACCTGGAACGCCGCCTATGTGCAGCCCAGCCGCCGCCCGACTGACGGCCGCTACGGCGAAAACCCGAACCGTCTGCAGCACTACTACCAGTTCCAGGTGGTTCTGAAGCCGAACCCGGAAAACTTCCAGGAGCTTTACCTGGGCTCGCTCAAGCACGTCGGTCTCGATCCGCTGGTGCACGACATTCGTTTCGTCGAAGACAACTGGGAATCGCCAACCCTGGGCGCCTGGGGCCTGGGCTGGGAAGTCTGGCTCAACGGCATGGAAGTGACTCAGTTCACTTACTTCCAGCAGGCCGGTGGCATCGAGTGCTACCCGGTGACCGGCGAAATCACCTATGGCCTGGAACGCCTGGCCATGTACCTGCAAGGCGTGGATTCGGTCTACGACCTGGTGTGGGCCGACGGTCCGTTCGGCAAAGTGACCTATGGCGATGTGTTCCACCAGAACGAAGTGGAGCAGTCGACCTACAACTTCGAACACGCCAACGTCGACAAGCTGTTCGAACTGTTCGACTTCTATGAGAGCGAAGCCAAGCGCCTGATCGAACTGGACCAGCCGCTACCGTTGCCAAGCTATGAAATGGTGTTGAAGGCGTCCCATACCTTCAACCTGCTGGACGCACGCCGGGCGATTTCCGTGACCGCGCGCCAGCAATACATCCTGCGTGTGCGCACCCTGGCGCGTTCCGTTGCGCAAGCCTATCTGCTGGCCCGTGCCAAGCTGGGCTTCCCGATGGCGACCCCGGACCTGCGTGATGAAGTGTTGGCTAAGCTGGAGGCTGCACAATGAGTGCTCAAGATTTTCTGGTTGAACTGGGCACCGAAGAACTGCCACCCAAAGCCCTGAACACCCTGGCCGATGCATTCCTGGCCGGTATCGACAAAGGCCTGCAAGCCGCTGGCCTGAACTACGAAACCAAGCATGTCTACGCCGCACCACGCCGCCTGGCCGTGCTGATCACCGCCCTGGCGACCCAGCAGCCGGACCGCAGCATCAACCTCGACGGCCCGCCACGCCAGGCCGCGTTCGATGCCGATGGCAACCCGACCCAGGCCGCCCTGGGCTTCGCCAAGAAGTGCGGCGTGGACCTGAGCGAAATCGATCAGAGCGGCCCCAAGCTGCGCTACAGCCAGAACATCAAGGGCAAGCCGACCGCCAGCCTGTTGCCGACCATCGTCGAAGACTCCCTCAATGACTTGCCGATCCCCAAGCGCATGCGCTGGGCCGCGCGCAAGGAAGAGTTCGTGCGTCCGACCCAATGGCTGGTGATGCTGCTCGGTGACCAGGTCATCGACTGCACGATCCTGGCCCAGAAGGCCGGTCGCGATTCCCGCGGCCACCGCTTCCATCATCCGCAGAGCGTACGCATCACCTCGCCGGCCAACTACCTGGCCGACCTGCGTGCCGCCTACGTGCTGGCCGACGCCAACGAGCGTCGCGAGCTGATCAGCAAGCGCACCGAGGAGCTGGCCACCCTGCAGGAAGGCACCGCCATCGTGCCCGCCAACCTGCTGGATGAAGTGACCGCGTTGGTGGAATGGCCGGTGCCGCTGGTGTGCTCGTTCGAAGAACGTTTCCTCGAAGTGCCCCAGGAAGCGCTGATCACCACCATGCAGGACAACCAGAAGTACTTCTGCCTGCTGGACGCCGAAGGCAAGTTGCTGCCGCGCTTCATCACGGTCGCCAACATCGAAAGCAAGGACCCACAGCAGATCATCGCCGGTAACGAAAAAGTCGTTCGCCCGCGCCTGACCGACGCCGAGTTCTTCTTCAAGCAAGACAAGAAGCAGCCCCTGGAAAGCTTCAACGAGCGCCTGCGCAACGTGGTGTTCCAGGAAAAACTCGGCAGCGTCTACGACAAGGCCGAGCGCGTATCGAAACTGGCGGCGTACATCGCCCCACGCATCGGCGGCGACGCCCAGCGCGCGGCCCGTGCCGGTATCCTGTCCAAGTGCGACCTGTCCACCGAGATGGTCGGTGAGTTCCCGGAGATGCAAGGTGTCGCCGGTTACTACTACGCCCTCAACGACGGCGAGCCGCAAGACGTGGCCCTGGCGCTGAACGAGCAGTACATGCCACGCGGTGCCGGCGCTGAATTGCCGACCACCCTGACCGGGGCGGCCGTGGCCATCGCCGACAAGCTCGACACCCTGGTCGGCATCTTCGGCATCGGCATGCTGCCCACCGGCAGCAAGGACCCGTACGCTCTGCGTCGCGCGGCCTTGGGCGTGTTGCGGATCCTGATCGACAAGCAATTGGACCTGGACCTGAACGACGCCGTGGCCTTTGCCGTCAACGCGTTCGGTAGCAAGGTCAAGGCTGTCGGCCTGGCCGAGGCGGTGCTGGAATTCATCTTTGACCGCCTGCGTGCGCGTTATGAAGATGAAGGCGTCGAGGTCGCGACCTACCTGTCGGTGCGTGCCCTGAAACCAGGTTCGGCCCTGGACTTCGACCAGCGCGTACAGGCGGTGCAGGCGTTCCGCAAATTGCCGGAAGCCGCAGCGCTGGCGGCGGTGAACAAACGAGTGTCGAACCTGCTGAGCAAGGCCGAGCCTTCGGTCAAGGCCGTTGAAGCACGCTACTTTGATAATGCCGCGGAGTTTTCGCTCCACTCGGCGATTCAACAGGCGTATGCGTCGGTGCAACCGCTCATGGAGAAACGCGAGTATGCCGAAGCACTGGCCCGCCTGGCGGCACTGCGCGAGCCTGTCGATGCGTTCTTTGAAGCCGTGATGGTGAATGCGGACAACGAAGACGTGCGCAAGAATCGCTATGCGTTGCTGGCACGTCTGCGCAGCCTGTTCCTCAATATTGCCGATATTTCCGTGCTGGGTTGAGGAGTTGCTGTTGAAACTGCTGATTCTCGATCGGGACGGGGTGATCAATCACGACTCCGACGCATATATCAAATCGGTGGAGGAGTGGTTGCCACTGCCCGGTTCGATCGAAGCCATCGCGCAGTTGAGCAAGGCCGGCTGGACGGTGGCGGTCGCCACCAACCAGTCGGGCATTGCCCGCGGCTATTATGACCTTGCCGTGCTCGAGGCCATGCATGAGCACTTGCGTGAATTGGTGGCCGAGCAGGGCGGGGAAGTCGGGCTGATCGTTTATTGCCCACATGGACCGGATGACGGTTGCGATTGCCGCAAACCCAAGCCGGGCATGTTGAAAGCCATTGCCGAGCATTATGCTGTGCCACTGGCGGGTGTGTGGTTCGTCGGCGACAGCCTCGGTGACCTGGAGGCAGCCAAGGCCGTCGACTGTCAGCCAGTTTTGGTTAAGACCGGGAAAGGCGAAAAGACCCTGGGCAAGACTCTTCCGGTGGGCACCTTGATTTTTGACGACCTGGCGGCCATTGCCGCTGAACTTATCCACAATTAGAGCTCCCAAGACATCCTGATCAAGGATTGTTCGGGAAGCGCTTGAACAGGCGGGCATTGCCCGCAACGGTAAACGCCGCTATGTCGATATTGCAGGCCATCAGAACCTTTCTCTTTTACCTGCTGCTGGGCACCAGCTCCTTGCTGTGGTGCACCCTGAGTTTTTTTATCGCGCCGTTCATGTCATTCAAGGCGCGCTACCGCTTCATCAATGTGTACTGGTGCCGTTGCGCACTGTGGCTGAGCAAGGTGTTCCTGGGCATCAGCTATGAAGTGAAGGGCGCCGAGAACGTGCCGGACCGGCCCTGCGTGATCCAGTCCAATCACCAGAGCACCTGGGAGACATTCTTCCTCTCGGCTTATTTCGAGCCGTTGAGCCAAGTACTCAAGCGTGAGCTGCTGTTCGTGCCGTTCTTCGGCTGGGCCATGGCGATGCTGCGTCCGATTGCCATCGATCGCGACAATCCCAAGGCTGCGCTCAAGCATGTGGCGAAGAAGGGCGACGAGTTGCTCAAGGACAATGTCTGGGTGCTGATCTTTCCCGAGGGCACTCGTGTGCCTTACGGAACGGTGGGCAAGTTTTCCCGAGGCGGTACCGCATTGGCCGTGAACGCCGACCTACCGGTGCTGCCGATTGCACACAATGCCGGCAAATTCTGGCCCAAGGCGGGCTGGATCCGCACGCCAGGGGTCATCACCGTGGTGATCGGCGCGCCGATGTATGCCGAAGGCAGCGGGCCGCGCGCCATTGCCGAGCTTAACGATCGTGTCCAGGCCTGGAACGAACAGACACAACGGGAAATGGGTTCGCTACCGCCGGCGCCAGCCACCCCGGCCGGCACCGATCAGATCGCTGTCTGAAATCTGTGGATAACCTGTGTACCGTTTTTTCGAAATCCGTTGCTTTTATGTCGTATGTATATGTTTTTAATACATATTTCCTAAACACATAAAACTCGTTCCCAGGTGCATAAGTTTTTTATAGCACCAAAAAGTCGCAGTCTTCGGCGGCCTCTACACGCATTAGTAAGAGCCACCGAACGCTGCGATTTTTATTCTTCCAGCAACGGGAATCGCAGGCTAAACGTCGTGCCTTTACCTACCACGCTATGGCACTCGATTTTCCCCTCGTGATGGTCAACCACGGCCTTGACCATCGACAACCCCAAGCCAATGCCATCGACCCCTTGGGCCGATGAAAACCGTCGGTACTGACTGAACAGGTCGGGCAGTTCCTCAGCGCCGATGCCCTTGCCTTGGTCAGCGACATTGCAGATCAACCAGCCCGATGTGCAATGAACCTGCAGCGAAATACAGGAGTCGGGCGAGCTGTACTTGATGGCATTTTCCAGCAGATTGAACAGAGCACGGGTCAGCAATGATTGATCCGCCCTCACCATCGCCTCTTCATCCTCTATTTCATGAACCAACTGGATACGCTTTGCCTGGGCGATGGGCAGTGCCTGGTCGAACACGTCCAGGACCAGCATGGCGAACAGCGTCGGCTGGAATTGATACGCCTCGGATTCGGCCTTGGCCAATTGCACGAAGCCCTCGGTCAGGTCCAGGGCGCGACGTACCTGGCGCTCGATCTGGTCGAACAGCGGATTATCCCCACCAGCCTGGTGCCGCTGCACATCGAGCAGCGCAAGGATCGCCGAGTGCGGAGCGCGCAAATCATGGGAGAGGAAACGCAGCATGACGCTGCGCTGTTCTTCCGCTTCACGTTCGGCGCTCAGGTCAGTGAGGCTCAATAACCAGCCAATCGGCGCATCGCCATCAACCGGCAACAGCGCCGCCCGTTCCAGGCGCAAGCTGCGCTCGCGAATGTCGCGAAACTCCACCAAGGGCAATGTGGATAACCGGTGATGCGCCCCATGCTCCAACTCTGGATAACCCAACTGCCCGAGATGCTCCAGCACATCGCCGCCCGCCAGACCATGGCCGAACAGCTCGCGTGCCTTGCGATTACCGAGCAACAGCTTGCCTTGGGGATCGCTGATCATGGTCGCCACGGGCAGGTATTCCAGGCCATCGGCAATGAAGCGCCGGGTGTCGCGGGTTCGGCTCATGGCCTGTTCCAGGGCCATGATCTGGCCCTGCAAACGGTCGCTGCCGGTGTAAGAGGCACGACGACGTTCCGGAAAGACCTTGGGCTCCGCGTCCAGGCGGGCCAGCTCCCAGCCAAAATAAGCCAGCACTACGCTCAGGCGTCGCCAATTCCAGATCAGGTAGCCGAACATAATGCCCAGCACACTGGCCATGGGCGACCACCACCAGCCTCGCGCGCCCAGCACGGCGCTGATCAACAAGGCCAGGCTCATGCCACCCACCGTCGTCCACAGGGCCAGGCGCGGACGCAACAGCAGCAAACCCAATACACAGGCCACCAGACACACCGACACCAACGCGGCGCCTGCACGGTTGCCCGTTGATTGGCTGCTCAACGACAACAGGGCCGTCAGCGGCAACAGCAGCAGACTTATCCACAACCATTCCCGCACCAACTGTCGAAATAACCGCTGGACCTGGGTTGGCTCACGACTTTCACGGCGACGCTGGTTACTCATAGGCATCCTGGCCGAATTCAAGGGTTGGGATTCTTCACAGGCCTGCATCATGCCGACAGCCGGAAAAGCCCACGACTATAGCGGACTCGATGGGTGGCGCGCTGCTGCCTTTCCCTCTGTGCCGCGAGCCGGTATTGTCGCAGCCAGCGACAGGTCAATGACAACGAATCAGCCACTGGCTGCCTTGCATTGCCACCTGAAGATGTCCGTTACTCTCGAGATCAAGGAATCGCATTGCATGCGTGTCGCCATACTGGACGATGAACCGGCCGAGCTGCGCCGGGTAGAACAGACATTGCAACAAATCCCCGGCAGGGGCGAGCAAGCCTGGACCCTGCACAGCTTTGAACGAGGCGAGGACCTGTTGCGGCAACTGCGCCGGGAAACCTTCGACCTGTTGATCCTCGACTGGCAACTGCCGGACATCAGCGGGCTTTCATTGCTGCGCTGGACCCGCGAGCACATGGATTCCCCACCGGCCGCCATCATGCTGACCAGCCGCGACGGCGAGCACGACATCGTCCAGGCCCTCAACAGCGGTGCCGACGACTACGTGAGCAAACCCTTCAGGCCCAACGAACTCAAGGCCCGGGTCACTGCCGTGCTGCGCCGCCACAACCTGCAACGCGCGCCCGCCAGCGATGTGCTGGTGTTCAATGATCTGGCGTTCGACGACGCCGAACTGACCATCACCCGCGCCGGCATTCCCATCAGCCTGACCGAACGTGAATATCGCCTGGCCCGGTGCCTGTTCGCCAACCTGGGCCGGCCACTGTCCCGGGAGTATTTCTACGAACGTTTCTGGACCCACGAGGAAATGACCTCGTCCCGACCTCTCGACACCCACATTTATCGCCTGCGTAACAAGCTCGGGCTGACGGCGGATCGCGGTTGGCAACTGCTGACGATCTACGGGTATGGGTATCGGTTGGAGAGTGTGGCGGCGGGAAGCGAGGCGTCTGTCGCGAGTTAGAAAACCGGTAAATATTGGATGCATGTGGCGAGGGGATTTATCCCCGCTGGGCTGCGTAGCGGCCCCCAAGGAAAAATCCCCTCGCCACAATGGATATCACCCGATCGTCTGGACCAAGCTTCCCGCTTTTGCGATCCGACGACGCTGCACCAGTAACCCGGACGCAACGACCAGCACGCTGAGTAAACCGGTCGCGAGGATTTCCACGCGATGGGCTTCCTGGAACAGCATGATGCTCAGGGCCCCCACGATGAAGACAATCACCGCATAGGTCAGGCCAGGGAACAGCCACATGCTGAAGGCGACTTTTTCACCGCGAGCCATGCGCTGTTTGCGCATACGCAGTTGTGAAATCGCAATGACCAGGTACACCAGCAGCGCAATGGCGCCCGAGCTGGCCAACAGGAACTCGAAGACCGCAGACGGGGCCACGTAGTTGGCGAACACGGCAAGAAAGGCCGCTCCGGTCGACAACATCACGGCCCAGTAAGGCGTGCCGCTCTTGTTGGTGCGCTGGGAAACCGCTGGCGCATCACCACGCTTGCCTAGCGAGAACATCATCCGCGAAGCCGTATACAGCGCCGAATTCAGGCAACTCGTAACCGCGACCAGAACCACGATATCGACGATCAGCTTGGCGTTGGGGATGCCCATGCGTTCCAGCACCGTCTGGTAGGAACCCACGCTGGCCAGCAGCGGATCGTTCCACGGCACCAGGGCTACGACGATGAAAATGGAAACGAGATAGAACAAGCCAATCCGCCAGATCACCGAGTTGGTCGCCTTGGAAATCTGCTGGCCAGGGTTCTTCGATTCGGCCGCCGCGATGGTCACGATCTCAGTGCCCATGAACGAAAACATGGTGGTCAGGATCGCCCCCAGAACCGCGCCCATGCCATTCGGCAAGAAGCCTTGCGTATCGAACAGGTGCGAAACACCACTGACCTGGCTGGTAGGCAGCAAGCCGAAGATCGCCAGGATCCCGAGGCCAATGAAACCAATGATCGCCACGACCTTGACCAAGGCGAACCAGAATTCGAACTCCCCGTAATTCTTCACGCTGAACAGGTTGGTGACCGTCAGCAGCAGGGTGATGACCAGGGTGAAGGCCCAGATGGCCACGTTCGGAAACCAGGCATGCAGGATGGTCGCGGCGGCGTTGGCCTCCAGTGGAATGACCAGGACCCAGAACCACCAGTAGAGCCAACCAATGGTGAAACCGGCCCAATGACCGATCGCACGGTCGGCGTAGGTGGAAAAGGAGCCGGTGTCCGGCGACGCTACCGCCATTTCGCCCAGCATCCGCATCACCAGCACCACCAAGGCACCCGCGGCGGCGTAGGCCAGCAGCACAGCCGGACCCGCCGCTGCGATAGCGTGACCGGAGCCAACGAATAGGCCGGCGCCAATCACGCCGGCGATGGATAGCATCGTCACATGACGGGGCTTGAGCCCTTGCTCCAGATGATTGGAAGTTTGCGTACCGCTCATTGAGACTACCCTTGGTATTTGGATTTATTCGTACCGCCTCGTCCCATCGTTTTCTGTAAATTTAAAAAAACGATGTGTAAGTTATTTAACACGCAAGTTCTGCGCCAAAAAACCTGAAGCCCCGGTATCCGCGGCTCTCATCCAATTCCTAACCTATTGAGTGGCAAAGCTTTGTTCCAAAGTGTTACCGAGCTACCCCATTTTCGACCACAGGGTCTGAAAGTGGGCATCTATTTTGGAACGTAAAAAAAAGCCAACGCATGAGCGTTGGCTTTTTTGGATGCAAGGCGCGCTTAAGGATCAGAAATCCAGGTTGGACACCGCCAACGCATTGCTCTCGATGAAGTCACGACGAGGTTCGACCGCATCACCCATCAGGGTGTTGAAGATCTGGTCCGCGCCAATGGCATCTTCGATGGTGACTTTCAGCATCCGACGCGAGCCTGGGTCCATGGTGGTTTCCCACAGCTGATCCGGGTTCATTTCACCCAGACCTTTGTATCGCTGGATGGTGTGGCGCTTGGTGCTTTCGGCCATCAGCCATTCAAGGGCTTCCTTGAACTCGGTCACGGCTTTCTTGCGTTCGCCACGTTGGATGTAGGCACCTTCGTCCAGCAGCGTGCTCAGTTGCGCGCCAAGGGATACGACGGTCTTGTAGTCGTTACTGCCGAAGAAATCGCGGTTGAAGGTGACGTAGTTCGACAGGCCGTGGGAGATCAATTCAACCTCCGGCAGCCAGACGTTACGTTCACGGTCTTCGCGCAGGCTGGCCTTGTAGACCAACCCGGATTTCTCGACGGTGCGCAGGCGAACTTCGTACTGAGCCAGCCAATCCTGCATCGCCGCGTGATCGGACAACTGTTCCATGCTGACCGCTGGCAGGTAGATGAAGTGCTCGGTCAATTCCTGCGGGTACAGGCGCGACAGACGCTTGAGGGTCTTCATCACCAGGCGGAAGTCGTTGACCAGGCGCTCAAGGGCTTCACCGGAAATACCTGGGGCATCTTCGTTCAGGTGCAGGCTCGCGTCTTCCAGGGCCGACTGCGTCATGTACTCTTCCATGGCGTCGTCGTCTTTGATGTATTGCTCTTGCTTGCCTTTCTTGACCTTGTACAGCGGCGGCTGGGCGATGTAGATGTAGCCACGCTCGATCAGCTCCGGCAACTGACGGAAGAAGAACGTCAGCAGCAGGGTGCGGATGTGCGAACCGTCGACGTCAGCATCGGTCATGATGATGATGTTGTGATAGCGCAGCTTGTCGATGTTGTACTCTTCGCGGCCGATGCCACAGCCCAGGGCGGTGATCAGCGTACCGACCTCCTGCGAGGAGATCATCTTGTCGAAGCGCGCCTTCTCGACGTTGAGGATCTTCCCCTTGAGCGGCAGGATGGCCTGGGTGCGACGGTTACGACCCTGCTTGGCGGAACCGCCAGCAGAGTCACCTTCCACCAGGTACAGTTCGGACAGGGCAGGGTCCTTTTCCTGGCAGTCAGCCAGTTTGCCCGGCAGGCCGGCGATATCCAGCGCGCCTTTGCGGCGGGTCATCTCACGGGCCTTGCGCGCCGCTTCACGGGCACGGGCGGCGTCGATCATCTTGCCGACCACCAGCTTGGCTTCGTTCGGGTTTTCCAACAGGAAGTCGGAGAAGTACTTGCCCATTTCCTGTTCGACCGCGGTCTTCACTTCGGAAGAGACCAGCTTGTCCTTGGTCTGAGAGCTGAACTTCGGATCCGGCACTTTCACCGAAATGATCGCGGTCAGGCCTTCGCGGGCATCGTCACCGGTGGTGGCGACCTTGTGCTTCTTCGCCAGGCCTTCCTGTTCGATGTAGTTGTTCAGGTTACGGGTCAGCGCCGAACGGAAGCCCACCAGGTGAGTACCACCGTCACGCTGCGGAATGTTGTTGGTGAAGCACAACAGGTTCTCGTTGAAGCTGTCGTTCCACTGCAGGGCGATTTCCACACCAATGCCATCATCGCGCTGGACGTTGAAGTGGAACACCTGGTTGACCGCCGTCTTGTTGGTGTTCAGGTACTCAACGAATGCACGCAGGCCGCCTTCGTACTTGAACAGCTCTTCCTTGCCGCTGCGCTCGTCCTTGAGGACGATGCCGACACCGGAGTTGAGGAAGGACAGCTCACGAATCCGCTTGGCCAGGATGTCCCAGCTGAAGTGGATGTTCTTGAAGGTTTCGCTGGAAGCCTTGAAATGGATCTGGGTGCCGGTGCTTTCGCTGTCGCCAACGATCGCCATCGGTGCCTGGGGCACGCCGTGGACGTAGGTCTGCTCCCAGATCTTGCCACTGCGGCGAACCGTGAGCACAAGCTGTTCGGACAGTGCGTTCACCACCGACACACCTACACCGTGCAGACCGCCGGAGACCTTGTAGGAGTTATCGTCGAACTTACCGCCAGCGTGGAGGACGGTCATGATGACTTCGGCGGCGGAAACGCCTTCCTCTTTGTGCACGTCTACCGGGATGCCACGGCCGTTGTCACGAACGGTGATGGACTCATCCGGGTGGATAATGATGCTGATGTCGTCGCAGTGGCCGGCGAGGGCTTCGTCGATGGAGTTGTCGACCACCTCGAACACCATGTGGTGCAGACCGCTGCCATCGTCGGTGTCACCAATGTACATACCGGGACGTTTGCGTACGGCATCCAGGCCTTTCAGCACTTTAATGCTCGTTGAGTCGTACGTATTTTCTTCGCTCAATGCCTTCACTCCCGATGGTCGTGGGTCTGGGTGATACGGCCCTGTTCCACGTGGAACAGAGCGACTGGCGTTTCCGTCTGCCAGCCTTCCCTCAATAATTCGTGGTCTACACAGGTAATGAAAACCTGGCAGCGTAAGTCTTCCAACAAGCGGCAAAGCGCGCGACGGTGGGCTTCGTCCAACTCGGACGGCAAGTCATCCACCAGATAAATACACTGACCGCGACGGGCCTGGCTGACCAGATGCCCCTGGGCTATGCGCAAGGCACACACCACCAACTTCTGCTGCCCCCGGGACAAGATGTCCGCGGCATTATGTGCGCCCAATCTGAGGCGCAAGTCAGCGCGTTGTGGTCCAGCCTGGGTATGCCCCATCTGCTGGTCCCGCTGCAGCGAGCCCGCCAGTACGGCGCTCAATTCCCGGTCCTTGTCCCAGCCTCGGTAATAGCTGAGCGTCAGGCCCTCAAGTTCAACCAGTTCGCTCAAGGTCTGCTCGAAGACCGGTTTCAAGGCTTTGATGTAAGCGCGGCGGTATTCATCGATTTCAGCGCTGGCCTGGCACAGTTCCCTGTCCCAAACCGCTTGCGAAACGGCGTCAAGTGTACCATGTCGCAGCCAAGAGTTTCGCTGGCGCAGCGCCTTCTGCAGGCGCTGCCAAGTGGTCATGAAACGCGGCTCTACGTGAAACACGCCCCAGTCGAGAAATTGCCGACGAATCTTCGGTGCGCCCTCCAGCAGACGGAAGCTGTCCGGGTTGATCAACTGCAACGGCAGTATCTCGGCCAGCTGCGCAGCGCTGCGCGCGTTCTGCCCATCGATGCGGATCTGGAACTCACCTTGCCGGTCCCGCGATATCCCCAAAGCGCTATGGCCGCCTTCCGCCAGTTCCACCTGCCCAAACACCGTGCACGCCAATTGATCGTACTGGATGACCGGTAACAGGCGGGTGCTGCGAAACGATCGGGCAAGCCCAAGCAGGTGCACGGCTTCCAGGACGCTGGTTTTGCCGCTGCCGTTGGCGCCGTAAAGAATATTGATGCGGGGGGAAGGGGAGAAGGTCACCGGGTGCAGATTGCGCACCGCGGTGACCGAGACGCGACTTAAGGACATCTAGCTTCTGCTGAGCATGATTACAGACGCATCGGCATGACAACGTAAGCCGAATCGTCGTTATCGGACTCTTGCACCAGCGCACTGCTGTTGGAGTCAGACAGGATCAGACGTACTTGCTCGGTGGTCATCACGCCCAGCACATCGAGCAGGTAGCTGACGTTGAAGCCGATTTCCAGGGAGCCGCCGGTGTATTCCACACCCACTTCTTCTTCCGCTTCTTCCTGCTCCGGGTTGTTCGCCTGGATTTTCAGTTGACCATTGGCCAGTTGCAGGCGGATACCACGGTACTTCTCGTTGGAGAGGATCGCGGTGCGACTGAAGGCCTCGCGCAGCGCCTGGCGATCGCCCAAGACCAGTTTGTCGCCACCTTTTGGCAGCACACGCTCGTAGTCAGGGAATTTGCCGTCCACCAGTTTCGAAGTGAAGGTGAACTCGCCGGTGGTGGCGCGAATGTGATGCTGGCCCAGCACGATGCTGACGTTGCCGTCCGGCTCGGTCAGTAGACGAGCGAGCTCCAGGATGCCTTTGCGCGGCACGATTACCTGATGGCGATCCGGCTGACCGATGTCGGCCTGCATCGAGCACATGGCCAGGCGATGCCCGTCGGTGGCGACGGCGCGGATGACCCCGGCAGACACTTCCAGGAGCATGCCGTTCAGGTAATAACGCACGTCCTGCTGGGCCATGGCAAAGCTGGTGCGTTCGATCAGGCGACGCAATTTGCTTTGGTCCAGGCTGCAGGTCAGCGAACCCGGGCCTTCTTCCACAGTCGGGAAATCGTTGGCTGGCAGCGTGGACAAGGTGAAACGGCTGCGGCCGGCCTTGACCACGAGCTTCTGCTCATCGACCTTGATGTCGATCAGCGCATCGTTGGGCAGGCTCTTGCAGATGTCCATCAGCTTGCGCGCCGGCACGGTGATGGACCCCGGATCGGCCGGTTCTTCAAGTTGCACACGACCGACCAGCTCGACTTCCAGGTCGGTACCGGTCAGCGACAGTTGCTGGCCTTCGACAACCAGCAGCACGTTGGAAAGTACCGGCAAGGTCTGGCGGCGTTCGACGACGCCTGCGACCAGTTGCAGGGGTTTCAACAGGGCTTCGCGTTGAATGGTGAAATGCATGGTCTAGTCCCTTGCCTTAATAAGCTGCGCTGGTGGTCATCAAGTGGTCAGTGTACGCAGCAGGTTCTTGTAGTCCTCGCGGATGTCCGCGTCGGATTCCTTAAGTTCGTTGATCTTGCGGCAAGCGTGCAGCACGGTGGTGTGGTCGCGTCCGCCAAACACATCGCCGATTTCCGGCAGGCTGTGGTTGGTCAGTTCCTTGGACAGGGCCATGGCCACCTGGCGCGGCCGTGCCACCGAACGCGAACGGCGCTTGGACAACAGATCGGAAATCTTGATCTTGTAGTATTCAGCAACAGTTCGCTGAATGTTATCCACAGAAACCAATTTGTCCTGAAGCGCCAACAGGTCCTTCAAGGATTCGCGAATCAGCTCGATGGTGATGTCGCGGCCCATGAAGTGCGAGTGAGCGATCACCCGCTTGAGGGCACCTTCGAGTTCACGCACGTTCGAGCGAATACGTTGGGCGATGAAGAATGCCGCGTCGTGAGGCAGCTCGACCTTGGCCTGGTCGGCTTTCTTCATCAGGATCGCGACCCGGGTTTCCAGCTCCGGCGGCTCGACGGCCACCGTCAGGCCCCAGCCGAAACGCGACTTGAGGCGTTCTTCGAGGCCTTCGATCTCTTTCGGGTAGCGGTCACTGGTGAGAATGACCTGCTGTCCGCCTTCAAGCAACGCGTTGAAGGTGTGGAAAAACTCTTCCTGGGAACGTTCCTTGCGGGCGAAGAACTGAATATCGTCGATCAGCAAGGCGTCCACCGAACGGTAGAAACGCTTGAACTCGTTGATCGCGTTCAGTTGCAGCGCCTTGACCATGTCGGCCACGAAACGCTCGGAATGCAGGTACACGACCTTGGCATTCGGGTTCTTCTTTAACAGGTGGTTGCCCACGGCGTGCATCAAGTGGGTCTTACCCAGGCCTACGCCGCCATAAAGGAAGAGCGGGTTGTAGCCATGCTTGGGGTTGTCCGCGACCTGCCAGGCGGCCGCACGGGCCAGCTGGTTGGATTTACCCTCGACGAAATTCTCGAAGGTAAAGGTCCGGTTCAGGTAGCTGGTGTGCTTGAGCGCACCTTCGACCTGGACGGTGCGTTGTTCGGCACGCACTGGCGCCTGCTGGGAACTGGCACCGGCCATCGGGTCGAAGCTGTCCCGGGAGGGCTCTTCGCTGACCTCGGCGACCTTTTGTGCGTTGCGTTTGCTCGGGGCAGGCGCGGGCGCCGGGGCAGGGGCCGCATGGTTGTTAACCGGTGCCGTGGCCGCTTGCTGGGCCTGTGACGCGGCGGCGGCCAGCGGTGCATTGGGTGCGGCGCGTGGTGCCGAGCTGCGCTTGCTGCCTATTAATAAGGACAGCGCGGGCGCCATGCCATTGCCATGCTCGTCGAGCAGTTCCATGACCCGGCCCAGGTACTTTTCGTTGACCCAGTCGAGAACGAAACGGTTCGGTGCATAGACACGCAACTCGTCGCCTTCGGCTTCGACCTGTAGTGGACGGATCCAAGTGTTGAATTGTTGGGCAGGCAGCTCATCGCGCAAAAGCTCCACGCACTGCTGCCAAAGTTCCACTGACACGGATATCCCCTAAGTTGAAAGCCGGTGAGGCAAAAACAAGCGGCCATTGTAGCGAGCAGGCGTCCACTTATCCACATGCAGGTTGCCCATCGCGCATGATTTATCAATGCCTTAACGCAGAGAAAGACGACAGGCGGTCGGTGGATAAGCTCTGTGGATAACCGACCTTGAGGGCATTGCACAAGTGGGGGCGAAAGTCGGTGGATAACCGGCCTGTGGATAACTGACCATTCCACACACAGCTTATCCGACAGCGCAGCACAGGCTTGCCACCGCTTTCCCCTGTAGTTGTCATTCCCTGTACATGGCGGATTACAAGGCCTCGGAATGGTTATCCACAGCTAGGTGCCAGCCTTGCTTTTATAAGCTTTACAGAAAAGCTTTAAATAATTCCCTTCTTTATTTCTATATCTAGCGTGGGCTGATGAATCCGCCAAAGCGGCCGGATATCTATTTAAAGGAAACGCTGGTTGGAAATTGACCTAGAGGCTTGCTTTCTCTAGAATCCCCGGTCTCTTAAAACGGGGGCCATTCCGGCCCGTTGTGGACGAACCAGGTAACACGACATGAAACGTACTTTCCAACCAAGCACTATCAAACGCGCTCGTACCCACGGTTTCCGTGCTCGCATGGCTACCAAGAACGGTCGTGCCGTCCTGTCGCGTCGTCGCGCCAAAGGTCGTGCGCGTCTGGCAGTTTGATAATCCGGCACTGGAGGTGAGTCAGGACTTCAGTCGGGAAAAGCGTCTGCTTACACCCCGGCATTTCAAGGCAGTCTTTGACTCCCCTACCGGCAAGGTTCCGGGGAAAAATCTCCTGCTCCTTGCGCGCAGCAACGATCTCGATCACCCCCGACTAGGGCTGGTTATTGGGAAAAAGAGCGTCAAGCTCTCCGTTCAGCGCAATCGCCTCAAACGTCTGATGCGCGAATCGTTTCGCCTGAACCAGGATTCACTGGTTGGATGGGACATTGTTATCGTCGCGCGCAAAGGTTTGGGTGACGTAGAAAACCCCGAATTGATTCAGCATTTCGGCAAACTCTGGAAGCGTCTGGCACGCAACAAGCCAGTACCAGCAGTCAACACCGAAACTGTAGGGGTAGACAGTCCCGATGCGTAAACTGGCACTCGTTCCGATCCAGTTTTATCGCTATGCCATTAGTCCTTTGATGGCCAGTCACTGTCGTTTCTACCCCAGTTGTTCCTGCTACGCGTACGAAGCCATAGAAAATCATGGCCTACTGCGCGGTGGCTGGCTGACCTTTCGTCGTTTAGGTCGCTGTCATCCGTGGAATCCCGGCGGTTATGACCCGGTTCCGCCTATCCCTACCTCCCGTTCTTCTTCGATGGCCGAGTAATCATGGATATCAAACGCACGATCCTGATCGTCGCCCTGGCAATCGTGTCCTACGTCATGGTCCTTAAATGGAACCAGGACTATGGCCAGGCTGCCTTGCCGACTCAGAATGTTGCAGCCAGCAATACCGCACCGAGCCTGCCGGATGCCCCTGTTGGCAACAACGCCGCCAACAATGACGACATCCCGCGCGCGGCAAGCGATACCAGCGCTCCTGCCGAAGCCCCAGTGGCCGTAAGCAAAGATCTCATCCAGATCAAGACGGACGTGCTCGAGCTGGCAATCGATCCACAAGGTGGTGATGTCGCCCAGCTGAAGCTGCCGCTATACCCACGTCGCCAGGATCATCCGGAAATCCCGTTCCAGTTGTTCGACAACGGTAACGAGCGGACCTATCTGGCCCAAAGTGGCCTGATCGGCACCAACGGCCCGGATTCGAACCCGGCCGGTCGCCCGATCTATTCCACCGAGAAGAAGACTTATCAACTGGCTGACGGTCAGGACCAACTGGTCGTGGACCTGAAGTTCAGCAAGGATGGCGTCAACTACATCAAGCGTTTCACATTGAAACGCGGCCTGTATGACGTAACCGTCTCCTATCTGATCGACAACCAGAGCGCCCAGCCTTGGTCCGGCGCGATGTTCGCGCAACTCAAGCGTGACGCCAGCGACGATCCTTCTTCCAGCACGGCCACCGGTACCGCGACTTACCTGGGCGCTGCTCTGTGGACAAGTTCGGAGCCGTACAAGAAAGTGTCCATGAAGGACATGGACAAGGGTCAGCTCAAGGAAACCGTCCAAGGTGGCTGGGTTGCCTGGCTGCAGCACTATTTTGTAACAGCCTGGATTCCGCAGAAGGGCGAAAGCAACATCGTCCAGACGCGTAAAGACAGCAAAGGCAACTTCATCATCGGTTACACCGGCCCGACATTGACTGCCGCGCCAGGTGCGAAAGCCGAAACCAGCGCCATTCTGTATGCCGGTCCAAAAAGCCAGGCGGTACTGAAAGAGTTGTCCCCAGGCCTGGAACTGACCGTGGACTACGGTTTCCTGTGGTTCATTGCCCAGCCGATCTTCTGGTTGCTGCAACATATCCACAGCATCGTCGGTAACTGGGGCTGGTCGATCATCTTCCTGACCATGCTGATCAAGGGGCTTTTCTTCCCGTTGTCGGCCGCCAGCTACAAATCCATGGCGCGCATGCGTGCAGTGGCCCCGAAACTGGCCGCCCTGAAAGAACAACATGGCGATGACCGGCAGAAAATGTCCCAGGCCATGATGGAGCTGTACAAGAAAGAGAAGATCAACCCGCTGGGTGGATGCTTGCCGATTCTTGTGCAGATGCCAGTGTTCCTGTCGCTGTATTGGGTATTGCTGGAAAGCGTGGAGATGCGTCAGGCACCGTTCATGCTGTGGATTACCGACCTGTCGATCAAGGATCCGTTCTTCATCCTGCCGATCATCATGGGCGCGACCATGTTCATCCAGCAGCAGTTGAACCCAACGCCTCCGGACCCGATGCAGGCGAAGGTCATGAAAATGATGCCAATCATCTTCACCTTCTTCTTCCTGTGGTTCCCGGCCGGTCTTGTGCTGTACTGGGTTGTGAACAACGTGCTGTCCATTACTCAGCAGTGGTACATCACGCGTAAGATCGAAGCGGCTACGAAAAAAGCCGAGGCGTAACTTGCTCTGTGGATAACCACACAAAACGCCCCCTAGTGGGGCGTTTTGCTATCTGCCACTTTTGTCTGGATACCGGTTTATGAGCGCACCGCGTGAAACCATCGCCGCCGTTGCCACCGCCCAAGGTCGCGGTGGTGTCGGCATCGTCCGTATTTCGGGGCCCCTGGCCAGTGTCGCGGCCAAGGCTATCAGCGGTCGTGAACTCAAGCCGCGGTTTGCTCATTACGGCCCGTTTTTCAGTGACGACCAGCAGGTGCTCGACGAAGGGCTGGCTTTGTATTTCCCGGGACCGAATTCGTTTACCGGCGAAGATGTGCTGGAACTGCAAGGACACGGCGGGCCCATCGTGCTGGACATGCTGCTCAAGCGCTGCCTTGAATTGGGCTGTCGTCTGGCCCGGCCGGGTGAGTTCAGCGAACGGGCATTTCTCAACGACAAGCTCGACCTGGCCCAGGCCGAGGCGATTGCCGACTTGATCGAAGCCAGTTCTGCACAGGCTGCCCGCAACGCATTGCGTTCCCTGCAAGGAGCGTTTTCCCAGCGTGTGCATAACCTCACCGAACAATTGATTGGTCTGCGGATCTACGTCGAGGCGGCAATCGATTTCCCGGAAGAGGAAATCGACTTCCTCGCCGATGGCCACGTGCTGAGTTTGCTCGATAAGGTACGCGATGAGTTATCCACAGTGCTTCGCGAAGCCGGGCAGGGTGCCTTGTTGCGCGATGGGATGACTGTGGTGATCGCCGGACGGCCGAATGCTGGCAAATCCAGCCTGCTGAACGCCCTGGCTGGTCGCGAGGCAGCGATTGTCACCGAGATCGCCGGCACCACCCGGGACATTCTGCGTGAACATATCCACATCGATGGCATGCCACTGCATGTTGTGGATACCGCAGGTTTGCGCGACACCGAGGACCAGGTGGAAAAGATCGGCGTTGAACGGGCACTGAAGGCCATTGGTGAAGCCGACCGGGTACTGCTGGTGGTGGACGCCACCGCGCCGGAAGCGGACGATCCATTTGCCTTATGGCCTGAATTCCTCGAAGTTCGCCCGGATCCGGCAAAGGTCACGTTGATTCGCAACAAAGCCGACCTGACCGGGGAAGCGATTGTTCTCGAGGTCAGCAACGACGGCCATGTGACCATCAGCCTGAGCGCGAAATCGGCGGGTAAAGGCCTGGAACTGCTGCGCGAGCACCTCAAGGCATGCATGGGTTATGAGCAGACATCGGAAAGTAGCTTCAGCGCCCGCCGGCGGCATCTTGAAGCCTTGCGCCACGCCAGCGCCGCCCTGGAACACGGGCGCGCTCAGCTGACCTTGGCAGGGGCGGGTGAGTTGCTGGCCGAAGATCTTCGCCAGGCACAACACTCCCTTGGGGAAATTACCGGCGCCTTCAGTTCCGATGACCTCTTGGGGCGGATCTTTTCCAGCTTCTGCATCGGTAAATAACCCCGCCTTTCAAACCGGGTTTGTCCTCGAAGCCTATCGAGTCCAACGCAAACCCGGTCGTTCCTTCTCCTTTTTTAGAACGATTGCCCTTGATGGCGGCTTGCCTGTGGGCACCGGCCTGCCCATCACGGCGGCTTTCTGTGGATTAAGCCCTGTGAATAACTGCCACTGAGGTCGGTTGATAAACCCCCTTCAAAACTGAAGATAAGCGCCTCTGTGGATAACAGGCCCATTCATCCACAGGCTTACACCGGTTATCCAAGCCTCTCAATGGCACATGACCACAGGGTTTTGAATCTCTGTACACATTGAAAATAAAGGCCTGTGAGGTCTTATCCACAGATAGGGTGCTCAGTAAGAATAAACATAAAAACAAAGGTTTTATAAATTTCTTTCTTTTTAATTTCTTTAACCGCGAGTTTTCCACAGCTGGTTAAATTTTGTGCAAAGGGTTCTTTAGAAAGGGCGAAGTCCCTATACTTGCCGACCTGGCTCGAAAAACGCCCAGGACCAGACAAAACCTATTTCCGAATTACCTGAATAAAGCAGGCACGAGGTGCGTGGTGGATTTCCCTTCCCGTTTTGAAGTGATCGTCATCGGCGGCGGTCATGCCGGTACCGAGGCAGCACTTGCATCAGCACGCATGGGAGCAAAGACCCTGTTGCTGACGCATAACGTGGAAACCCTTGGCGCCATGAGCTGCAACCCTGCCATTGGCGGGATCGGCAAAAGCCACCTGGTCAAGGAAATCGACGCCCTCGGCGGTGCGATGGCCGTGGCCACCGATAAGGGTGGTATCCAGTTTCGCGTGCTGAACAGCCGCAAAGGCCCCGCCGTGCGCGCCACTCGCGCCCAGGCTGACCGCGTCCTGTACAAGGCCGCTGTCCGTGAAATCCTGGAAAACCAGCCGAACCTGTGGATATTTCAGCAAGCGGCCGATGACCTGATCGTCGAACAGGACCAGGTGCGCGGTGTTGTCACGCAGATGGGCCTGCGTTTCTTCGCCGACTCCGTGGTGTTGACCACCGGGACCTTCCTCGGCGGACTTATCCACATCGGTTTGCAGAATTTTTCGGGCGGTCGCGCCGGTGATCCACCGTCGATTGCTCTGGCTCACCGTCTGCGTGAGTTGCCATTGCGTGTCGGGCGCCTGAAAACCGGTACACCACCTCGCATCGACGGCAAGTCCGTGGATTTCTCGGTGATGACCGAGCAGCCTGGCGACACGCCGATCCCGGTGATGTCGTTCATGGGCAGCAAGGAACAGCATCCACGGCAAGTGAGTTGCTGGATCACCCACACCAACGCCCGCACCCACGAAATCATCGCGGCGAACCTCGATCGTTCGCCGATGTATTCCGCTGCCGGTGAAATCGAAGGTGTCGGCCCGCGCTATTGCCCGTCGATCGAAGACAAGATCCATCGCTTTGCCGATAAGGAAAGCCACCAGGTGTTCATCGAACCGGAAGGTTTGACTACCCATGAGCTGTATCCGAACGGGATATCCACAAGTCTGCCGTTCGACGTGCAATTGCAGATCGTGCAATCGATCCGGGGCATGGAGAACGCGCACATCGTGCGCCCGGGTTATGCGATCGAGTACGACTACTTCGATCCTCGCGATTTGAAGTACAGCCTGGAAACCAAAGCTATCGGCGGTCTGTTCTTCGCTGGACAGATCAACGGCACCACCGGGTACGAAGAAGCTGGTGCCCAGGGTTTGCTCGCCGGAGCCAACGCCGCACTGCTCGCCAAGGGCAAAGAAACCTGGTGCCCGCGTCGCGATGAGGCGTACATCGGTGTGCTGGTGGACGACCTGATTACCCTGGGTACCCAGGAACCGTATCGGATGTTCACGTCCCGCGCCGAATATCGCCTGATCCTGCGTGAAGACAACGCCGACCTGCGCCTGACCGAGAAAGGACGTGAGTTGGGGTTGGTGGACGACGTGCGCTGGGCCGCGTTCTGCAAGAAACGCGAGAGTATCGAGCTGGAAGAACAGCGCCTGAAAAGCACTTGGGTTCGTCCCGGCACCGAGCAGGGCGATGCCATAGCGGCGAAATTCGGCACGCCACTGACCCATGAATACAACCTGCTCAACCTCTTGAGCCGTCCGGAAATCGACTACGCCGGGCTGGTGGAAGTGACCGGCCAGGGTGCGGAAGATCCGCAAGTGGCCGAACAGGTCGAGATCAAGACCAAATACGCCGGTTACATCGACCGTCAGCAGGACGAAATCGCCCGTCTGCGCGCCAGCGAAGACATCAAGCTGCCTGTGGATATCGATTACTCGGGCATTTCCGGGTTGTCGAAAGAAATCCAGAGCAAGCTCGGTGCTACGCGCCCTGAAACCCTGGGCCAGGCTTCGCGCATCCCCGGCGTGACTCCGGCGGCGATTTCCCTGTTGATGATTCATTTGAAAAAACGCGGCGCGGGCCGCCAGTTGGAGCAAAGCGCTTGAGTTCGATGGTCACCTCGCAACATGCTGAAGAGTTATCCACAGGTGCCCGTCAGCTCGGCGTCAGCCTGAGCGAAACCCAGCACGCGCAGCTGCTGGGTTATCTGGCGTTGTTGATCAAATGGAACAAGGCCTACAACCTGACCGCCGTGCGCGATCCGGATGAAATGGTCTCGCGGCATTTGCTCGACAGCCTCAGCGTCATGTCCTTCATCGAAAACGGGCGCTGGCTGGATGTCGGCAGCGGCGGCGGCATGCCGGGAATCCCGCTGGCGATCCTGTTTCCCGACTCGCAAGTGACCTGCCTGGACAGCAACGGCAAGAAAACCCGCTTCCTGACCCAGGTCAAACTCGAACTCAAATTGGATAACCTGCAAGTTATCCACAGCCGCGTCGAAGCATTCCAGCCTGCACAGCCGTTCAACGGGATCATTTCCCGGGCGTTCAGCAGCATGGAGAACTTCAGCAACTGGACTCGCCACCTGGGTGACGCCAATACGCGCTGGCTGGCAATGAAGGGCGTTCATCCGGCCGATGAGCTGGTAGCATTGCCGGCAGACTTCCACCTCGATAGCGAACACGCCTTGGCCGTACCCGGTTGCCAAGGCCAACGCCATCTGCTGATACTGCGCCGCACGGCATGATTGGGAACACAAGCAAGAATGGCTAAGGTATTCGCGATAGCGAACCAGAAAGGTGGTGTGGGCAAGACCACCACCTGCATCAACCTCGCAGCATCCCTGGTCGCGACCAAGCGTCGGGTGCTGTTGATCGATCTCGATCCACAGGGCAACGCCACCATGGGTAGCGGTGTGGATAAACATGGCCTGGAAAACTCCATCTACGACGTCCTGATCGGTGAATGCGATCTGGGCCAGGCCATGCACTTCTCCGAGCACGGTGGTTATCAACTGCTGCCGGCCAACCGTGATTTGACGGCGGCCGAAGTCGTGCTGCTGGAAATGCAGATGAAGGAAAGCCGTCTGCGCAGCGCCTTGGCACCGATCCGGGAAAACTATGATTACATCCTGATCGACTGCCCGCCGTCGTTGTCGATGCTGACCCTCAACGCCCTGGTGGCCGCCGATGGGGTAATTATCCCCATGCAGTGCGAGTACTTCGCCCTGGAAGGGTTGAGCGACCTTGTGGATAACATCAAGCGCATCGCCGAACTGCTGAACCCGGACCTGAAGGTCGAAGGGCTGCTGCGGACCATGTACGACCCGCGCCTGAGCCTGATGAACGATGTCTCGGCCCAGCTCAAGGAGCACTTCGGCGAGCAGCTCTACGACACGGTCATTCCGCGTAACATCCGTCTTGCCGAGGCACCGAGCTACGGCATGCCGGCCCTGGCCTACGACAAACAATCCCGTGGTGCGCTGGCCTACCTGGCCCTGGCGGGCGAGATGGTTCGCCGTCAGCGCCGCAACCCACGCACCGCTGCAGCCCAGCCAACTTAAGGAAACCCCATGGCCGTCAAGAAACGAGGTCTCGGACGTGGACTGGATGCACTGCTCAGCGGTCCGACTGTCAGCTCGCTGGAAGAACAGGCCGTCCAGGCCGATCAGCGCGAGTTGCAGCATCTGCCCCTGGACCTGATCCAGCGCGGCAAATATCAGCCGCGCCGGGACATGGACCCGCAGGCACTGGAAGAACTGGCCCAATCGATCAAGAGCCAGGGCGTGATGCAGCCGATAGTGGTTCGTCCGATCGCCAACGGGCGTTTCGAAATCATCGCTGGCGAACGTCGCTGGCGCGCCAGCCAGCAGGCCGGGCAGGAAACCATCCCGGCCATGGTGCGCGATGTGCCGGATGAAACCGCCATTGCCATGGCGCTGATCGAGAACATCCAGCGTGAAGACCTCAACCCGATCGAGGAAGCCGTGGCCCTGCAGCGTTTGCAGCAGGAATTCCAGCTGACCCAGCAACAGGTCGCCGAGGCGGTGGGCAAGTCCCGCGTGACCGTGGCCAACCTGCTGCGCCTGATTGCGTTGCCAGAAGTCATCAAGACCATGCTTTCCCATGGCGACCTGGAAATGGGTCATGCCCGGGCATTGCTCGGTTTGCCGGAAAATCAACAAGTTGAAGGGGCGCGACATGTTGTCGCACGAGGCCTGACTGTGCGCCAAACCGAGGCACTGGTTCGTCAGTGGCTCAGCGGTAAACCGGCCCCCGTCGAAGCCCCCAAAGTCGATCCTGATATCGCTCGTCTGGAACAGCGCCTGGCCGAGCGCCTGGGCTCTGCGGTGCAGATTCGCCACGGCAAGAAGGGCAAAGGGCAATTGGTGATCGGTTATAACTCCCTCGATGAACTGCAAGGTGTCCTTGCACACATTCGCTGAAACAATTGCTCTTGTAGCGCGCAGTCGGAAATCACTACCTGACAGTTGAATAGGGGCAGAACCGCCCCTATACTCTGCGCGCATTTTGTCGGCACAAATTATGCCAAGTTATTGAATTATGGCGGCCGACCCTTGGAGAGCAAAAGCGATGGAAACCCGCACGCCAAACCGCTTGCCGTTCCATCGTCTGGCAGTTTTCCCGGTTTTGATGACTCAATTCACCGTTGTACTGATCGCCGCATTGGCGCTCTGGCAATGGAAGGGAGTCGTCGCCGGATACTCAGGTCTTTGCGGAGGCCTGATAGCCTTGCTCCCCAATATTTACTTCGCTCACAGGGCATTTCGGTTTTCCGGCGCCCGAGCAGCCCAGGCCATCGTCCGGTCTTTTTATGCCGGCGAGGCGGGGAAACTGATTTTGACGGCAGTGCTGTTTGCACTGACGTTCGCAGGTGTGAAGCCATTGGCACCACTGGCTGTATTTGGTGTCTTCTTGCTGACCCAACTGGTTAGCTGGTTCGCTCCCCTGCTAATGAGAACAAGACTTTCGAGACCTTAGGGCGTTTGAGGCAACCATGGCAGAGACAACCGCTTCGGGCTATATCCAGCACCACTTGCAGAACCTGACCTTCGGTCAGCTACCCAACGGCGGCTGGGGCTTTGCCCACTCCGCAGCAGAAGCCAAGGAAATGGGCTTCTGGGCTTTCCACGTCGATACCCTCGGCTGGTCGGTCGCACTGGGCCTGATTTTCGTTCTTCTTTTCCGCATGGCGGCAAAAAAGGCGACTTCCGGTCAGCCCGGCGCACTGCAGAACTTCGTTGAAGTACTGGTCGAATTCGTCGATGGCAGCGTGAAAGACAGCTTCCATGGCCGTAGCCCGGTGATCGCACCGCTGGCACTGACCATCTTCGTCTGGGTGTTCCTGATGAACGCCGTCGACCTGGTACCGGTCGACTGGATTCCTCAGCTGGCCATCCTGATCTCCGGCGACCACCACATCCCATTCCGCGCCGTGTCGACCACCGACCCGAACGCGACCCTGGGCATGGCGTTCTCGGTTTTCGCACTGATCATTTTCTATAGCATCAAGGTCAAGGGCATCGGCGGCTTCATCGGCGAACTGACCCTGCACCCGTTCGGCAGCAAGAACATCCTGGTTCAAGCCCTGCTGATCCCGGTGAACTTCCTGCTGGAATTCGTGACCCTGATCGCCAAACCGATTTCTCTGGCACTGCGTCTGTTCGGCAACATGTATGCCGGCGAGCTGGTGTTTATCCTGATCGCTGTGATGTTCGGCAGCGGCCTGCTGTGGCTCAGCGGCCTGGGTGTAGTCCTGCAATGGGCGTGGGCTGTGTTCCACATCCTGATCATCACCCTGCAGGCGTTCATCTTCATGATGCTGACCATCGTCTACCTGTCGATGGCGCACGAAGAAAACCATTAAGGCCAGTCTCGACTAGTCTGATGTCCTTCCCGGTCAAACGGGAAGGAGCCCGAACCGGGCTGAGAAACGATTTGTTTTACCGCTTTAATCTAAAAAACCTAAACCATACGACGTAAAAGTCGGGAGGAAAGATGGAAACTGTAGTTGGTCTAACCGCTATCGCTGTTGCACTGTTGATCGGCCTGGGCGCACTGGGTACCGCAATTGGTTTCGGCCTGTTGGGCGGCAAGTTCCTGGAAGGCGCAGCGCGTCAGCCAGAAATGGTTCCAATGCTGCAAGTTAAAATGTTCATCGTGGCTGGTCTGCTCGACGCCGTGACCATGATCGGTGTTGGTATCGCTCTGTTCTTCACCTTTGCGAACCCGTTCGTTGGTCAAATCGCTGGCTAATTACTCGGATGTCTCGAGTAGATTGGTGTGATGGACAACGTAACTGCGAGGTGTTGGCGTGAACATTAATGCGACCCTGATTGGCCAGTCCGTTGCGTTCCTAATTTTTGTACTGTTCTGCATGAAGTTCGTATGGCCTCCGGTCATTGCGGCATTGCACGAACGTCAAAAGAAGATCGCTGATGGTCTGGACGCTGCCAGCCGTGCAGCTCGCGACCTGGAGTTGGCCCATGAGAAAGTGGGTCAGCAACTGCGCGAAGCGAAGGCTCAGGCAGCTGAAATCATCGAGCAAGCCAAGAAACGCGGTACCCAGATTGTTGACGAAGCCCGTGAACAGGCTCGCGTCGAAGCTGACCGTGTGAAGGCTCAGGCTCAAGCCGAGATCGAACAGGAACTCAACAGTGTCAAAGACGCGCTGCGTGCCCAAGTGGGTGCCCTGGCCGTTGGCGGTGCTTCGAAGATCCTGGGTGCCACAATCGATCAAAACGCGCACGCAGAGCTGGTAAACCAACTGGCTGCTGAAATCTAAGCGAGGGCGATCATGGCAGAACTGACCACGTTGGCCCGACCTTACGCTAAGGCGGCCTTCGAGCACGCTCAGGCCCACCAGCAACTGGCCAATTGGTCAGCCATGCTCGGCCTGGCAGCAGCGGTGTCGCAAGACGACACCATGCAGCGCGTGCTCAAGGCCCCGCGACTGACGAGCGCAGAAAAGGCCGCCACGTTCATTGACGTGTGCGGCGACAAGTTCGATGCCAAGGCACAGAATTTCATTCACGTCGTTGCCGAAAACGACCGTCTCCCGCTTCTGCCGGAGATCGCCGCTCTTTTCGACCTGTACAAGGCCGAGCAAGAGAAGTCGGTAGACGTGGAAGTGACCAGTGCTTTCGCATTGAACCAAGAACAGCAAGACAAACTCGCCAAGGTTCTCAGTGCACGACTCAACCGGGAAGTGCGCCTGCAAGTCGAGGAAGACAAGTCCCTGATAGGGGGCGTTGTAATCCGCGCCGGCGACCTGGTTATCGATGGCTCGATTCGCGGCAAAATCGCGAAACTTGCCGAAGCATTGAAATCTTGAGTTTGAAGGGGCAGCAGAGCAATGCAGCAACTCAATCCTTCCGAAATAAGTGAAATTATCAAGGGCCGCATCGAAAAGCTCGATGTGACCTCCCAAGCCCGTAACGAAGGCACTGTCGTCAGCGTATCTGACGGCATCGTGCGGATTCACGGTCTGGCCGACGTCATGTACGGCGAGATGATCGAGTTTCCGGGCGGCGTCTACGGTATGGCCCTCAACCTGGAGCAAGACTCTGTAGGTGCCGTGGTATTGGGCGCGTACACGACTCTGGCTGAAGGCATGAGCGCCAAGTGCACCGGCCGCATCCTCGAAGTTCCGGTTGGTAAGGAACTGCTGGGTCGCGTAGTCGACGCACTGGGTAACCCTGTTGACGGCAAAGGTCCGCTGAACAACACCGAGACCGACGCGGTCGAGAAAGTTGCTCCTGGCGTGATCTGGCGTAAGTCGGTAGACCAGCCTGTACAGACTGGCTACAAGGCTGTCGATGCCATGATCCCTGTCGGCCGTGGCCAGCGTGAGCTGATCATCGGTGACCGTCAGATCGGTAAGACCGCTCTGGCGATCGACGCGATCATCAACCAGAAAAACAGCGGCATCTTCTGCGTCTACGTGGCAATCGGTCAGAAGCAATCGACCATCGCCAACGTGGTTCGCAAGCTGGAAGAGAACGGCGCCCTGGCCAACACGATCATCGTGGCTGCCAGTGCTTCGGAATCGGCCGCGCTGCAATTCCTGGCACCGTACTCCGGTTGCACCATGGGCGAATACTTCCGCGACCGCGGTGAAGACGCGCTGATCGTCTACGACGACCTGTCCAAGCAAGCAGTGGCCTACCGCCAGATTTCCCTGCTGCTGCGCCGTCCACCAGGCCGTGAAGCCTACCCAGGCGACGTGTTCTATCTCCACTCCCGTCTGCTGGAGCGCGCCTCCCGCGTTTCGGAAGAGTACGTAGAGAAGTTCACCAACGGCGCAGTGACTGGCAAGACCGGTTCCCTGACCGCTCTGCCAATCATCGAAACCCAGGCTGGCGACGTTTCCGCGTTCGTTCCGACCAACGTGATTTCCATCACCGACGGTCAGATCTTCCTGGAATCGGCCATGTTCAACTCGGGCATCCGTCCTGCTGTGAACGCCGGTGTTTCGGTATCCCGTGTGGGTGGTGCCGCTCAGACCAAGATCATCAAGAAGCTGTCCGGTGGTATCCGTACCGCCCTGGCCCAGTACCGTGAACTGGCGGCATTCGCCCAGTTCGCTTCTGACCTGGACGAAGCGACCCGTAAGCAACTTGAGCATGGTCAGCGCGTTACCGAGCTGATGAAGCAGAAGCAATACGCGCCAATGTCGATCGCTGACATGTCGCTGTCGCTGTATGCCGCTGAGCGTGGGTTCCTGACTGACATTGAAATCGCCAAGATCGGCAGCTTCGAACAAGCGCTGATCGCTTTCTTCAACCGCGATCACGCCGATTTGATGGCCAAGATCAACGTTAAAGGTGACTTCAATGACGAAATCGACGCTGGCCTCAAAGCCGGTATCGAGAAGTTCAAGGCCACCCAAACCTGGTAAGCCGCAGCGGGAGCCGCAAGGCTCCCGCTTGCTAACCTGATAGGTGTTACATGGCAGGCGCAAAAGAGATTCGCAGTAAGATTGCGAGCATCAAAAGCACGCAAAAGATTACCAGCGCCATGGAAAAAGTGGCGGTCAGCAAAATGCGCAAGGCACAAATGCGCATGGCTGCTAGCCGTCCTTATGCGGAGCGCATCCGCCAGGTGATTGGTCATCTGGCCAACGCCAACCCGGAATACCGCCACCCGTTCATGATCGAACGCGCCATCAAGCGCGTCGGTTACGTTGTGGTGAGCAGTGACCGTGGTCTGTGCGGTGGCTTGAACACCAACCTGTTCAAGGCCCTGGTCAAGGACATGGCGGTAAACCGCGAACAAGGCGTCGAGATCGATCTGTGCGTGGTCGGTAGCAAGGGTGCGGCTTTCTTCCGTAACTTCGGCGGTAACGTCGTCGCTGCTATCAGCCACCTGGGTGAAGAACCGTCGATCAATGACCTGATCGGCAGCGTCAAGGTGATGCTGGATGCTTACCTGGAAGGCCGGATCGACCGCCTGTCCGTGGTATCCAACAAGTTCATCAACACCATGACGCAACAGCCGACCGTGGAGCAGTTGATTCCACTGGTGGCGACCCCGGAACAGGAACTCAAGCACCACTGGGACTATCTCTACGAACCGGATGCCAAGGAGCTGCTCGACGGCTTGATGGTCCGCTACGTGGAGTCGCAGGTCTACCAGGCGGTGGTCGAGAACAACGCAGCTGAACAAGCGGCGCGGATGATCGCGATGAAGAACGCTACCGACAACGCCGGTGATTTGATCAGCGATTTGCAGCTGATCTACAACAAGGCGCGTCAGGCTGCGATCACCCAAGAGATCTCGGAAATCGTCGGCGGCGCTGCCGCGGTTTAACGGTTCAAATATTCAGAGGATCCAGCTATGAGTAGCGGACGTATCGTTCAAATCATCGGCGCCGTTATCGACGTGGAATTTCCACGCGACAGCGTACCGAGCATCTACGACGCCTTGAAGGTTCAAGGCGCCGAAACCACCCTGGAAGTTCAGCAGCAGCTGGGCGACGGCGTGGTTCGTACCATTGCGATGGGCTCCACCGAGGGCTTGAAGCGCGGTCTGGACGTCAGCAACACTGGCGCAGCCATCTCCGTACCGGTCGGTAAAGCGACCCTGGGCCGGATCATGGACGTACTGGGCAACCCGATCGACGAAGCTGGCCCGATCGCCACCGAAGAGCGCTGGGGCATTCACCGTCCTGCGCCAACCTTCGCTGAGCAGGCCGGTGGCAACGAGCTGCTGGAAACCGGCATCAAGGTTATCGACCTGGTTTGCCCGTTCGCCAAGGGCGGTAAAGTCGGTCTGTTCGGTGGTGCCGGTGTAGGCAAGACCGTAAACATGATGGAACTGATCCGTAACATCGCCATCGAGCACAGCGGTTATTCCGTGTTCGCCGGTGTGGGTGAGCGTACTCGTGAGGGTAACGACTTCTACCACGAGATGAAGGATTCCAACGTTCTGGACAAAGTGGCACTGGTCTACGGCCAGATGAACGAGCCACCGGGAAACCGTCTGCGCGTAGCCCTGACCGGCCTGACCATGGCCGAGAAGTTCCGTGACGAAGGTAACGACGTTCTGCTGTTCGTCGACAACATCTACCGTTACACCCTGGCCGGTACCGAAGTATCCGCACTGCTGGGCCGTATGCCTTCTGCAGTAGGTTACCAGCCGACCCTGGCTGAAGAGATGGGCGTGCTGCAAGAGCGCATCACTTCGACCAAGCAAGGCTCGATCACTTCGATCCAAGCGGTATACGTACCAGCGGACGACTTGACCGACCCGTCGCCAGCGACCACCTTCGCCCACTTGGACGCCACCGTCGTTCTGTCCCGTGACATCGCTTCCCTGGGTATCTACCCAGCGGTTGACCCACTGGACTCGACTTCGCGCCAGCTGGACCCGAACGTGATCGGCCAGGATCACTACGACACCGCTCGCGGCGTTCAGTACGTGCTGCAGCGTTACAAGGAACTGAAGGACATCATCGCGATCCTGGGTATGGACGAACTCTCGGAAGCCGACAAGCAGTTGGTAAACCGTGCTCGTAAGATCCAGCGCTTCTTGTCGCAGCCGTTCTTCGTGGCTGAAGTCTTCACCGGTGCCTCGGGTAAATACGTTTCCCTGAAAGACACCATTGCTGGCTTTAAAGGCATCCTCAACGGTGACTACGACCACCTGCCAGAACAAGCGTTCTACATGGTCGGCGGCATCGAAGAAGCGATCGAGAAAGCCAAGAAACTGTAATCCCGGCGCCCGGCAACGGGCGCTAATTTAGGTTGAGGCAATCAGATGGCTATGACAGTCCATTGCGATATCGTCAGTGCGGAAGGGGAAATCTTCTCCGGTCTGGTCGAGATGGTGGTTGCGCACGGTGAGCTGGGTGATCTTGGTATCGCTCTGGGTCACGCACCGCTGATCACTAATCTGAAACCGGGTCCGATCCGCTTGATCAAGCAGGGCGGGGAAACCGAGGTGTTCTACATCTCCGGTGGTTTCCTCGAGGTTCAGCCGAACATGGTCAAGGTCCTTGCCGACACCGTGCAACGTGCTGCCGACCTGGACGAAGCCTCCGCTCAGGAAGCCGTCAAGGCTGCCGAGAAGGCCCTGAACGAAAAAGGCGCAGACTTCGACTACGGTTCTGCTGCTGCACGTCTGGCCGAGGCCGCAGCCCAGCTGCGCACCGTCCAGCAGATCCGCAAGAAGTTCGGCGGCTAATCCGTCTGCTTTCTGTGCGATTGATTAAAAAGGGTAGCTTCGGCTACCCTTTTTTCTTTTTTTCCGACACTCATCATCTGGTCGCAGCCGCTGACCACCCAGGATTGGTAGCCAGTCATGTCTCTCGAAATCGTTATCCTCGCGGCAGGTCAAGGCACCCGCATGCGTTCGGCGCTGCCCAAGGTATTGCACCCGGTAGCCGGCAATTCCATGCTCGGCCATGTTATCCACAGCGCGCGGCAACTTGATCCACAGCGCATTCACGTGGTGATCGGCCACGGTGCCGATGCGGTACGCGAACGCCTGGCGGCGGATGACCTGAATTTCGTCCTGCAGGACAAACAACTGGGCACCGGCCATGCGGTGGCCCAGGCCGTGCCGTTCATTACCGCTGATACGGTGCTGATTCTCTACGGCGATGTGCCGCTGATCGAAGTCGAGACCTTGCAACGCCTGCTCAAGCACGTCGCCCCCCAGCAGTTGGGTCTGCTGACCGTCGAGCTGGATGATCCTACCGGTTACGGTCGCATTGTGCGCGACGCCGACGGCCAGGTGACCGCGATTGTCGAGCAGAAGGACGCCAACGAAGCCCAGCGCGCGATCACCGAGGGCAACACCGGGATTCTTGCCGTGCCGGCCGCGCGCCTGGGTGACTGGATGGGTCGCCTGTCGAACAACAATGCCCAAGGCGAGTACTACCTGACCGACGTGATTGCCATGGCCGTTGCTGACGGGATGGTCGTTGCCACCGAGCAGCCGCTGGACGCCATGGAAGTGCAGGGTGCCAATGATCGCCGGCAACTGGCCGAGCTGGAGCGCCACTACCAATTGCGCGCCGCCCGCCGCCTGATGGCGCAAGGCGTGACCCTGCGTGATCCGGCTCGTTTCGACGTGCGCGGTGAAGTCAGCGTGGGCCGCGATGTGGTCATCGACATCAACGTCATCCTCGAAGGCAAGGTCGTCATCGAAGACGACGTGGTCATCGGCCCGAACTGCGTGATCAAGGACAGCACCTTGCGCAAAGGCGTGGTGATCAAGGCCAACAGTCATCTCGACGGTGCGATCATGGGCGAAGGCAGCGACGCCGGCCCGTTTGCCCGGCTGCGTCCAGGCTCTGTGCTGGAAGCCCATGCCCATGTGGGTAACTTCGTCGAACTCAAGAACGCTCACCTGGGCGAAGGCGCCAAGGCCGGACATTTGACCTACCTCGGCGACGCTGAAGTCGGTGCCCGCACCAACATTGGCGCCGGCACCATCACCTGCAACTACGATGGCGCCAACAAGTGGAAAACCGTGTTGGGCGAAGACGTGTTCATCGGCTCGAACAACTCTTTGGTCGCGCCTGTGGATATCTCCAGCGGTGCAACCACGGCCGCCGGTTCAACCATCACGCAGAATGTGGATAACGCTCAATTGGCGGTTGGACGCGCCCGCCAGCGCAACATCGACGGTTGGAAGCGCCCAGAAAAAATCAAGAAATCCTGAAGTTATCCACAACCCTCTGTGGGAGCGAGCTTGCTCGCGACAGCGGTGTGTCAGGTAAAGCGATATTGCCTGACTTGGCCCCTTCGCGAGCAAGCTCGCTCCCACAATGGTTAGGGGATTTCTGAATTTTTCTTGTGGCGCCTTGACGATATCGCTGCAATAGGTTTTGATTGCTTACGTTATCTTTCGAATCGAAACTTATCTCGCCATGTCGAAACGCAACACGCCACAACGCCGGCACAATATCCTTGCCTTGCTCCAGGAGCAGGGTGAGGTCAGTGTGGATGAACTGGCCAAGCGCTTCGAAACCTCGGAAGTTACGATTCGCAAGGACCTTGCCGCGCTGGAAACCAACGGTCTGCTGCTGCGTCGCTACGGTGGCGCGGTCCCGATGCCGCAGGAGTTGGTGGCCGATAACGGACAAACCGTCTCCAAGTACAAACTCGCCATTGCCCGGGCCGCTGTGAAGCGGATCCGCGAACATGCGCGGATCATCATCGACAGCGGTAGCACTACGGCGGCGATGATTCCTCAACTCGGCCAACAGCCGGGCTTGGTGGTAATGACCAATTCCCTGCATGTCGCCAATGCCTTGAGCGAATTGGAGCACGAGCCGGTGCTGTTGATGACCGGCGGCACTTGGGATCCTCACTCCGAGTCGTTCCAAGGCCAGGTGGCCGAGCAGGTTCTGCGTTCCTACGATTTCGACCAGTTGTTCATCGGCGCCGACGGCATCGATCTGGTTCGAGGTACCACCACCTTCAACGAACTGCTGGGCCTGAGCCGTGTGATGGCAGAGGTGGCCCGGGAAGTGATCGTGATGGTGGAGGCCGACAAGATCGGCCGCAAGATTCCCAATCTGGAACTGCCGTGGAGCAGCGTCCATACCCTTATTACCGATGATCGCCTGCCCGTAGAGGCTCGCGATCAGATTCAGGCCCGCGGTATCACCGTGATCTGCGCGCCTGTCAGCCAGGAGAAATAGCATGTGTGGAATTGTCGGCGCCGTTGCTGAACGCAACATCACTGCAATCTTGCTCGAAGGCCTCAAGCGCCTGGAATACCGCGGCTACGACAGCGCCGGTGTGGCGGTATTCACCAATGACGAAAAGCTCGAGCGCATGCGTCGCCCGGGCAAGGTCAGTGAGCTGGAACAGGCCCTGGAGGCCGAACCACTGGTCGGTCGCCTTGGCGTTGCCCACACCCGCTGGGCCACCCACGGCGCGCCATGCGAGCGTAACGCTCACCCGCACTTCTCCGGCGACCTGGCGGTTGTGCACAACGGCATCATCGAAAACCACGAAGCCCTGCGTGAACAGCTCAAGACGCTCGGCTACGTGTTCAGTTCGGACACCGACACTGAAGTCATCGCTCACCTGCTCAATCACAAGCTCAAGGACCTGGTGGACCTGACTGTCGCCCTCAAGGCCACCGTCAAGGAGCTGCACGGTGCCTATGGCCTGGCGGTCATCAGCGCGAAACAGCCCGATCGCCTGGTGGCGGCGCGCAGCGGTAGTCCATTGGTCATCGGCCTCGGCCTGGGGGAAAACTTCCTGGCCTCCGATCAGTTGGCGCTGCGCCAGGTCACTGACCGCTTCATGTACCTGGAAGAAGGCGACATCGCCGAAATACGCCGCGACAGCGTGCAGATCTGGGACCTGGACGGCAAAAGCGTGGAACGTGAGACCGTCCAGTACCGCGACGGTGCCGAAGCTGCCGACAAGGGCGAGTTCCGCCACTTCATGCTCAAGGAAATCCACGAACAACCGGCCGTGGTGCAACGCACTCTGGAAGGTCGCCTGAGCCAGAGCCAGGTCCTGGTCCAGGCATTCGGTCCACAGGCGGCGGAGTTGTTCGCCAAGGTCCGCAACGTGCAGATCGTCGCCTGCGGCACCAGTTATCACGCCGGTATGGTTGCCCGTTACTGGCTGGAAGAGCTGGCCGGTATCCCGTGCCAGGTCGAAGTCGCCAGCGAGTTCCGCTATCGCAAAGTGGTGGTGCAACCCGATTCGCTGTTCGTCACCATTTCCCAGTCGGGTGAAACCGCCGACACCCTGGCCGCCCTGCGCAACGCCAAGGAACTGGGGTTCCTCGCCAGCCTGGCGATCTGCAACGTCGGCATCAGCTCGCTGGTGCGCGAGTCCGACCTGACCCTGTTGACCCAGGCCGGCCGTGAAATCGGTGTGGCGTCGACCAAGGCGTTCACCACGCAACTGGTGGGCCTGTTGCTGCTGACCCTGTCCCTGGGCCAGGTGCGCGGCACCCTGGGTGAAGGCGTCGAGGCCAAGCTGGTGGAAGAACTGCGCCGCCTGCCGGCCCGCCTTGGCGAAGCCTTGGCCATGGACAGCACCGTGGAAAAAATCGCCGAGCTGTTCGCCGAGAAGAACCACACCCTGTTCCTGGGCCGTGGCGCGCAATTCCCGGTGGCGATGGAAGGGGCCTTGAAGCTCAAGGAGATCTCCTACATTCACGCCGAGGCCTACCCGGCCGGCGAACTCAAGCACGGCCCGCTGGCGCTTGTGGATAACGACATGCCCGTCGTCACCGTCGCGCCGAACAACGAGCTGCTGGAAAAGCTCAAGTCCAACCTGCAGGAAGTACGCGCCCGCGGCGGCCAACTGATTGTCTTCGCCGACGAAAAGGCTGGCATGACCAATGGCGAAGGCACCCACGTGGTGCACATGCCGCACATCCACGACATCCTGTCGCCGATCCTCTACACCATCCCGCTGCAACTGCTGTCGTACTACGTCGCGGTGCTCAAGGGGACCGATGTGGACCAGCCGCGGAATTTGGCGAAGTCTGTGACGGTGGAGTGAGTCGTCTCCCAGGGTCGGTCCCTGCTGATCCCAAGTAATAAGTCCGATCGGGTTTAGCACTGCTAAACCCGATCATCAAACCAGACACTTCGCACTGCCGATCCTGGTGGCCAGGCCGTTGCGTGTTATTCCTGCCGTCTCTTTACCCATCAGGCTCTCAGTAGCGTCTGGGCTGGTCCCTTTGAGCGAGCTGCCAGAATTCATTGAAAGTATTTTTCGTTTTTTATTAATTTAATGAAAAAATACTTTCATAAATTGCTCTGTCGAGTAAATGGCGAAAAGAATATGCTAGTATTTTTTCAAATTCCTGAAGAAATTGAAAAAATACAGCCATGCCTAAAAAAACCTCACCCCTCATGCCGTCAGCCGAACGGCTCCTGCGCCAGTTTGGTGAACGCATCGAGCTGGCTCGTAAGCGCCGTAAGATAACGGCGGCGCAAATGGCGGCGCGGGCAGGCATGAGCGCCCCCACGTTGAGAGCGCTGGAGAGTGGCAGCCCCGCTGTGACCATCGGCGCCTACGTCTCAGTGTTAGTAGCCTTGGGGTTGGAGAAGGACCTCGAATTGCTCGCACGCACAGATGAGTTAGGCCGTGATCTGCAAGATGCTGAGTTGAAAGGGCGCTCTGCAGTCGAGCACATCAAGCCAAAAGTACGGCTGCCCAGTGAGTTTCATTGGAACAACCTGGTCAGCGTTTCAGCGAAAGAAAATATTTCTACATCGCCAGCCGCTGACAGTCGGAGCCAGACAAGCTCTGAACTGGCCAAGAAGCTTTTAGGGGACGACGATGCCTGAAAGGATTTTCGTCTACGCAGACTGGGATGAAACAGCACCGGTATTGCTTGGGACCCTTCATTCCCGCAGATTGGCAGGATCCGAGCGTATGGAATTTGAATACGCGCGGGCTGTTCTTCAAACCATCCACACTCAAATCGCCATCGACCCCCGGATTCAGCCTTACGAAGGACGGCAATATCCAGCGAGAAATTGCTTTGGGTGCGTGTCGGACTCCTCACCTGATCGATGGGGGCGACTGCTGATGGATCGTCGCTTGGAGCGGGATAAAAGAGCAGGCGTTGTACCGCAGGACGCACGGCTATTTGACTCGGACTACCTCATCGGTGTCCACGACGTCTACCGGGTAGGGGGACTGCGTTTCAAAGTCGAGGAAGAGGGCGCGTTCCTTGATGACCATGTGGAGCAAGCCGCCCCACCCATGGCACGCATGCGTGAGCTTGAAGAGGCTTCGCGCCGATTTGAAGCTGGAGAAGATCGGGGGGCTCAGGGTCAGGACTGGATTCGAATGCTCATTGCCCCAGGTGGCTCCCTGGGTGGAGCGAGGCCCAAGGCAAGCGTAGTAGATGACGATCACGCTCTCTGGATAGGAAAGTTCCCCAGTAATAGAGATACCCACGACGTAGGCGCTTGGGAGATGGTCGTCAACACATTGGCCCAAGGCTGTGAGCTGCATGTTGCTGAGGGAAGAGCGCAACGATACGCAAGTGATCACCACTGTTTCATGGTTAAGCGCTTTGACAGAACAGCAGAGGGTGGTCGGCTTCACTTTGCTTCAGCGATGACCCTGACGGAGCACCAGGATGGTGATGGGCATGAGACAGGGGCGAGTTATCTGGAGATTGCAGAAGTATTGATAAGGGCGGGCGCCGCTCCCGAAGCAGATCTTCGCGAGCTTTGGCGAAGAATAGTCTTCAACATGCTGGTTTCGAATACTGACGATCATCTACGAAACCATGGCTTCCTATTAGAGCCTGGGCGCGGTTGGCGTCTTTCGCCTGCGTATGACATGAACCCTGTCCCTGGCGACACTGGTTTGAGACTCAACGTTTCAGAGGCAGATAACGCCATAGACCTTGATTTGGCAATGAGCGTGGCCGGCTACTTCCGCGTGTCTGCTGACGATGCCAGACAAACCATCGAGAGGTTCCAGGGCGTCGTCAGGAAATGGCCCAGGGTTGCGCGCTATCTGGGAATTTCCTCTAATGAGCAGGAGCGGATGGCGCCAGCATTCGCGCTTGCCCGCTAAGCGCTACTCCAGAAAACACCGATCAAACAGATAAACGCTACCCGGTTTGAGATTCTCCACCGTGCGTTGCGGGCGACCGCCGTCGCCGCTTTTTTTGCGTCCGGTTTCCTGCAAATAACCCGCCTCGGTCATCTTCAGCAAACGCTGGCGCATGCTGGTCTTGAGCACCGGGCGGTCGAGCACCACGGAGAAAATGTTCACCGCTTCCGGCGCGCTGAATTCCGGGCCCAGGAACATCAGCGGCAGGCTGCTGTAGAGGGCTTTGGACAACAACCGCTCCTGGACCGCCGCCACCAGGCTGTTGTGGTCGAAAGGAAGTTTGATCGAGGCGTCTGCGACGTCCTTGAGGGGGAAAAATCCCTGGTGTTCGGCGAGCTGGACCGCATCGCTGACAATCGCCAGGTAGAACGTCGAGGATGACCAGCAGCGCGGATCGCGGAACGCGTCGCCGACCGTGCCCACCTGTTCGATCCAGGCCAGCGGCATGCCGACCTTGCTTGAATGACGCAGGCGCTCCACGGCGTCGTTCAGCGTGAGGTCTTCGACGCCACCGTTGACCACGATCCCGGGCAGGGCCCAATGACCGATGAACGGCTCGGCTTCCCGTCGGTTCAGGAGGATTTCCAGCGCCTGGGTCTCCCGGCAGAAGCGCAGCACACAGAGGTCGATGGTGTGCAGATAATCCCGCGCGGGGGCTGTGCTAATGGGCATGTCGATTTCCGTGGGTAGCGTAAAGGTCATAGTTTAACGGGTTCATGCCGGGTGCCATCCAGTCGATGGGAAGCGGCTTGCCCAAGGCCAGTCGTTCGCGAACTCCTGTGCTGCGCACGTGGATCTTTTCCTCCACGCAAAGGATGGAAAAACGCTCCAGCAGTTCCTCGCCACGATAGAAGGTCGGCAGTTGATCCGCGACGTCCCGACCCACCACCAACGCGATCCGCTTGCCGTCCAGGGCCAGGCTGTCGGCGAGGTGGGCGAGCAGGGTGTAGCTGTAGATCGCGCCTTCAACGCCACGGGCCACGACCTGCTCCACCCGGCTTGCCCGCACTTCGGCGCGGCACAGCGGCTGAACCTTCTCGACGATCGATTCCAGCCAGTTCAGGCGAACCTCATAGTCGACCATTTGCTTGCCGTGGGGGTGCCTGAAGCTTGGAGCCACCAGCACGCGTCTGGCCTGGCATGAGGCCTCGATCATCACCTGGGCATGACCGGCGTGGGGGGGATTGAAGGCGCCGCCATACAGGGCTATCTCGAACATGGCTTATCCTCTATTGGTACATGACATGTACTCTATCAGTAAAATCTTTCTGGTGAAAATCAGCTTTTAGCTGAGCCATAGGCATTGCACAAAGAAGGACCAGCAAAAATATTTTCTGTGAGTAGCTTGTTATGAAAGTACATCTTATGTACTCTCGTGACCATGAAGAGGAGAAACCCAGCATGAACAGCCTGACCCGGAAAACCGCTTCCTTCGATGTCGATGCGCAAAAGAGCTTCACGCCGTTATGCCCCGATGAGCTTCCAGTGCCGGGTGGTGATCAGATTGCCGGTGAGCTGAATTTCATCGCGTCGCTGGCCAGCCTCCGTATCGGCAGCAAGGACGCCCATACGCCCCTGGCCCCATGGGTGGTCGCCGATCACGCGCAAATGTTCGTGCCCACCGGGCTCGAGCACGCCGACATCACCTGGGTCAGCCACTGCGTTCCTGGCACCGAAGGTTTTGCCTTGCTGGATCAACTGCCGACCCCCTACGACTACGACTATTTCGTCTGGAAGGGTGTCGAGCCGGATCTGCACCCGTACGGCGCCTGTTACCACGACCTGCACGGCAAGCTGTCCACCGGGGTGATCGAGTACCTCAAAAGTCTGGGGGTGGAACAGGTCATTGTCGGCGGGCTGGCGCTGGATTTCTGCGTCAAGATCACCGCTCTGCAACTGGCCGCCGCCGGCTTCAAGGTGATCATTCACCTTCCGGCCTGCCGGGCCATCAGCGAGGAGGGGGCCCTTCAAGCCATTCACGACATGCAGCAAGCGGGAATCTCGGTTGCCGCGACTCGCGAAGAAACCATCCGCTTGGCAAGCGCATAAGGACGAACCATGGACAGTGCATACGATTCAAGCAACGGCGTCATCCAGAGCCTTCTGGATACCGACTACTACACCTTCACCATGATGCAGGCGGTCTTGCACCAGCATCCGAATGTCGAGGTGGAATACCAGTTCATCGTGCGTTCCAAAGAGCGGCTCGGTCACCTGATCCCGGACATTCGTGTGGAGCTTGAGAAACTCGCTGGGTTGCAGATGCGCGAGGGGGAACAGCGGTTTCTGTTCAACAAGCGTTTCCGTGAGTACCTGACACCGGACTTCGAACAGTTTCTCGGCCTGTTTCGCTTCAATTTGCGCTACATACATGTTTCGGAAGTCGACGGCCAACTGCACATCCGCGTCCGTGGGCCGATGCTGCACTGCATCATGTTCGAGCAGCCGGTATTGGCGATGGTCAGCGAACTGCGCAACCGCGAGAAATACCCCGAAGTCGAGTTGGCCGACGTCACCCGCAAGCTGTACCAGAAGTTCGAATGGCTGGAGAAAAATGCCAGTCGTGAAGAACTCGCCGAGTTTCGTGTTTCAGACTTCTCCACCCGGCGGCGGCTGTCGTTCAGGGCCCAGCGTGAAGTGGTGAATGTGATGCGCAGCGATTTTCCTGGGGTCTTTGTCGGCACCAGTAACGCTCACTTGGCCTACGAGTTCGATCTGCCCCTGATCGGCACAATGGCTCACCAATGGCTGATGGTGCACCAGCAACTGGGGCGGTTACGCGAGAGCCAGAACGCAGCGTTGGAAAACTGGGTGCACGAGTATCGCGGCCGGCTCGGTATCGCCCTGACGGACTGCATCAGCACTGACTTCTTCCTCAAGGATTTCGACCTGTACTTCGCCAAGCTCTATGACGGCCTGCGTCAGGATTCCGGTGACCCGATCGTCTGGGCGGACAAGGTGCTGGGGCGCTACCGGGAACTGGGCATCGATCCACGTACCAAGGACCTGATGTTCTCCGATGGCCTCAATTTCGAAAAGTGCCTGCCGATCCTGCGTCATGTTCGTGGCAAGGCCAAGTTCGGCTTTGGCATGGGCACCAGCCTGGCCTGCGATGTCGACGGTGTCGAACCGCTGAGCATCGTCATGAAACTGGTGCGGGTCCACGGCGAGCCGGTGGTGAAGTTCTCCGACGACCCGATCAAGAACGTCTGCGAGGATGCCTCGTTTCTGCGGTACGCCGCCCAAGTGTTCAACGTTGCCCTGATCAATCCACAGTTGGGAGCCTGATATGACTACGCTTGCGCAAGACCGCATTGCCCGGGAACTGGGCATCGACCGCCAACTCACGCAGGGTGGCGAAGCAACCGAGATTGCCCGTCGCATCGAATTCATAAAGCAGGTATTGCGCGAATCGGGTTGCAAGTCCCTGGTCCTGGGTATCAGTGGCGGCGTCGACTCGCTCACCGCCGGCCGCCTATGCCAGCTCGCAGTGGAGCAACTGCGGGATGAAGACTACGCGGCGCAATTTATCGCCGTCCGGCTGCCGTACAAGGCCCAGGCCGACGAACAAGATGCCCAGGCTTCCCTGGACTTCATCCGGCCGGACTCGATCACCACCAGCAACATCGCCGCGTGTGTCGACGGGCTGATGGGCAGTATCGAAATCGATGGCTTGCAGCCTTCGGCCGAACTCACCGACTTTGTCAAAGGCAACGCCAAGGCCCGGGCACGGATGCTGGCGCAATACGCCATTGCCAATCTGAGCAACGGGTTGGTGGTTGGCACCGATCATGGGGCAGAGGCGGTGATGGGGTTTTTCACCAAGTTTGGCGACGGCGCATGCGACCTGGCGCCGTTGTCCGGGCTGACGAAGACCCAGGTGAGAGGGTTGGCTGACGCGATGGGCGCGCCCGCGTACCTGGTGCGCAAGGCGCCGACCGCGGACTTGGAAGACCTGGCACCCGGCAAGTTGGATGAAGTGGCGTATGGCTGCAGCTACGAGGAAATCGATGCGTATCTGATGGGCGAAGAGGTGTCGCCGCGGGCGCGACAGATCATTGAGCGCGCCTACGCCAAGACGGCCCACAAACGAGCGTTGCCACGCGTTCCGGTATCGTCGCAATAGGGTTTAATGGGACCTTTGGTCTCGAACGGAGTGGGCAAATGACACAGGCAACCAGCACCAAGGATCGCGTACGCATCAAGCAGGTCGAAGTCCTCTCGGACAACTGGTATGTGCTGCGCAAGACCACCTATGACTACCTCGGCCGCAACGGCCAATGGCGCGAACTGACGCGCGAGACCTACGACCGTGGCAACGGCGCCACCATCCTGCTGTACAGCAAGGCCAAGCAGACCGTGGTACTGACCCGGCAATTCCGCTTCCCGGCCTTCGTCAATGGCCACGATGACCTGTTGATCGAAACCTGCGCCGGCCTGTTGGACAACGACGACCCGCACACTTGTATCCGCAAGGAAACCCAGGAGGAAACCGGCTATATCATCCAGGACGTGCGCAAGGTGTTCGAAGCCTTCATGAGCCCGGGTTCGGTGACTGAGCGGTTGCATTTTTTCGTCGGCGAGTACTTTGACGAAGACAAGCAGCACGAAGGCGGTGGCCTGGAAGAAGAAGGTGAAGAGATCGAAGTGCTGGAGCTGCCCCTCGACCAGGCATTGGGCATGATCGAGACCGGGCAGATCTGCGACGGCAAGACCATCATGTTGTTGCAGTACGCCAAGCTGCATCGGTTGCTGGATTAGCCCTGGCCTCTTGTGGACGGACTCCAGCGCAGCCGTGTTCAAGGGCTGCGCGTTTTTTGTTCAGCTGGATTGGGCCTCGCTGTCTTCCTGCATATCGTCCAGGTATTGCGGCTGGTCCATCTGCTCCGGCAGTTCGGTCACGACGCTGAAGTCGCTGATTTCGATGGCGCCGACGCCATGACCGAGCAGATGAAAGGAAAACGCCTTGCGCTGCTGCGGGTTGTCGAAACTGATGTTCATCACTAGCGGTTGGTCGGGTGTCACCGCGACGTCGGTGGGCAGGTCCATCAGCACTTCCTTCTCGAACTCCTTGGCCTTGAGGGAAATGTAGGCGGCATGGTCAGCCTCCACGGTGCGGATGGTCAAGCTGACGCGGGTCTGTGAACCCTTGGGCATTTCCAAGTATTGGGCGCCGATCAGGTTGTCGGTCCAATCGTTGGTGACCTGGGCCGGCAGTGGGATTTTATCCGCGCTGCCGAATTGATAATGCTGGTTCAAAGGTGTGCGCATCAGGGTCTGGCCCAGGGCCGTGGCCTGGGCGCCAATCAGCCTGGCGCGCTGGCCGCTGTATTGCCCGCCGTAGGTGGCGCGGTCAGCGATGAAGCCTTCGCTGGTGTAGTAACGGCAATGCTGGAGGAAGTCGCACTCGGTAAACGTGCCCTTGCCGTCGTGATAGCGCAGCTTGCCGTTGGTGAACGACATGATTTCCCGGCCTGTCGAGTAGTCACGGAACATCGAGCGGCCGGACAACGACGTGGGCACCGCAAAGCCGAAGTAATCGAGGATCGAAGCGGTCAGATCCACATGGCCGTAGGTGCCTGACTTGATCCGGGGCAACGGTTCCGGGGCCAGGGTCAGGTTGAATCCCCAGGACGACGCCAGGCGTATGTCATCGATGCCGTGGGATTCGTCCGAGGTGATGACCACCAGGGTGTTCTCCAGGATGCCCTGGCGTTCCAGGCCCGCCAGGAAGCTCGCCAGTGCGTCGTCCAGGTAACCCACCGCCGCCTGCTTGGCGGTGTCGTAGCGTTGCAGGTATTCATCCGGCGCCGAGTAGGGCTGGTGCGTGCCCACGGTCAGCAGGGTCAGCATCCAGGGCTTGTCCGCTCGTTGCAGTTGTTCGACGTAGTCCAGCGCGCCTTCGAAGAAGGTCCTGTCGTCCTTGCCCCAAGGGAATTCCAGGTAGGCGGGACGAGTGAACCACTCCATGCCCAGGGTCGTGTCGAAGCCGATGTGCGGCATGATCCGATCCTTGGCCATGAACCGCAGGCCCGCGCCCTGGAGGAAATGCGTGGAAAAGCCGTTCTGGCGCAACTGGGCCGGTAGACAGGCCTGGTTGCGCTGGGTCTGGTTGAGCATTTCGACGCCTTTGGGCGTACCGTCGTCGAGTTTGTCGTAGTCGCCACACAGCATCGCGTACAAGCCACGAATGGTCTGATGGCTGTGCAGGACGTAATCGGGGGTGTTCATGCCGCGCTCGGCCCAGGCACTGAGGTGCGGCATCAGGTTCTCCTGATAGCTGCTGTTCAAGGCCTGGCGGTTGGCGCTGACGTAGGCCCCGGGGATGCCCTCCAGCGCGATGACCAGGACGTTGCGTGCACGGCCCGGTTCGGCCAGCAACCTGTTGCCATTGAGGTCCAGGCGGGTCAGCCCTTCCATGGCCGGGGCTGGGTCCGCGGCATCGCCGTCGAGCCATTGCCGGGCTTGATCCTGCCCGGCGGCGATACCCGCCGTAACGAGTTGGTGGGGCAGGTTGAACACATTCCATTGGTCCGCTTCGCTGGGGTGCCAGGACTGCAACGCGCCGTGGCCCAGCAGGAGCAACACGGGCACGGCCCAGGCGTGGCGAGGCAAGCGTGGGGCCTGGTATGGACGGTGGGCCCATTGGGTCATCAGCCAGAACGCCAGCGCGGCCAACTGGAGCGCGGCCAGCCACGGATGAGCGAAGCCGCCACTGGTGGAATTTTCAACGAACTGCGGGTCGGTCAGATAATGAATGTCCGAAGGATTGGGCATTCGCCCGACCGCGCTGACCAACTCGATGCTGGCCAGGGTCAACGCACTCCAGGCCAGCAATACCGGCAATGCCAGCCACCAGGGACGACGGTAAAGCAACGCGATCAGTAACCCGCCGATGCCCAGGTCCGACAGATAGCCCAGTGGGTCGGACCAGCCCAGAGTCAGGCGCAGGATCATCGGGATCAGCAATACGCATCCGACCAGGGCGACAAGGGGGGCGAGGGGATGGGTTAAAGGGTGGGAAAAAACTTTCACAGCAGGTCTTCCAGTTGAAGCCAATCCATTAAACAGCACGCGATGACCCTGTGGGAGCGAGCCAGTTCGCGATAGCGTCGGATCAGCGCAAATTTCTATCGACTGACACACGCCGCCATCGCGGGCAGGCTCGCTCCCACAGGGGAGGGTCTTACAGTCATTAAACTGTCACAAAAATGGATGGTACCAAGCACAGTCGCCAGCGGCCGGGTCAATGTCCCAGTGTCCGGCGGCGTTACGCTGTGGTTCACTGGCCCAGGTCTCTACAATGGCCGTGTAGCGCGGCTTTGGGCCGAGTAAAAAAACTTGTATCAGGATTTCTCATCGGGGGATGGATGGACAGGTTCCAGGAAATGCAGGTTTTCCTTGCTGTGGCCCAGGAGTCGGGGTTTTCCGCGGCGGCGCGGCGCCTGGGGCTGTCGGCGGCCAGCGTCACACGGGCGGTGGCGGCGTTGGAGCAACGCATAGGCACGCCCTTGCTGGTGCGCACCACGCGCAATGTGTACCTGAGCGAAGCCGGCCAGCGTTTTCTCGAGGACTGTCGCCGGATCTTGAGCGATTTGCAGGAAGCCGAGGATTCGGCGGCCGGCAGCCACGTCCAGCCCCGTGGACAGCTGACGATTACCGCACCGGTGCTGTTCGGTCAGTCGTTCGTCACGCCGCTACTGGTGGATTACCTGCAGCGGTTTCCCGAGGTCTGCATCAACGCCTTGCTGTTGGACCGCACGGTCAGCCTGGCCGAGGAGGGCATCGACGTTGCCCTGCGCATTGGCGAACTGCCGGACAGCAACCTGCACGCCGTGCGGGTCGGTGAAGTACGGCGAGTGGTGTGCAGCTCCCCGGATTTCTTTGCACGCCACGGGCGGCCCCGGCATCCGGATGACTTGGAGCGCATGCCCGTGGTGGCATCATCGGCCATTGGCCAGGTCAAAAGCTGGACCTTCGTCGACTCAGGCCAACCGTTGGCCGTCCGGCCCGTGCCTCGGCTGGTGGTGACGGCCAACCAGGCCGCGATCACCGCCGCCTGCCAGGGGTTGGGGATGACGCGGGTCCTGTCTTATCAGGTGGCGAGCAACGTGGCCGCCGGTGAACTGGAAATTGTCCTGGCCGATTTCGAATTGCCGCCTCTGCCGATCCATGTGGTGTACCAGGGCGGGCGCAATGCGCCGGCGCGCGTCCGCAGTTTTGTCGACTTCGTCGTCAGTGCATTGCGCGAAAATCCGGCTTTGAATGGCTGAAGCATTATTTCTTTGGGCGAAACAATGGATTGCGTTTCTGGGTGATTCTCTTGTTTTTGCCTGGAGCGGAAGATGACTCCATCGACGCCGTTGTGCTGATGGCGTCACTTGCAGCGGAGTCGACCATGAACCCTATCAAGCACTATCACTTCCCGCTTTCCGGCCATTCCCATCGCGTTCAACTGATGCTTTCGTTGCTCGGGCTACCTGTCGAGGAGATCTTCGTCGACTTGGCCAAAGGGGCGCACAAACAGGCGGATTTCCTGGCGCTCAATGCGTTTGGCCAGGTCCCGGTCATTGACGATGACGGCGTGGTGCTGGCGGATTCCAATGCGATCCTGGTGTACCTGGCGCTCAAATATGGCGAGGGCCGTTGGTTACCGACCGATCCAATCGGCGCCGCCCGGGTGCAGCGCTGGTTGTCGGCGGCGGCCGGGCCTATCCATGCGGGGCCGGCCACGGCGCGGCTGATCACGGTGTTTGGCGCGCCCTACAACGCCGAGGACGTGATTGTCCGTTCCCACAACGTGCTGAAAGTCATTGATCAGGAATTGAGCAGCCGCGCTTATCTGGCGGGTGACGTTGCGACCATCGCTGACATCGCCGGCTACAGCTACATCGCCCATGCACCGGAAGGTAATGTGTCGTTGGATGACTATGCCAATGTACGAGCCTGGCTGGCGCGGATCGAAGCCTTGCCCGGGTTCGTGGGCATGCCGCGTACGGTTGTCGGGTTGCAAAAGCAGGCCTGAAACGGCAGGTGAGTCATCTTGTGGCGAGGGGATAAATCCCCTCGCCACATAGGATTGTGTCGCTCTATCGTGAGGGGGATCAGGCGTAGGAAAGCGCCTTTTCCTCCAGCAGTTCCTCGTAAAGCCGCACCCACTTGTGGCCCATCTCCTCGGAAGTGAACAACTGCCGGTAACGGGCTTCGGCCCTGGCGCCCATGGCCTGGGCTTGCGCAGGATTTTCCCACAGGGTGCGCATCGCTTCGCGGAACGCCTCGGGATCGCTCGGTGGCACCACCAGGCCGGTTTCGTCGTGGACATTGATGTAGCTGGTGCCGGTGCCGATTTCGCTGGAGATCATTGGCTTGCCGAACATCGCGCCTTCGAGCAGGGAGATACCAAAGGCTTCGGAGCGCAGGTGCGAAGGAAACACGATGGCATAACTCAGTTCCAGCAGCGCGACCTTGTCCTCATCCCCCAGGCGTCCGAGGAAATGCAGGTTGCGCAGGCCCAACGCGTTCGCCTGGGCATGCAGTTGTTTTTCCAGCGGGCCGGCGCCCACGATGACCACGGGGTAATCCACACCTTTGAGGGCATCGAGCAGGATGTGCAGGCCTTTGTAGTAGCGCATCACCCCCACGAACAAAAAGAACCGCTCGCCCAGTTTTGCCTTCCATCCCGCCATGCGTTCGGTGTCAGCCTGTGGATAACTGGTCTTGTTCAGGCCATAGGTGATGATCCGGGTCTTGGCGCTGTATTCCTTGAGTACATCGCTGGTATGAACGTAGTTCGGCGATGCCGCGACGATGCGTTCGGCGCCGTCGAGAAAGCGCCGCATCAAGGGGCGGTAGAGCTTGAGCAGATGCCGCTGGCGAACGATGTCCGAATGGTAGGTCACGACGTAGGGTTTCTTCACGGCGCTGAAAAAATGCACCAGGTCCATGAACGGCCAGGGAAAGTGGTAATTGATCACGTCTGCTTCGTCGGCCAGCTCACGGAATCTCTTGAACACGCTGTAGGAGAAACCAGTGGACGCCAGTTGGAAATCCATTCGGGCCTGATGAACGACATGCTGCCGGATCTTGATCGGTTCGGAAGCTGGCTGCCTGCTCAGGGCCAACACGGTGTTATCGATACTCAACCGGTCAGTACTGTCGCACAGCTGGAAGATGACCTGTTCGATGCCGCCCATGGAGTCAGGCAAATAGGTTTTGTAAAAGTGCAGGACTCGCATTCAACCTCCCAAGACCTGGCGATACGCTTGGGCGGTGACCTTCGCACAGCGTTCCCAGGAAAACAGCGCCGCTTGTTGCAATCCTGCCTCGCGACACGTTTGCCAGTGCGGGTGATCTTCCATCAATCGGGCCATGGCGTCGCGCATGCCTTGCGGATCGTCGGGCTCGCAATAAATACCGGCCGTCCCGGCCACTTCCGGCATCGCCGAGCAACGGGTGGTAATCACCGGTGTGCCACTGGCCATGGCTTCGAGCACTGGCAGGCCAAAGCCTTCGTAGTAAGACGGGAAAATCAGTGCCCGTGCCCCCGCCAACAGTTGGGCGACCTGTTCGTCAGGCAGGTAACCCGCCAGACAAACATGACCGCCGGCCAGGGCGTATTTCAACTCATCATTGAGCTGCGCCTGTTGCCATCCGCTCATTCCTACGATGAACAAGGGAAACGTCTGACGCACGGATTCCGGGAGCCCGGCGTGGGCGCGCAGGGCCAACGACAGGTTCTTGCGTGGCTCCAGGGTGCCGACACAGAGAAAATAACGGCGGTGCTCCAGGCCATGGGCCTTGAGCACGGCGTCGATCGCTTCCGGTTCGCGTGGGTGGAAACGTGCCGCCACCCCCAGCGGCGCGACCTTCAGACGCTCGGCTGGTAGGCCGAAATGTTGTCGGGCTTCATCGGCGATGAACTGCGAGTCGGTCAATATCAGCTGTGCCTGTTCCACCGCCCGACTGAGCCGTCGCTCGATTTCCTTCAGGCGTGCCGGTGGTTGCGTTTCGGGGTAGCGCAGGTGCGTGAGGTCATGGAGGGTGATCACCGTCGGCCCTTCGAAGGCCAGCGGCCAAAGGCTGGGTTCGTGATACAGGTCGATGGCCTTTGAACGGCCTTGATCGAAACGTTTCTGCTCCAGCCAGCGCCGCGCCTGATAGGCGCCCGGAACCCGTCGCAGCAAGGGGCTCAGCTTTGAATAGCCAGGCTTGGCTGTTTGCGGCAACTGCGGGCTCCAGCTCCAGCCGTGGAACAGTGACAACTGCACATCCGGTTCCCGGGTCAAGGCAGTCGCCAGCTCGGCTACGTAGTGGCCGATGCCGGTGCGTGGCGCCTGGAGAATGCGCGCGTTGAGGGCTATCCGCATACTGTTTCCCTGTCGACGTTGGCTTCGTCGACGTGTCGCTCGATCCGCTCCACCAATTGCGCACTGGCCTGGCGCCAACTCAACCATTGCCATTGGTCCAGGTTGCGCTTGGCCGGGAATACCCCGGTGTGTTCCATGTCGATGACCAGGTTCGCCAGGCTTTGGGGATCGTCGAGATCGAAGTAGGCCATGAAGTCACCGCCGATTTCCCGAAACACCGCGATGTCGCTGCCCATTGCCGGCAAGCCGCGTTGCATGGCCTCCACCAACGGCAGGCCGAAGCCTTCCACGTAGGATGGGAACACCAGCGCAGTGGAGTGTCGATAGGCGTGTTCCAGGCTTTGGTCCGAGAGATTGTTGAACATGAACAAGCGGCTGTTGAATTGTGGATGACGCTCGATACGTTCGATTAGCGCCTCGCATTTCCAGCCGATTTTCCCGACGATACACAGCCGTGCCTGGGAACCGGCGGCCCAGGCACGCTCGAATGCATCGAGCAGATAAGCATGATTTTTGCGCGGTTCGATGGTGCTGACCATCAGGAACACCGGTTCGGGGCGCTTGAACAGTCGCACCAAGGTCGGGTCGACGGCGTGAGTGGCGTCGATCAGGTCCAGTTCGCTGCCCAGATGGAAATAGTCGAACCAGCGCTCGCTCACCTGTTGTTCACCAATGCGCCGGATCATTTCCTGGCGAAGCTGGTCGCGGATGGTGGTGGAGATGGCGATGTAGCCGTCGGCGGTTCGGGCAATCCAGTCGAACCAATGGTTGAACACCTTGACCAGCCCGGCGTCGCAGAATTGTGGATGGGTCAGGGGAATCAGGTCATAGATTACCGAGATGATCCCGACGCCATCACGCTTGAGCTGTTCGGCCAGGGGAAAGAAACCTGAATGCCAGGAAGAGTCCAGCAACACCAGTTGATCGCCGGCCCGATGTTCCAGCGGGACGCTGCGCGCCGGGCCGGGCTTGCGTTTAAGGAGGCGATCGAGGATTCGAATGGGAAGGCTCAGGCACGCCAGGGCGAACAGTCGGCAAGCGACGTACAAGATGCGGCGAGCCCAGATCGACTGGTTGAAAGGGCGCTGCTGTTCGAGAGACCGATGTCTGACCCAGAACAGGTTGGCGAACTGTATCAGCCGTACTCGCAGACCGGCCAGATCCAGCCCTTCCGTGGGCAGGGGGGCCAGGCTTTTCACTTCGTACAGCTTGCCCTGCAGCATCGCCACGGGAATGCATTCGCGTTCCTGGTCCTTGGCCGGCAATTCGCGAATGACGTTGCGCACTACTCGCTGAATGCCGGAGTTGTCATTCGGGTGGTCGTATACATAGGTGCAATCCACCAACAGACGGCTCATGGCAACTCCTTTTGCGGCACCGCTTCGACGGCAGTCTGGCTCGAACGTCGGATGCTGGTTTCGGCCTGGAGCCAGGAACAGCCGACGAAATCCTCCTGGCGATTATTGATGACGTGAAACACCAACCCGTAGTCGCGCCATTCGAAATTACGGTCCAGATGCGAGTCTAGCCGCGACAGGCTGAGGGCGACGGAGTAATTGCCCTTGCCCAGGCGCATGTCGAAACTGAAGCGGAAGGTGATCTGTTCGCCGGCCTTGAGGTCGGTCACGGCTTTGTCCTGGCGATGGGTGTTGATCCCGTACATGGGCTGGCCGAGGCGGTCCTTGATCAAGAAGCCCAGCACCAGCCGCTCGATGTCCTGGCGGATTTCAACCCGCACCTGCAACACCATCGGCTGGCCGATCTCGGCCACTTCCACCGGCTGCCCCTGGCTGTTGAGCAGTTGCACATCGATGATGCCCGCCTCGCCGGTGCCGGAAATGGTGCGCACCTGGCCGTTGGCGAGCATCTCCTGGCGGACCACCTGGCCCTCGCGCTGGGCCAGCATCGCATTGTAGTAATCCATCACTTCTTCCGGCTTGCCGCGCATGGCCATGCGCCCGTGTTCGAGCAGGATGGCGGTGTCGCAGATCGACTGGATCGCCGAACGATCGTGAGACACGATCAGCAGCGTGGTGCCGGCCTTGCGGAAGCTGCGGATGCGTTCGAAGCTCTTGTGCTGGAAATAGGCATCGCCCACCGACAGCGCCTCGTCGACGATCAGGATGTCCGGGCGCCGGGCGGTGGCGACGCTGAACGCCAGGCGCATCTGCATGCCGCTGGAATAGGTGCGTACTGGCTGGTCGATGGCTTCACCGATTTCGGCGAACCCTTCGATCTCGGGCATCAAGGCTTCGATTTCCTCCACCTGCATGCCCAGCAACTGACCGGCCATGAACGCGTTCTGGCGGCCGGTGAAATCCGGATGAAAGCCCATGCCCAATTCCAGCAACGCGGCGACGCGGCCTTGCAACTGGATGTGGCCGCAGGTGGGTTGGGTGGTGCCGGTGATCATTTTGAGCAAGGTGCTTTTGCCGGCACCGTTGACCCCGACGATGCCGACGGCTTCCCCCGGCTGGATCTCGAAATCCACACCCTGCAGGATCCAGTGCAACTGATGGCGCGGGCGGGAAAAAGGGATCAGCCATTCGAACAGCCGGCTCCAGCGGTTCGGATACTGCTTGTAGGCTTTGCCCAGGCCGGTGACGCGCAAATGTCCCATCAGAGTTCATCCACCATTTCACCGCCGCGTCGGCGAAACATGCGCAGGCCCAAGGTGCATAACAGCAGGCCGGCCACCAGCAACGGCACCAGCGAGCTCCAGACCGGCCACTGGTTGTAGAGAAACAGGTTCTGGTAGCTCTGCATCAGGGCGGTCATGGGGTTGAAGGCGAGCAGTTGCTGGATCGACGGCGGCAGGATGGTCATCGGGTAAACGATCGGCGTGAGCCAGAACCAGAATTGCAGGCAAATGCCGAACAACTGCCCGACATCGCGGAAAAACACATTGAGGATCCCCAGCAGCATGCCCAGCCCGGCGGCGAACAGCACTTGCAGGGCCAGCAACGGTACCAATGCCAGCAAGGTCATGCCCGGCCAGCGCCCGGTGATCAGCAGGAAACCGAGAAACAGCCCGAGGATGATCGCGAAGTTGATCCCCGCGTTGAACAGTACGATCACCGGCAGGCAGATCCGGGGGAAGCTGATTTTCTTCAGCAGGTTGGCGTTTTCCAGGAACATGCCCTGGCTGCGGGTGGTGATTTCCGCGAACAAACCCCAGGTCAGCAGCCCGGCACAGACGTAGACGCTGTAGGCCATGCCGTCTTCCACCCCGGGCAGGCGGGCACGCATGATGTGGGAAAAAATCACCGTGTAGACGAGGATCATCGACAACGGGTTGAGCACTGTCCACAACGCGCCGAACAACGAGTTGCGATAGCGTGCCTGGAATTCGCGCTTGACGCTGCCAAGGACGAAGCCACGGTAGCTCCACAGTGTGCGTTGCAAGGCCAGCAACATCAGACGGCCCTGCCATAGTGATCTTCGAAGCGGACGATGTCGTCTTCCCCCAGGTACTCGCCGCTCTGGACCTCGATGATGACCAGGTCGATGACACCGGGATTCTCCAGGCGGTGCTTGTGGCCGGCGGGGATGAAGGTCGATTCGTTCTTGGCGACCAGGTGCGAGCCCGAGCCGTTGTTGGTGACCTTGGCCATGCCCTCGACCACCACCCAGTGTTCGTTGCGATGGTGGTGCATTTGCAACGACAGCGATGCGCCAGGCTTGACCACAATGCGCTTGATCTTGAAGCGTGGCCCCTCTTCGAGCACGGTATAACTGCCCCATGGCCGGCTGACCGTGCGGTGCAGGCGATAGGCTTCGTGTTCCTTGTCCTTGAGCTGCCGGGCGACGCGGCGAACATCCTGGGCGCGGTCGGCATGGGCCACCAGCACGGCATCGGCGGTGTCGATGATGATCAGGTTTTCCACGCCCAGGGCCGCCACCAAGCGGCCGTCGCTCTGGACGAAGTTGTTCTGGCTGTCGATAAACAGGGCCTCGCCGGTGGCGCGGTTGTTTTGTGCGTCGGCGGGTACCAGGTCGGCGATGGCGCTCCAGGAGCCGATATCGCTCCAGTCGAAGGCCGCCGGGATCACCACGACGTTGGCGGAGCGTTCCATCAAGGCATAGTCGATAGAGATGTCCGGCATTTCGGTGAAATGCGCCGCGGATAATTCCTGCTGCACACAACCTGAGGTTTCCACCGCAGTACTGGCCGTGACACAGGCGCGCGCCTGTTCCAGCAGCTCGGGAGCGTGGGTATGTAGCTCCGCCAGCAGGGTCTTGACCGAGAAGCAGAACATCCCCGAGTTCCACAGGAAGCGGCCGCTTTCCAGGTACTGCGTGGCGGTCTGCAAGTCGGGTTTCTCAACGAAGCGCACGACCTCGGCTGCGCCCTTGGTATCCAGGGGCTTGCCTCGTTCGATATAGCCGAAACCGGTTTCCGGTGCCGAGGGCAGTACGCCGAAGGTCACCAGATGGCCATTTTTAGCCAGTTCCACCGCGTGTTCCACGGAGGCCTTGAAAGCGGCCTCATCCTGGATCAGGTGGTCGGCCGGCATGACCACCAGGATCGCCTCGTCACCGTGCAGGGCCTGTATGGCGAGGGTGGCCGTGGCGATGGCCGGCGCGGTGTTGCGGCCCGTGGGTTCAAGTACGAAGTGACCGCGATAACGCTCCAGGTGAGCGCTTTGATAGTGATCGCGGCTCTGGAAGTAGTACTCGCGATTGGTGACGGTGACGATGTCGCCGCGGCCATCGAACAACCCCGCGGCGCGCCGATAAGTCTTGCCCAGCAGCGACTGGCCGTCGGGCAAGAGCATGAAAGGCTTGGGATGACCTTCGCGGGACACCGGCCACAATCTCGTCCCGGCACCGCCGGAGAGAATCACGGGAATGAGCATGACCTACTCCTTGGCGACGCGTTTCATGTCCGCATCCATCATCATGCGGATCAGGGTGTCGAGGTCGGTCCTGGGTTTCCAGCCCAGGACGCGTTGTGCCTTGGCTGGGTTGCCAAGCAACACCTCGACTTCGGCCGGGCGGAAAAACGCCGGGTCGATCTTGACGAAGTCACGGTAATCCAGGCCCACGTGCTCGAAGGCAATCCTGCACATCTCGCGTACGGTGGTGGTGACGCCGGTGGCCACCACGTAATCGTCGGGGTTGTCCTGTTGCAACATCAGCCACATGGCCTCGACGTAGTCGCCGGCAAAGCCCCAGTCGCGCTTGGCGTCGATATTGCCCAGGCGCAACTCCTGCTGCTTGCCTTGCTTGATGCGCGCAGCAGCGTCGGTGACCTTGCGGGTCACGAACTCGATGCCGCGCAGCGGGGATTCGTGATTGAACAGGATCCCGCTGCTGGCGTGCAGGCCGAAGCTTTCCCGGTAGTTGACGGTGATCCAGTGGCCGTACAGTTTCGCCACGCCATAGGGGCTGCGTGGGTAAAACGGGGTGTGCTCGTCCTGTTGTTCGGCCTGGATCAGGCCGAACATTTCGCTGGTGGAGGCTTGGTAGAAACGGGTATGCACACTGAACTGGCGAATGGCTTCGAGCAGGTGGGTGACCCCCAGCCCGTCGACGATGCCGGTGGTCACCGGTTGGTCCCATGAGGCCGCGACGAAACTTTGCGCGGCCAGGTTATACACCTCGTCCGGCGCCGATTTGATCACGGCCCGTTGCACCGAGCAGGCATCGGCCATGTCACCGTCCAGGTAAACGATGTCCTGTTCGATGCCCATCTCTCGCAGCCGCCAGCGCGAGTCGCTGCTTCGTCGCGCCACCAGGCCGTGGACTTTGTAATCTTTGTCGAGTAGCAACTTGGCCAGATACGCGCCGTCCTGGCCGGTGATCCCTGTGATCAGTGCACTTTTCATTCTTGTTGTACCCGTATCTCCCAGTCGGACAGGATCGCCCGCAAGGATTGTTGTGTTGTTGTTTCAGGCGTCCATCCGGTGGCCTGTCGTAGCTTGGCTGGGCTACCACAGACACGACGCTGTTCTGCACGGCGAAGTCGCGCAGGGTCCTGGATCAGTTGCACATCGACCTGGGCGATATCGCCCAGTTGTTCGATCAGGCTGCGAATGCTCTGCTCGCGGCCCGAGCAGATGTTGTAGATCTGCCCCGGGGCGCCTTTGTCCAGCAGGGCCAGGTAGGCCGAAATCACATCGCCGACATCGAGGAAGTCGCGTGTCACGTCGATATCGCCCACCTGTAGCCGAGCCGGTTGCAGGCCTAGCTTGATCCGGCTGATTTGCCGGGCGGCGCTGGCAATGACAAAGCTGTCTTTCTGACCGGGGCCGATGTGATTGAACGGGCGGGCCACCAGCACCGGCCAGCCTTCGCTCATGCCCCATTGCAGACTCAGCAGTTCGGCCGACAGCTTGCTCACGGCATACGGGTTGCGCGGGGCGGGCGGTTGCAGTTCGGTGATCGGCAATTGGTCTTCGCTGACCTGGCCATAGACATCACCGGAGCTGACATACAGGAACGTCCCGGTGAAACCCCGGGCCTTGAGGGCCTGGAGCAGGTTCAAGGTGCCCAGCAGGTTGATGTGCAGGGTGCGCGCCGGATCGCGGAAGGCCTCAGGGACAAATGTCTGGCCCGCCAGGTGGATCACGGCATCGGGAACCTCGGGCCAGAGGCCTTCCAAGGTCTTGGCATCCGTCAGGTCGTAGCGGGCAGCGACAGGCATCACCTGCCACGCCGAATCATGACTGTTCAGTCGAGATTTGATGTGACGTCCCACGAAACCGCTGAGGCCCGTAACGAACAGACGTTTTTTCAAGCACCAGCTCCCTTGACGGTCGCTTCGTCTATTGCGAACTGAGTGGGAAATTTCCGTAAGATCGGGGAAAAGTCACTCAACGGTCAGCCTAGAGAAGCGTTTGTTGTAGTTGTTTGGTTGCCAATCTGTGCCAATTTTGCCGCAATTTCAACAGGGCAAACCGTGACCGGTCAGTTCTCATATTTATAGTCGGTTTATTCACGCCAAGCGGTTCACGAACCCTTGGTGGATGTGTTTAGAATGCCCCTCGTCAGGCTGTCCCCGGTTTCGATCTTCGAGATGAACCCCAGGGGCGGCCCCTAAAAAAACAAGAACGAGACGGGTAGCAAGATGAACGACGCGTGACGGCCCCCGGGCCGGCTCGATACGTGATTCGACCGTCATGAAGTAGGGCTGCCAGGATGGCGGCGCCATGATGGGATGCCATGAATTTCATTCTTTACTCGGACGTAAACGATCACTCCATCAGCCAGAGCCTTGGCCGCCCTGAGTACAGTTATTATTTCGTGCTCAAGGCCTATCGTCCCGTGCTGGAAAGCCTGGGGCCGGTGCATGTGGTGTCTTCAGTCGCCGAGGTCGATCCGCTGTATCAGACATTGCGGCAGGCCGGGCAGGACTGCTTGTTCCTGTCGTTTTCACCCCCGCACAAGACGCCGTTGGACCTGCTTTGCCCGATGGTCTGCGTGGTGGCCTGGGAGTTCGATTCGATCCCGGCCGAGCACTGGGACGACGATCTGCGGCATGACTGGAGCCGCACGCTGGCCCGTCATGGCCGGGTGATTACCTTGTCCAGCCACACGGCCGAGGCGATCCGGCGGACCTTGGGCGAGGACTTCCCGGTATTGGTACTGCCCACACCGCTGTGGGAGCGTTTCGCGGCGGTTCGGGAGCAATATCCGAGCCTGCCGGTCAACCCGGGAACGACCTTGCAGATCAAGGGCTGCATCATCGACAGCCGACCCCTCGGGCTGTCGGCCGATGGTTTGATCGCGCCGATCATCGAAGAGACGCCTGAGCCAGAACCAGAACCGAAATCGATCATCGAGCCGCCGCCCCTGACCTGGCGGCGGCGGGCATTCATTTCCCGCCATTACCTGCGTGAAGTCATCCGTACCGGCAAGACCGAGCAGGGCCCCGTGTGGCTGTTCAAGCACAACCTGTTGTGCTGGTATCGCGAGGCGGTCCGCGACCTGGTACCGGTGCCGGTACGCGTTGCGGTCAGCAGGATCCTCAGAGGGCCGGCGCCGCCGCCGGTGTTCGTCGAGGAGCCCACTCCCGAGCCCGCGCCACCGGAACATCCCCAGGCCATCCTGCCGGACACCAGCCAAGTGGTGGAGACCGAGGTCAGCGGGGTGGTGTACGTCAGCGTGTTCAACCCCGATGACGGTCGCAAGAACTGGCATCAGTTGATCACTGCCTTCTGTTGGGCCCTGCGCGACGTCGAGGACGCCACGCTGGTGCTGAAAATGACCCAGAACGACCTGTCGACCTACTACGTCGAGCTGCTGACGTTGCTGTCCCAGCTGTCGCCGTTCAGTTGCCGGGTGGTGGTGATGCACGGTTACCTGGAAGACGAGCAATTCGCCCGGCTGTATGGCGCCGCGAGTTTCTACGTCAACGCGTCCCGCTGCGAAGGCCTGTGCCTGCCGTTGATGGAGTTCATGTCCTGTGCACGCCCGGTCATCGCGCCGGACCACACGGCGATGCGCGATTACATCGATGCCGAGGTGGCTTTTATCGTCAAGTCCAGCCGTGAACCGACCATCTGGCCGGAAGACTCGCGCATCTTGTATCGCACCCTGCGCCATCGGCCCGACTGGGGTTCATTGAAGCTCGCCTACCAGCAGAGCTACGCCATGGCCAAGCACCAGCCGCAGACCTACCAGGCCATGGCCGTTGCCGCGAACGAGCGGATGCGCCGCTATTGCGCGTTCGCCCCGGTGCAGCGGCGCCTGGCGGATTTCCTGGCTGCGCCAGGCTGTGACGAAAGGCTGCCGCTGGTGGTCCAGGCAGGTAGCGCCTCATGTTGATCATCATTTATTCGGAAACCAACCAGAGCAACATCCTGGAGAACCTCGGCAAGCCCGAGTACAGCTATTACTTCGTGCTCAAGGAGTTTCGCCCGGTGCTGGAGCGGTTGGGGCGGGTCGTCGAAGTGACTCGGCCTGACGAAGAGGTCGATCAGCTGTATGCCGATTGCCTGGGGCGTGGCGAGGATTGCGTATTCCTGTCGTTTTCACCCCCTCATCGCACCGCCGCCCACTACGCTTGCCCGACGATTCCAGTGTTCGCCTGGGAGTTCAGCACCATCCCCACCGAAAGCTGGCAGGGCGAACCCCGGCACGATTGGCGGGTGGTCCTGGGCGCAACCGGCATGGCGATTACCCACTCCAACTTCACCGTCACGACCGTCCGTGAGGTGATGGGCGCGGACTTCCCCATCGCCGCCATCGCGGCGCCGGTATGGGACCGCTTTGCCGCTCGCGGCGCGATGCTGGCCCAGCGGCCGACGGTGGATCACATGCGCCTGCAATTGCGTGGTCTGTTGATCGACAGCCGCACCACGGACCTGCGGCCCTATGGCCCGCCGGCGCATCAGGCCGGCACGCCGCTGGCGCTGGACGGCCCGGCCGAGGATTGCGAGTTGCTGCTGGACGGTGTGATCTATACCTCCGTGTTCAATCCTTACGACGGGCGCAAGAACTGGAAGGACATGATCAGCGCCTTTTGCACGACGTTCCGTGATGTTCCCGACGCGACCCTGGTGCTCAAGCTGACGCATCACGACGTCACAGCCGCGCTCGCCGACATGCTTCATCACGTCTACAAGAACCAGTCGTACCGCTGCCGTATCGTGCTGATTCACGGTTACCTGGCGGACGCGGACTACGAGCGACTGGTGGAAGCCACCCGGTATGTGGTCAACAGTTCCTATGGCGAAGGACAGTGCTTGCCGTTGATGGAATTCATGTCCTGCGGCCGTCCGGCGATCGCGCCGCTGAACACGGCCATGGCTGACTACATCGACCACGACAATGCCTTCGTGGTGGATTCGACCGAGGAACTGACCGCCTGGCCCCACGACCCGCGTGCGGCGTACCGGACCCTGCGTTATGTCACTGATTGGGACTCGCTGTGTTCGGCCTATCGCGCCAGTTATGACGTGGCCAAAAACGACCCCGAGCGCTATCGCCGCATGTCGGCCCACGCCGTGCGCAGCCTGGAAAAGTTCTGCAGCCAGGCCAACGCCGAGCAGCGTTTGCGGGCGTTTTTCGAAGACCTGACTGAGCGGCGCAGGAACGCGCAGCAGCCATGATCCGGCGATGGCTGGCCGGGTTCAGACCCGCGGTGGAGCCTTCACCACCGCCGGCGGCGGCCGTTTCGCCCCGGGATGCCGGCCTCTACGACGCGATGCTTGACGGCTGGTTTTGCAGTGAAACCGGCGAATTGCTCAAGGGCTTTGCCATCACGGCCGACGATACCTTGCTGGATGTGGGGTGCGGCGAAGGTGTGGCGACGCTGTTTGCGATGCGCCAGGGTGCGTCCGTGATCTTTACCGACAGCGAACAGGACAAGGTGCGCGACCTGGCTCGCCAGGTCGAGGCCCAGGCTAGCGCGCCGTTCCTGGGCCTGGTCAGCAACAGCCTGCCACTGCCCCTGGCCGATGGCTGCGCGAACAAGATCGTCTGCATGGAAGTGCTCGAACATATCCATGAACCCGCGCCGTTCATGGCCGAACTGGTGCGCATGGGCCGGCCCGGGGCGCAATATTTGCTCAGCGTGCCGGCCTCGGTGGGGGAGCATTTGCAGCAAGGCATCGCGCCGCCGGGCTACTTTCGAGCACCCAATCATGTGCAGATTTTCAGTGCCGAACGATTCGCCGCGCTGGTGGAGGACGCCGGGCTGGTGATCGAGCATCGCCAGGCCAGTGGATTTTTCTGGGTCATGGGCATGATTTTCTTCTGGGCCAGCGAACAGGCGGCTGGCCGGGACCTCGAGGGCGCCGTGCGCGACCGTATCCAGGCCCCGTATCCCGCGTTGATGGAGCGTTGGGCGAGCCTCTGGCAGGGCTTGTTGGCGCAACCCGACGGCCTGGCGATCAAGCAGGTGCTGGACCGGTTCATGCCCAAGAGCCAGGTCATCATCGCGCGTAAACCCGATTCTTTCTCCGGGAGCACTTCATGAGCAGCAAGCGGATCATGGACATCGAGTTGCTGCGCGCCGTTGCGGTGATCGGCGTGTTGTTCCATCACCTGCAAGGCATGCCGTTTCCTGGCGGATGGCCGCGTCTGGCGGCCCTGGCCGAGAGTTTCCAGCTGTGGTGGGGCGTGGACCTGTTCTTCGCGATATCCGGCTTCGTCATCGGACGCAGCCTGATCCCGCAGTTGCGTCGCTGCGACAGCCCCCGGCAGTTCTGGGCCGTCACCCGGGAATTCTGGATTCGCCGGGCGTTTCGCCTGCTGCCGTCGGCCTGGCTCTGGTTGCTGCTGGTGTTGTTGGCGGTGTTTTTCCTGAACCGTTCCGGGGCATTTGGCAGCGTGCAGGCCAACCTGCAGGCGACCCTGGCCGGTTTCCTGCAATTCGCCAACCTGCGTTTTGCCGATGCGTTCATGCATTACGAATACGGCGCGAGCTTCGTGTACTGGACGCTGTCGTTGGAAGAGCAGTTCTATCTGATCCTGCCGCTGCTGGTGTTCGTCTCGCGCCGCTATCTGGTGTGGGTGCTGCTGGCGGTGGTGCTGGTGCAGTTTTTCACCTGGCGGGCGCTGTGGTTGTCGGTGATTCGTACCGATGCCTTGGCGCTGGGTGTGTTGTTGTCGATCTGGAGCCTGCGGCCCAGCTATTGGCGCTTCGAGCCCACGTGGCTGCGCCGCCCGCCCTTGGGTGTGCTGCTGGTACTGGCCCTGGGCAGCGTGATGGCCTGGATCGCGACCGAGCACTTCAATTTGTCGTTCTACCGGCTCGGGGTCATTGCTGTGCTCAGTGCCGTGCTGGTCTGGGTGGCCTCTTACGATCGGGATTACCTGTTGCCCCGCAGCCGATTGAAAACCGCGCTGACCTGGGTGGGCAGTCGTTCCTATGGGATCTACCTGATCCACATCCCGGTATTTTTCCTGCTGCGCGAGTTGTGGTTTCGTTTCGCGCCCTTGGGTTCGCCGGACCCGGCAAGCCATCCCTGGCTGGCCCTGGCTTGCGCCCTGTCGCTGATCGGGCTGTTGAGCGAACTCAACTACCGCTGGGTCGAAATGCCCATGCGCAATCGTGGCGCCCAACTGGTTGAACGCCTGTCCGCCGCCCGAACCGTCCTTCCTGTCTCTGGAGCCCCGTCATGCTGAGCCTTTTGAAGAAACTCACCACGGGCACGCCCGCGCCTGCCGAGCCGGTCGCCGAGAAAGTCGACCCGTATATGCTCGGGCTGCACGATGCGATGCTCAGCGGCTGGTTCAACCAGCAAACCGGCGAACTGTTCACCGGTTTCCCGGTGACGCCTGAAGACACGCTGCTGGACGTGGGCTGTGGCGATGGCGGCAACGTGCATTTTTGTGGGATGCGCGGGGCGAAGATCATCATCGCCGACATCGACGCGGCCAAGGTCGAAGCCACTCGCCAGCGCTTGAGCGACACTCCCGCGCGGGAAGTCGAGTGCTACGTGACCGACTGCAACCCGCTGCCCATTGCCGATGCCACGGCCACCCGGGTGGTGTCCACCGAAGTCATCGAGCATGTCGACGACCCGGCGCAGTTCCTCGCTGAACTGGTGCGGGTCGGCCAGCCCGGCGCGCTGTACCTGCTGAGCGTGCCGCACCCCAGTTCCGAAGAACTGCAAAAAGACATCGCCGCGCCGGAGTATTTCCGCAAGCCCAACCACATTCGCATCATCAGCGAAGAGCAGTTCAAGGCGATGGTCAGTGACGCTGGGCTGGAGGTGTTGAGCCACAGCCAATACGGTTTCTACTGGTCGATGTGGATGCTGTTGTTCTGGGAGGCCAAGGTCGATTTCAGCAACGCCGACCACCCATTGCTCAATCATTGGGCCGACACCTGGCAGGCTGTGCTGAACTCGCCCCGTGGCGCGCAGATCAAGCAGGCGCTGGACGCGGTGGTGGCCAAGAGTCAGGTGATTATTGCGCGTAAGCCTTGATGGGCTGTTGGAGAAACCAACCCTGTGGGAGCTTGCTCGCTCCCACAATGATGTGCACGGCGTTAATCTGCGCACTTTTTCGGGGTGGTAAGGCTTCATGATTTTTCTTCTCCGGCTAACCCTGGCCCTCGCCATGTTGCTGTTGGGGGGGTGTGAAAAGCCTCCAACTCCGGCTCTCGACCAACAACTCTATATCTGGCAACGCCAGTGGACGCCGGCCCATGAGCTCGCGCTGCGCCAAAGCCAGGGCGATTTTTCCACGCTGCGGGTGCTGGCGTTGCAGGCTTTTCCCGGGGCGGGCTGGAGTCGTGCGCGGATCGATCCGGCGATGCTCAAGACTGACGGTCGTCCGCTGATCGCCGTGATTCGCCTGGATGGCCAGCTCAAGGCCTTGGACCAGGACGAAGTGATCGCGCAAATCCAGCAGGTGCTGGGTGATTGGCAAGCCCAAGGTCTGGCGCCAATAGGGATAGAGATCGACCACGATGCCGGCAATGCACGGTTGCCGGCCTATGGAAAATTCCTCGGCCAACTGCGGCAAGTCCTGCCCGCCAACTTGCGGCTGAGCATCACGGCGCTGCCGGCCTGGCTCGACAGCCCAGCATTGGCGGGGTTGTTGGAAACGGTGGACAGCAGTGTGTTGCAGGTCCACGCGGTGAGCGATCCACGGCAAGGATTGTTCGATCCGAAACAGGCCCGGCACTGGGCGCAGCGCTGGGGCAAGGTCACCCAGAAGCCGTTTTATCTGGCCCTGCCGGCTTACGGCGTGGCGCTGCTGACCCAGGAAAGCGGCGTGCCGGTGGTGGAAAGTGAAGTGCCGATCGATCGGGCTGGCGAACGGCGCGAGCTGCTGGCCGACCCGCGGCAAGTGGCCGGGCTTGCGACAGATCTGCGGGCCGATCCGCCGAAACATCTCGCCGGGCTGATCTGGTTTCGCCTGCCGCTGGCTGGCGACCGTCGGGCGTGGAGCCTGACCACGCTTGGCGCCGTTGCCCGGGGAGACACCCTGGACAGTCGCCTGGCGTTGCAATGGGGCGAACAGGGCGGTTTGTACGATATCCGATTGGTCAACCAGGGCAATCTCGACAGCCCCTGGCCCCAGCGCCTGACGCTTGCCGTGGGCGCGTGTGACGGCGTCGATGCCTTGGCCGGTTATACGTTGCAACAAACCCCCGGACTGCTTACCTTCACCCGCATTCAGGAAGGCCGCTTGGCGGCTGGTAGCCAACGAGCGATCGGCTGGGCGCGCTGTACGAAAATTGACCAAGGAGGTTTCAATGTTTACCCGTAAGTGGCCTCGCCACCTGCTGTGTCTGAGCCTTTGCCTGCCGCTGGGCCCGGTGCTGGCCTGCGGGCCGGATTTTCCGATGCGCCTGCTGGATAACCGCGCCCAGTCGCTGGCCGAATTGCCCGAAGGCAACTTTCGCTTCGAGGTCAGCCGCCTCGGCCAGGCGATTGCCGGGCTCAAGCCGGCCACCGAGGCGACGCGCAACCCGGACTACAGCTATGACGACCAGTCTTCCTACGTTGAACAACGCACCAAGGCCGAGCAGATTGGCCTGACCCCGCCGCAGCAAGCGGTGGTGGAGCGCCTGCGGGCCCTGACCGATGTCGATCAGGTGGCAGCCGAAGCGGCCAACCTGCCCGATGAGCTGCGCCTGTATGCCGTTGGCGCGGCGGCTTTCAACATCGGTGAACATCAACGCGCCGTGGAAGCGTTCCAGCAGTTGCTGGCATTACCGGCCGACCAACGTCGGTTGCGCAGCACCTGGGCCGCGTACTCCCTGGGCCGGGCATTGTTCGCCGTGAGCACCGAGGCCGGCAGCGGTGACCCTGTGGTCTTGCAGGACCAGGCGCGAGCAGCGTTTCGCCAGGCCCGGGAAATGAGCATTGCCGGCTTCAGCGATCCACTGGAACTGGGCATCGCCAGCCTTGGCGAAGAAGCCCGGGTGGCCTACACCGCTGACGACTGGGACAGCGCCATTGGGCTGTACGCGACCCAGAACCTGCAGGGATCTGCGGTCGGCTACAGCTCATTGCTGCAATTGGCCGGTGATTTGAGCGTCCAGCCGGATGAACGCTTGGGCGAACTGCTCAAGACTAAGGCGGTGCAGCGGTTGGTCACCGCCTACTTGCTCAGCCGCGTCGGTTGGTGGGACGGTGAAGAACCCTCGGGCGAGAAAAGGCTCTTCAAACTGTTGCAGGCCAACGCTCGGGACAACCTGGACGACGCCGACCGTCTGGCGGCGGTGAGTTACCAGCACGGCGATTACGCCAGCGCCCAGGCTTTTGTGCAAAAAGCCGCCAACACCGGCCTGGCCTGGTGGGTGCGGGCCAAGCTGGCATTGCGCGACGGCGACAAGGTGGCCGCGGCGGCGGCTTATGCCAAGGCAGCCCAGGCCTTTCCGAACGATGAATCCTGGGGCCCGCGGCGCACAGCGGATTGGAATTTCGAGTCGGTGCAACCCAAGTGCCGGGTCGAAGGTGAAAGCGCGATCCTGGCCTTGCAGCGGGGCGATTACCTGCAAGCCTTCGATCAGCTCTATCGCGGCCAGAGCAACTATTGGTACGACGCAGCCGCAGTGGCCGAGCGTGTGCTCACAGTGGATGAGCTCAAGCAGTACGTCGACGCCCAAGTCCCGGCGCCACCGGCGTTGAGCCAGGAGGATCGGGACAACTACGTGCCACTGCCGGTGGCCGCGAGCCTGCGCAATCTGTTGGGCCGTCGCTTACTGAGGGAAGGGCGCTTTGATGAGGCGCCGGCTTATTTCGATAACGCTGACCTGCAGAACAAGGCCCGTGCCTATGGGCAATTGCGCCAGGATGCCGAGTCCAAATGGTGGCCAACCCGGCGGGCCGAGGCGTATTTCCATGCGTCCCGGATGGCGCGTGAGTGGGGCATGGAACTGCTTGGCTATGAGATGGCGCCGGATTACGCCAGCCTGGGAGGCAACTACAGCCTGGAACCGGTCGAGCTGAGCGTCGGGCCGCTGGTGGCTGAAGGCGAAGTCCAACGCCAGCAAGCCAGCGCGGCGCAGCCGGACGTGCGTTATCACTATCGTTTTGTCGCCACAGCGCTGGCCAGCCAGGCTGCGGATCATTTGCCACATACCAGCCAGGCGTTTGCGGCGGTGCTGTGCAAAGCGGTGGGGTACAACTCCAGCCTTGAAGAGCAAAGCGCGTTGTATCAACGCTATGTGAAGGAAGGTCCGTATGTGGATTGGGCCGGGGATTTCGGTCACCAATGCCAGCAACCGGATTTCGGTACGGCGAACAAACGCTACGTGACCCAGGCCCTGGACCCGATTCGTTCGGCGCTGCGCCCTTACAAGGTTTGGCTGGAAGTGGGCGGGGTCGTGTTGGTGGTAGCAGTGGCGTTGGGGTTGATCAGCCGGCGCCGGCGCAAGGCGCGGATGTCGGCCGGCTAAGCTAGCGACCAGCCGAACACAGCGTTTGGACCGGGTCATGATGGCCCCCTGTGGCGAGGGGATTTATCCCCTCACCACAGGTTAACCATGTCCCCAGACCAAACAGTGTTCACGCAAGATTTGCGCTGTTCCTACATCTGCGTCGCCATCCCCTCCACATTCATCGCCGCCTGGCGCAACGCCTCCGAGCGGGTAGGGTGGGGGTGACAGGTCAGGGCGATGTCCTCGGCCGAAGCGCTGAACTCCATGGCCACGCAGTATTCACCGATCATCTCACTGACGCTCGGGCCCACCAGGTGCACGCCAAGGATTTCATCGGTGCGTTCATCGGCCAGGACTTTGGCGAACCCTTCGGTCTCGTGGTTGATCTTGGCCCGGCTGTTGGCCGTAAAGGGAAATTTGCCGACCTTGTAGGCGCGACCTTCGGCCTTGAGCTGTTCCTCGGTCTTGCCGACGCTGGCCAGTTCCGGACGGGTGTAGATGACGCTGGGAATCAGCGCGTAGTTGACCTCGGCGGCTTTACCGGCGATCTGTTCGATGCAGGCCATGGCCTCGTCCTCCGCTTTGTGGGCCAGCATCGGCCCGGACGTCACATCGCCGATCACCCAGACGCCAGGCGCTTCGGTGCGGTGCTGCTGGTTGGCGAGCATGCCGCGCTGGTCAGGGCTCAGCCCGACGTTCTCCAGCCCCAGCCCCTTTGTGTAAGGCCGGCGACCGATGGCGACCAGCACGTAATCGGCGTCCAGGGTCTGTGATTCGCCGCCCGCCGCCGGCTCGATGTGCAATTGCACGCCGCTGGCCGAGGCAACGGCGCCCGTGACCTTGGAACTCAGCTTGAACTGGATGCCTTGTTTACCCAAGGCACGTTGCAGGGTCTTGCCGGCCTCGCCGTCCACCCCCGGGCAGATGCGGTCGAGATATTCCACCACGGTCACCTCGGCCCCCAGGCGTCGCCAGACCGAGCCCAGTTCGAGGCCGATGACGCCGGCGCCGATCACCACCAGATGCCGGGGCACCTCACTCAGGGACAAGGCGCCGGTGGAATCGAGGATTCGCTGGTTATCGATTGTCACGCCTGGCAGGGGCATGGGCTCCGAGCCGGTAGCGACGACGATGTCCTTGGCGCTGAGTTCGGTCTTGGTGCCATCGTCACCGGTGACGGTCACTTTGCCCGGCCCGTCGATGTGCCCCCAGCCTTTGATCCAGTCGACCTTGTTCTTGCGAAACAGAAATTCGATGCCCTTGGTCAGGCCGGCGACGCTTTCATCCTTCTGCTTCATCATTTGCGCGAGGTTGAGGGTAGGGCTGACTTCAATACCCAGGTTGGCGAATTCCGCGCCTATGGCGGCCTCGTACAGTTCCGAGGCGTGCAGCAGTGCCTTGGAGGGCATGCAGCCGACGTTCAGGCAGGTGCCGCCGAGGGTGGCTCGGCCTTCGACACAGGCGGCTTTCAACCCTAACTGGCCGGCGCGAATCGCCGCGTTATACCCTCCGGGTCCGCCGCCCAGAATGACCACGTCGTAATTGCTCATCGCTGTTCTCCCGCTTGGCCTGATAAAAAATTATGTTCGTAATATGAGCGTTTCCAGAGATTTCGGTCAAGGCTTAAGTCAAGAGGTCGGAGCGGACCTTGTCATGAAGAATTCAAAACGGAAATTTCACAGGAACCGTTATAAGGTAACGGCATATAACGGAGTGTCGGTGGCATCTGTCACGGGCCGGATTTTGATCGCCACGAGTGCTGGGGTGGTATGCAAGTCGATCTTGATGTCGAGGGGGCACAGGTGGCCGAATGGCCGCGTTTTCAGCGAGCGTCGTTCCAAGGGCGTCGCTTGAAGCAGATCGCCTTCGCCCTGGGAAGCGTGGCGGGTTTGGGTCTGGTGCTAGCGTTTTTTATCGGGGTGTTTTCACCGCAATCGCTATGGCCGGTTCTGCTGGTCAGCCAAGCGGCGGGACTCTTGGTTTTGGTAGCAGGTTTGCAATCGGCTTGGTGGGTGACGCAATGGCGTAGCAGGGCGCTGTTGCCGGTTGTGGATAACTTGCCTGCGCAAAACGAGCCTGTTGATAACCTGGGTTGGTATGAGCGGCTGCTGGAGCGAATCGGCGCACGCTGGGTCGGCCTGCTGAAGCAAATCGGTGCGCCTGCGTTGTGGCTGGCCGGTTGGGCAGTGCTGGTGTTGCTGAGCCTGGAGCAAGTCTGGAACTTGGCGTTGCCCGCTGCCACCCTCGGTGTCTCGGCCAGTGTGGGGGCGGTGCTGTCGTTGCTCCTGGCGTTCGGGTTATTGGTGTTCGAGCGGCAATTGGCCCAGCAATCCCCCGCGGAATGGCCGGAAGCGCCGCCGTTGGCGCAACTGACGCGAGTAGCGATCATCGTGCTGGTGCTTGGCGCCTTGTGTCTGTTGTTCGCCGCAGAAACGTCCATCTGGCCGATGCGTCTGGCGGTGTTGATGGGGCTGTTGCCGGGGCTAGTGGCGGCAGAATTGTTGCTGCGCGCCGTGCTGTCGTTATTCATCCCGCGCCGGGACGCCCTGGAACCGACGCTGTTGGGCCGAAGTGTCATCGCCGATCTGCTGCGTTGGCCGCCGCAACCGCTGCTCGCCTTGCAACATGAACTGCACAACCGTTTTGGCATCGATCTGCGCCAGATCTGGGCCTTCAGTTACATGCGCCGGGCTTTTTTACCGGTGTTGGCGCTGGTGGCGCTGGTGGGCTGGTTGTTGACGGGCGTGCACGAAGTGCCGCTGCAGGGGCGGGGCATCTATGAGCGTTTTGGTAAACCGGTGGAGGTCTTCGGTCCGGGTTTGCATGTCGCGTTGCCATGGCCATGGGGCAGGGTGCTCAACGTCGAGAATGGTGTTGTGCATGAGCTGGCGACCAGCGTCTCGGATAATCGGGCTACCAGCGAAGCCGAACCGGCGGAGGGGCCGGCCCCGGCAATCGCCAATCGGCTGTGGGACGCCAGCCATGTGAACGACAAGTCCCAGGTCATTGCCAGTCGTCGTGCCGACCAGCAGAGCTTCCAGATCGTCAACATGGATGTGCGTTTTGTCTATCGCATTGGCCTGACTGACGCCGCAGCGCTGGCGGCGACCTACAACAGCGCCGATGTGCCGACGCTGATCCGCAGCACAGCCAGCCGCATCCTGGTGCATGAATTTGCTTCGCGTACGCTGGACGGTTTGCTGGGCGCGGACCGTGTCAGCCTGGCCGACGAAATCGGTCGCGCCGTGCAGGCTGACTTGCAAGCGCTCGATAGCGGTGTGGAAATCCTCGCGACGGTCGTGGAGGCGATTCATCCGCCGGCCGGCGCGGCCAATGCCTACCACGGCGTGCAGGCGGCGCAGATCGGCGCCCAGGCGCTGATCGCCCGAGAGCGTGGCGCGGCGGCGGAACAGACCAACCAAGCGCAACTACAAGCCAGCATTGCCCATGACCAGGCTAATGCCACTGCTCGGGAAATCAACGCGACCGCCCAGGCTGCCGACTTGCGTTTCAACGCCGATCGCAAGGCCTACGCCACGGCGGGGCACGCTTTCGTGCTGGAACATTATTTGAGCCAACTGAGCCAGGGCCTTGGCAAAGCCCAGTTGCTGGTTCTCGATCATCGCCTGGGCGGCAGTGGCAACGCGCCGACCATCGACTTGCGTACCTTCACGCTGCCGGCAGACCCCGCGTCGCCGCGTAACCCTGTCCAGCCAGGAGCTGCCCATTGAGCCAGTCCTCTTCACACGGTCACCACGACCACGCCGGTCACGATCACGGTCATGCCGGTCATCATCATGGCCACCATCACCACCACCATGGCGATTCGCAGCCCGCCGGTCCGTTCCCCTGGCGGCGGATGGGTTGGGCGGCGCTGCTGGTGGCGTTTGCCGTCGCAGCCGCGAGCCTTGTGCAAGTGCGTTCGGGGGAAGCCACGGTCATCACCCGTTTCGGCAACCCGGCACGGGTGCTGCTGCAACCCGGCCTCGGTTGGCGCTGGCCGGCGCCGTTCGAAGCGGCGATCCCGGTGGACCTGCGATTACGCACCACGTCCAGTGGCCTGCAGGATGTCGGCACCCGTGATGGACTGCGAATCATCGTCCAGGCCTACGTGGCCTGGCAGGTGCAGGGTGACCCGGACAACGTGCAGCGTTTCATGCGCGCAGTGCAGAACCAACCAGACGAAGCTGCGCGGCAGATCCGCACTTTCGTCGGCTCGGCGCTGGAAACCACGGCCGCCAGTTTTGACTTGGCGAATCTGGTCAACACTGATGCCAGCCAGGTGCGCATCGCCGATTTCGAAGCGCAGTTGCGTCAACAGATCGATCAACAATTGCTTACCACTTATGGCGTGCGGGTATTGCAAGTTGGCATCGAGCGTCTGACTTTGCCCTCGGTGACGCTGACGGCGACGGTGGATCGCATGCGGGCCGAGCGCGAGACCATCGCCACCGAACGCACTGCCATCGGCAAGCGTGAAGCGGCGCAGATTCGCTCCGCCGCAGAGCGGGATGCGCGAGTCATGCAGGCTGACGCCACCGTGAAGGCTGCCGATATCGAAGCGCAGTCGCGGGTAGAAGCGGCCGAAATTTATGGCCGGGCCTACGCCGGCTCCCCGCAGCTCTACAACCTGTTACGTTCGCTGGACACCTTGGGCACCATTGTCAGCCCAGGCACGAAATTGATTTTGCGCACCGATGCCGCGCCATTCCGTGTCCTGGTGGACGGTCCTGTTTCCCTGGAAGGCAAAGGTGGAACACAACCATGAGTTTGGTTCCACGTGGAACAAACGAGTTATCCAGCCCGTGGATTCAAGCCGGGCGCCTGGCGTTTCTGGCGCTTTACGCCGTCACGGTGTTGGCCGCATTGGCTTGGGTCTTTTCCAACGTGCGGCAGATCGATCCGCAGAATCGCGCGGTAGTGCTGCACTTTGGCGCCTTGGATCGCATCCAGAATGCTGGCCTTTTGTTGGCGTGGCCGCGCCCTGTGGAACAGGTAATCCTGCTGCCAGCGGCGGACCGGGTGCTCGAGCGGCGAGTGGAAAATCTGCTGCGCTCGGACGCGGCCCTGCAGGCCGATCGCGTGGCCAGTTTCGCCACGCCCGTCAGCGATGCGTTGGCCGGCTCTGGTTATTTATTGACCGGTGATGCCGGCGTGGTGCAACTGGATGTGCGGGTGTTCTACAAGGTCACCGACCCTTACGCCTTCGTCTTGCAAGGTGAACATGTCCTGCCGGCCCTGGACCGACTGGCTACCCGCAGTGCCGTGGCCCTGACCGCGGCTCGGGACCTGGACACCATTCTGGTGGCTCGCCCTGAATTGATGGGCAGCGACAATCAGGCAGCCGAGCGTCGCGAGCGCTTGCGTGGTGATTTGGTGCAGGGTCTTAACCGACGCCTGGCCGACCTGGCGGCGACAGGGCAGGGCTTGGGCATCGAAGTGGTGCGGGTCGATGTGCAATCGAGTCTGCCAGGGCCGGCGGTCAGTGCCTTCAATGCGGTGCTGACGGCCAGCCAGCAGGCCGATAAAGCCGTGGCTAACGCGCGTACCGAAGCCGAAAAGCTTACCCAGGCCGCCCGCCAAGACGCCGACCGTGCCGTGCAGGTCGCCCATGCCCAGGCCAGCGAGCGCCTCGCCAAGGCTTCAGCCGATACGGCCACGGTGCTTGGCCTGGCGAAGACCCAAGGTAGCGATCCACAAATGCTGCTGCGCCTGTATCGCGAGCGCATGCCTGCCATCCTTCGCCAGGCCGGTTCAGTCACCACGGTCGACCCGAAAGACGATTCCCGCCTGATCATCCAGGGAGCCGGACAATGACCGCCCAAACCAACACTGTGCCGATGTTGTCCTCGGCTGAACAACGCGTCGCCGCTCGGCAACTGACCTTGGCGATGCTCGCCCTCGGCCTGCTCGCATTGGGCCTGGTATGGCGCGGCTGGTCACCGGAGCAGAGCGGTGTCAGTCAACTGTTGTTGGGTTTTGCCTCGCTGCTGGTGGCGGTGCCGGTGATGCGTTCGGCCTGGTACAGCTTGCGGTACCCGAGCCTGCACGGGATCACTGACCAACTCATCGCCCTGGCAATGCTTGGTGCCTGGGCCACCGGCGACCTGCTGACGGCGGCACTGTTGCCGATCATCATGATCTTCGGCCATGTGCTGGAAGAGCGCAGCGTTATCGGTTCCCAGGAGGCGATCCATGCCCTGGGTCAACTGACCCGCAGTCAAGGTCGTAAGGTGCAAGCCGACGGTTCCATCATCGACGTCGACAACGCGACGCTTCGAGCCGGCGATATTGTGGAGGTGCGTGCCGGCGATCGGGTGCCGGCCGATGGTCGGGTATTGTCCGGCCAGGCCAGCCTCGACACCGCGCCCATCACCGGTGAGTCGGTGCCGTTGGAGGCGGTGGTAGGCACCGAAGTCTTTGGTGGCGCGATCAACCTCGATGGCCTGCTGCGCCTGGAAGTGACCCGTACCGGCGACGAATCCACCCTGGGCAAAGTCATCGCCCTGATGCAGAACGCCGAACGCTCCAAGCCACCCATCACCCGTTTGCTGGAACGTTACGCCGGTAGCTACCTGGTACTGGTGTTGTTGCTGGCGGCGGTGACCTGGTTCGTGACCAACGATGCCCAGGCGATGCTGGCGGTATTGGTAGCTGCCTGTCCTTGTGCGTTGGTGCTGTCGGCGCCGGCCACCGCCATTGCCGGGATCGCGGTGGCGGCTCGCCACGGGATCCTGATCCGTAGCTCAGCCTTCCTGGAAGAATTGGCGGACCTGACCTCGTTGGTGGTCGACAAGACCGGTACCTTGACCTATGGCGTGCTGCGCCTGCAATCCATCGAACATGCCCAGGATGCTCACGCATCGTTGCTGTTGCCTTTGGCCGCCAGCCTCGGTTCGGCCAGCAGTCATCCGGTCAGTCGTGCGTTGGCGGGGTTGGTGGAGCAGGAAAACTGCCTGCCGCTGACGGATATCCACGAGCGCCAGGGATTGGGCGTGGTCGCGATGACCGCGCAGGGGGAAGCGGCGCTCGGTCGGCCGGAGCTGTTCGCACTCCTGGGCATTCAAACCTCAGCGGTCCCTGAGCACGACGGCCCGATTGCCGGCCTGGCCCTGGACGGGCAATTCCTCGCCTGGCTGTTGTTGGCCGACAGCGTCAAGCCGGAGGCCCGGGTGGCCATGGCTGAGCTGCGCGAGCTGGGCCTGGGGCGTCAGTTGTTGTTGACCGGCGACCGCCAGAGTGTGGCCACGACCCTGGCCCGGGATGTCGGCATCGGCGATCTGCAAGCCCAGGCTTTACCGGAAGACAAACTCAAACGGGTCATGGCCGAAATCGATCATGGGTTTCGCCCCATGGTGGTGGGCGATGGCATCAACGATTCGCTGGCGCTCAAGGCCGGGGTCGTGGGCGTCGCAATGGGCGCGGGTGGTGCCGACATCGCCCTGGCATCGGCAGACATCGTGCTGATCGGCAGCGACCTGCGGCGCCTTGGCACTTGTGTGCGATTGAGTCGCCAATGCAGGCTCACATTGCAGGTCAATGTGATCATCGGCCTGGGCTGGACGTTGGCAATCGTCGCCTTTGCCGCGTTCGGCTGGCTCGGCGCGGCGGGGGCGATGATCGCGGCGCTGCTGCACAATCTCAGTACCCTGCTAGTGTTAGGTAATGCGGGGCGATTGCTGCGGTTCCAGGAGCCACTGCTGAAAATCCAAGGGAAGGAAACCGTTGGATAGCTCTTGGCGAACTGTGCTTCACCCTTGCAGTCTCTGTTGGAGAGGGCACCCATACTGGCCGTACCCGGCACAAGGAGTGAATTTGGGGCAGTGATAGAGAAAGGCTATAAATTCGATAGCCTGCTATTTTTCTATGATGGTCTACCCTCATTTCAGACGTCTGAAAAAAGGGGGGATTACTCATGCTCGCGCAACTTCCACCGGCCTTACAGAATCTGCATCTGCCGCTTCGGCTGCGGCTCTGGGACGGCCATGAATTTACCCTGGGTGCCGATCCCAGTGTCACGATCGTGGTCAAGGACCCACAAATGGTCGCGCAATTCACCCATCCCAGCCTGGACGCATTGGGGGCGGCGTTTGTTGAGGGCAAACTGGAGCTCGAAGGTCCGATCCACGAAGTCATTCGGGTCTGCGATGAGTTGAGCCAGGCATTGGTCGAGGACGATCCTGACAACCAGCCGGTGCGCTCCGTCCATGACAAGGAAACCGACGCCAAGGCCATCTCCTATCACTACGACCTTTCCAACGCGTTTTATCAGCTGTGGCTCGACAGTGACATGGCCTATTCCTGTGCTTATTTCGAGACGGGCAGTGAAACCCTCGAACAGGCCCAGCAAGCCAAATTCCGCCATTTGTGCCGCAAGCTACGATTACAGCCGGGTGACTATCTGCTGGACGTCGGTTGCGGGTGGGGCGGTCTGGCCCGTTACGCCGCGCGGGAGTTTGGTGCCAAGGTTTTCGGCATTACCCTGAGCAAGGCGCAGCTGGCACTGGCGCGGGAACGGGTCAAGGCCGAAGGCCTGGAGGATCAGGTCGAGTTGCAACTGTTGGATTACCGCGATTTGCCCCAGGATGGCCGCTTCGACAAAGTGGTCAGCGTCGGCATGTTTGAACATGTCGGCCACGCCAACCTTGAGCAGTACTGCAAGACGCTGTTCGGTGCGGTGCGTGAGGGCGGGTTGGTGATGAACCATGGCATCACCGCCAAGCACACCGACGGTCGTCCGGTCGGTCGCGGCGCGGGTGAGTTCATCGAGAAGTATGTGTTTCCCAATGGTGAACTGCCGCATTTGTCGATGATTTCCGCCCAGATCAGCGAAGCGGGACTGGAGATCGTCGATGTGGAAAGCCTGCGCCTGCACTACGCGCGTACCCTCGATCACTGGAGTGAACGCCTGGAAGACAACCTCGAAGCCGCGTCGAAGGAGGTGCCGGAACAGGCACTGCGGATCTGGCGCTTGTACCTGGCCGGCTGTGCCTACGCGTTCGCCAAGGGCTGGATCAATCTGCACCAGATCCTGGCGGTGAAGGCCCACGCTGACGGTAGCCACGAACTACCCTGGACCCGCGACGACATCTACGCGCCTTAAAGTATCGGGGAAATAAGCCGGGCGACCCGCATGCCGACTTTCTGTAGGCGATGGGTTTCCCGGCTTTCCTGTATGTCGATTTCCTGGGCCTGGGCGAAGTCCTGCTCAAGCATTTGCTCGACCTCGGTGGCGAACGGAATGTCCACGGTGAGCAGCATGACTTCGAAATTCAAGCGGAACGAACGGTTATCCAGGTTCGCGCTGCCGATGGCACTGATTTCCCGGTCGATCAGCACCACTTTCTGATGCAGGAAGCCTGGTGCATAACGGAACATCCGCACCCCGGCCCGCACCGCTTCAAACGCATACAGGCTCGACGCGGCGTAGACGACTTTGTGGTCGGGTCGCGAGGGCAGCAGGATGCGCACATCGACCCCGCGCAGTACCGCCAGGCGCAAGGCCGCGAATACCGCTTCGTCAGGGATGAAGTAAGGCGTTGTGATCCATACGCGTTCGCTGGCTGCGTGAATGGCCTCGACGAAAAACAGTGAGCAGGTTTCGTAGGCATCGGCTGGGCCGCTGGCCAGCAACTGACAAAGCACCCCGTTGTCTGGATAGCTGTCCGGCAGGATCAGCGGCGGCAGCGAACGGGCTGCCCAAAACCAGTCTTCAGCGAAGGACTCTTGCATGCTCGCCACCACCGGCCCGCACACTTGCACATGGGTGTCGCGCCACGGCGCCAGGGGTGGCTTCTGGCCCATGTATTCGTCGCCCACGTTGTGCCCGCCGACAAACCCCTGCACACCGTCCACCACTACGATCTTGCGGTGGTTGCGAAAGTTGACCTGAAACCGGTTGAGCCAGCCGCTGCGGGTGGCGAACGCTTTTACATGGACGCCACCGTCGCGCAGGTCCTGTACATAGCGGTGGGGCAGGGAATGGCTGCCGATGCGGTCATAGAGCAAGTACACGGCCACGCCTTCGGCGGCTTTCTTCAAGAGCAGGGTTTGCAGGCGTTGGCCGAGACGGTCGTCATGGATGATGAAAAACTGAATCAGCACGGCCTGTCGAGCCTGCTCGATGGCCTGGAAAATTGCCTCGAATGTGGCAGGGCCATTGATCAGCAAACGTACCTGGTTATTCGCCAGGCACGGTGTGCGTCCCAGTTTTGGCATCGCCCGCAACGAGGCGTAGGCCTGGGAGGCGCGGGCGGTCAGGGCTTCTTCGACCCAGGGCCGCCAGTTCAGCTCGGAGATTGCCTTGCGCATCTCTTCGTTGGCTTGGCGGCGAGCCTTGATGTAACCATCGAACGTGCTGCGGCCAAACACCAGATAAGGAATCAACGTCAGATAGGGAATGAACGCCAGCGACAGGGCCCAGGCAATCGAGCCTTGGGCAGTGCGTACCGTCAGGACGGCGTGGACGGCGGCGATGGAACCCAGGGTGTGAAGCAGCGCGATCAAGTAACCGAAAACATGCGGGCCAAAATAATCCATGGGGCAGCCTTGCTCCGGAAGTTTCAATGCTTAACAGACCATGTTCCATGGCGAATGTCGCTATTTAATTCACTCGTCCCGGGCCTGAACCGAAGCCTGTGGGCGGCGTCTAACGGCCACTTGTCCTCTGGAGTTTATGCAATGAATGTTCGTCTGCTGGGTATGGCCTTGGCGATTGGCTTGTCGGTTCCGATGGCGGCTCAGGCGCAGATGCTCCAGCCGGGTTTGTGGGAACTGACCACCAGCAACATGAAGGTTGATAACCAGAACCTGCCGGATCTGCAACTGATCCTCGGCCAGTTGCAAACCCAGATGACCCCGGAGCAACGGGCGATGCTGGAAAAACAGGGCATCACCATGGGTGGTAAAGGTATTCGTGTCTGCCTGACCCCGGCGCAGGTGCAAACCAATGACATTCCACTGCAAGACCCGCAATCGGGGTGCAAGCAGCAGATCACCGAGCGCACCGGCAATCAGTGGAAGTTTCGCTTCAGTTGCCCGAAAGCCCAAGGTAACGGGGTAGCGACGTTCCAGAGCGATCGTGAATTCACCACCAAGGTCAATGGCACTTTCAACGCCACCGGCATCCAACAGAACGGTAGCCTTGATACGCGCGCGGTGTGGCTGGGGCAGGATTGCGGGACGGTCAAGCCGAGGGCTTGAACCTCGTTTGAAGTAATGGGCCGGGGCGACCTGTGGGAGCAAATCTTGCTCTCACAGGTGCCAGATCAAGGCCGACTCAACGCCTCATACAACGTGTTGAGGTTGTATTCGAACAGGCCGGTGAAGGTGCTGGCCGGTCCACTGGCCGCGAGCGCATCGGAGTACAGCGTGCCGCCGATGTGGGCGCCGCTCTCGTCGGCGATCTGCTTGAGCAGGCGCGCGTCCTTGATATTTTCCATGAACACCGCTTTGACCTTCGCCTGACGGATCTGGGTAATCAGCGCCGCGACTTCTGCCGCCGAAGGTTCACGTTCCGTGGACAAACCCTGGGGGGCCATGAACTCGATGCCATAGGCCTGGCCCAGGTAACCAAACGCATCGTGGGAGGTCACGATCTTGCGATTACCGGCTGGCAATGCGCCGAGCTTGGCCTTGGCCTCGGCGAGCAGAGCATAGATTTTCTTCAGGTATGCCTGGCTGTTGCGCTCGTAGTCCGCTTTGTTGGCCGGGTCCGCAGCTTCCAGTGCCTTGGTGATGTTGCTGACATACAGCTCGGCGTTCGCCAGGTTGTGCCACGCGTGCGGGTCGGGGACGGTCTCGCCATCCTCATCCAGTGACCGCGGGATTACACCGCGGCTGGCGCTGATCACCGGCGCGCTGGTTTCGGTGCTGGTCACCAGGCGATCCAGCCACGGCTCGAAGCCCAACCCATTCTTGATGATCAGTTTTGCCCTGAGCAACGCCTTGGCGTCGTCTGGCGTGGGTTCGTAGGTGTGTGCATCGGCGTCCGGCCCAACCATGTTGGTGATTTGAATGTGCTCGCCGCCGACCTGTCGGGTCATGTCGGCGAGGATGCTGAAGCTGGTCACCACCTGGAGCTTTTCGGCGGCGGACACGGACATGGACAGCACCAGACTGATTAGCACGAGCAGAACGCGCATCGGGAAACACCTCATTGGGATGTGAGCAAAGGCGGGCGGCGCAGCAAACCGTGCACCGGACCGAATACCACCGACAGCAAATACAACGCGCCCGCCACCAGTACGATGGACGGTCCGCTGGGCAGTGAGTAATAGAAGGACAACAACAGGCCAAGCCACACGGAGAGGCAACCGAACAGCGCCGCGATCAACATCAGGAGCGGCAGGCGACGGCTCCAGAATCGCGATGCGGCCGCCGGCAGCATCATCAGGCCGACCACCATCAACGCGCCAATGGCCTGGAAGCCGATCACCAGGTTCAACACCACCAGGGTCAGGAACACCCCATGGGCCAACGGGCCGAGACGGCTGACGGTTTGCAGGAACAGCGGGTCGAGGGTATCGAGTAGCAACGGTCGATAAATCAGCGCCATCGCCAACAGACTGGCTCCTGAAACCCACAGCATGCCGGTGAGTGTCGGGCCGTCTACCGCCAATGCCGAGCCGAACAGCAGGTGAAGCAAGTCCAGGCGTTTGCCGGCCATGCCGAGGATCAACACGCCAGCCGCCAAGGAAATGGGATAAATCGCCGCGAGACTGGCGTCCTCCCTTAGACCGGTACGCCGGGTAATCCAGGCGGCGAGCCCGGCCATGCTCAAGCCCGCGCCCAGGCCGCCGACGGTCAAGGCCGGAAGGCTCAGCCCGGCAAACCAGAAACCGAGGGCAGCGCCAGGCAGAATGCCGTGCGCCACAGCGTCACCAATCAGGCTCATACGCCGAAGAATCAGGAATACGCCCAATGGAGCCGTGCTACACGCCAGCACAAGACCGCCAAGCAAAGCCCTGCGCATGAAGACAAACTCTTGAAACGGTTGCCAGAGATGGGAGGCCGCAAGCATCAGGCCACCCACGTCTGGGGTTGTTGGGCGATCAAGTCGACGCTGCGCCCCAGCACGCAGCCCGTGCTGCGAATCAGTAATGTATGGGGGATGTGTTGGCGTACCGCTGCCAGATCATGACAGACCACCACGACGGTCCGGCCTGCGGCATGCCAGCGATGGATGTGTTTCCACAGCAGTGCTTGGCCTTGTTCATCCAGGGCGGCGTGGGGTTCGTCGAGCAACAGCAGCGGCGCTTCGGCCAGGCTAAGGCGAGCGAGCAGGGCACGTTGCAGCTCGCCTCCAGACAACGCCATCAGTGGCCGATGCTCGAGGCCGGTCAGCGCCCAATCGGCCAGTACGCTCTGGAGCAACTGCCTGCGCAAGGCCGGTGTGTGTTGATTGCCCCAGGAGCCGGCGGCCACCAACTCTTGCAGACTAATAGGGAATTGCCGATCCAGATGTTGTTGCTGCGGCATGAACGAAACCCCGCCGCGCCGCGGAACATCCAGCGTGACTTTACCGGATAGCGGTTTTTGCAATCCCGCGAGCACCTTCAACAGACTGCTTTTGCCCGAGCCGTTGGCACCGATGATCGCCGTGAGGCTGCCGGCCGGTCGCTCCATGACGAGCGGCGGCGTGAGAGGTTGTCCGGGAGCACCCCAGCGTAGCGATTGGCAGTTGATCATGAGGCGCCTCGAATCCAACGACTTTGAGCCACGGCGTCATGGGCGTGCAGGCTTTCGGCATGAACGACGCGCGCATCCAGGGCAACGATGTCGGGCGACCGACGCAGAGCCGTACTGAGTCGCCGTGCGGCGTCTTCGCAGAACATCAGGTTTTGTCCGTTGGCCAGGGCGAATGCCTGTTCATCGGCGCGCTTGACTGCGGTCTGCACAGCGGTGCCGAGGGCCACTTCGGCTTCATTGATGAACGACAACAACGGCAATTCTTTTGCGTTGGCGTTCAGGCGTAGGGTCAGGGTCGCGGTACTGCGCTGGCTATGCGGGGTGGCGACGATACCGTTCGATGAGCCCAGCCAGGACAGGATTTCGGCATGCTCGAGTTGCTTGTTAGCGAAGTCGTCGACGAACTGCTGCTGGATCAACTGTCGAGCAAGCGCGGCTGAACAAGGGCAAGTCGAGGAATAGGCAATCTGAATTTTCAGTTCCACGTGGAACAATGTGTTTTTCAAGTGGGCTTCGATGCTCACCGGATAGCGTTTCCAACCCTCCAGTGGGCTGATTAATGCCGGACGCTTGAGCAGCAGATCGGTATGCACACTGAGCGATGCCGCATGGGACAGGCCTTCATGGCTATCGAGAAATTGCTCCAGGATTCGGCGCAACAACGCGGGTGAAAGCGTCGTTTCTTCAAGCAGCTCCAGCGCCAAGTACAGGCGTGACATGTGAATGCCTCGCGCCTCACCGTCATCGAGGCTGACGCCCGCGTCGGCCAATGCACTTAGACGCTGGCCGCCAATCAAAACCGGCGTTGCGATGCCACACATGCCGACCCAATCGAGGGGTAGGGTTTGACGTGAAGCCTGCGCAGCGACGTCGGGCAGGGTTAACGCGTTCATGGTCAAGGTCCATCGAAGGTTCAAAATTAGATGTTATAGTATAACGACTAATTTATAGAAACCTTTTCCATGAAAGGAGTTTCATCTCGCCAAGCGTCCGCGTTCCACGTGAAACATCAGCGAGCAGAGTCCTGGCAACCATTCATGCGTCCGCATACAAAAGCACCCTTACTCCCCCCTGAACTCGAGAATCGATTAAGGGTGGTCCAGCCCACACGCCGGCTGTATCCGACCCAACTTTCTCCATCCGATGCCAAGCCAGTAAAAAATGTGAGCTGACCGTAACGGCTATTCGTTTGCGCCCAATAGCGGTGACTGGCTGCTTCAAAACCTCGCAAATAAATGGTGCTTCCAGCCGTCGCGACACTGTATGCGTTGCCCTGACTATCCGCGCACGCCAGCAAATTCGCACTACGGGTGCAGTTCGCCAAAAGCGGACTTTGGGCCGAAGCACTCAACGCCCACAGCAGCAATGGGCTCGCCAATACCAATTTCAAAGGATTGCGCATGGATTGATCTCAGGCCAATGAGGGACGGGGGGGGCTGGTTGAATTGTGTTGTTATACTATAACATAAAAACAACCGAATCCTAAACCTAGCCAACCCCTGGAAACGAGCCGTAATCGAAGCGGCCGCCCGATGAGGATATACCTGATGCCCAATCGTCTTCCTGTAACCGTTCTTTCTGGATTCCTCGGCGCCGGTAAAAGCACAGTGCTCAACCACGTCCTGCGCAATCGCGACAATCTGCGAGTTGCCGTGATCGTCAACGATATGAGCGAGATCAACATCGATGGCAGCGAAGTCCAGCGAGATGTCACCCTGAGTCGTTCCGAAGAAAAACTGGTGGAAATGAGCAACGGCTGCATCTGCTGCACGCTGCGCGAGGACCTGCTCGAAGAAGTCGGGCAACTCGCCAGGGAAGGGCGTTTCGATTACCTGCTGATCGAATCCACGGGCATTTCCGAACCGCTGCCAGTGGCGGAAACCTTCACTTTTCGTGATGAAGAAGGCCGAAGCCTGGCCGATGTGGCACGACTCGACACCATGGTGACGGTGGTCGACGGGGTGAATTTCCTGCTGGATTACCAGGCCGCCGAAAGCCTTGCGTCACGGGGCGAAACCCTGGGTGAGGAGGATGAACGCTCGATCACCGACCTGCTGATCGAACAGATCGAGTTTGCCGACGTGATTCTGATCAGCAAAATCGACCTGATCAGCCAGCATGATCGGGAAGAATTGACCGCGATTTTACGGCGCCTCAATGCCCAGGCGCAGATCATCCCGATGGTCATGGGGCAGGTGCCGCTGGGCCGAATTCTCGACACGGGCCTCTTCGACTTCGAGCGCGCGGCCCAGGCCCCTGGCTGGCTACAGGAACTGCGTGGTGAGCACGTGCCAGAAACCGAGGAATATGGCATCGCCTCGACTGCCTATCGGGCACGCCGGCCGTTTCATCCCCAGCGGTTCTTCAACTTTATCGATCGCCCGTGGCCCAACGGCAAACTCCTGCGTTCGAAAGGTTTTTTCTGGCTGGCCAGCAAACCTGAGGAGGCGGGCAGTTGGTCCCAGGCCGGCGGCTTGATGCGACATGGCTTCGCCGGGCGCTGGTGGCGGTTCGTGCCGAAAAACCAATGGCCACAGGATGAGGAAAGTACAGCGGCGATCATGAAGCACTGGCTTGCCGCCACGGGCGATTGCCGGCAGGAGTTGGTGTTCATCGGTCAGGACATCGACTTCAGCCAACTCAACGCCGAACTGGACGCCTGCCTGCTCACCGACGCGGAAATGGCCCTCGGTGTCGAAAACTGGCGCTTGTTGCCGGATCCGTTCGGCCCGTGGCATGACGAGGTCGCGGCGTGATGCTGGCGCCCAGTCTTAAGAGGGCCGCGCGAGCACGACAGGTCCACGGTGATACGCCAGGGATATTCACGCAGATCCTGGATGATGGCACCAACCTGGCGGTCTGGCAGCGTCAACTTCCCGCACACATCAGCGATTTTGCGGCCATGGTGCTGGCGATGGACCAGCCGTTGGCCGAATCACGGGTGCTCGACCTGCCGGAAGAAGACACCCCGCCGGCGCTACAGGGCCTGGCGGCAGGCTTCAGCGACCTGCAAGGCTACGAGGGCTTCATCGCCGATGTCTCCTGGCTGGTCAGTGCGTTTGCCTGCCTGTTGGGCGCCCAACGTGTCGGCCTGCGCCTGCGCACGCTGGACAAGGCAATGTGCCCGCGCTTTCACGTTGACCACGTGCCGGTGCGGCTGCTGACCACCTATGCCGGTGTCGGCAGCCAGTGGCTCAAGGAAGATGCCATGGACCGCCGGCGCCTGGCACAGCCTGAGGCCGAACCCGTCGATCCGCAGGTCATCCAGCAGTTTTGTTGTGGTGATGTCGGGTTGCTCAAAGGCGAGAAATGGCACGGTAATGAGGGCCTTGGCCTGATCCATCGTTCGCCGGAGCCCGCGCCGGGGGAGCGTCGGTTGATCCTTACGCTGGATTGGCTGGCCTAAGGCTTGAGCCAAGTGCCCTGGCTTTGCCCTTCGCAAAATGGCTGCAGATAAGCGGCATCGGTCGCCACGCCGTAATAGTGAATATCCTGGCGGTAAGGCATATTGGCGACCTGGGCGTTACTGCAAACGCCGAACGCGCCGCCAGGGCATTGATCGACGTATTGCACCTCGACCTTCTGGCCGGCAAGGTTTGGCTGGCAGAAGCCCTCGGCAAACAGCTTCTGCGGAATGCTGCGGTTCTGCTGGCAGACTTTCACATCGAGCCGCTCCGCCTGGCTGTGAACCACACAGGCCTGGGCCAGTGCCTGGTTCGACGTCAGTGCCAGTAACAACCAGCCGATCATTCGCATTTTCACCTCCATCGAAAGCCGTCGATTATGTTGCAGCACATTCCCACCCATGTCATCGCCGGCCCCTTGGGCGCCGGCAAGACCAGCCTGATCAGGCATCTGTTGGCCCAGCGCCCGTCCAATGAACGCTGGGCGGTGCTGATCAATGAGTTCGGTCAGATCGGCCTGGATGCCGCGTTGCTGACCCAGGCTGGCGATGGTATCGCACTGGGCGAAGTGGCCGGTGGCTGCTTGTGCTGCGTCAACGGCGCGCCGTTCCAGATCGGTCTTGGGCGTTTATTGCGCAAGGCCCGCCCGGATCGGCTGTTCATCGAACCCTCGGGCCTGGGTCACCCGGCACAATTGATGAGGCAATTAAGCGAAGCTCCCTGGCTCGGCGTGCTGGCGGTGCAGCCCTGCGTGCTGGTGTTGGATGCCCAGGCGATGGCCGACGGCAAGCCCTTGCCCGACGCGCAGCAACAGACCCTCGCGGATGCCGGGCTGCTGGTGCTGAACAAGTCCGAAAGCCTCACGCAAGCTGATCGCGACCAAGTGACGGCGCAACTCTCGGGGCGTGCGCTGTACTGGACACAACACGCCGCGCTGCCGATCGAGCGATTGCCAGGCCATGCGGCTCGGGGCAGCGGCGCTGTGGATAACTTGAATCTACCCAAGAGCCTGGGCCAGATACCCGCCATCTGGCCTGACCCGACGCAACCGATCTGCCTGTATCAGCAACAGGAAGGTGGCTGGAGCATTGGTTGGCGCTGGCACCCGAGCCAGCCATTCGACGCAGCGGCGCTGACGCGATGGCTACAAGGCCAAGACTGGAAACGGGCGAAGATGGTTATACACAGCCTCGACGGTTGGGTTTCTGCCAATGCGTTGGAGGGGGCGGCACTGAACTGGCAAGCCAGTGAATGGCGCCAGGACTCTCGGATCGAGCTGATTTTCGATCAGGCGCAAGACGTTGATCGCCTGCAAGCCGGTCTGGCGAACTGTCGGCATCGCTGAGTCAGCGCAGTTTCAAGGCTTCCACTTGTTGTGTTCCTGGCGCCACTGGCTCAACTCGATGACCTCAGCCCTGGGCCGGGTCTGGACCGCTTCAATTGGCGGTGGCGGGGCTTCTTCGAAGGGCATCGGGTAGGGGGCCAGCTCGATGTGCGCGCTGTGGGCGCCAAACTGGGTAATGGTGCCCAAATGGCGGCTTTCACCGGTGACGGTGAATTCGAAGGTGTAGACGCGTGCCAGGCGTCGTCGTCCGCTGGCATCCTTCACGAAACCGATTTTTTTCAGCGCTACGTTGCCGTCCAGCAGCTCGATCTTGAGGTTGGCACAATGCTGCATGACCCTCGCCAAGGCCCGTTCGCGCAAGCCATGGTTGTGCCACAGCCAGGCGCCGCCGGTAGCCAGCAGCATCAGCACGAAAATATTTCCAAGGGTCAGCATGAACGAAGTGCTCCAACAAGTTGCGGTCAGCTTAACTGTGTCGCTGGTCTGTCGTACAGGCTGCGTTTAGTCGCATACTGCGCGGCTTGAATTTCAATCGTTTTACGGAAACTTCCCGCATGAAACGTACACCTCATCTGCTTGCCATCCAGTCTCACGTGGTATTCGGTCACGCTGGCAACAGCGCGGCCGTATTTCCGATGCAGCGGGTCGGGGTGAACGTATGGCCGCTCAACACCGTACAGTTCTCCAACCACACCCAGTACGGGCAGTGGGCCGGCGAAGTGCTCGCGCCAGAGCAGATCCCGGCCTTGGTCGAAGGCATCGCGGCCATCGGTGAGCTGGGTCAATGCGATGCGGTGTTGTCCGGTTACTTGGGCAGCGCTGCCCAGGGGCGGGCGATCCTGACGGGCGTGGCGCGGATCAAGGCTGCCAATCCCAAGGCGCTGTACCTGTGCGACCCGGTCATGGGGCATCCAGAAAAGGGCTGCATCGTGGCACCCGAGGTAAGCGAATTTCTCCTCGAAGAGGCCGCTGCCGTGGCAGACCTCATGTGCCCGAACCAACTGGAGCTCGACAGCTTTTCGGGGCGCAAGGCGCAGTCGTTGCTCGACTGCCTGGCCATGGCCCGGGCGTTGCTGGCCCGTGGGCCGAAGGCGGTCCTGGTCAAGCACCTGGCTTACCCTGGCAAACCCGACGACAGCTTCGAAATGCTGTTGGTGACCGCCGAGGGCAGTTGGCACCTGCGCCGTCCGCTGCTGGCGTTCCCGCGTCAGCCGGTGGGCGTGGGCGACCTGACGTCAGGGTTGTTCCTGGCGCGGATATTGTTGGGCGATAGCCTGGTGGCCGCGTTCGAATTCACCGCCGCAGCGGTGCATGAAGTGCTGCTGGAAACCCAGGCCTGCACGAGCTACGAACTGCAACTGATCCGCGCCCAAGACCGGATCGTCCATCCACGGGTACGGTTCGAGGCTGTGCCGATCAATATGTGATCAAACAGGGCTCACCCAAGTGGGAGCGAGCCCGCTCGCGATAGCGGCGGCGCAGCCGTCGTAAACCGCCTGGCCTTGACCGGTCAGACGATGGAGTCGAGATCCAGCGCGTAGGGTTTACCGACAGCGTACCCGTGAGCGCCGTAGATCAATTCACTGCCGTCATCCAAGGGTGGTGCCATAGCCAGCGGCTCGGCCACTCGGTTTTCCGGGTGGGCCTGCCAGCGAGCCAGGTTGTGTGCCAGTTGTTCGGGGTGTTCCGACAAGCTCCCATAAACATCTTTTTCACTGACCGACGCGGTACGCAGCGTAGCCAGGCGCGCCCGGGTGCTGTGCAGCTTGTCCACCTCACGGATGAGCGCAATGTTGATCGATCTGTCGCTACGACCATTGGGTGCTGCCCGTCCAGCCAGGTAGCGCTCTTCATCGCGCAATTGTTGGGTAATCCGCGTCAGAGCATGATCGATCCACTCATATTCGCGTTTTGTCACCAGTGTGCTTGCGTTGCTGTGCGCTTGCTGCCAGCGGCGCAAGGTCGCCCAGCAAGCGGGAATGTAGCTGGGGAGCATGAAGTGATTGCCGGTCTGGAGGAGTTGGGCCAGTAATGCCGGACGGTGCGGTAGGCCATGTTTATGCTTTAGGGCGACTTCGCAGGCGGCGTGTTGGGTGATGGTGTCGCAATGGGGCATCCAGAGGAAGTCGCTCGGAGGCACAACAATCTGACCACTAACGGCCAGAAGCAGACGCTCATGTACGACCGCTTTCGGGTACATGCTGAAGACATGGCAAATTGCCCTACCACAGGCTAAAGTCAAGAAAGTCGATCAAGAGCATACAGGCCAGGGAAGAAAATGCAGCCAGCAATCAAGTCGTTATCGATTCGTATGCTTCACCATTACCTAGATATAGATCTTCAGTTTTCGGAAGGTTTAAACGTTATTTACGGGAAAAACGGAAAGGGAAAGACGACTGTCCTCCACATTATCGCCAATATCTTAGAGTTAGATTTTTCTCGTTTTTCGCACATTAAATTTCACTCAATTTCTGTTGCAAGTTTCAATGGCGATACATTGGACTTGGCCCAAAGCGACGATGGGTTGATCAGTGCTTGTTTCAATGAGAGAGTAATTGGATTATCAGATGAGGTAAAGTACCCGATTCTAAGCGCGACGGAAGAGGAGATAATTAAAAGTGCATTTGGAGGTAGGCCTGTCTATTTGCCGGCGTACAGATCCATTCTTGAGAAAGTCAAATCTACTAGTAATTCTTATGAGTCCGGCCGATCGTCTGATCACGATGCTATCAAGAGAAAAGAATTGTTCGAAATCACAAAGGAAAACCCATCCTTTATACGCCACCGTGATGAGCAGCGCGCCAACATGGTTGCATTTAAAACCTTACAGTGCCGCGACTGGTTCGGGCCTTTCGTTCCGATTATACGATATCCAGGCCTCGCTGACGTAGTTGACAGTATTAGTGAGGAATTCAATGAAGCGCAAATTAGCTCAAGCCATGCTCAGAGTCAAATGTTGAATTCTATCTTTATTGGAGTTTTCAACTCTATTACATCAAAAGATGAGACTCCCAGCGACGGAGAGGTCGAACCTCTTCTTGAACGCGTAAAAACGGCACTTGACGATACACAAAATAGTGCAAACCTCCACTCTGTTACTGCTTCTCAGCAACTGGCTTATGCAGTACGGCAAGCAAAGTTCGCGGGAGATCAAGATAATAACGCCACCAAGCGAGTTTTAAAGCTTTATGCTGACATGCTTGAGCGTTTGAAGGATGAGAATCAAAGAGTTTTTAAAAAGCTTCGTAGTTTTGAAAGCGCAGTGAATAAGTTTCTCGATGGAAAGCAACTTGAGATATCGCCTCATTTTGCGAGAAATCACAATAGGTGGCGCGAGTATGCATTCGTTCGGACAGATAATAATAGTATTTATCCTTTAACAACATTGTCTTCCGGGGAAAGGCAGATTTTGACAATGCTTTTCACTGCCAGCCGGATGAGTACAGCATCGACTGGCATTTTTCTGATCGACGAACCCGAGTTGTCGCTGCATATTGACTGGCAACGGATTATCCTCGCCAACCTTGAGCAGCAAGCCGCTAATCGTCAAATCATAGCCTGCACTCATTCACCTGAAGTTGGTGCCGACCATCCCGACGCTGTCCAGATCTTCGCTCCGACGGTTAACAAATCTAATGTTTCCTCGGAAGATGATGAGTCTTATCTGGAAGATCTGTCATGAGCAGTTACTCCAGCGTTTCTGCTTACTTACTTGCAGTGAGGCTGCGCTCTAATAAAACGCTTTTGGTGGAAGGCGCAACCGATAAAAAGGTATTATCCCATTTTATATTAAAGAAAAACCACATAGACAACGTTTTTGCTAACTGCTGGATCGACGACGCCTCGTTGATTGATGATAAAGCCCTTGGACCTGTTGGAGCTCGCGAGAAAATAAAAAATATTGCAAGTAGACGCCCTCCTGATAATTTTCGATGCTTAATTGATCGCGAATGGGACGGTTTAAATGCTACAAGTCTTGAATATGATACCGCACTATTTCCCGAAAACACCTTTGTAACCCGAGGCCATTCCATTGAAAACTACTGGTTCACGCCAGGATCTTTTATAAATTTTATCATCCACACTCATCCTACCAATGTAAGTGCAAAATATCTTAGAAAGATTGAGTCGCACTATATCGCTATTTTGCAGTTCTCCGCAGCTTACTCGCTCGCCTGTAAAAATTTGTCAATTGTAGCTCGAGCAAATGAGATGTTGTCGAGTGAAAATATCTCGCTAAATAATTCGACTTTTACCGCTAGCTCTTGCTTAGATAGCAAAATAGCTCTACGTGGTCACCACTGCAATTTATTCGAAACTACTAATTCATTGTTAACTCAGACCAGGCAATTTGAATCTGACAAACTTCAATGGATATGCCATGGTCACCTAGGAGAACAGGCAATTCGCGCATGTATCGGCAAGCTCGCTGAAACTGAAGGCTATGACGCTGCCACTATTGAATCAATTGTGTTTGGCTTCAAAATAGAAAAACTAAAGCTTGATTCAGAACATGTCACTACCCTTCCCGAGGGTAGTGCAACTCCGCTAAACCAAGTATTGAATTGGATTCGCACATAGGGGGGGGCTCTTCGGTGGTTCTAACGAACCAATACGTATAAGCATTAACGTGTCTGTAGAGTGGCCCACTACAGCTGGCAGAAATCAATGACCGCTCTGGGTCGAAAACGGCCACGAGCGAATGGCCGCTTTTGGCCGATTCTGTTGAAAAAGTCGGCTCTTCCAGACCGCTTGCATACTGACCGCTGAAAATGCCTTTTCTGCGCGCCGCTACGCGAAATCTGAGCCTGGAATCCTCTGCTCAATGCAAAGATTTTAATCTCACGCGCGTACTTTTCTACCGTGGAAACCATGGCCGACTTTTTCAACAGAATCGGCCGATTTCTGCCTTTCGCGACTGACCGGGGGCTGTATTGGCTGGCACAGCCTAGGTTGTCTCGATCTGCTCGATTCGGGTTAAGGGCTGTACCCGTGCCGGTCGACTCAATGGGAAGATTGAAAGCCCTAGACTCCTGTAGCCGAGCGTATCCAACAGAATTCATGGCAAATCCTTAATTTCCAGCACTTGACGTGAAATTTTTTTCAGTTCGCCAAGAAAATCTTCATTTGAGCCGGTTTTGCGGATTTTTTCTTGACTCGCAGTACACCCTTAAAGCCTTCGGGTTGAACTCACCGCCAACCCCTGTGGAACGAGCTCGCGAAGGCGGCAGCACATACATACCTGGCCTCAAGATGTACGCGGTCCGTGGCGAGGGAGCTTGCTCCCGCTCGGCGGCGCAGCCGTCGTAGACCAGTTAGAGCGGTCTGTTTGGAGGACTGCGCCGGCCTTTTGGGACTGCTGCGCAGCCCAGCGGGGATAAATCCCCTCGCCACGGGTGGTGTAGCGGCTAGCGTGGGTCGACGTTATCCAGTACGCGGTTCGCCAGCAATGAACTCAGTTCGATCAGTTGCTGGATGCCGAGGGCGATGTGGCGGCGGGAGCCTTCGAGGTCGAAGGCCAGGTTGCTGATCATCGCGTCGGCGGATGCCAGGTTTTCGCTGAGGTTGGCGAGCAGGCATTCGTTGTCGGCGTTTTTTGCCACGGTGAATAGCTGGCCCGGTTTGGATGCGTCTTCCGAGTTTTCCGGTTTTGGTAGGAGGTAGTAATCCAAGGCGCGTTTAGCGGCTTCGTCGTGTTGTCTGTTTTTGCTACTGGAATGGTTAGAAGTTTTGTCTGTTTCTGGAGGATTTGGAGTTACCTTGAACATATGCATTTTTCCCTCTAGTAGGCCGCAACCATCTCGCTACTAAACGAAGGGGTGGCAGCTGTGCGCAAGTTAGTAGACCGGTGGAAAATACATAAAAGCCCGGCGCGCCCGAAGGCGCCATGCGCACAGCCACCATCAAGTGCAGGCAACGCCTGACTGATGAGACTCATGCAACCATTATGTATTTCCAACCAGGGCTACTAAACCCGACCACTGATGGGCAGTGGCAGGGAAACGATAGAACCCGGGAGCAAGGCGCACAAGCGGGCGGATTCTGGCGTAGTTGTAGGCAATGGCGCAAGGATTCGTAGCTGGGTGGAAGCGTTGTGGAGGGAGAATAAACAAGCCTTCGTAATACTCAGGATTCGCGGCTAGGGAGCTTGCTCCCGCTCGGTCGCGCAGTGGTTTTTCTGTAGGAATGCGCCGATCTTTTTGGGGCTGCTGCGCAGCCCAGCGGGGATAAATCCCCTCGCCACGGGTGGTGTAGCGGTTAGCGTGGGTGGACGTTATCCAGCACTCGGTTCGCCAGCAATGAACTCACATTTTTTGGTATAGCTAGGCGCGATCAATAAAGAAGCGTCGAGGCAGTTCAGCTCGACGCTTCGTTCTGTTCCTCTGTCCTTTGGCTACCCGTGCGCAGCGGGCGATATCGACAGGCCCACGATGCGCTATCGATCCAAGGACAGGCTGTACAGTCCCGGGCCTTTCCCAAGTCCTTCCAACGCTTTCTGAAGGTTGGCAAGGTCCTGCCTTGCTTTGTCTTTTTCTGTCGTGTTGGCCCCACCACTGTCCAAAACTGCCTGTGCTTGGTCCATCTTGAGTTTTGTATTTTTCATCAAGGCATCTCGGGCTTCAGCCTGGGTGCGCATTACCTTGATGCACCAATCCGCGAAATTTTTCTGGCCTTCATTCGGGTTCGGCAGCAAAAGAGCCGACATGCACAGTTGCTGTTCATCATCGGCGAGCACGATGTTATTGACGATGCCTTCGACTGTTTTCGCTATTTGTTGAATGTGGGCATCCGATCGTTGGCTGCCCATGCCCGAGGTTTCTATTTTTACCTTTACTTCGCCATCCGCAATCACACCTTTTGTTTCGGCTATTGCGCTGTCGATAACGTTTCTATCGTCTTTCAGGTTTTTGATTTTTTCCGCTAGGCCCGCAGCGGTCTGATCCAGTTCCGAAGTGTCAGCGTTGGCATTGGCTTTTTTGGCATCACTGATTTTTTTGTCTACTGCCGTTTTTTCGGTTTCCAGGGCGGTAATTCTATCGCTGACCTTCTCTCGCTCAGCTCTCTGTTCGGACAGTGATTTTGTCGCTTCAGCCCGGCCACTTGTCGTGAGGGCTATGGGAGGGGCTTTGATCGCTCCGGTCAGCTGTTCAATTGCCAGGAGGGCGACCGTATTCTTTTGGAATCGCCTCATGAGAAGGTCATATTGAGGGGCGCTTATCGCGCCAGACAGGTAGCTTTCACACAAGCGATAGCCGAAATCCCGGAGCAATTGGATGCTCTGTGTGCGTATGCCCGTGAATGCGGCCCCGTCCTGCATGGCGAACGCCAATTCACCGCTTGCCTTCTCTGGGTAACCCCCTTTTGCCGCCAGCTCATAAGCAAGGGAAGCCATTGCGTCGGGGCTTGGTTCTGCGCAAACGAACACCCCGTTCTTTCTGTACTCCTGCGAAACGAGCTTTCCGGTCGCGTCGTATTTTTTGGTGATGTTCTCATTGGGGGCTACCAGTATGGCTCGCTGTCGGATATCGCTCATGGAGCTTTCCCCACGGGAGACATCGAATGTCCGGTAGATACTGTTCAGGTTGGCGCATCCGGCGATAGACACAACGATCAAACCTAACAAAGTCCCCTTCATGGCGCATGGCTCCCTTTGCATGGCGCTGATGGCACTTTGGTATAGCTCATGGAATCACTGTCTGCGACCAAACCCGGAAAAGATTTTTGACGTGACCGCTCGTGTAGGATTTTTCCAACGACCTGTTAGTTCTTACAGGTGACGCCTTGCCAAACAGGTTGTTAAATCAAGTCTCGAAGAGCGCTGCTTGGCGAGCTTCCTCAATCTGATCAAGGACACCGAAAATGGACATCAAAAGATGGTTCCACCTCGTCGTCTTGCTCTTTGCGTTTGCTCTGCAATCAACGAACGCCGATACAACGGTAGCCGCCTCAGAGGTGAAGGTCACCGCAGTTGCCGCTCAGGCTCAAGGCGCAACGCCTGCGGCTCCCGTCACGATACAGATCAGGAATAACACTACGGTGCCCATCAAAGTCCAAGAAGGTGAGGGCCCTCCGCCCGAAATACTTGAGCCAAAAGAGAATTTTGGAAGCCAGCGTTTTCCTGGATACGAGCTCTCGGTCCATATTCCGGAAAACAACAAGATCAGTCTCATAAGAGTCTTCGGGCAGGGTGATGAATGCCGTTACCCCATTTGCATAATGGTCTATTAACCCGCGCACTGGCGCTGGATCGGCGTTAGGAGAGCTTGCGGGATTAGGCATGTTCCTGCCCAGCGGGAGCACGCTCCCTCGCCACGGGGTTTGCGTTTCGGAGCAAATCCTGTGGCGCTCTCTGATTTATTCCTCGTCCAAATCTTCCTCATCGTTCAGCCCTTGAACGAAGCGGAGGAAGTTCGAGCAGATCAGTTTTTCGGATTGAGCCTGATTCTCTTCAGGGCTGAGATCGCTATCGAAGCTATCAGTCGTGAAATAGCTAACAGCTTCGGTATCAAGGTTCAGGCAAAAGAAGTTGCCACCCCAGTCATTTGCGAAAGGTAATAGGTGCGCAGGAAGTACCTGCTTCTTCAGCATCAACTGGTAGGTGGATAGCACCGTGGAGTCACCGCCAGCAATTGGCTTGAAGGCAGCCACTTCCAGTGGCTCGTCGAAATCATCGCCGACCCAGTAGGTGCGCTCCGGTACGCCACCGTTGTACTTGAGGTAATGGTTTCTAAAGGGCGTGGGTAGCTTCTTGCCAATAGCGGACTCCAAGAGATCCAAGTCCGCTTGCGTGATGGCTGCTTTGGCATTTGAGAATGTATTTTCAAGCATCGTTAATCTCCGTTTATGAGCAGCGCCCAGCTTTGGCTTTAGGGATCTTGTTGGCCAGCCAACCTTTTTTGGAGGCCGCAAGGACTGACTCAGGGCTCTCGTACTTAACCTTGAAGTGTTTTTCATATTGTGCGACTGAACCGCCATGCGGGAACGTAGCCTCATGTGCGGTCGTTTTAACGAGCTGCATCGTGGTTGTCCCGGTTTTGGGGTTGAAGTCATCAACGTGGTGCCAGGTGTAGTCCGTCGCTGCTTTCTTAGAGATACCGGCCTCTTTGAAGGCCTGCGTGAAGTCGCGTCCCCTTGAGCCTTGCATCTTGATGGTCACGATATTCTTTTGTGAGCCCGTTATCGGGAACAGGTCACTGCTTCCAGTGAAGTCCACCCCTGCAAACGCCCAGCCCCATGGATCCGCCCAACCGATAGGGTTCGGAGCGTATTGGTAAAGATTGAGCCCACCTTCCAACCCAATCGGATCCGGCGTAGTAAACCGCCCCACATCCGGATCATAAAACCTGAACGTATTGAAATGCAGCCCGGTTTCCCGGTCCAGGTATTGCCCCTGGAACCGCAGGTTCTGCTCTTCGATGTAATACGGCTCGCGCACTTCTTCCAGCGTGTTGCCCCACACTCGATACGTGGCCTGCCACACATTGTGCCCATCGGCTTCGGTGAGTTGTTCCGGCAGGCCGTTGAGGTCGTTGTGGTAGTAGCGGATCTTTTGCAGCGGGCCACTGCCGTCGACGCGGGCCAGGGGTTCGTAGCCGTCGTCTTCGTAGAGGTACAGGCTGGTTTGCTGGTGACGGTGTTCCTGCAACAGGCGCAGGCCGTCCCAGGTGAAACGCGTTTCGCCCAGCGGGTAGCCGTGGTTGTCGTGTTCGGTTTTTTCGATGCGTCGGCCCAGCGGGTCGTAGGCCATTTTCACCACGCTGCCGTCGTCGTTACGTACTTCGATCAAGCGGCTCTCGGCGTCATAGGCGAAGTGTTGCACGCCACGTTTGGCGCTGCGTTTTTCGATCATCCGGCCGAAGGCGTCGTAGCGGTAGCGTTTGTCCTGGTAGGTCAGCAGTTTGTTGTGCACCACCAGCCCGGCCCCAGGGGCCGGGCCGTCCAGCAGGTTGGCGGCGGCGTCGTAGGTGAAGGTCTCGCGCTGGCCGTGCAGGCTGTCCTGGCTGGCGATGATGCGGCCGGTGGCGTCGTAGTGCAGGAGCTGGCGCTGTTGTGCGGCGGGTTGCTGGTCGAGTTTGCCGATGAGGTGGTCAGCGGGGTCGTACTCGAAGTGTTTTTGCACCGCCGCCGGCAGCAGCGAGGGTTGGCCGCTGTGCCGGCGTTGTCGCGCGCGCAGGCGGCCGCTGCGGTCGTATTCGCTGCGGGTGCTGATCTGCCCTTGGGTGCGCAGCACTTCGCGGTGCAGGCGGTCGCGTTCGAAGTCGCTGATGACCTGGCCGTCGAGGTTGATCTGGTGCAGGTGGCCGCTGCCGTAATACAGGCGGTTGACCCAGCGGCCATCGGGCAGTTGGGTCTGGATCAGGTTGCCGAGTTCGTCGTAGTGGTGTTGCAGGCTGCCGGCGGCGCTGTTTTCGGCGAGCAACTGGCCGAGGGCATCGTAGGCGAAGCTCAGGGTTTGCGCGTTGCCCTGCAGGTCGGTGAAGGTGACGGTGATGAGTTGGTCCAGCGGGTCGTAGGTGTACTCGGTGCGGCCATCGTCGGTGGTTTTGGCGATCAGCCGGCCCGCGGCGTCGCGTTCCAGGCGATGGAAGATGGGGGCCAGCGGCGCTTCAGGAATGATCGCCAGGCCCGTGCCGTACGGTGCCGGAAGTGCCGTCACCGCCGCGACGTTGTCGAGGCGGTCGTAGTTGTAGCGCTTGGCGCTGCCATCCAGGTCTTGTTGTTCGGCCAGCCGATCCCCGGCATCCCAGGCGAACCGGTAGCTTTCGCCATTCTCGTTGGTCAGCGCTTGCAGGCGGCCGAAGCTGTCGTAGGCGAACTGCACTTGCCGGCCCTGGGCGTCGGTGCGTTGACGAACCTGGCCGCGGCGGTTGTGTTGGTAGAGCGTGGTGTGCCCGGCCGGGTCGGTGTAGCCAGTGAGTTGGCCGGCGATGTCGCGCTGATAGTGCTCGGTGCGGCCGTCCGGCAGTTGGCTGCTGAGCAAGCGCCCCTGGGCGTCGTAGCTGAACTGGGTGCGTTCGCCGAGGGCGTCGGTGATGGTTTGCAGATAACCGCGCGCGTCGTAGCTGAAGCGGGTCGGGTAACCCGAGCAATCGACGTGTTCCACTAATTGGCCGAACGGGTTCCAGCGCAGCTTCTTGCTCTTGCCGGTGGCGTCGATGATCTCCACGACCTGGCCGTGGGTGTCGTAGCGGTAGCGGGTGACATGCCCCAGCGGATCGGTTTCGGCGATGCAGTTGCCGCGTTGATCGTAGCGGTACTTCCAGCTATTGCCGGCGGCGTCGGTGTCCACCAGCGGCAGGGCCCAGTGTTCGAGCCAGAGGGTGGATTCGCTGCGGCCCAACGGGTCGGTTTCGCTGATGAGGTTGCCGGCTTCGTCGTAGCTGAATTGGAACTGGCCGCCCTGTGGATCGGTGGCGCTGAGTAACTGGCGCTCATCGTTCCATTCGAACAACCAGGTCTGGCCGAGGTTGTCGCTGAATTGGGTGATCTGGTGCTGGCTGTTCCAGTGCCGGATGCTGACCCGTTGCAGGCTGTCGCTGATGCGGGTGATGCCGGCCTTGAGGTCATAGTCGAACTGGTAGGCGTCGCCTTCGTCAGTCCAGTGCCGCACCACGCGCCATTCCTGGTCTTCGATCAGCGCCCATTCGTAGAAGCAGCGCAGGCCGGTGGGCAACTGATGCTCGACCATCCGTTGCCCGGCGTCATAGCTGAAGCGCCGTTGTACCTGGCCGGTGGCATCGCGTACTTCGGTAAGGCTGTTCGCCGCGTCGTAGGCGTAGCTGACCAGCACTTCCCGCGTCTGGTCGGGGTAGAGGCGTTCAATCTGGGTGACGCGCTCGCCTTCGCGAATCAGCTCGACGTGCACCAGGTCGAAAGTGTCGCGTAGCCGCACCAGGCGTCCGGCGTCGTCGTAGTCGAGGTGGATGCGGTTGTCGTTGCGGTCACCCAGTTGGCTCAGGCGCAGGTGGGATGGGTTGGCTGGCGAAGGTTCGAACAAACGGTACAGGCCGTTTTCGCTTTCGATCAACAATTGCCCGTTCACATGGCGGCGCACGGCCAGGCCTTCGCCGGCGCTGAACACCGCGCCGCCCAAGGGGATGGAACCCATGTCGATAGGGCGGCCCTGTTCGTCGGTGTAGACCAGGGTTTCACCGCCGTCGGGGTGGGGCAGGATTTGCACCTGGACTTCGTAGGCGACGCTCCAGCCGGCGCCGAACAGGCTGTCGCGGCGCTCGTCGCGGCTGTTGTAGACGCGCTGCCAGTCAATCGGCAGGATGCCGGGCAAGACGAAATCCAGCTCTTCATCACCGCCCAGCACTTTGGCGCCCGTGGCGGCATGCACCGGGTTCGACGAACCCATGGCAGCATTGGCGGCCGCGTTCGCCGCGCTGCTGGCGGCCATGGATACCGCGCCGCCCACCAGCATGCACGGCAGTTTGCTGAAGAACTTGCCTTTGCCGCCCTTGAGCATCAGCAGCGCCGTGACCGCCAGGCCCACGCCCGGGGTCTTGCCGCTGCGGATCTCGCGCACCACCACCGAACCGCCGCCAATGGTCACGTTGGACGAAATCAACCCGGACGACACCACCGTCGCATCGCAGGTGCTGCGGTCGCCGCTGCGCACGGCGGGCTGGCCGTTGATGGTGACTTTGTCCGAGCCTTCGGCCATGAACTGCGGTGGCATCGGTGGGTGCTTGGTGCAGATGACCAGGTCTTCCGGCCGGGTTTCCGTACCGGGGGCGGGCGAGGCGACAGTAGGGCGCCACATCTGCGAAAAGAAATTCCCGGCCATGTCCAGGTAGCTAGGCTCTTCTTCCGGCTCGGGCATTTCCAGTTCGGTGCCGGCCGGCGCGACATGGGAAACAACCGCTCCAGCGGCGCGGGCCGAGGGGATGTTGTTGGTAAAGGTGTCCTTGGAGCCGGTGAGGATGTTGGCCTGCACCGTGGGCGGAAAGAGGGCGTTGCCGATGCCCTCGCATAAATTGCTCAGGCCTTTGTCGGCCCCGGTCTTGCTCATGGCCAGGCCGACGACGGTGCCCACCACCAGGCCCAGGACGAAGCAGCCCAGGCCGCCGGTGACGACGGTGATGCCCGTGGCCGCGACCACGGCGGCGGTCGCCAGGGCGGTGATCGCGATGTTGGCCGCCACCTCCAATACGCCGCCAAGGATGTCGGCCATCATCGAGGTGTGGTTCAGTGCATCGCCCAGGCGGGCGGCCCAGAGCGCGTCAGACATGCAGGGTGCTCAGGTGGTTGATGACCGTGTGTTCAAGCAATTTGATGCCTTCCATTGCGCCTGTTGTCCTTGTGGGTTACGGCATGCTCGTTAATGCCATTTTCAGGCGCTTGATCCGCTTCGGTTTGTCCCTGTGGGAGCGATGATGCCTTCCACTTCCTTGGCGCCACCAAACCCCCTGTGGGAGCGAGCCTGCTCGCGATGACGTCTGACCAGTCAACATCACTAGCGTCTGACCCACCGCTATCGCGAGCAGGCTCGCTCCCACATTTTGATCGATGGTGCCTTCCACTTCCTTGACGCCACCAAATCCCTGTGGGAGCGAGCCTGCTCGCGATGGGGCCCTTTCAGTCAACCTCATCAGTGCCTGACCCACCGCTGTCGCGAGCAGGCTCGCTCCCACATTTTGATCGATGGTGCCTTCCACTTCCTTGACGCCACCAAACCCCCTGTGGGAGCGAGCCTGCTCGCGATGGGGCTCTTTCAGTCAACCTCATCAGTGCCTGACCCACCGCTATCGCGAGCAGGCTCGCTCCCACAGGGATGGGGTGTCAGGCCGGAGTGTCGAACACCAGCGACCCCTTGATCGTCGCCCAATGCGCCGCTTCGGCATCGCCCAGTTTCTCGGCTTTCACATAGCTCAGGGCAAGCATCTTGCGAGTGCCGGGCAGTACCAGCGCGAGCTGATACTGGAAAACCTTTTCGTTGCCCTTGTTGAACTGGCTGCGCAATTCGATGGCTTCGACTTCCTGGTTGGCACCCACGCGTACGGTCGCGCCCGGTTGGCAGCGCAGTTGCTGGACCTGTTTTTCCAGGCGCTTGAGCTGGTCGTCGAGATTGCTTTGCAGGGTTTCGCCCTCGGTCAGCAGGCTGCGGCTGACGATCAAGGAGGTGCCCAGCTCAGGGAACTTGAGAATGTTGATCGTCGCGTCCAGCAACTCGCTTGGCGGCAGCTGGAGCTGGAATTCATTGAGACGGTAAGTCATGGCGCATAAATCTCGAAGTTAGCCCTTGGGGAACGCGGCGCTGATGTTGGCGTCGATACTGCCCTTGACGCCTTGGCCGTCCGGCGTGGCACCGGGGCCGCCACCGTTGTTCAGATGCAGCACGCCGCCGGTGTTGAACTCGGCATCGCCGCTGGCGTAGAAGCTGATCTGCACGCCGGTCAGGTTGATCTGGCCGCTGGCGTTGAGCTCCAGGATGCTTTCACCGCACACCAGGCGCAGGTTCTCGCCCACTTCGATGACGTAGCTCTGGCTGATGCTGTCGGTCTTGCGCTGGCCCACCGAGAGAATGTCCTCCTGCTTGACGATGCGCAGGCGGTTGTTGCCGATGGTCACCGTCTCGTTGTGGCCGATGCACTTGTTGCGGTCATGGCCGACCGAGTGGCTTTCATCGACCTCGACCACGATGTCCTGGTTACGCTCGGCATGGATGTACAACTGCTCGGCGCCTTTCTTGTCTTCCATGCGGATTTCATTGAAGTTCGCCGGCGTGCCGCCCTTGCTCGAACGGCTTTTCATGCCGCTCTGGGTCGCGTTTTCCGGCAGGTCGTAGGGCACGGTCTGCTCGGCGTTGTAGACGCGACCGGTGATGATGGGCCGGTCCGGGTCGCCTTCGAGGAAGCTGACGATGACTTCCTGGCCGATGCGCGGGATCTGCATCGAGCCCCAATTCTTGCCGGCCCACGCCTGCGACACACGAATCCAGCACGAGCTGTTTTCGTTGGACTGGTCGTGCCGGTCCCAGTAGAAATGCACCTTCACCCGGCCAAACTGATCGGTCCAGATTTCTTCACCCTTGGGGCCGACCACCAGCGCAGTCTGCGGGCCTTTGACGATAGGGCGGTGGGTGGTCGCCAACGGGCGATAGCTTTGCTGGGCATCGATGCAGGTCAGGCTGCTTTCGAACTGTGCGGTCGGCGCGCCGCCGTTGGTTTCGCCGCTTTCCTGGGAAATGTAGTAGCGGGCGCCGACGATCAGGTATTCGCGGTTCTGGTCCTGGCGGCTGAAGCCGGTAAGCGTGAACAGATGCCCCGAGCCCAAGCCCCGGGCATTGCCGGCAAGTTCCACCTGTTCGTGGAGGGTCTGCAAGGCTTCGATACGAGTGCGGGCGTAGTGTTCGCCGTCGGCGCTTTGCACGTAGGTGCCGGGGTAGTCGTACAGCGGATAATCGCCGGCGGTGTGCGGGCGGGGCATGGCCGAGCGCACGTCGATGCGTGCGCTGGGGCGCTGGAAATCGTAGTCGTTGAGCTCCAATGAGCCGGGCTGGACTTCCTGGGCCAGGTGCCAGTCGTGGATGTGGTCGCGTTCGCGCTGCTGCTCGTTCTTCGGGTAGTAGGGCACCGCGTCGTAGCCGGGGGCCGTGGTGTGGGCGCCGTAGGCGTCGGCCAGCACCAGCACATGCCGGCCCTGTTCATGGCGGAAGAAGTAGTAGATGCCTTCCTGCTCCATCAGGCGGCTGACGAAGTCGAAGCTGGTCTCGCGATACTGCACGCAGTATTCCCACTCGCGGTAGGACTGGCTCAAGGCGTCTTCGAAATCGGAAAAGCCCAGGTCGCGGAACACCTGCTTGATGATCTGCGGGATGGTCAGGTTCTGGAAAATCCGGCAATCGGAAGTGCGGGTCAGCAACCACAACCATGGGCGCAGGGTGGCCTGGTAGCTGGCGAACTGGCCCTGGTCGACGTTCTGGCTGCAGCGGGCGACGATGCCATGGAAGTGCCGCTCGCCACCGCCATCAAGTTGCAGGCTCACGCACATGGGCTTGCCGAGCAGCTGGTTGAGGTCGATGGCGTTGTCCAGCGAATGCAGCTGCAACTCGTAGTTGAACAGCCTTCCTAATTCTTCACCGCCGCCCATGTCCTTGAGCAACAGCACCTCGGGTCCCAGGGGGCTGGTGATCTTGGCCAGGCGTGTGGCTTGGTTGAATAGCATCGGTTGTCCTTATCGCTGCCGCAGTCCATTTGACGCTGCGCAAGATTGCCGGCTTTTGACGTTGAAGATCAAGCGATCACGCCCTTTGACAGCGCGTGCACAGGCATGAAATCGCCAGAGTAGTGACGCTGATCGCATAATGTAGTTCGTTACTTGGGGCAGAGGAACCCGGTTCTTGATTGTTACCAGGCATTACTTGAATATCTGCTCCTTCGCGCGTCACCTCACGTCCATGGAAAGCGATTACTGTGACCTCTTACCGCATTCAAGAAGCCGATCTCGAAATTCCCGATGCCTGGCAGGACCAGAGCATCAATATTTTCAAGCTGCCGGCAGTCGGCCCTGCTAAAGAAGCCAGTTTCGTCATCAGCCGCGATGCCTCCCAGGGCGACGCGCCATTCGCGGAATACGTCGACCGCCAGCTCAAAAGCGCAGAGCAGCAACTGCCCGGCTTCAAGCTGGTTCAGCGCTGGGACACGGTGCTGCAGGGGCACACCACCACGTTGCTGGATTACACCTGGCAACGCGAAGGGCGCGAACTGATGCTGCGCCAGGTGTTCATCGAGCGTAAGCCGTCGGTGCTGATCACTACCTTGACCACCACACCGACCGACTTCGCCTATCACGAGCCGGCCTGGAAGCTGGCGATGCATTCGTTCAAGCCACAGCCTCCGATTGTCTGAGCATCGACACGTCCCACTGAGCAGGCATACACATCAGTAAGGTAGATGCACGCAATGGATGCACAGGCGGCAGCACGTCTGGGTGACGAAATAGCCCACGGGTTCGGGATGGCCGCGATGATCGCCGGTGCCGTGGCCGGTGCCTTGATCGGTGCGGCGGTCGTTGCCGCAACCGTCGCCACGGGCGGCGTGGCGCTGGCCATCATGGCCGGCTCGATTGCCGCGGGCGGCTTGTCGATGTTCCAGATCGTCAAAGGCCTCTCCACCATCTTCAACCTGCCCGAGCCCACCACGGGGGCGTTGATAATGGGCAGCTTCAACGTCTACATCAACGACCGCAATGCCATGCGGGCGGGCGAAGACATTTCGTCCTCCTGCACCGGGCTGCCGATGAACCATCCGATCTGGCCTTTCCCGGTGCTGATCGCTGAAGGCAGCGCCACGGTTTTCATCAACGGCAAACCGGCGGCGCGCCTGCACAGCAAAATGGTCTGCGGTGCCCACATCAAGAGCGGCAGCCCGAACACTTTCATCGGTGGGCCGACGGTGTCGGTGGCGTTTGTCCTGGATCTCGAAGGCTGGATGCATACCGGGTTGGAAGCGTTGGGGTTGTTGGCCATGGGGGGCGCGGCGATTCTCGCGGCCATGGCTGGTGTTGCCGCTCTGGTCGGTTTCGTGGTGATCGGCGGCGCGATGATGGCTGGCATGGCGTTGCTGGGGGACCTGGGGGATCGCTTGGGGCCGGGTTATCGGGACCTGCTGCAAGGCGTGGCAGGGATGGCGCTTTTGGGCCTGGGCCCGAAAATGGCGAAAATCGGTGCTGCACCCAAGCCCCGCTCGGTGACCTTCAAACCGGGCTACACATCGGACGATATCGCTTCGATGCCCAAGTTCAGCCGCCCGAAGGATCCTGCCGATTACCTCGAGGCGTCCTATATCGACAAGCATCTCAAAGTCTTCCAGGATGAAGGCGGCGCGTTTCTATTTACGCCCGATGATATCGCAAACCCCATGTACCAGACCTTTAGCCCTAATAAATACGTCATGGCAAAGTCGGATCTGCATGGTGTGGTGGCTGAGTTCAACAAGACCGGCGACGTTTCGCTGTTGGAGTCTGCCCTGGGCTATGACCCGGGCAGCCTGGCCGGCAAAGAGATCTACATGATGGACTTGAGCAACCCCAAGGTGGTCATGCCAACCGGCAACGAATATGGGGCGAACCCGCTATGGCGTCCTGGCGGCCTGACCCATCCTGGCGGTATGCGCGAAGCGGTCATGGATAATGTGGGCATCCCACACAATAACGACATCAATTTCCTGCTCGCGAACCCGGATGTAGTGAGAGTCCAATGAGTGCCAACCTAGACAACGTATTGCTGCTGGCCCTGGCCAATGACGAGCTGGATAAATTCCTTGTCGGCGAACCGTTCTACTTTCAAGAAGCCAGGAATGACAATGAAGAGCCGCAGAACATCGTCGCGGCTTTCGATTCGCTGGTGCTGCCTTACTGGCAACAGACCCGTGACCCTCAGTTTCCCGGGCGCTTCGTGGCGGCTTTGCTCAAGATTCTCGCAACCTATCCTGATCGTAATCGGGCGATTTATGTCGCAGCGGTGTGGGTCTGGTACTACCGGTTTTGCCTGAGCAAAAAGCAGGCACAACCCGCCGGGCTTTATGCCGACTTGTTCGAGATCGATATGGGCGCCGTGGCGCTGGCCCTCCAGCGGCAGCTTGAGCTCAACAAGGCCGAGCTTGTTCAGGATACGCGGTGGGCGGGTGGCACCTGGAACAGCCAGAACGGCTTGTGGGGGCCGCTGATGCGCACCGCCCTGTTCGTCCGGGATAAGCTGGGCGGCCCTGACTTCGTGCCGGTCAACCTCTGAGTGATTGATGGTGCAGTCAGGCTGGGGTTGCTCCGGCGGTGAACCTCAGTGTTTGCCCTTAGCCGGGAACAATGCCTTTACCGCCGCATCGATCACACCCTTGATGCCCTTGCCCTTGGCATCCACTTCGCTGGCACCACCGGAATTGAGGTCCAAACGCCCGCCGGTGTCGATGTTGCCATTGCCGCTGGCGTAGATGTTGAACGCGGTGCCCGAGATGTTGATCTCGCCACTGGCATTGAACTCCAGCACGCTTTTGCCGCACACCAGTCGAATCTGCGAACCCGCTTCCACGAGGTATTGGGTACTGATGCTGTCGCTCTTGGCTCCGCCGACGAGTAATGCATCATTGCGCTGTACCGCTCGCAGTCGGTCCTCGCCAATCCGTACGGTTTCGTTGTGGCCGATGCTTTTGTTGCGGTCGTGGCCCACCAAATGGCTTTCATCCACCTCGACCACGATGTCCTGGTTGCGCTCGGCGTGGATGTACAACTGCTCGGCGCCTTTCTTGTCTTCCATGCGAATTTCGTTGAAATTCGCCGGCGTGCCGCCCTTGCTCGAACGGCTTTTAGTGCCGCTCTGAGTGGCATTGGCGGGCAACGCATAGGGGACGGTTTGTTCGGCGTTATACACGCGACCGGTGACGATGGGGCGGTCGGGGTCGCCTTCGAGGAAGCTGACGATCACCTCCTGCCCAATGCGCGGGATCTGCACCGATCCCCAATTCTTGCCGGCCCAAGCCTGCGACACACGAATCCAGCACGAGCTGTTTTCGTTGGATTGGTCATGCCGGTCCCAGTAGAAATGCACCTTCACCCGGCCGAACTGATCGGTCCAGATTTCTTCACCCTTGGGGCCGACCACCAACGCAGTCTGCGGGCCTTTGACGATAGGACGGTGGGTGGTCGCCAACGGGCGATAGCTTTGCTGGGCGTCGATGCAGGTCAGGCTGCTTTCGAACTGTGCCGATGGCGCGCCGCCGTTGGTTTCGCCGCTTTCCTGGGAAATGTAGTAGCGGGCCCCGACGATCAGGTATTCGCGGTTCTGGTCCTGGCGGCTGAAGCCGGTGAGGCTGAACAGATGCCCCGAGCCCAGCCCCCGCGCGTTACCCGCCAACTCGACCTGCTCGTGGAGGGTCTGCAAGGCTTCGATGCGGGTGCGGGCGTAGTGTTCGCCGTCGGTACTTTGCACGTAGGCACCGGGGTAGTCGTACAGCGGATAGTCGCCGGCGGTGTGCGGGCGGGGCATGGCCGAGCGCACATCGATGCGTGCGCTGGGGCGCTGGAAATCGTAGTCGTTGAGCTCCAATGAGCCGGGCTGGACTTCCTGGGCCAGGTGCCAGTCGTGGATATGGTCACGCTCGCGCTGTTGCTCATTCTTGGGGTAGTAGGGCACCGAGCCGTAGCCAGGGGCCTTGGTGTGGGCGCCGTAGGCGTCGGCCAGCACCAGCACATGCCGGCCCTGCTCGTGACGGAAAAAGTAATAGATGCCCTCCTGTTCCATCAGGCGGCTGACGAAGTCGAAGCTGGTCTCGCGATACTGCACGCAGTATTCCCACTCGCGGTAGGACTGGCTCAAAGCGTCTTCGAAATCGGAAAACCCAAGGTCGCGGAACACCTGCTTGATGATCTGCGGAATGGTCAGGTTCTGGAAAATCCGGCAATCGGAGGTGCGGGTCAGCAGCCACAACCAAGGACGCAAGGTGGCCTGATAGCTGGCGAACTGGCCCTGGTCGACGTTCTGGCTGCAGCGGGCAACGATGCCATGGAAATAGCGCTCGCCACCGCCGTCCAGTTGCAGGCTCACGCACATGGGCTTGCCGAGCAGTTGGTTGAGGTCGATGGCGTTGTCCAGCGAATGCAGCTGCAACTCGTAGTTGAACAGCCTTCCTAATTCTTCACCGCCGCCCATGTCCTTGAGCAACAGCACCTCGGGTCCCAGGGGGCTGGTGATCTTGGCCAGGCGTGTGGCTTGGTTGAATAACATCGAGTGTCTCGTGCAGGTTGTAATTGCTGAAGCAACGCAATCCCAACTGTGGGAGCGAGCCTGCTCGCGATGGCGGTGTGTCAGTCAACATTGATGTTGAATGTAACTCCGCCATCGCGAGCAGGCTCGCTCCCACAGGGATATCTGCCACAAAAGTGACTGTGTTCCTGTCAGGTCAAGCCGCGTCGCTGAAATCGTACTGCAATTCGTTATCCACAGCGCTGATCCGCACGCCCGCCAGGGCCTTGCCTTCGAGCATGCGGGTCAGGAACTCGCGGCTCATGTCCGGCAACAGGCTGTTGGTCAGGATGGTGTCGATCATGCGCCCGCCGCTTTCGGTTTCGGTGCAGCGCGAGACGATCAGGTCGATCACCGCGTCGTCGTAGTCGAAGGCCACTTTGTGGGTGCTCTCCACACGCTTCTTGATGCGGTTGAGTTGCAGGCGGGTGATGGCCTTGAGCATCTCGTCGCTGAGCGGGTAGTACGGAATCGTCACCAGGCGACCCAGCAGGGCCGGCGGGAAAATTTCCAGCAACGGCTGGCGCAGGGCCTTGGCGATGTCCTCCGGCTCGGGCACGTTCTGCGGGTCTTTGCAGACGTCGGCAATCAACTCGGTGCCGGCGTTGGTGGTCAGCAGGATCAAGGTGTTCTTGAAGTCGATCACCCGGCCCTCGCCATCCTCCATCACGCCTTTGTCGAACACCTGGAAGAAGATTTCATGGACGTCCGGGTGGGCTTTTTCCACCTCGTCCAGCAGCACCACGCTGTACGGTTTGCGCCGCACGGCTTCGGTCAGCACGCCGCCTTCGCCGTAGCCAATGTAGCCCGGTGGCGCACCCTTGAGAGTGGACACGGTGTGGGCTTCCTGGAACTCGCTCATGTTGATGGTGATGACGTTCTGCTCGCCACCGTACATGGCTTCGGCCAGGGCCAGGGCGGTTTCGGTCTTGCCCACGCCGGAGGTGCCGGCGAGCATGAACACGCCAATCGGCTTGCTCGGGTTGTCCAGGCCAGCACGGGAGGTCTGGATGCGCTTGGCGATCATCTGCAGGGCATGGTCCTGGCCGATGATGCGTTTTTTCAGGTGCTGGTCGAGGTTGAGCACGGTCTCCAGTTCGTTGCGGGCCATGCGGCCCACCGGGATACCGGTCCAGTCGGCGACCACCGAGGCAACGGCCTGGTAATCCACGGTCGGCAGGATCAGCGGGGTTTCACCTTGCAGGGCGGTCAGGCGCTGCTGCAGGTCTACCAGTTTCTCGCGCAGTTCGTGGCTGGTCTCGCTGCCATCCTCGCTGTCCACCACGCCGACGCGCTCGCGCAGGGTGGCGCGGGTGGCGAGCAGTTCGTCCACCAGGGTTTTCTCTTCGGCCCAGCGGCTTTCCAGCTCGGCCAGGCGTTCGCGTTCGCTGTTCAGCAGCTCTTCAGTCTGGGTCTGGCGGCTGCCGATGACCACGCCGATGGCATGTTCGCGGGCGATGATTTGCAGCTCGGTTTCCAGCGCTTCGATGCGCCGACGGCTGTCGTCCACTTCGGCTGGCACGGCGTGCAGGCTGATGGCGACGCGGGCGCAGGCGGTGTCCAGCAGGCTCACGGATTTGTCCGGCAACTGCCGTGCGGGAATGTAGCGGTGGGACAGCTTGACCGAGGCTTCCAGGGCTTCGTCGAGGATCTGCACCTGGTGGTGTTTTTCCATGGTCGAGGCCACGCCGCGCATCATCAGCAGTGCCTTGTCTTCCGACGGTTCGGCCACTTGCACCACTTGGAAACGACGGGTCAGGGCCGGGTCCTTTTCGATGTGCTTCTTGTACTCGGCCCAGGTGGTGGCGGCCACGGTGCGCAAGGTGCCGCGAGCCAGGGCTGGTTTGAGCAGGTTGGCTGCGTCACCGGTGCCGGCGGCGCCACCGGCACCCACCAGGGTGTGGGCTTCGTCGATGAACAGGATGATCGGTTTGGGCGAGGCCTGGACGTCTTCGATGACCTGGCGCAGGCGTTGTTCGAACTCGCCCTTCATGCTCGCGCCGGCCTGCAACAGGCCAACGTCGAGGCTACGCAGTTCCACGTCCTTGAGGGCCGGCGGCACGTCGCCGGCGACGATGCGCAGGGCGAAGCCTTCGACCACGGCGGTCTTGCCCACGCCGGCTTCACCGGTGAGGATCGGGTTGTTCTGCCGGCGGCGCATGAGAATGTCGACCAGTTGGCGGATCTCTTCGTCACGGCCGACGATCGGGTCGAGCTTGCCGCTGCGGGCCTGTTCGGTGAGGTCGACGGTGAAGCGCTTGAGGGCTTCCTGCTTGCCCATGGCGCTAGGGGCCATGGCGCCGCTGGCTTCGCCGGGCACGGCGCCGGCATTGAAGCCGTCGCTGGCGGTCAGGGCATTTTCCGGCGAGTCGCCGACGTATTCGTCAAAACGCTCGCTCAAGGCTTCGACCTTGACCTTGTCGAACTCCGACGACAGGCCCAGCAGCGCATGGCGCAGGCTCGGGGTCTTGAGAATGCCGATCACCAGGTAGCCGGTGCGCACCTGGCTTTCGCCGAACATCAGGCTGCCGTAGACCCAGCCGCGTTCCACGGCTTCTTCGACATGGGAGGACAGGTCGGTGATCGACGTCGAGCCCCGTGGCAAACGGTCCAGCGCTTCGGTCAGGTCACGGGCCAGGCGCGCCGGCTCGATGTTGAACTGGCGGATGATGCGGTGCAGGTCCGAGTCCTGCAGTTGCAGCAACTGATGAAACCAGTGGGCCAGTTCCACATACGGGTTACCGCGCAACTTGCAGAACACGGTGGCGGCTTCGATGGCTTTGTAAGCCACGCTGTTGAGTTTGCCGAACAACGCGGCGCGACTGATTTCACCCATGCTCATGGCTCCTTGAGGTCTGTGAGGTGTTGGCCTGTTCGGCGTAATGCCGGGCCAGTATTAAATCGTTGGCATCTGTTTCGGGGCGGCCCAGCCAGGTGTTGAAACCCAGGCGGAAGCGACCGTTGAGTTGTAGCGCCGGGACTTCGGGCTGCTCCAGGACCAGGTTCAGGTCCCAGTCCAGCTCATGGCCCAGGTATTCGGCGACCCACGCCACCAGTTCGTTGAACGGTTGGCTGCCGGGTAGCATGCCCATGTAGTCGACGAGTTTGAGCGGGCCCAGGCGAATGCGGAATTTGTGCTGGCGATCCCACACGTAGCGGCCCAGGCAGAAGTCCACGCCCAATTGATGAGCGCTGACACCGACGCGGCTGCGTTCCGGCAGCTCCAGCCATTGGCCGACGTATTCTTCGATCTCCACCGGCAGGCCGAAGTACTCGCTGAGAATCGCCTTCAAGCCGTCCGGGTAACGGGTTTGTGCCGCCAAGTGACCGCTGTAATGCAGCTTCGCCGTGTCGGGGATCAGCCCTTGGTTGAGCAGGCTCGGCATGCCCCGGCCGCTGAGGGCGGCCAGGCGCGCCGACCAATAGTCATCGTCCGGGCGGTCATGGCTGACCGTTGGCCGCGCTTCGGCCCAGGCCCGGTAGAACAGGCTGAGCAAGCGATGGTGAAACACATCGAGGAAGCGTTTGCTGGTGCTGTCGGCGTTGTTGCGCTGGCGCTCACGCACATACTCGGTGATGTGCAGCGGCATCGGCCCGTTGGGGCCGCCGAGGCCGAAGAAGAATTGCTCCAGGCGCGCCGGTATACCGTCGCCGCCCGGTTGCACCGAGGCGAGGGTGGCCGGGGCGAAGGTGCATTCGGCCTGTTGCCCGAGGCGCAACGGGTCATCGGCCAGGCGCAGGGAATGGCCCAGGCGCGGCAGCTCGGGGGATTCGCACTCGATGCGCCGCAACGCCTGGAAGAAGTCGTATTCCCAGGGTTCCTGGTGCATCGCCTCCAGGGTACTCACAGGGTCGGACGACGTCCGGGCTTGGCTTTCCATCGCATGATCTCGCCGCGTTCGGTGGTACGGATCACCGTCTCGGTAAAACTGTTGATCGACACGTAGCGTGCCAGGAAGCGCTCGAACACGGCGCCGAGCAGGAACACCCCGGTGCCGCGAAACGCGTTTTCATCGAATTCCAGGGTGATCTCCAGGCCCCGCCCGAACACGATCGGGCCGGGCATCGGCAAGCGCCGGGTGCAGGCCTTGCTGCTGACCTCGCGCAGGCCTTCGATCTGCAATTGCAGCGCCGCGTCGTTGCTGTCGCCGTACAGGCGCAGCAATTCGCGCAGGGCGGCCGCGCCTTGGCCTTGCTCGCTCAACGACAGGTAGTTCAGCGACAACTGGCTGATCAATCGCCAGGCCTTGGCGTCGTGGGCATGGCTGGCCCGTGGGCGGCTCGGCCCGGCCACGCAGCGCACTGCGCCAACCGGGGCACTGTCGGCCAGGGTGAAGTCGGTCTTGCCGCTGCCCACACTCATGAACAACGGCAGGTCGCGGTTGGTGCACAAAGCCGTCACGCCCAGTTGGCGCAGGTCGTGGCGATAGGGCGCTTGCTGGCTGTCCACCAGGCTGACGAAGGTTTCGCTGCCGATATAGGTCGAGCGTGGGCCGTTGCGCCGTTGGTCGCTGGACAGCACGCGCGGTTCACGCCGTACGGTGTAGTAGGCCTGGTCGCGTCCATAACGGGACGGGTCGCGCACGGCGTAGAACGGCAGGAATGGTTGTTCCGGGCCAGTGCCGTGGCCGGTGAGGCCGCTCAGTGAGTGCACCTCGAAGTCCATCGGCCGGGTGCGGTCGGCGATCACGTGGTGTTCATTGACCCGTTCCGACAAGTGAATGCGATCCAGGCGTTTGGGAAACAGGTTAATGGCCGGGGTGCAGAACGGCAGGAATTGCGAAGCCCCGACGCTGCCTTCCAGGCTCGGGTCGTGACGGTCGAACAGCACGATCAACTCCAGCTCCTGGCCGTCGCAACGCTTGACCGCCCGGCTCAACTGGGTGAAGTCGACAAACAGGAAACGGTGGGGCAGGGCGAAGTATTCCTGCAGCAGGCGATAGCCCTGGAAGGCCCGCGGCACCACCGGCAGCGCAGCGTCGGCATCGTCGAAGCCACGTGAGTGCAGCGCGTCTTGCGGCAGGCGTTCGACCCAATTGCCGCCGGGCTTGCGGGCGAATACCGCGCAGGCGTTGCCCAGCAGTTGCTCGTAGAGGCGGAAGGGTTGTTCGTCGGCACCGCTCAAGTACAGCGGCAGGTTGTCCAGGGCCAGACTGTTGAACGGCAGCTCGGCGCCGGTACGCAGTGTGATGCGCAGTCCGGCCTTGGCCTTCGGTTCGCTGGCGGCCAGGCGCCCGAGCACGGCGGACGGGTTGCCGAAGTACTCGGCCTGGCTGACCTGCAACGGCCACAACGTCACCGCGTGGGCGGTGCGGTACTCGCAGCAGGTCTGGGTTTCACGCCCCAGGGCCGCGCGCAGGACGGTATCGCGCGGCAGTGGGAAACCACTGCTCAGCGAGCCTTCGTCCGGGTCGGCCTGCAGTTGCACCACGGTCATCGACGGCGTCGGCGCCAGGTAATGGGGGTAGGCGATTTCCAGCAGGTTGTGGGTGAAGGTCGGGTACTCGGCATCGAGCTTGAGCTGCACCCGCGCCGTCAGGTAGGCAAAGCCTTCCAGCAGGCGCTCGACATACGGGTCGGCGCAGTCCATCCCGGACAACGTCAGCCGACTGGCGATCTTCGGGTATTCCTTGGCGAACTCCGCCGCGCTTTCGCGCACGTGGTGCAGTTCCTGGTTGTACAACTCCAGCAGGCGCGGGTTCATGAACGTCTCCGCTGGTCGGCATTGACCACACGCACGTGGCCGGTTTCCAGGTCCAGGTCGGTTTGCAGCATCAGGCGCAGCGGCACGGGCTGGGCCCAGAGATCGCCTTCGATCTCGAAACTCAAGGCGTTGTGGTTCATCTCGGCGGTCGCTCGGGCGCGCACCCGCAAGGTGTGGCGCAGGATTCGCGGTTCGAACGTGGCGATGGCCTGGTGGATCAGCGTTTCCAGGGCCGAGACATCGACGTTCGACGCACTGTTACCGGCCAGGGCCGGCAGGCCGAAATTCACCACCGAGGTGCCCGCCGGGGTATGCAGCGTGGCATCGGCGCTGAGCAATGAGGTGGTGTTGAGCAGCCACGCCAGGTCACGCAGCACCGAGGCTTTCAATTGGGTAAGGGAGAGCACGCGCTTGTCGGCGCTTTCCTTCGGGTTGGTCGGATCGTCGTCGGTCAGCCGGTCCAGCAGGGACGGTTGCAGGCGATCACGGGTGGCGATTTCGGTTACCAAGTGAATAGGCCCGTGTAATTCTTCTGGTCACCTGTGCCGCGCATGCAGCTGGCATTGCGAGCGATTACCGAGGGTTCGAGTTGCCCATTGATCTGGCGTATGGCGCGGTACTCGGAGCGGCATTCCTGATTGTTTTGCGGGCCACCTGCCACATGGACAACGATGACAATGGGCACGTTGCCGAAGGTTTCGACGTGGGGTTTGCCTTGTCGATCGACCGTGAACTGGCAGGGCCACGCCAAGTCGAGTGGCATCAGGGTCTGGTCGGGCTTGCGCAGCGCGCAGCGCGCCTGGTCATTCTCCAGCACCAGGGTTTGCCCGCCCATCGAGACGACATGTTCCACCGCTGCGGTGGACGCTGCCGACGGAGATTGCTGCTGGGCACAGGCGGTCAGGCTGGTTAGCAGGCAGCCGACCCATATCGCGCAGTGAGCCTTGGTCATAGGAGCTCCCAGAACCAGATCGCTCGGGATCGATAGGCCGGATCGTCATACCCGAGGGTCAGGCCACGGTTCCAGAGATCGATATGATCGCCGGTGCGACTTTCCGAGGACTCTCCCATTTGCGGGAAACAATCCTTGAAGAAAATCAGGCCGGTCTTGTCTTGCAGCTTGCGTCGGTCCGCGGCAGTTCCGCCGAGGATCAACGGGCGTCCCAGGTGATGTTTCCACAGCCAGTTCGCCAGCGATTCGGCGCCCCTGGCGTGTTCATGGGCACACTTGGGTTCGGTGTAGGTGGACTTGTTGACCTTGATGGTCAGTTCGGTATTGAGCGTGATGCTCATGCGAATCGCACATTGGTTTGCCCAGGGGCCGTCGCAAGGTTTTGCATCAGGATGGGCCACCAGCAGATCGGAATACGCTTTCCACAAATTGACAAACGAAGGCTTGGCCATGACTCAGATACCGGGTGGAAAAGAATTGGATTCGAGCAAGCACCAAACACCCCCGGCGCGTGGCGCCGGGGGCGCGTTCGATCAAACCTTGACGTTCTGACGGATGTTCCAGCCGAACTTGACCGGACCGCCTTCCTTGGTGCCGTCGGCTTTCTGTGGCTGGTAGTCCACCAGCACCTTGGCGAAGTTCAGGGTGACGTTTTCAGTCAGGCGATCATCGCTGCCCGAGCCACCGGTGCTCAGGGAGGTGATCAGCACTTCTTCCAGGTTGATGATCATGTACTCGACCTGGCTTTCACCACCGGCCTTGCGCACGGTCAGCTTGACCTTGTCGATGTGCTTGCCGCTGGCGCAATGCATCATCAGGTTCGGCGAAGCCTTGTCGACGAACTTGGTCAGGGACAGGTCCTGGACGTTGACCTTGCCCGCACCACCGCCGCTGCCCACGTGCATGTTGCCGGACTGGGACATGCCCCAGCTCCAGTTCAGGACATCGATCTCGTCCTTGTGGGCCTTGTCCATGGACTCGCCCTTGATGTCGCCGATCTTGATGAAAATATCAACAGCCATGTTTTCTCCCTGTGTGGTTTCTAACCACATTGTTTGGTTGACGCTGACCTTGCGAAATCTGTTTCTCCGAGCGGAGTCAGGGTGATCTCCAAACTGCTGAAGATCCCCTGTGGGAGCGAGCCTGCTCGCGATGGCGGCGTGTCAGGCAACGCATGTAGCGACTGATCCAACGCTATCGCGAGCAGGCTCGCTCCCACATTTCTTACTGCGTACCGTTCAACTGGTTGTTACGCGCCCTTGGCCGACGGCAGTTTCGATACCAGGCGCAGCGACACGGTCAGCCCTTCGAGCTGGTAGTGCGGGCGCAGGTAGAACTTGGAGTTGTAGTACCCCGGGTTGCCTTCGACTTCTTCGACGATCACTTCGGCCGCCGCCAGTGGATGCTGGGCCTTGGTGGTCTCGGTGGAGTGCGCCGGGTCACCGTCGACGTAGTTGAGGATCCAGTCCTGCAACCAGCGCTGCATCTCGTCCTTCTCTTTGAAGGAACCGATCTTGTCGCGCACGATGCACTTCAAGTAGTGAGCGAACCGGCAGGTGGCGAACAGGTACGGCAGGCGCGCGGCCAGGTTGGCGTTGGCAGTGGCGTCCGGGTCGTCGTATTCGGCCGGTTTCTGCAACGACTGGGCGCCGATGAAGGCGGCGAAGTCGGTGTTTTTCTTGTGCAGCAGCGGCATGAAACCGTTCTTCGCCAGTTCCGCTTCGCGGCGGTCCGAGATGGCGATTTCGGTCGGGCACTTCATGTCCACGCCACCGTCGTCGGTCGGGAACGTGTGGGCCGGCAGGTTTTCCACTTCGCCGCCAGACTCCACGCCACGGATGCGCGAGCACCAGCCGAAGTGTTTGAACGAACGGTTGATGTTCACCGCCATCGCGTAGGCGGCGTTGGCCCAGGTGTACTTGGAGCTGTCGGCGCCGTCGGTGTTTTCTTCGAAGGCGAAGGCTTCCACCGGATCGGTCTTGGCGCCGTACGGCAGGCGCGCCAGGAAGCGCGGCATGGTCAGGCCGATGTAGCGCGAGTCTTCCGATTCACGCAGCGAACGCCAGCCGGCGTATTCCGGGGTGGTGAAGATCTTGGTCAGGTCGCGCGGGTTCGACAGTTCCTGCCACGAGCCCATGCCCATCACGGTCGGCGATGCCGCAGCGATGAATGGGGCGTGCATGGCCGCGCAGACTTTCGACAGCTCGCCCAGCAGTTCCACATCCGGTGGCGACTGGTCGAAGTAGTAGTCGCCCACCAGGCAGCCGTAAGGCTCGCCGCCGAACTGGCCGTATTCTTCTTCGTACATCTTCTTGAAGATCGGGCTCTGGTCCCACGCGGTGCCCTTGAATTTCTTCAGGGTCTTGTGCAGGTCGGTCTTGGAGATATTGAGCACGCGGATCTTGAGCTGCTCATCGGTCTCGGTGTTGTTGACCAGGTAGTGCAGGCCACGCCAGGCGCTTTCCAGCTGCTGGAAGTCGGGGTGGTGGATGACCTGGTTGACCTGGGCGGTGAGCTTGGCGTCGATGGCGGCGATGATCGATTCGATCGACTTGATGGCGTCGTTGGACACCAGGTCGGTCTGCGCCAGTGCCTGTTCGGCCAGGGTGCGCACGGCCGTCTCGACGGCTTCGCGGGCGCGCTCGGTCTTGGGCTTGAATTCTTGCAGCAGCAGCGAGGCGAACTCGCTGGTTTCTTCGGTGGCGCCCAGGTTTTGCACGCCTTCGCGGGCTGTATTGTCAGTCATGATCATTGGTCCTGTGCTGGCTTCGGCGCGCTCGCCAGGGCCTGCAACAGCGCTGGGTCCTTGATCGCCTTCATGATGATTTCTTCGGCGCCGGTCTTGCCGTCCATGTAGGTCAGCAGGTTGGCCAACTGGGTGCGCGCTTCGAGCAGCTTGTTCAGCGAGTCGACCTTGCGAGCCACGGCCGCCGGGCTGAAGTCGTCCATGCTTTCGAACGTCAGGTCCAGGCTCAGGTTGCCTTCGCCGGTCAGTTCGTTAGGCACATGGAACGCCACGCGCGGCTGCATGGCCTTGAGGCGCGAGTCGAAATTGTCGACATCGATCTCGAGGAACTTGCGATCGGCCACCGGTGCCAGAGGCTCGGCGGGCTTGCCGGCGAGGTCGGCCATCACCCCCATGACGAAGGGCAACTGGACCTTTTTCTCGGCGCCGTAGAGCTCGACGTCGTACTCGATCTGCACTCGAGGCGCGCGGTTGCGCGCGATGAATTTCTGAGAACTTTGCTTCGCCACGTTGCTGCTCCTGGTCGCTTGAGCGACGGTGTTGGCGTCACCGGGGGTACCGGTGACGTGACTGCGTGATCCGCTCGCTTTTTATTCGCTGTCTGGGCCGCGCAGGTTTTCAAATTGACTCATGCCGTCGGGAATCAGGTTGCGCACGATGGCCGCGAAGTCGGCGTGCACCAGATTCTTGGCCCGGTTCAACAGCACCGGCAGGGGGCTGGAGGGCTCGTGACGGGTGTAGTAAGCGAGAATCCGGTCCAGGCTGCGCAGCACGTCGTCGCGGTTGTTGATTTCGCCGCTGACGGTGCTGGTATTACGCGGTGCGCTTGTGACACTTGCATGTTCGGTTGGCGCCGCGCTGATTTCGTTGACAGGCTCGGACAGGGCGCTGTCGCCGCTCTGTGGGGCGAACTGGCCGAGAATCTGCAGGGCCATCTTCAGCGGTTGCTTCAATGGGCCAAGGTCCACGCCCTGGGCGGAACCGACCTGGTCGCTGACCTGCTGCTCGATGGCTTCGGCGGCGCTGCGGGCTTCCAGCAGGGCGGCACGGGTGATTTCCAACTGCTCGGGGTCGCTGTCGAGCAAGGCCCCGGCGAGTTGTTCGGCGCCAAGGTTTTCATCCGGGAAACTTTGCAAGCCGCTGGCATTGGCGGCGGCGCGCAGGCTGACGGCACCGAAGGTCCGCGAACGGGCCAGGATGCTCTCGCGCAGCAGGCGAATGGTGACATCGGACGTCAGGCCGGCGAGGGCATTGATGCGCACGGTGGGGTCGTTGTCGTCATCGGCGTCCAGGCGCGGATGCAGCTCGGCCCAGTATTGCTTGAGCAATTCGCTGATCAATGTCAGCGAGCGGGCGAGCCCCGGAATGCCTTCCAGGGCCAGGGAGCTTTGCAACAGGAAATGGGTGATGCGCAGGTCTTTGCTGCGTTGCAGCAAGTCCAGGCTCTGCTGCTGGATGCTGCGCCATTCAGGGGGTTCGGCAGGTAAGATCGAATCGCCCATGCTGCGCTCGGGCTGGCCCCGGGAATCGCGCTCCAGGCGCAGGAAATCCGCGTCATATTCCAGATCTTCACCGCACGGCGAAGTCGCGGAAACGGCGGCGAGCAACAAAGGCACATCCACTTGGATCGATCTCCCTATCACCCGCTTGAAGAAGTCGGGCAGTTCACACGCAAGTTTCGGATGAAACTTCACATGTTCCTTGACGATAATGGCGCTTTAGATCTGCAATGATCTTAAAGTGCCATCATCTATATTCAAGAAGTTGTGCATTTTTGGTGTAGTACTTATCGCTTGTCAAGGTAAGCTATTTCACCAGTGTAGCCCCTCTGTAACAGTTGTGATGCGCTTAACAGCCTGCCCGACCCAGCGGTCGAAGCGGCAACTGACGAGGGGTTTTTGTCACGCAAGCCGGTTATGATCAGCAATCATGCTGGCAAAAAGCCGTTTCGCGGTGGTTGGCAAGGTTGTTGGTGGGTAGTCAGGGCCTGAATCCTTACGTAGTAACCCGCCCGCGCGCGATGTATTTAGCAAGGAGGCAAGATGCCGCTGTGTTTGACTATCACTAGTTATCACAAGATCACCCCAGGCCAGTGTTCTGAAAAGTCCATGGATCAGGGGGTGATGGCAATTGGCCGCAATATCGATAATGACTGGGTATTGCCGGACCCTGAGCGTCTGGTATCCGGTAAACATTGCGTTATCCAATACAAAGACGGGCGTTATTACTTAACCGATAACAGCACTAATGGTGTGGAATTGGTCAAGGCCGGCGTGCGCCTGCGCAAGGGCAACAGCGAGCCGTTGCAGGACGGCGAAGTGATCCGCATCGGTGACTATGAAATCCAGGCGCGCGTCGATTTCAACCTGCCGGTCACCGACAGCAACCCGTTCGCCGAATCGCCCAGCAGTTTCGAGGCCTTGATGGGACGCCAGAGCACCCCTGTGCATACGCCGTCACCGCTTCATACACCATCGCCGATTCAAGTGGCTCCGCCTGCGCATTTCCAGGGTGTGTCGGCCATGGATACTTTGCCGGATCTGTTCGATTTCTTGACCCCGGCCAGTGTCCCGCCGGCCACCCAGCCTGACCATGTTCCGGCTGAGCAACACGATTTCCGTCCGCCGACACCGATTCCCCGGCCGAGCCCGCCGCCGGTGGTCGAGCCGGTGATGCCGCCGTCTGTCTCGGTGATCCCGGATGACTGGGACCCGTTCAGCGACAAGCCCGTGCCAGTGGCGGTGGCCCCGCAGCCCGTGGCCCCGCCGCCTGTGCCGCTACCACCTGTGGTTGAGCCGGTCGCGATGCCTGTTGCGCAGGCTCCGCTCGCCGACATCTTTGCTGAAATCAGCGCACCGCCGCCGGCACCCGTGCCTGAAGCGTCGGTCACCCGCGTCGAGCCCCCGGTCGCACCTCCGGTTGCTCCGGTTGCTCCGGTTGCTCCGGTTGCTCCGGTTGCTCCGGTTGCTCCGGTTGCTCCGGTTGCTCCAGTTGCTCCGGTCGAGGCCAACCAACCCGACTTGCTGCAGGCGTTCCTGCGCGGCGCCGGGCTGGACCAATTGCGCCTGGACAAGGCCCAGGCCGAGGCGCAGATGGAAAGCATCGGCCGCAGTTATCGGTTGATGGTCGAAGGCCTGATCGATGTCTTGCGAGCCCGCAGCAGCCTCAAGGGCGAGTTCCGCATCCAGCAGACGATGATCCAGCCGGTGGAAAACAACCCGCTGAAATTCGCTCCCAATGTCGATGAAGCCCTGCTGTTGCTGTTGCGCCACGGCAATCAGGCGTTCATGGCTCCGGACGCGGCGGTGCGTGACAGTTTCGATGACCTGCGTGCCCACCAACTGGCGGTGATGGCCGGTGTGGAAGCGGCCATCAAGCACCTGCTGACGCGCTTCGAACCGGCGCAACTGGAAGAGCGCATGGCCAAGCCCGGTGGGCTCTCGGGTATTTTCAGCGGCTCACGCCAGGCCCAGTACTGGCAGCAGTTCACCGAGCTCTACAGCAACATTTCCCGGGAAGCCCAGGAGGATTTCCAGGACCTGTTCGGTCGCGAGTTCAGCCGCGCCTACGAAGAACACAGTACGCGACAGCGACGCCGCTGAGCGGCGCCGTCCCATAACAAGATTGATCGACATACAACGGATAGCTCAAACGTCATTGAGGACGCAGGATGATTCCCAGGTTTTTACTCGCAGTCGCCACCGCGCTTCTGTTGACGGCGTGCGCCAAGGATGCGGCCAACCCCCAGCCCGAAGAAGCTGAGGCCGACACCGCCGCCGTCGAGCTGCACTTCCATGCCATTGCCGGGCTAAACCCCGGCGCCACCGGCCAGCCGGCCCCGGTCCGGGTGCGCATTTTCGAATTGAAAAATGCCGCGACCTTCGGCCGTTCCGATTATTTCGCCCTGGCCGAAAGGGCCCAGGCAACCCTGGGCGCCGACCTGATCGACCAGGACGAGGTGCTGATCCAGCCCGGCCAGCAACTGAGCCTGCAACGCGACCTCGACCCGGCCACGCGGCACATCGGAATCCTGGTGGGCTATCGCGAGCTGGACCAGTCGCTGTGGCGCACGGTGATGAATGTCCCGGCCCGCGAATACACCGAATACCAGATCAGCCTCGATGTGCGCGCCGTGCGCAGCGCCGTCGTCGTCCCCCCATCCAGCCCTGCCCAATAAGCAATCGGAGCCCCCATGTCCTGGAACAATCGCGTGGTCTGGTCGGAAGGCATGTTCATTGGAACGCAGCACTTCCAGCAGCATGACCGTTACCTGGAAAACCTCATCGACGCACGCAGCCGCCCATTGTCGGCCGGCGCCTGGGGTTTTTCCGAATTGCTGATCGACCAGGGCCTGCTGGCCCAGGGCAAGCTGGCGATCATTTCGGCGCGCGGTCTGTTGCCGGACGGCACGCCGTTCAACATTCCCCAGGATGACTTGGCGCCCACGCCGCTGAACGTCGACGACAACCTGCGCGATGGCCTGGTGTACCTGGCCTTGCCGCTCAAGCGCGCCGGCGCCCGTGACACCGTGGATGAAGGCGAAGAGCTTGGCGCTGCGCGCTATGTGAGCCAGGTGTGCGAAGTGCGCGACGACAATGCACCGTTCGAAAACCGCGCGCCGGTAGCCCTCGGCTCCCGGGCCTTGCGGTTGTTGACCGAGCAGGATGGCATTGGCGACTACGCCGCTATCGGTGTGGTGCGCATCAAGGAAAAACGTGCCGACCGCGCCCTGGTGCTCGACGATGCCTACATCCCGCCGCTGCTGGATGTCATCGCCTCCAAGCCGCTGGCGGCGTTTCGCAGTGAACTGCTGGGCCTGCTGCACCAACGCGGTGAAGCCCTGGCCGGACGGGTGGTGGCGTCGGGGGCCGGCGGCGCCTCGGAAATTGCCGATTTCATGCTGTTGCAACTGGTCAACCGCGCCCAGCCGCTGATCCAGCACCTGAGCCAGTTGAGCCCGTTGCACCCCGAGCGCTTCTACAGTGAACTGGTGAGCCTGGCCGGGGAGTTCTCCACGTTCACCGCCTCCGGGCGACGACCGCAGCAATTCCCGCCTTACCAGCACGATGACCTGGCGCTCAGCTACGCGCCGGTGATGCAGGCCCTGCGCGAAGCCCTGTCGATGCTGATCGACAGCAAGGCGACGCCGATTCCGATTGTCGAGAAAGCCTACGGCATCCACGTGGCGATGCTGGCCGACAAGACCCTGCTCGACAGCGCCAGTTTCATCCTGGTGGTGCGCGCCGATGTGCCGGCCGAAACCCTGCGCAGCCGCTTCGGCCAGCAGAGCAAGGTCGGTTCGGTGGAGCACATCCGCGACCTGGTCAACCTGCAACTGCCGGGCATCGGCCTGCTGCCGTTGCCGGTGGCGCCACGGCAACTGCCGTACCACGCCGGCTCCACCTACTACGAACTCGACCGGGGCAGCGACCACTGGCAACAGTTGAGCAACTCCGGCGGCTTTGCGTTCCACATCGCCGGCCAGTTCCCAGGGCTGAACCTGGCTTTCTGGGCGATCCGAGGATAAACCGCGATGAGCAACGACGATCGTACCCAGTTCATGCCGACGCCCGGTGGCCGCGGCGCCGATCCATTTCGCCCGGACCCTGGCCGTCCGGACCCAGGTCGCCCACAGCCCGCGCCGCTGTCGATGCCGGCCGCGCCGGTCCTGACCGGCAAGGCCGAGGGCCTCAACCCGTTGGAAAGCGCCGCCGGCCCGCTGCTGGCCTTGCTGACGCGCCTGCGCAACACCATTGCCCACCCGGCACCGGCCAGTTTGCGCGCGCAACTGTTGGCCTACCTGCGCCAGTTCGAAGAGCGCGCCGAGGCTGCCGGCGTGGTGCGCAACGATGTATTGCTGGCCCGTTACGCCTTGTGCACCGCCCTCGATGAAGCCGTGTTGAGCACTCCATGGGGCGGCACCAGTGACTGGGGCAAGCAAAGCCTGTTGATCACCGTGCACAACGAAGCCTGGGGCGGCGAGAAGGTCTTCCAGTTGCTGGAGCATTGCCTGCAAAGCCCCCGCGAGCGCTTGTATCTGCTGGAGCTGTTGTACCTGTGCATGTGCCTGGGTTTCGAGGGGCGCTACCGGGTAATGAACGATGGTCGCAGCCAATTGGAAGCCTTGCGTGAGCGCACCGCTGGCGTGATCCGCAGCGCCCGTGGCGACTACGAGCGCGAGCTGTCGCCGCACTGGCGCGGCGTTACCGTGGCCCGCGACCGGCTGGCGCAATTCATGCCGCCATGGATCGCCGTTGCCATTGGCGCGGCGCTGCTGCTGGCGCTGCTGTTCGGCCTGCGCATGAAGCTGGCTTCCGATGCCGAGCCGGTGTTCAAGAACATCCATTTCCTCGGTGAGATCCCGGTGCAGACCATCGATCGCCCCGTGGTGCAACCGAAAGTGGTCGAGCGGCCACGCCTGGCCGGCTTCCTCGCCGATGAAATCAGGGCCAACCGCATTGCGGTGGAAGACGCGGTCGATCGCTCGGTGGTGACCATCCGTGGCGATGAACTGTTCGCCTCGGGCAGCGCCAGCATCAAGGACGATTTCCAGCCGCTGATGCTGCGCATCGCCGATGCGGTGCGCAAGGTCAAAGGGCAGGTCCTGGTGACCGGCCACAGCGACAATCGGCCGATCGCCACCCTCCGGTTCCCCTCCAACTGGGCCTTGTCCGAGGCGCGGGCCCGGTCGGTGCTTGAGATTCTTTCGGCCAAGACCGGCCAGCCCGAGCGCTTCAGCGCTGAAGGCCGCAGCGACACCGAGCCGCTTGCCTCCAACGCCACCCCAGAGGGACGTGCACGCAATCGTCGGGTTGAAATCACAGTATTGGCGGAGGGGGTCGAGTGAAGGCGTTTTTCAGTTTTATGACCCGCTGGGTCATTCCGTTGCTGGGGCTGATTGCCCTGAGCCTGATCATCTGGTTCGTCGGCCCGCTGCTGGAGTGGCTGGTGCCCGAAGGTCGGCGCTGGGCCTTGATTATCCTGGTGTTCTCGGTGTGGATCGCCTACCGGGTGTTTCGCATCATCCAGGCCCGCCGTCAGGCCGCCGAAGTCATGCGCAGCCTGGCCGCGCAGACCCCGCCCGACCCGACCAGCATCGCCACCGCCGAAGAGCTCGAAACCTTGCGTCAGCGCATGGACGAAGCCCTGGCCCTGCTCAAGAAAGCCAAGCTGGGCGGTGACGAACGACGTAACCTCTACGAGCTGCCGTGGTACGTGATCATCGGCCCGCCGGGTTCGGGCAAGACCACCGCGCTGGTCAACTCCGGGCTGCATTTCCCCCTGGCCGCGCAACTGGGCGCCGGTGCGGTACGTGGCGTGGGCGGTACGCGCAATTGCGATTGGTGGTTCACCGACCAGGCTGTCCTGCTCGACACCGCCGGCCGCTACACCACCCAGGACAGTGACGCGACCGTCGACAAGGCCGCGTGGCTGGGCTTCCTCGGCCTGTTGAAAAAACAACGGGCCCGGCGTCCGATTGACGGCGCGTTCATCGCCATCAGCCTGTCCGACCTGTTGCTGGGCAGCGACGCCGAGCGCGCCGCCCATGCCGCGGCGATTCGCTTGCGGATCCAGGAGCTGTACACCCAATTGGGCGTGCGTTTCCCGGTCTACCTGATGCTCACCAAGCTCGACCTGGTGCCCGGGTTCATGGAGTATTTCGATACCCTGAGCAAGGAAGAGCGCGCCCAGGTCTGGGGCATGACCTTCGCCCTGGATGATGGCAAGAGCAACGACAGCCCGCTGGCGCACCTGCAAAGCGAATTCACCGGCCTGGAGCAGCGTCTCAACGACCGCTTGGTCGAGCGTTTGCAGCAAGAGCGCGACCCGGCGCGGCGTGATCTGATCTACGGCTTCCCGCAGCAGTTCGGTGCCTTGAAAGATTGCCTGCAAAGCTTCCTCGAAGGGGTGTTCAAACCCAACGCCTTCGAAGAGCGCGTGTTGCTGCGCGGCGTGTATTTCACCAGCGGCACCCAGGAAGGCAGCCCGATCGACCGCCTGATCGGCTCCATGGCCCAGAGCATGAACCTGGACCGCCAGCACCTGGCGCGCCAGACCGGCACCGGGCGCAGTTACTTCATCGAAAAACTCTTCACCGCCGTGGCGTTCGCCGAGCGTGGGCTGGTGGGCGTCGATCCGAAAGTCGAGCGTCGACGCAAATGGATCGCCCGCGGTGTGCTGGCTTCCACCGTGGTGTTGGTGCTGGTGGTCAGCACGTTGTGGTGGGTCAGCTATCGCGCCAACCAGGCGTACATCGCCCAGGTTGACCAGAAGGTCGCACCTTTGGGACAAACCGTGCAGAACCTCAGTCCGGCCCAGCGCGACGTACTGGCGGTGTTGCCATTGCTCAATGCCGTGAAACACCTGGCCGACGATGCGCCCGATTGGGCCGAAGGCCTGGGCCTGTACCAGGGCGACATGCTCGAAGCCGAGTCCGGCAGCGTCTATCGCAAGTTGCTGATCGCCGTATTCGCCCCACGGCTGCTGACGCGCATCGAAGAGCAACTGCACAGCGGCGGCAATTCGGACTTCCTCTACGAAGGCTTGAAGGCCTATCTGATGCTCGCCGACACCGAGCATTACGATGCCGACTTCATCAAGGCCTGGATCGCCCTGGATTGGGACCGCAGCTTGCCGCGTGACTTGCCGGCCGAGCAGCGCCAGGCCCTGGCCGCGCATTTGCAGGCACTGTTCGAGCGGCGTCCGCCTCTCGCGCGCCTCGACCAGCGCCTGGTCGAAGACCTGCGCCGGCAGTTGCAGCAATTGCCAGTGGCCCAGCGCGTGTATGACCGGATCAAGCGTCAGAAGCTGCCCGAAGGCATCCCGGACTTCCGCATCAACGAAGCCGCCGGGCGTGACGCGGCGCTGGTGTTCAGCCGCAAGAGCGGCAAGCCGCTGGGTGAGCCATTGAGCGGGTTCTTCACCGTCAAGGGCTACCGCCAGGGCTTCCTGCTCACCAGCCTGAGCCAGACCGGTACCCTGGCCGAAGAGCAGTGGGTGCTGGGTCACGAACAGGCCGATCAGCAGAACGTCGCCAGCCTGGCCGCCGATGTGCGTCGCCTGTACTTCCAGGACTATCAGCGCCAATGGGATGCCCTGCTGGCGGATATCGACTTTGTGCCGATCACCAACGTGGCCCAGGCCGCCGATGTGCTGCGGGTGATTTCCGGTCCGACCTCGCCGTTGAAAAAACTGCTGGTGGCGGTGGCGAAGGAGACCGACCTGCAACAGGATGAACGCCTGCTGGCCGCCCAAGGCGCGCCGGTGGAGGGCGGTGTGGACAAGCTCAAGGAGCGCCTGGGCAGCTTGCTCGGCCAGGAGCAGGCGACACCCAATGCCCCGGCGACCAGCGATGACCCGATCACCGCGCACTTCGCTGAGCTCAACAGCATCGTCAACAAGCAAGAGGGTGAACCGGCGGCCATCGACGGTTTGCTGGCCGATATGAACGCCCTGTACGTGCAGGTCAGCGCCATGGTCGGTGCCAGCGGCGATGCCTTGCTCGGCGAAGCCAAGAATCAGGCCACGGCCGCTGCCACTCGCGTCAGCCTTAACGCCGAACGCCAGCCGCCGCTGGTGCAGGGGCTGGTCAAGTCGGTGGTCAACTCCACCACCAACAGCATGATGGGCGGAGTGCGCAACCAACTGAACGCCGCCTGGACCAGCGAAGTGGTGAACATCTATCGCCAGTCCCTGGCCGGGCGTTATCCGATGTCGCCGGGCAGTGCGCGAGACGCGACCCTGGACGACTTCGGCCAGTTCTTCGGCGTCGGCGGAGTGATGGACAACTACTTCCGCAAGTACCTGCAGCCTTACGTCGACACCTCCACACCGACCTGGCGCTGGCAGCCGGGCGCGGCGCAGAAACTCGGCATCGCCCCTGGCGTGCTGCAGACCTTCCAGCGCGCGGCGACCATTCGCGATGCGTTCTTCCGTTCCGGCGGCACACAGCCGATGGTGCGTTTCGAGCTTAAGCCGGTGGCGATGGACTCGACCATCACCCAGTTCCTGCTCGACCTCGATGGCCAGCAACTGAGCTACGACCACGGCCCGAGCCGCCCGACTGCCATGCAATGGCCCAACCCGGGCAGCATCGGCGTGGTGCGGATCTCGATCATGCCGCCGTCGTCCAGCGGTCGCTCCGGCATCACCCTGGACGGCCCATGGGCCTGGTTCCGTCTGCTGGAGCAATCGGACCTGACCGCCGGCAACTCGCCGGATCGCTTCAACCTGCGGCTGCGGGTCGATGGTGCCAGTGCCTCTTATGAGCTGCGGGCCAATAGCGCCTTCAACCCGTTCAAGAGCCGGGTGCTCAGCGGCTTCAGCCTGCCGGAGCGGCTATGAGTACGCCGGGCTTCTACGGAAAACTGGCCAGCCGCGGCGACTTCGTCAGCCGTGGCTTGCCCCAGGGTTTTATCGGACCGTGGGATTCGTGGCTGGCGGCGGGTTTGCTCGCCAGCCAGACCAGCCTCGGCGAGCGTTGGCTGGACGCCTATCTGGTCAGCCCGCTGTGGCGCTTCATGGTCGCGCCGGGGGTGTGTGGCCCGGACGCCGCCGTCGGGGTGGTGATGCCGAGCATCGACCGGGTCGGCCGCTATTTTCCGCTGACCGTCGCGGTGCTGCTGGAGCCCGATGCGGACCCGGCGTCGGTGGTGGGCGGGGCGGACGATTGGTTCGAGCGGGTCGAGAACTTGTTGCTGAGCACGTTGAGTGTGGAGGCCAGTTTCGAAGCGTTCAACGAACAGCTGGAGACCCTCGGCAGCCCGATGTATTTGCCGCGCACGCCCAGCAGCCGCTTTGCCAGCCTGCATCGCTTCGATGCCACTGATCCGCAGCGACGCATGAGCGCCCTGGCCGAGGCGGCCTGCGAAGGTGTGAGCTTGTGGTGGGGCCAGGGATCGGAGCGCATTGCCCCGGGTTTGATGCGCTGCCAGGGATTGCCGGCAGCCGCTGATTTTGCGCAATTTTTGCTCGGCCAAGAAGGTGTTGTGTAGATGCGTCCAAGTGCCGGAAAAGCATTCAAGTCTGCAAGCAAGAGCCATGTCGGGATGGTCCGCCAGGTCAACGAAGACGCCTGCCTGGACCTGCCGGAAAACGGCCTGTGGGTCGTGGCCGACGGCATGGGCGGGCACGCGGCGGGCGACTACGTCAGCAGCCTGATCGTCGACAGCCTGCGCAGCATCTCCGTGGGCCGCTCGCTGGACGAATACGTCGCGGCGCTGCAAAGCGACCTGCTGCGGGTCAACGCCGCCGTGCGGGAAGAAACCGCCAACCGCGGCGTGACGATGATGGGCAGTACCGTGGTGGTGTTGGCCGCCCGTGACCTGCGCGGTATGTGCCTGTGGGCCGGTGACAGTCGTTTGTATCGCCTGCGCGACGGTGTGCTCGAAGGCATCTCCCGGGACCACAGCTATGTCCAGGACTTGCAGGACAGCGGTCTGCTCAGCGAAGCCGAGGCGCGGGTGCATCCGCGGGCCAACATCGTCACCCGGGCCATTGGCGTCGAGGCGCAACTGAACCTGGCGCTGACCGAACTGCTGCTGGTGCCTGGCGACAGCTACCTGTTGTGCAGCGACGGGCTGACCAAGACGGTGGAGGACGACGAAATCCGCGAAGTCTTGAGCCACGACGACCCCGGCGAAATCGCCAGCAGCCTGGTGTCCCTGGGCCTGATGCGCGGCGCACCGGACAACATCACCGTGGTGGTCGTGAAGGTGCCGTCATGAGCTTGACCCTGAACATTGTCATCCCCGGCTACGACATCGAAGGGGCGATCGGCGAAGGCGCGATGGCCAGCGTCTACCTGGCGACCCAGCGTTCGCTGGAGCGCAAGGTGGCGTTGAAAGTCATGGCCGCCGCGCTGGCGGCCGACCCGACGTTCTGCGAGCGCTTTTTGCGCGAAGGCAAGACCCTGGCGCGCTTGTCGCACCCGCACACCGTCACCATCCATGACATCGGCAACGTCGGTGAGCTGTATTACATGGCGATGGAATACCTGCCCAACGGCACGCTCAAGGAGCGCATCGCCGCCGGCCTGTCGCCGGAGCAGGGTCTGACCTACATCCGCCAGATCGCTTCGGCCCTGGGTTATGCCCACGGATTGGGCCTGGTCCACCGTGACGTCAAGCCGGCGAACATTCTGTTCCGCGCCGACGGCACGGCGGTGCTCTCGGACTTTGGCATCGCCAAGTCCCTGGACGACCGCACCCAGTTCACCCAGGCTGGATTCGCGGTCGGCACGCCCAGCTACATGAGCCCGGAACAGGCCCGTGGGCAGGACATCGACGGTCGCGCCGACCTGTATGCCCTGGGCGTGGTGCTCTACGAAATCCTTGTCGGCAAACTGCCGTATACCGGTAACGATGCGCTGTCCACGGCCCTGGCCCACCTGACCGAACCGTTGCCGGAATTGCCGGTGCACCATGGCCGTTACCAGGATGTGCTGCGCAAACTGTTGGCCAAGGATCCGGCGGAACGTTTCCCGGATGCGGCGGCGTTGCTGCGGGCGCTGGATAACCTGCCTCAGGAATCGGAAGCGACGCTGATCCGGCCGTTGTCGTTGCAACTGCCGGAAACCCCCAAGCCGGTTGATGACTTGGCGGGTTTGACGCCCATGTCCATCGATATTCCCAGCGGCCCGGCCTACTCACAACCGCAGCCACAATCGCAGTCAAAACCGCAGCCCAAGCCCGTTCCGCCACCGATAAAACCGACGGTTCAATCTTCGGTGTCGGAGCAACGCAAAGGGCCGGTGTTCGCCCTTGCCGCTGTCGCGGTTGCCGTGGCGCTGGCGTTGGGTGGCGCGGGTTATTGGTGGTTGGCCGGTGATGACGGCAAAGAAGTGAAGACGCCAGTGGCCACGACCACCTCGGTCAAGCCACCGGAAGTGAAGCCGCCGAAGACCCCGGAAGTGCCAGCGGTCAAGCCACCCGTTGCCCCTCCGGCTCAGCCACCCGTGGCGACCGAGGCCGACGGCGGCCAGCGTCCGCTGTTGATGGCCGGCAAGAAAACCCTGTTCCAGCGTGTGCTCAGCAAACCGGGGGCGAAGCTCGCCGACGCGCCGGGTGCCGCGCCGGGCAAGGCGCTGCCAGCGTTTTCCGTGTTGTACGTGTACCAGCGCAAAGACGTGGATGGCAGCGCCTGGGTACGCGTTGGCGCCGCTACCGATGGGCGCAGCGACGGCTGGTTGCCCGCGACCCAGGTCAGCGACTGGAAGCAAAGCCTGGTGCTCAAGTTCACCGAACGTTCCGGCCGGGCGCCGGTGATGTTCCTGCGTCAACCCGGCGAGGTGGAAAAGCTGCTGGCTAACCCTTCGGCGGCCAAGAACGTGCTGCTCAAGGCCCAGCAGAGCCCGCAAGAAGAGCAGCAAGTGCTGGCCCTGGAACCGGCCGCCAGCGCGGTGCCGCAGAGCCAGTTCTACCTGTTGCCGATCTTCGATTCCCGCGAAAGCATGGATGAGAATGGCCAGCCGGTGCAGTTACTGAATGTCGCCTCCATCGATCCGGGCAATACCCCCAAGGCTTCGGGTAACACGCCGATCACCACCGCCAACGCCGACGCGTTCCGTACCGCCGTGGTGCTGGTGGTGGACACCACCGTGTCGATGCAGCCCTACATCGACCAGGTCCGCGACGTGGTCCACGAGCTGCAGACCCGCATCGCCGAGCGTGGCGAGTTGGACAGCGTCAGCTTCGGCATGGTGGGCTTCCGCAGCAGCATCAAGAAAACCCCGGGCCTGGAATACGTCGCCAAGACCTTGATCACCCTGGAACAGGGTCGTGACCCGCAACGCTTCATGGAGCTGGCGCGGCAGGTCAAGGCGTCCACGGTGTCGAGCCATTCGTTCAACGAAGATGCGTTTGCCGGGGTCATGGAAGCCGTCGAAGGCATGGACTGGTCCGGTTACGGCGGGCGCCTGATCCTGTTGGTCACCGACGCCGGTGCCTTGCGCAAGAACGATCCGTTTGCCGCCACGCAGATGAACGAGGCCGAAGTGCGCCAGGCGGCGCTGGGCAAGCAGATCAAGATCTACGCCCTGCACTTGCTCAGCGATGCCGGCAAGAAAACCCATGCCGGCGCCCAGAGCCAATACCGCACCCTGACTGCCGACGCCAACCCGCAGATCGGCGACCTGTACATTCCGGTGCCGGGCGCCGACGTGCGCAAGTTCGGCGAGCGGGTCGACGAGATCGGCTCGGTGTTCGCCGACCTGGTGCATCAGGTCCGCAGCAACAAGCCGCAAGCCGTGCCGCTGCTGAGCGCCGCGCCGAGCCTGGCCGACAAATCGGCCGCGGTCGGCTACGCCATGCACATGGACTTCCTGGGGCGCAAATCCGCCAGCCAGGCGCCGCAACTGGTCAGCGCCTGGACCGCCGACCGCGACCTGACCAACCCGGCGCTGCCGGCGTTCCAGGTCTGCGTAATGCTGACCAAGCTGCAACTCAACGACTTGCAGCAATCGCTCAAGCTGATCGTCGACGCGGCCCGCAAGACCCAGAGTTCGCCCAAGGATTTCTTCCAGGAAATCGCCAGCGCCAGTGCCTACATGAGCCGCGACCCATCGGCCTTGCGCAAGGGCGGCAACCTGGCCGATGGCGGGATTCTCGGCGAGTACCTGGAAGGGCTGCCGTACCGCAGCAAGTCGCTGAACATGACCCAGGACTTGTGGCTGTCCCTGAGCGTGGCCGAGCAGGAAGATTTCATCGACGAGCTGGATTCGAAAATCCGTCTCTACGAAACCTTCCACAACGACTTGGCGAACTGGGTGCGTTTCGGCGATGCCGAGCCGGGTGATGCCTTGTACCGCGTTCCGTTGTCGACGCTGCCGTGATGCTGACCTTGAACGCCGTGCATAAAAGCCGGGGCGCCGGCAGCCAGCGCTACAGCCTGGTGATTCCACGGCTGCAATTGCGCGGCGGTGAACAACTGGCGGTGGTCGGCCCCAGTGGCTGTGGCAAGAGCACTTTGCTGGACTTGCTGGCGCTGGTGTTGGCGCCGGATCAGGCCGGGCAGTTCGACTTCACGCCCGCCGATACGCCGCTGGACATCGCCAAATTGTGGCGTGCGTCGCAACAGGGCACCTTGGCCGAGCTGCGCAGCCGTTACCTGGGTTATGTTCTGCAAACCGGCGGCCTGTTGGGCTTCCTGGATGTGCGCGGCAACATCGCGTTGTCGCGCAAATTGCTGGGCTTGAAGGATGACGCAAGCGTGACGCGCCTGGCTGGGCAGTTGGACATTGCCGATCAACTGGACAAGAAACCGGCGGACTTATCCGTCGGCCAGCGCCAGCGGGTCAGCTGTGCCCGGGCGTTGGCCCACGGGCCACGCCTGCTGCTGGCCGATGAACCGACCGCCGCCCTCGACCCGCTGAACGCCGAGCGCGTCATGCAGTTGCTGGTGGCCCAGGCCCGTGAACACGGCGTGTGCTGCGTGGTCGCCACCCACGACGAAGCGCTGGCCCGTGCCAGCGGTTTGCAGGTGCGCCGCATCAGTTGTCGCCGCGATGCCGACGGCGGTGTCACCGCCACCCTCGGGGAGGCTTGCTGATGCGCGGCGCGCTGGTGGCTTCCCTGGCCTGGCAGGATTACCGCAACGATGCCTGGCTGTCGGCCTGTTCGGTGCTCGCGCTGGTGGCGGTGGTGGCGCCGTTGCTGGTGCTGTTCGGCCTGAAGTTCGGCCTGGTCAGCAGTCTCACCGAGCGCTTGCAGAACGACCCGGCCACCCGGGAAATCATCCCCTTGGGCGGCGGTCGCTTCAGTGCCGAGTTCGTCGAACAATTGAGCCAGCGCGGCGACGTTGCTTTTGCCTTGCCGCGTACTCGACAGATCGCCGCTACGGCGGATTTGAGCAGCGATGCGTCGGTGGTCACGGTCGAGATGATTCCCACCGCCGGCAACGATCCATTGTTCGATCACCTGCCGGTGCCTCAGGGTTTGGATCAAGTGGTGCTCAGCCAGACTGCCGCTGAAAAGCTCGGGGCCAAGGCCGGTGATTGGTTACAGGCCAGTTTCGGTAGGCAGGTGGCCGGTCGCAGCGAGGCGCAGCGCACGCGGGTGCAGGTGTTGCACGTGTTGCCGTTGGAAGCCTTTGCCCGCGATGGTTTATTCGCACCCCTGGCGTTGCTGGAGGCGGCCGAGGATTACCGCGACGGTCGTGCCGTGCCCGCGTTCGGCTGGCCGGGTGATGCGGTTGGCGTGAGCGGGCAGCGGGTCTACCCGGCGTTTCGTCTATACGCCCGCAACCTCGGCGACGTCGAGCCGCTGCGCCAGTATTTCGCTGGGCAGAACCTGCTGGTGTCGACCCAGGCCCAGACCATCGCACAAGTGCAATCGTTGAGCCGCAACCTGTCGATCGTCTTCTGGATCATCGCCGGGTTGGCGTTGGCCGGTGCGTTCGCGGCGATTTTTGCCGGCGCCCTGGCGGCGGTCGAACGCAAGCGCAGGGAGCTTTCAGTGTTGCGCCTGCTGGGGGTTTCCACGGCGGCGCTGTTGTTATTTGTAGTGTTGCAGGCGCTCTACAGCGCCACCTTTGCGGCCCTGTTGAGTGCCGGGCTGTATGGCCTGGCGCAGTCAGGCCTGAACCATTTATTTGCGCAGATGCCGGGCGAGTACGCCAGCCATCTGCTGGTGCGTCATTACGCGTTGGCCCTGGTGGCCGTGCTCGGCGTCAGCGCCGTGGCGGCGGCTTTTGGTGGCTGGCGCGTGGCGCGCATCCAGGCATGTGAAGGAATTCGCGATGTATAAGTTATTGGGCGCCGCCGTGGCGCTGAGCCTGGCCAGCCTGACATGGGCTGATGAAGGCACGGACAAGCTGGACAATCCCAAACCGTTGCCCGACGACGTCAGCCTGCCGCTGCCATGCGAAGGGCAGATGGTGTTCCGCTACGTCTACATCCTCGCCCAGGGCACCTTGGACGACCGTGAAATCAGCCTCGGTTATCCGTTCAGCGAAGGCGAGGCCGGTTATCAGCAGTCGTTCATTTCCGGCTACCGGCGCGACTTCATCAACGGCCAGTTCACCCTCAAGGACCTGCCCACGGACTGGAACAAAACCATCACGCCGTTGATGCCCAAGACCGATGCCAAGACGCCGCTCAAACCGATGCTGTATTTCATCGGCAAGTACGAAGTCACGGCCCGGCAATACGCCCAGGTCATGGCCCAGGCGCAATCGTTGGCCAGCGGTGAGCCGGCCCCGGCCTGTGAAGCCCTGCAAGCCGATTTGCCCCAGGGTGTGGCCGGGCGTTTGCCCAAAGTGAAACTGTCGAAGTTCGAGGCTGAGCGTTTCTCGGCGGTGTACAGCGCCTGGTTGATGAAATACCACAAGGACTTGTTGCCGGTGAGCGGTCGCGGCACTTCCGCCGAAGACGGCGGGCTCGGTTTTGTGCGCTTGCCGACGGAAGTGGAGTGGGAATTCGCCGCCCGTGGCGGTCAGGCCGTAAGCCGTCAGGACCTGGAAGGGCGCCTGTTTCCGCGGCGCCTGGAAGGCAGTGAAAGCGATGGGCCGCTGGCCGATTGGGCGGTGTTCAACCAGGTCGCCGGCGGCACCGGCCAGGCGGCGCGGCTGATGCCCATCGGCACCAAGCTGCCGAACCCCATCGGTCTGTTCGACGTGGTCGGCAACGCTGCCGAGATGGTCCAGGAATCCTTCCAGCTGGTGCACGCCGGTCGCCGTCAGGGCGCCTATGGCGGCTTCGTGGTCAAGGGCGGCAATTACCTGGAAGGCGAGGGCACGCTGTTCACCGGCATGCGCCGCGAATACCCGCTGTTCGCCGCCGATGGCACCGAGCAAAGCAACGAAACCACCGGTTTTCGCGTGGCGGTCGGGGCGTTGTCGGCACCGCGTTCGCGCTACAAGGAATTGTTTGCCCAGTGGCAGAAAGAAGGCCGGCTGGCGTCGCTGACCGATGCCATCGACGATGCCGAGGACCCGACCAAGCGCCTGGACAGCATCATCGCCGCCAGCGTCGACCCACGCCTGCAAGCCGAACTGGGCCTGGTCAACGAAGAACTCAAGCGCAACGTCTCGCTTATCGCCCAGCAACGCGAGGAAGCGGCGGGCAACCTGATTCAGTCGTCGGCCCTGGTGGCCGAGACCGTCAATAACTACAACATTCGCCTGACCAATCTGCAGAACAGTCGGCAAGTCGCCCTGGACGCCAAGGACGAGGCCAGCGCGCAACTGTTTGCCACGGCCATCGACAACGGCCGCAGCGCGCTGGATGGCGCGGTGGCGATCTACATCGACAACCTGGCCACCGGCACGCGCTACACCGATGCCGTGATCCAGGCGCAGTTTCAACGCATCAAGGAGGAGTTGGAGCGCAAGCCGGTACTGGGCAAGAGCCTGGTGGCGCGCGCAACGTTATTCGTTCGTCACGTCGGGGACTACCGTCAGCAAAAACGCGCCGACCCGGCGGTGATATTGAAGGAATTGCTCGCATCGAACGCTCAGCGGTCTTGAGCGTTCGTTGTCAGCGAGCTTGGAAGGGACTCAGGCGGCGATAGGGCCGAGCTGAGCGGGTCAATACTTAAACGAGAACACAACTATGCTTTTCTCCCGTAAACCATTTGCTTCGGTTTCCAAGCGTCACTTGCTGATGGTCGCTGTCGGCTTCAGCACCGTACTGACCGGCTGCGCCACGTCGCCGACCTCCAAGGTCGCCTCGAGCACCAAGGTCGAGTACTACCCTAACTGCTACGAGCCGGTGCAGCACCTGCGCTCCACCGAAGGCAACATGACCAAGTCCGTGGTCACCGGTGCCGCTGTCGGCGCCGTCGGTGGTGCCCTGCTGGGCGCCCTGACCGCTGACAAGGAAGACCGTGGTCGCAACGCTGCAATCGGTGCTGCTGGCGGCGCCTTGGCTGGTGGTGCAGCCGGTTACTACACCGAGCGCCAGAAGCAGATCGCCGATGACAACCAGCGCATCGCGTCCTACGCCGCCGACGTCAACAAGAGCGTCTCCGACATCGACCGTAGCACCGCTTACGCCCGGACGTCGCAGCAGTGCTACCAGAACGCGTTCAGCAAACTGGTTGCCGATCGCAAGGCCAAGACTGTCAACGACACTGAAGGTCGCAAGCGTCTGGCGGAAATCGTTGCTGGCTTGAAAGAGTCGAACGACCTGATCGTTGCGGTCAACGGTAAGGCTTCCGAAGACTTGAACAATTACACCCAGGCTTATGAGAAAGACCTGCAGCAAGTGGGTGTGCAGCGTACTGACGTGGTGACTGTGGCTACCGCTGACACTACGCCGGTCGTGGCTCCGACCAGCACCAAGAAAAAGAACAAGAACGTACAACCGGCGAAGAAGAAAGACCTGCCGACTGTGCCGAAAGAAGCGGTGACCACCGAGAAAACTCTGCAGGCCGCCAAGGCCAAGCAGGATGAAAGCAAGCAGGTTGCCAGCGCGGGTACCACTCAGGTCAACAGCATGTGCAAGAACCCGGACCTGGGTGATTGGGCACCGGTTCCTTGCCCGAATGTTTGATTGAGTGATGGCGGCTGATCATTCCCTCGGGGAGTGATCAGTGCACAAAACTTGTGGGAGCGGGCTTGCTCGCGAAGGCGTCGGTTCAGTTGGCATCTATGTCGACTGACGCACCGCCATCGCGAGCAGGCTCGCTCCCACATTTGTTTTGTGCTGGCTGGAATATTCGCGCCAACCTCCAGTCCCCTGTGGGAGCAAAGCTTGCTCGCGAGGCGGCCTGACAGCCGGCCTGTCTCTCCCGGTTGTACTTCGATCAAACTGTGGGAGCGAGCCTGCTCGCGATGGCGGCCTGACAGCCGGCCAGGATTTTGTTGACCGGGTACATATCCATTCCTGCGGTAACGGCGGCTGGCGGTTACGCCCTTACGGCGTGTCACTTTTGGCAAACGCCCCAAAAGTAACCAAAAGGTCTTGCCCCACCACTCGGCACCTCGCCTAGGCTCGGTGTGCCCGAACGAAGGCATTGCTCCGTGGGCCCGCCGCGAAGGGCCATCCATGGCCCTGCGCGGCTATCCCGGCATCCATGCCGGGATGCCCACTCCACAATGCCTGCGTTCGGCCATCGTGGTTAACGGGGCCCCAAGATCAAAAGCCGAAGCGAGGCGGCCTGACAGCCGGCCTGGCTCTCCCGGTCGTACAGCCCTCAGATCTGTTTGAGCAGGATCTGTGGGAGCAAAGCTAGCTCGCGAGGCGGCCTTACAGCCGACCTGTCTCTCCCGGCTGTACCCCCGATCCATTTGTGGGAGCGAGCCTGCTCGCGAAGGCGGCCTGACAGCCGACCTGCTTCTCCCGGATGTACCCCGATCCATTTGTGGGAGCGAGCCTGCTCGCGATGACGTCGGCTCAACCTGCATCAATGCAAAGCTCTATACCTTGGCGCCAGGCGTCACTACCTCCTTTGTCTCCAAATGATCCAACGCCCGCTCAACCAACAACTGAACCCCATCGGCCATGCGGCTGATTGCCAGGGCGACGCAGCGGCGTGAGTCATCCACGTCGTCAGCCAGGTCGGCAGCGATGGTGCTGATCGATTGCAGATCTTCGGAGGCGTTGGCAAGCAGGGTTTCAGTGTCGATGTGAGGGGAGACGATGAAGAGCTGGTTTTTGTCGGGTTCAGGTGGGGAGGGTTGGGGTTTGAGGTAGTAGTCGAGGGCGCGTGTAGTGGCGTCTTCGAGCTTTTTTTCTTCCTGCGCTTCTACGCGGGATTTGTGGCCGCTTTGCGGGGGATTCGGAGTTGCTTTGAACATAATGAAACTTCCTGGAAGTGGAGCCGGCACCCTCCGATTGCACGTCGAAAATGGGTGGCAGCTGTACGTAGGTGTGCAAGACCGGTCCAGGAACCCGGCAGACCCGAAAGTCTCCCACGCGCAGCCGCCATAACAGTCGGCGAGCATAAAAAAATGCTCGGCGAATAGCCATAACGAATGCGTCCCTAGACCGGACTTGCACGTCCGTGTCACCGTTTTTTGCGATGACGAACAAAGGTTAGCGGCGCTCGAAAGCACTGCCTAGTTCATGAACAACCCGGCGTGTTGAAGGAAATGTCCGAGGGTTTGGCGGGGGAAAAGATCAAAAGATCGCAGCCTTCGGCAGCTCCTACAGAAATGGGTGTAGGAGCTGCCAAAAGCTGCGATCTTTTGATTTTTGGTTTTGTGACTTGGCAGTCATCTTTCGTGAAAACGCGCTTATCTTCCGCTAAAGCGATTCGATGATGGCGTTGCGCCGAAGAATCGCTAAACTGCCTGCCATTGATCTTTTCTCACGAGGCGGTGCCCATGAAATTTCGTTTTCTGCTGTGGATGCTGGGGTTGTTGATGGGCAAGGCCAGTCGGACCAATCCGGCGTTCCAGCAGCAGTTGGGCGACAAGGAATTGGTGTTTCAATTGCAAACCCTGGACGGCAAGGTCGCCCGGCATTTCACCGTGAAAAACCAGCGCATCACCAGCCGGTCCGGCACTTACCCGGAGCCTGCCTTCGCCATCGCCTTCAAGGACGCCGCCTATGGTTTTGCCACGATGCAGGCCAAGAACAAGCAACTGGCGTTCATGACGGGGATTCAGGACAAGTCGATCCAGATCAAGGGCAACCCGGCGCTGGTGATCTGGTTCCAGGGGCTGACCAAGTATTTGAAGCCGAGGAAGGCCAAGCCGAAGTCTTAATGAGGAATTACGCTCATTAAATGAATTTTTATTCCGATTAAAGAAACCGAACTGTTAACTCTGACAGGTGTGTAAGTGCTTGGTTTAGGTTTTCATATAGTTTGATGTCAATGTGGGCATCATTTTTAGTGGAAGCAATGCCATGATTACTCCAAGCAAAAATTTCAAGCCAGGCACCCTTGATCCATCTTTTGGCACCGACGGAGTACTCCTCGTTCCGATACCGGAAATCAGCGCAAACAACGTGCCGGCGCTTTGCGCTCTTCCGGACAATAAGCTGCTTGCTATCATGCCGTTATTAGGAACAAGGGCGCCGGTGGTGGTTGTGCGTTTAAATGAAGACGGGACACTCGATACCAATTTCGGTGATTCGGGAGCCGGTTACACTGAGCTACCTTTTATGTCAGGTGAGGATTTGAGTGGTATTAATGCCCTTGCGGATGGAGGAGCCCTGGTTCGCTTTAGATACCCGGAAAATGGGAATATATATAGCATAATAATAAAGTTGCGCTCGGACGGTAGTTTCAATAACACCTTCGGAAATAACGGTGTGGTCAGGATTTTAGGCTGGAATCGTTCACAACAAAGCGAAGGGGCTGGAAGCCTGCAAGTAAATGATGAACCATTAGGAAAAGCGCAGGGAGGACGGCGGTACTCTGCGTTAGAAGATCCAGTCGGCAACATAGTTTTAATCGACGAGATTGACATCTTTGGGCGTGCCAGGGTTGTGGTGAATCGCCTGAAGTCCGATGGTTCTTTTGATGAAAATTTTAATGGGGGCAGAGCAATTGTCGAACTTCCTGGCGTCGAATATCAGTGGCTTTCGCGCGGAGGATTCGCCGTTCAGTCAGATGGACGCGTGGTGGCAACTGGCGTATATGGTGGCGATACGTCTCGGGGGGTGTTTATAGTACGTTTCGATAATTCAGGTAGTCCGGATGCGGGATTCAACAATGGTGCGCCAGTAGTAATTCCCACAAATGCCGACTCCAGACTCAGCTCTGTTGCAGTGAATATGAGGCAAGATGGGACTGAAAGAATAGTACTGGCAGGCCATGTTGCAACCGGCGGGAGTTACAACGGCTTTATGGTGGTGCTCGACGGTGATGGGTATTACGATCCGCTATTTAACGAAGGACAACCGCTGTACTCTAAATTTTCTTACGAGAGTTTTTGGTGGTCCAACTGCAATGCACGTAATGATGGTTCAATAATCGCTGTCGGATTTGGGAGCAATGAGTTGCATGACGGTGGTACGCTGACCGCTTGTTATCGTGATGATGGCACTTTGGATTCGGAATTCAACGACGGTCAAGGCTTTGTTGTTTATGCTGGGCCTGACGGGTCTAGATCCCCATCAGATATGGCAGACATGGATGATAGACGGATCGTTATAAGCGGTTTGGGCTTTGACAAAAATAACAATTGGGTTCTTCGCTATCTGGGTTAGTTATAACGCGACGCGGGCTATGCTCCGTTAGAAAGACGGCTTGAATGACATCCTTATCGCTCCTGTTCCCCTGCATGCCGCTAGGGGAGCAGGAGCGTTCCGCTTCTGAAACGTGACGCGGAGCGTGGGAACGATTAAAAACAGATATCTCGTGGACGTCGTTCTAGTTCCCTGCGCGACAGCAGCATCGAAGACGTGGCGGTGGCTCCCTCACCACAAGCTCATCGATCAGCCGGTGGTCAGTGGCTGAACTGCGAAGCCAGTTCCCGCAGCAGCACTTCCGCCTCAAGCACTTTGCTGACTACGTCGTTGACCTTGTCTCGAGACAGGCCTACGCGTTCGAGCAGTGCATCGGGGATTTCCTCGTCCGGACCGGAGCCGATACCCCGCGAGCGCAGCAGGCGCACGGCCAGGCATACCAGGTTCGGGTAGGCGGCGTATTCGCCGTCGTAGTACGGGTCGTGCTGGAAGCGCAGGGCGGTGGCCAGTTCGTCGGGCATGTCCCAGTAGCGCATCAGCCAGGCGCCGATCTGTTCGCGGCTGATGCCCAGCAGGTGCTGTTCCACGTAGCTGTGGCACAGGTGCGGGTTGACTTCCAGATGCCGGCAGATCAACGAGAAGTGCGGCGGGAAGACGTGGGCCAGCAACAGGTAGCCGAAGTTGTGCAGCAGGCCGGACAGGTAGGTCAGGCCACCTTCCGGGCGCTGGGCGCGGGGCATGGCGCGGGTCAGGCCTTCGATGACGGCGGCGGTGTAGATCGACTGATGCCAGTACGGCGTGGTGTGTTGCGGGTGGTCCTTGGGCAAGCTGAGGGTCTTGCCCAGGGCCAGGCCCAGCGCCAGGTTGATCACCAGGTCGAAGCCCAGGACGCGGACGATGGCGTCTTCCACTGAACGAATCTTGCCCGGCGAGGCATAGTAGGGCGATGCGGCCCAGCTCACCACTTGTGCGGCCAGGGCCGGGTCGGTTTCCACGACGCCGGTGATGTCGTCGATGGTGGCGTCAGGGTCGACCCGCAGCTTGATGATTTTTTGCGCGGTTTCAGCCAGCGGCGGGATTTCGATGGTTTCTTCCAGCCGTTGCTGGATGCGCCGCGCGGTAAACGCTTGCACAGCCTGGGTGATTTCCGCACGGTCGTCGTGCGGGCGGTCCAGGTTGGGGGTGATGTTGCTCACGGCTTCGCCGAATGTCGCGGCGCTGGCCTTGGTGAGCATGGTCTTGAACGCTTCGCTGGTGACTTCCAGCAGCAATCCCGGCTCGCCGGAGTTGATCAACAGCTTTGGTTCGCGCAGCAGGCTTTCTTCGTACAGGCACGGCGAACTGGTCAGCGCCGGCAGGCCAGGCAGCAGGCTCAGGCTGTGTTTGCCGAGCATGCGCTCCAGACGTTCGGTCGGCACCGCCGTGAGCTTGCGGCCGGTGAGTTCGGCCAGGCGGTTGAGGTCCAGCAACTGGCTTTGCGGAAACAGCACCATGAGCGCGCCAACGGCATCGTGCAGCAACACTGCCTGCACTTTGCGGGCTGGGTTCAGGCCGGGGCGTTCGAGCACTTCGTCAAAGCCGATGCCTAATTTCTCGAGCAGCAGCCGAATAACAGACGGAGCGTGCGGAGATTCGGGGACGAGGGCAGCTTCTGTCATGGTCTGTATCCGTTTTCCTACAAGTTGGTCAGTATAACCAGCTTGTCCAGTACGCGCGTCCGGAAAACTGAGCGCGTGCTCACACTTGGCCGTATTGCTGCCCATGACGCAGCCAGCGATCCAGCAGCGGGCTGACGTGGTCGGGCCAGCGTTCCAGTAGCGCCTGGGCGGCGTCGCGTACGGCGGGGAGCAGATCGGCGTCGCGCATCAGGTCGGCTACCTTGAATTGAAGCAGACCGGTCTGTCGCGTGCCGAGCATTTCGCCGGGGCCGCGCAGTTCGAGGTCTTTTTCGGCGATGACGAAGCCGTCGTTGGTTTCGCGCATGATGCCCAGGCGCTGCCGACCGATCTGCGACAGTGGCGGGTGATACAGCAGCACGCAATGGCTGGCGGCGCTGCCCCGACCGACACGGCCGCGCAACTGGTGCAACTGCGCCAGGCCCAGGCGTTCGGGGTTTTCGATGATCATCAGGCTGGCGTTGGGCACGTCCACACCGACCTCGATCACCGTGGTGGCGACCAGCAATTGCAGGGCGCCGGCCTTGAACTCGGCCATGACGGCGGCCTTCTCGGCGGGTTTCATGCGCCCGTGGATCAGCCCGACCTTCAGCTCGCCGAGGGCGGCGGTGAGGTCTTCATAGGTGGTTTCAGCGGCCTGGCAGGTCAGTTCTTCCGATTCTTCGATCAGCGTACATACCCAGTAGGCTTGGCGCCCTTCGGCGCAGGCGCTGCGCACGCGCTCGATCACTTCGACCCGCCGGGTATCGGTGACCAGCACGGTATTGACCGGTGTACGACCCGGCGGCAGTTCGTCGAGGATCGAGGTGTCGAGGTCGGCGTAGGCGCTCATGGCCAGGGTCCGCGGGATCGGCGTGGCGGTCATGATCAACTGATGCGGACACATCCGCCCGCCCACGCCTTTCTGCCGCAGGGCCAAGCGTTGCTGTACGCCGAAGCGGTGCTGTTCGTCGATGATCACCAGGGCCAGGTTCTTGAACTGCACTTCTTCCTGGAACAGCGCATGAGTACCGACCACCATCGGTGCGCCTTCGGCGATCTGTGCCAGGGCGGCTGCGCGGTTCTTGCCCTTGAGCTTGCCGGCCAGCCAGGCGACTTCGATGCCCAAGGGTTCGAGCCAGCGCTGGAAGGTGATGAAATGTTGTTCGGCGAGAATCTCGGTGGGCGCCATCAACGCCACCTGGTAACCCGCCTCCAGAGCCTGGAGCGCGGCGAGGGCGGCGACCACGGTCTTGCCGGCACCGACATCGCCCTGGATCAGCCGCAGCATGGGCTCGGGCTGGCTCAGGTCGTAGGCAATTTCGTTGCCAACCCGCTGCTGGGCACCCGTGGGGGTGAAACCGAGGTTGGCCAAGTAGCGGGCCGGTAGATCCCGGGCCTTGGGCATGGCCGGGGCGCGCAGGGAGCGCAGGCTTTCCCGTAGGCGCTGCTGCGACAGTTGGTGGGTCAGCAACTCTTCAAAGGCCAGGCGATGTTGGGCCCAGTGATGGCCGAGGGCGAGTTCGTCGACATCGGCATCGGCGGGCGGGTGGTGCAGGTAACGGATCGCATCGGCCAACGGCGCCAGTTGATAGTCCCGGGCCAGCTCCGTGGGCAGCCAGTCGGGCAGGCTGCTGGGGCCGAGCAGGGTCAGGGTTTGCTGGCAGAGCTGGCGCAGGCGTTGTTGGGTCAGGCCTTCGGTGAGTGGATAGACCGGGGTCAGGGTTTCGTCCACGGGTGGTGGCTCGTCGCCGGTGATGCTGCGATATTCCGGGTGATAGATCTCCAGCCCCGACGCGCCGGGCCGTGCTTCACCGTAGCAGCGCACGCGGGTGCCGCGCTTGAGGCCTTCCTTTTGCGCATTGCTGAAGTGATAGAAGCGCAGGCTGAGCCCGCCGGTACCGTCCTGCAGGCGCACCACCAGGCTGCGGCGCCGGCCCATGACCACGTCGGCGCCGCTGACGGTGCCTTCGATCACCGCGTCCTGCCCGGGGCGCAAATGGCCGATGGGTACTACGCGGGTGCGGTCCTGGTAACGCAGGGGCAGGTGGAACAGCACGTCCTGGAGATTTTCCAGGCCGACCTTGGCCAATTTCTCGGCCATGGCTTCACCGACACCCTTGAGTGCCGTGACCGGCACTTTCGACAGCTCAGTCATGGCTGGGGCTTACTTGCCAGCGGGTGGCTTGGCCACGGAACACAGGCGGATCGAGTCAGCGAGGATCTCGATGGCCTTGGGTCGTGGAAAACTGGCGCGCCAGGCGATGGCTACGGTGCGGAACGGCGCCGGTGGCGTCAGTGGGCGGACTTCGATCACGCCGGGGGCATAGTGGTGGCTGTCCACCGCCGACAGCGGCAGGATCGAAATGCCCAGGCCCGAGGCGACCATGTGACGGATGGTTTCCAGGGAGCTGGATTCCACCGTGGTGTGCTTGGCACCTTCGCCGCCCTTGGTCAGGGTCGGACAGGCCTCGAGCACCTGGTCGCGGAAGCAGTGACCTTCGCCGAGCAACAGCAGGCTCTTGTCGTTGAGCAGGGCGGCGTCGATGGTTTTTTTCTGGGTCCAGGGGTGCTGGGCCGGCATCAGGACGTAGAACGGCTCGTCATAGAGCGGCAAGGTCAGGACGTCGGCTTCGTTGAACGGCAGGGCGATGATGATCGCGTCCAGTTCGCCGTTGCGCAACTTGTCGCGCAGCACATGGGTGAAGTTTTCTTCGATGTACAACGGCATCTGCGGGGCGACCCGGTGCAGTTGCGGGATCAGGTGCGGGAACAGGTACGGGCCAACGGTGTAGATCGCGCCGACTTTCAGCGGGGCGGTCAGTTGGTTCTTGCCGGCCTGGGCCAGTTCACGGATGCCTTGGGCCTGTTCCAGAACTTTTTGTGCCTGGGCCACAATGCCTTCGCCGACCGGGGTCAGGCGCACGGCGCTTTTGCTGCGCTCGAAAATCAGCACACCGAGCTCGTCTTCAAGCTTTTTCACACCTACCGACAGCGTCGGCTGGCTGACATGGCAACGCTCGGCCGCATGGCCGAAATGCTGCTCTTGGGCGAGGGTGACGATGTAGCGTAATTCTGTGAGGGTCATAGCAAGCGTCCATGAAGTTGCGAGCCAAGCATACCGGCTGCAATCGATAGACGCACGTTATCAGACTGGGGGCGCGGTGTGACACTGTCGAATGCGTATTACCTGTGGGAGCAAGCTTTGCTCCCACAGGTAAACACCTTTGCCCTCGATTGCCAGCCCTATTGCAGGGGCTGGTAATCGAGATCAACGCCGGCGCTTGTCGATGGAGTACACAAACGGTGCCGTCAGTTCGATGGTGCCGTTGGTCAGCAGCTCCGCCGGCGGCTTGGGCAGCGGTTGGGCTTTGCGGATCATTTCCAGGGTGGCCCGGTCGAGCAAGTCGGTGCCGGAGCTGCCCACCAGTTCGAATGACAGCACGTTGCCTTCGGCGTCCACCACGAAACGCAGGCGGTTGGTGCCTTCCTTGTTCATCTGCTGCGCCCTGGGCGGGTACTTCTTGTACTTGCCCAGGTGCGCCAAAAGCGTGCCTTGCCAGTTGGCCTTGGCGGCCGATTGCGCGGGCGACGGGCCAGGAGCCGGTTGCGCGGACTTCTCGGCCAGTGACTGGGTCGGCGGGGTGTCGCTGGGCTTCTGCTCCGACGGCTGTTCCTTCGGCGGCTCGGGCTTTTTCTCCACCGGTTTGGGCTTGGGTGGTTGAGGCTTGGGCTTGGGCTTGACCGGCTTGGGCACGGAAATCTCCGGCTTCGGCGCTTCGGCCAGCTTGGGCAGCGGCAGCTCTTCGACCGGCTCGGGAGGTTGCGGCGGTGTGACGACTTTCGGCGGTGCCGGCGGCGGTGGGGCCGGCACTGGCGCCAACTCGACCATCATCGCCTGGGGAGGCAATTCAATGGGCGCGCGCGAGGTCCAGTTCAGCGCCAGGGCGATGGCGAGCGCGTGCACGCCCAGCACTACCACCAGGCTACCGCTGTAACGCGTCAGCTTTTGGCGCATCGTGATCATTTCTTAGGCGCCGTCTCGAGTCCGACCAGGCCGACCTTCAGGTAGCCGGCGCTGCGCAGCGTGTCCATCACGCTCATCAGGTCGCCGTAGTCCACGCCTTTATCGGCCTGGAAGAAGATCGTCGTGTCTTTCTTGCCTTGGGTCTTGGCGTCGAGGGTCGCACCGAGGGTTTCGGCCTTGACCTCGTCTTCGCCAAGGAACAGGCGCTGGTCGGCCTTGACGCTGAGGAACACCGGTTTTTCCGGCCGTGGCGAGGGCTTGGCCGTCGACGCCGGCAGGTCAACCTTGATGTCCACGGTGGCGAGCGGGGCGGCGACCATGAAGATGATCAGCAGCACCAGCATCACGTCGATGAACGGCGTGACGTTGATTTCGTGGTTCTCGGCCAGATCGTCGTCTGCGCCTTCTTTCAAATGCAGGCCCATGGCCGATTACCCCACTTTCACCATGTGCGGTTGCGAACCGCGCTCGGGCGGCAGGTGGTCGAGGTCGCGGCTGACCAGCAGCAGGACTTCGGCCGAGGCGTCGGAGACCTGGGCCTTGTAGCCGGCAATGGAGCGGGCAAAGACGTTGTAGATCACTACGGCCGGGATCGCCGCGACCAGGCCCAATGCCGTTGCCAGCAGGGCTTCGGCGATGCCGGGAGCGACGACGGCGAGGTTGGTGGTCTGGGTCTTGGCGATGCCGATGAAGCTGTTCATGATGCCCCACACGGTGCCGAATAGGCCGACGAACGGCGCGGTGGAACCGATGGTGGCGAGCACGCCGGTGCCGCTACTCATGTTGCGACCGCAGGCGGCTACCAGGCGTTCGAGGCGGAAGCTCACGCGCTCCTTGATGCCTTCTTTCTCGCGGCTGTTGGCCGACAGGCGCATCTCTTCGAGCGCGTCATGCACCAACAGGTTGGCGAGGGTACCTTCCTTCGCGGCGGTGGCGCTGGCTTCCTTGAGGGTGGTGGCTTTTTTCAGGGCGGCGATTTCACCGCGCAAGCGACGCTTGGCCCCCAGCAGCTCGAAGCCTTTGGCGATCCAGATGGTCCAAGTGATGATCGAGGCGATGGCCAGGCCGATCATCACGATTTTCACGATGATGTCGGCGTTCTTGTACATGCCCCATGGCGACAGGTCGTGGGCCATGCCCAGGGAGTTATCGGCCTTTTGCTGATCTTCTTCCATCCGTTTCGCCGCGTCGCCGAACTCAGCCAACGCCTTTTGGACTTCTGGAGGGAGTGTCGATGTGTCGACGCTACCGTCCGGGTTGCGCGGTACGTCCGGCGTGGCGCTTGCAGCGGGTTCGTTAGCGGCTGCGGGAGCGGCGGCTTGATCCGCGATCGCGGCGGCCGGTGCCAGCAGCAGGCTGAACAGCAGGGCGGCTACCGTGCTCCAGGCACGAGGTCGATTGGTTGGCGAAGCGGGAGATAGAGAGCGTTTCATGCTGGCCGGACCTGAGAGGAAAAGAAGGTTGATGTTCTTCCAGGCCTCGTGGGGCCGAGAACAAAAGTGGTGGGCATTATTGCAAGTAATTCTTGTTAACAAAAGTAATACAGTTACTTTTTTTGTCGCATGGCTAGCCGCTCGTCCCCTGCGGAGGCTAGTCTGCGGCTTTGCCAGAGGAGTTCTTGATGTCCGCGCCATCTGTTTTGATCGCCGGCTGCGGTGATATCGGCGGCCGCCTGGCCAGCCAGTTAGTGGCTGAACATTGGCAAGTCCATGGCCTGCGGCGTACGGTTTCGAGCCTGCCTGCCGGCGTCATCGGGGTGGCGGGGGATTTGTTCAGCGAGCAGTGCCCCGCCGACTGGCCCACCGGGTCGCTGGATTACCTGGTGTACAGCGCCGCGGCCACCGACCATGACGAAGCGGGCTATCGCGCGGCTTACGTCGAAGGTTTGCAGCATGTGTTGGGTTGGTTGAAGCAGCACGGCCAGCGCCCCAAGCGTCTGCTTTTTGTGTCCAGCAGCAGTGTTTATGGGCAGCAGCAGGGCGAATGGGTGGATGAAACCTCGCCAACCGTCGCCGGCGGTTATTCCGGTCGGCTGATGCTCGAGGCCGAGCAAGTGGCGCTGGACAGCGGCATCCCGGCCAGCCGCGTGCGCCTGACCGGTATCTACGGCCCGGGACGTGAATGGCTGTTGAGCCAGGTGCGCCAGGGCTATAGCGTGGTGGAAGATCCACCCCTGTACGCCAACCGGATCCACGCCGACGACGCGGCGGGCCTGCTGGCCTTCCTGCTGGAAGCCGATCGCCAGGGCAAAGCCCTGGAAGACTGCTATATCGGCGTCGACGACGCTCCCGCCGCGCTGGCCGACGTGGTGGGCTGGTTGCGTGAATACATGGGCGTTACCCAATGGGCCGAAAACGCCAGCGTTCGCCGCGCCGGCAGCAAGCGCTGCAGCAATGCCCGGGCGAAGGCCTTGGGCTGGACGCCGCGTTATCCGAGTTTTCGCGAGGGTTATGCGGCGATTCTGGAAGGGCGCTGCTGATTCTCCTGACACCCCAAAGCAAACTGTGGGAGCGGGCTTGCTCGCGAAGGGGCCCTGACATCCAACATCTTCGTTGACTGTCATGCCGCCTTCGCGAGCAAGCCCGCTCCCACATGGGAACCGCGTCGGGGCTCCTACTGCCTTTCCAGCAACCACTGCCGATTACCCGGCGTGAACGAAGGCATTTCATCGGCCAGCGCCGCGTTGACGGTCTGGAAAATCTCCAGCTTCTTGCCATCGCGGGCGAAGATCCAGGTGTTGCCCTGGCCGTTCTGTTGCAGCCAGATGTTGTCGTTGCCACCGCTCATGGAGGCGCAATCGCCGGCCAGGCACAAGGCGTAGCGATCGGCACCCGGCAGGCCGCTGACCCGGCCGTCGGGTTGGAATTGTACGCTGGTGCCTTGGCCGGGGCCGTTGACGATGTTCCAGGTGCCACCGAGGTAGGCGGCATACAGCGCGCGCTCGAAACTGGCGCCGATTGGCGCGCCTTCCGGCACTTGGATTGTCGCGCGGTCGAACACTTGCTGTGGCTCGTTCTCGGTGGCGGCCTGGCTCAACTGGTTGCCGTCACGCTTGAGTTCGCTGGCGGAGCTGCCGTAGAAATCGACTTTCCACGCGCCGTCTTCTTCGCCCAGCAATTTGCCTTCGACGTTTTCAAAACCGTTGGTGTAGCGCGCCTGACCGGCACGGGTGTTGACGTCCCATTCCAGGTTCGGGCCATAGCCCTGCAGCGCTTCGCGAAGCGGGCCGCCCTTGGCGGCAGCGTCGATGGCTGCCTGGTTGATCCAGGTGCCGCTGATGTCACGGTCGGCTGGGTCGCTGGCGCAGCCGCCCAGAAGCAGGGCTGCCAGCGAGAGAGCAAGCGCTTTGCGCATGGTGGAATCCTTTCAAGACGAAAACGGCGCAGCGGGAGACGCTGCGCCGGCCTTATTACTCGATGACCAGGATGGCATCCATCTCAACCTGCGCGCCCTTTGGCAGGGCTGCCACGCCGATAGCGGCACGGGCAGGGTAAGGTTGGTCGAAGTACTTGCCCATGATCTCGTTGACCTTGGCGAAGTGGCTCAGGTCGGTGAGGAAGATATTGAGCTTGACGATGTCCTTGAACGAACCGCCAGCAGCCTCGGCCACGGCCTTGAGGTTTTCGAATACCTGCACGGTCTGGGCTTCGAAGCCTTCCACCAACTCCATGGTTTTCGGGTCCAGTGGGATCTGGCCCGACATGTACACGGTATTGCCGGCCTTGATCGCCTGGGAATAAGTGCCGATGGCGGCTGGGGCCTTGTCGCTGGTGATAACGGTCTTGGTCATTTATGACTCCTTGTAAGCAATAGGCCTGTTCGCGGCGCTATGCGCGCATTCGGGTGATGCGGATGACGCCGGTCAGGGCACGCAGTTTCTTGATCACGCGGGCCAGGTGCACACGGTCGTGCACGCTGACCACCAATTGAACGACGCTGATGCGACCATCGCGTTCGTCCATGCTGATTTTTTCGATGTTGCCGTCGGCGGCGTTGACGCTGCTGGCCAGCAGGGCGATCAGGCCGCGCTGGTGTTCCAGCTCGACCCGCAGCTCGACATTGAATTCGCCGGTGACATCCTTGGCCCAGGAGAGCTGGATGCATTTTTCCGGGTTGTGGCGGATTTCGCTGATGTTGCGGCAGTTGTCCAGGTGCACCACCATCCCCTTGCCGGCGGACAGGTGGCCGACAATCGGGTCGCCCGGGATCGGCGTGCAACACTTGGCATAGCTGAGCACCAGGCCTTCGGTGCCGCGAATCGCCAGCGGGCCTTCAGGGCTTGGCAGCTGTTCGCCTTCGCCGAGCAGGCGGCGGGCGACGACATAGGCCATGCGATTGCCCAGGCCGATGTCTTCCAGCAGGTCTTCGATCAGTTCGAGGCGGTATTCATGGAGCATCGCTTGCACGCGCTCGGCCGGAATCTTGTCCAGCGCGCTGTCGAAACCGTTCAGCACTTTGTTCAGCAGGCGCTCGCCAAGGCTGATGGATTCGGAGCGGCGTTGCAGTTTCAAGGCATGACGGATGTGTGTGCGGGCTTTGCCGGTGACCACGAAATTGAGCCACGCCGGGTTCGGCCGGGCGCCGGGAGCGCTGACGATTTCCACCGTGGAGCCGCTTTGCAGCGGCTCGGACAGCGGCGCCAGGCGGCGGTTGATCCGGCACGCGATGCAGCTGTTGCCGACGTCGGTGTGCACCGCATAGGCAAAGTCCACGGCGGTTGAGCCTTTGGGCAGCTCCATGATCCGGCCCTTGGGCGTGAAGACATAGACCTCGTCCGGGAACAGGTCGATCTTCACGCTTTCGATGAACTCCAGGGAGTTGCCGGCCCGTTGCTGCATTTCCAGCACGCCCTTGACCCATTGCCGGGCACGAGCGTGGGTGCTCTTGGGCTGTTCGTCACCGCTGGATTTGTAGAGCCAGTGGGCGGCGATGCCGTTGTTGGCCATCTCTTCCATTTCGCGGGTGCGGATCTGGATTTCGATCGGTACGCCGTGCATGCCGAACAGCGTGGTGTGCAGCGACTGATAGCCGTTGGCCTTGGGGATCGCGATGTAGTCCTTGAAGCGCCCCGGCAACGGTTTGTACAAATTATGCACGGCACCCAGCACGCGGTAGCAGGTATCGACCTTGTCGACGATGATCCGGAACGCGTAGACGTCCATGATCTCGTTGAAGGCCCGACGCTTGCCGCGCATTTTCTTGTAGATGCCGTAGAGGTGTTTCTGCCGCCCGCTGACTTCGCCTTCGATGCCGTCGATGGCCAGGCAGTGGCTCAGGGACTCTTCGATCTTGTTGACGATTTCCTTGCGGTTGCCCCGGGCGCGCTTGACGGCCTGGTTGATCCGCGCCGAACGCATCGGGTGCATGGCCTTGAAACCGAGGTCTTCGAACTCGATGCGGATCGCATGCATGCCCAGGCGATTGGCGATGGGCGCGTAGATTTCCAGGGTTTCCTTGGCGATGCGCCGGCGTTTTTCGCCGGAGAGGACTTCCAGGGTGCGCATGTTGTGCAGGCGGTCGGCGAGCTTGACCAGGATCACGCGGATGTCGCGGGCCATGGCCATGGCCATTTTCTGGAAGTTCTCGGCCTGGGCCTCGGCCTTGGTCTCGAAGTTCATCTGGGTCAGTTTGCTGACCCCGTCGACCAGTTCGGCCACGGTTTCGCCAAACTGCGCTTGCAGCGCTTCCTTGGCAATCCCGGTGTCTTCGATCACGTCATGCAGCATCGCCGCCATCAGGCTCTGATGGTCCATGTGCATGTCGGCAAGAATATTCGCCACTGCAAGAGGATGCGTGACGTACGCCTCGCCGCTGCGGCGGCGCTGGCCGTCGTGGGCTTGTTCGGCGTAGAAGTAGGCTCGGCGGACCAGATTGACCTGGTCCGTGCCGAGGTAGGCCGATAAGCGATCGGCGAGGGCGTCTATGCTCGGCATGATGATGACTCCTGCCGTTTGCTGTGACCCCGCGCCGTGCTACGTCGACCAGGCATAGGCTTAGACCGCCTCGTTGGACTCGTCCTCGAACGCTGCGAACAGCGGTTCGTCTTCGACGATTTCAGCGTTGGCGATGAACTCGTAGCTCATCAGGCCTTCGGCGATTTCACGCAGCGCTACCACGGTAGGCTTGTCGTTTTCCCACTGGACCAACGGCTCTTTGCCACCGGTGGCCAGTTGACGGGCACGCTTGGTAGAGAGCATGACCAGCTCAAAGCGGTTTTCCACGTGTTCTAGGCAGTCTTCAACGGTTACGCGGGCCATGGTATTCCTCGGAGCGAATGCAATATGCGCGCTGCCCGGTTGGGCGAGCGGACTCGACAGTTTAAAAAAACACCAGCGTTTAGGGAAGCGCTGATTTTTTAACCAAACCCCTCGGCGCGCTGCGAGTACCAATGTAAAGCCGTCGCAGCGGTTTTGGGAAGGGCTGTTCAGCCCAGCAGTTCGGCCAATAGTTTGCCGAAACGTTGCTGTTGGCGTTTCTGCTGCAACTGGCTGGCGCGGAAAATCGCCTTCAGGTCGTCCAGTGCATGGGCGAAATCGTCGTTGATGATCAGGTAATCATAGTCGACGTAATGGCTCATTTCGCTGACCGCTTCACGCATCCGGCCTTCGATGATGTCATCGCTGTCCTGGCCACGGTTGGTCAGGCGCTGGCGCAAGGCCTGCTGGCTCGGTGGGAGGATGAAGATCGAACGGGCCTGGGGCATCAGCTTGCGCACCTGCTCGGCGCCTTGCCAGTCGATTTCCAGGATCAGGTCGTGGCCTTCATCGAGGGTCTGCTGCAGATAGCTTTGCGAAGTGCCATAGAGGTTGCCGAAGACTTCGGCGCGCTCCAGGAAGTCGCCGTGCTCGGCCATCCTCACGAATTCTTCGCGGTCGACGAAGTGATAATTCACCCCGTTCACTTCCCCCGGGCGCATGGCGCGGGTGGTGTGCGAGACCGAGACGCGGATCTGCGGCTCGGCATCGACCAGCGCCTTGACCAGGCTGGTCTTGCCGGCGCCCGAGGGCGCGGAAATGATGTAGAGAGTGCCGGTGCTGTGGGTCATGTCGTGAGCCTTACTCAATGTTCTGCACTTGTTCGCGCATTTGCTCGATCAACACCTTGAGGTTGACCGCAGCCTGGGTGCTGCGCGGGTCGAAGGCCTTGGAGCCCAATGTGTTGGCTTCGCGGTTGAGTTCCTGCATCAGGAAGTCCAGGCGGCGACCGGCCGCACCGCCGGACTTGAGCACCCGGCGAACTTCGATGATGTGGGTGCTCAGGCGATCCAGTTCTTCGGCCACGTCGCTCTTTTGCGCGAGCATGACCATTTCCTGTTCCAGGCGTTGCGGGTCCAGCTCGGCCTTCATGTCGGCGAAGCGATCGAGGACTTTCTGGCGCTGGGTGGCAAGCATCTGCGGGACCAGCTCGCGCAGGGTGCTGACATCTTCTTCTATGGACGTCAGGCGCTCGTTGATCAGCCGGGCCAGCTCCGCGCCTTCACGCTCGCGGCCGGCCTTGAGTTCCCTGAGCCCTTCATTGAACAACGCCATCGCCTCGGCGTTCAGCGCTTGCGGGTCGCTCGCATCACCCACCAGCACGCCGGGCCAGGCGAGGACTTCCAGCGGATTCAGGGCAGCAGGGTTCTTGATCAGGCTGGCAACGGTTTCGGCTGCTGCGACCAGTTGCGCGGCGCGCTCGCGGTCCACTTGCAGGGTTTTGCCAGTGCTTTCTTCGGTGAAACGCAGAGTGCATTCCAGCTTGCCCCGGGACAGGCCCTGGCGCAGGGCTTCGCGCACGCCGCCTTCCAGGTCGCGGAAGGATTCGGGCAGGCGCAGGTGCGGCTCCAGGTAACGGCTGTTGACCGAGCGCAGTTCCCAGCTCAGCGTGCCTTGGGCCCCGGCCTTTTCGACGCGGGCGAAGGCGGTCATGCTGTGCACCATGGAGGTTCCTCGCAATGCAGGCCGGCACGACGGTGGTCATGGGCCTGGGATCTGTAAATAAAAGCCCAAGGGCAGCAAAGGCGCAGGATTGTAGCGCAGTGAGCCCTTGGCCCCAAACCGGGCATGTGACAAAGCGCTGCAACCCGTCGGGCGGGCCTTTGAGCGGCTTCGCTCAGAACTGCGCTACGTTTAACTGCCCTATGACGGCTCACGGCTCTATAATGCCCGGCAGTTTTCAGTCCTCTGTACAGGTGTTCCCTATGAAACGTCCAAGTGGTCGCGCTGCCGATCAGCTTCGCTCGATCCGCATTACCCGCAACTACACCAAACACGCCGAGGGATCTGTACTGGTCGAATTCGGTGATACCAAGGTCATCTGCACCGTCAGCGTCGAAAACGGCGTGCCACGGTTCCTCAAGGGCCAGGGCCAAGGCTGGCTGACCGCCGAATACGGCATGCTGCCGCGCGCCACCGGTGAGCGGAACCAGCGCGAGGCCAGCCGTGGCAAGCAGGGCGGTCGTACCCTGGAGATCCAGCGCCTGATCGGCCGTTCGCTGCGCGCCGCACTGGACATGTCCAAGTTGGGCGACGTGACGCTGTATGTCGATTGCGATGTGATCCAGGCCGACGGCGGTACGCGTACTGCGTCCATCACCGGGGCCATGGTCGCCCTGGTCGATGCCTTGAAAGTGATCAAGAAGCGCGGCGGCCTCAAGGGTGGCGACCCGCTCAAGCAGATGATCGCCGCCGTGTCCGTGGGCATGTACCAGGGCGAGCCGGTGCTGGACCTGGATTATCTGGAAGATTCCGCCGCCGAGACCGACCTGAACGTGGTCATGACCAGTGCCGGCGGTTTCATCGAGGTTCAGGGCACCGCCGAGGGTGCACCGTTCCAGCCGGAAGAATTGAACGCTATGCTGGAGTTGGCGAAGAAAGGCATGAACGAGATCTTCGAACTGCAAAAAGCCGCGTTGGCTGACTGATCGATCCACGCTTCAGACAAGGAGAGTGTCATGAGTGATGAGCAAGTCCTGCTGCCCCAGCCGAGCAAAGAGGCGCGTCAATGGGCAATGTTTTGTCACCTGTCCGCCTTGTTGGGGATCTGGATTCCGTTCGGTACGCTGATCGGGCCGCTGGTGCTCTGGCAGCTCAAGCGCGAGTCTGACCCGTTCATCGACGCCCAGGGCAAGGAAGCGCTGAACTTCCAGATCACTGTGGCCATCGCTTCGGCGATCTGCCTGTTGCTGATGGTCGTGGTGATCGGCTTCTTCCTGTTCGGCCTGGTGGCCATCGGTGCGTTGGTGTTGACCATCATCGGCGGCGTGAAGGCCAATGAAGGGCAGCCGTATCGGTATCCGTTTACCTGGCGCTTGGTCAAATAACGATCAAAACTTCGTTTCAAGAAAAATGCCCCGTTTATCGGGGCATTTTCTTTTTGAAGTCATAATTGTTTCTCTTTATGTGTTGTATCCCTTTGTACAGAGAGTTATTGGGCATATTGATCGCCTTTAAATTTTTAGTCACAACTGCACAGGTTCAGTGCGTCCTCTATGCTTGGCAATAAGACGCTTCGATTGATAGAGTTGCGTCCAAGTTATATTCGTTCAGAAATATTTCGATATATTCAGACCATTGAAGGTCCTTGAATTCAAAGCCAATCAATGCTGAGGCAATCAACCTGTTCAAGCGGCGTGCCCAGGTAAAAAGTTCGCCACTGAATGTATATAAAAAGATAAACACTCATGTTTCAACTCGATTTCTATGGAACACTTGTCGCCGCCTCTTTAGTGCTGTTACTGGGGCGTGGGCTCGTTACGCGTGTTGGTTTTCTACGCGCCTACAATATCCCTGAGCCTGTGGCGGGTGGCCTGGTAGTTGCCTTGGTCCTGTTGGCTTTGCGGGGGCTTGAAGTTGAAGTTCGATTTGATACTTCGCTGCAAACACCGTTGATGTTGGCGTTTTTTGCCACCATTGGCCTGAGTGCGGACTTCGCCAGCCTGAAGAAAGGCGGGCGTGTCGTGGGCGTTTTCCTAATGGCAGTCACTGGCCTGCTGCTGGTTCAGAACGCCATGGGCATCGGGCTGGCAAAAGCGCTGGGGCTCGATCCGCTGATGGGGTTGCTGACAGGTTCGATCACCTTGGCGGGCGGTCACGGGACCGGCGCGGCGTGGGGGACGGTGTTCAGTGAGAAGTTCGGCCTGGCTTCCGCCTCCGAGTTGGCGATGGCTTCTGCGACATTTGGCTTGGTGTTGGGTGGCTTGATCGGTGGACCGGTCGCTCGCCTTCTCATCAAGCGTGTCCAGTCACCCGGCTGCCTCGAGACAGAAAAGCCCCGGGTACCCAAAGGCTTCGAGCAGCCGAACAAAGAGCGCTCGATCACACCATTTTCGTTCATCGAGACGCTCGCCCTGATCGCGGTCAGCCTGTTGGCCGGTACGCTCTTGAATGGTCAGCTCCACGATACGGCCTTCGAATTGCCGACGTTCGTTTGCGTCTTGTTCGTGGGAGTGGTTCTGCGTAACGGGCTTTCGGCACTGGGCCTGTATCAAGTATTCGAGCGAGAAGTGTCCGTGCTTGGCAATGTCAGCTTGTCACTGTTCCTGGCGATCGCCTTGATGTCACTCAAGTTGTGGGACCTGGCCTCACTGGCCTTGCCGATCTTCATTATCCTGGCGGCCCAGACGTTGGTCATGGCGCTGTTTGCGATTTTCGTGACGTTCAGGCTCATGGGCGGTCATTACGACGCCGCGGTATTGGCGGCAGGGCATTGCGGTTTTGGATTGGGTGCCACGCCGACGGCCATTGCCAACATGCAAGCGGTGACGCAGCGCTACGGACCTTCGCAGATAGCATTCCTGGTGGTGCCCATGGTGGGGGCGTTCTTCATCGATATCATTAACGTCATCGTCATCAAGTTGTACCTTGCCTTGCCGTTTTTTGCCGCGGCTTGATGATCGACGCGGTAGCGTGTTCCATAAAAAATGCCCGTTTCTTGCGAAACGGGCATTTTCTTTGGCCGGTCGACCTGCGGGAGGTCGCCGATAGGCTTAGATGGTCAGCGTCCAGTCGTAATCCACGATCAGCGGCGCATGCTGCGAGAACCGTGGCTGGCGCGGCAGGCGGGCGCTGCGTACGAAACGGCGCAGCCCAGGCGTCAGCAACTGGTAGTCGAAACGCCAACCGAGGTTGAGCATCTCGGCCTGCTCGTTGTCCGGCCACCAGCTGTACTGATCACCTTCACGGCTGACTTCACGCAGGGCATCGACATAGCCCATGTTGCCAATGATCTCGTCCATCCAGGCCCGTTCCGGCGCCAGGAAGCCAGGAGATTGTTGGCTGTCGCGCCAGTTCTTGATATCCAGCTTCTGTTGCGCCACGTACAGCGAGCCACAATAAATGTACTCGCGACGTTTGCGCCGCTGTTTATCCAGGTAACGGGCGAAATCGTCCATCAACTTGAATTTCTGATTCAAATCTTCATCGCCGTTCTGCCCCGAAGGGAGCAGTAAGGTCGCGATGCTGACCTTGTCGAAATCGGCTTGCAGGTAGCGCCCGTAGCGGTCCGCCGTCTCGAAACCAAGACCGTTGATGACAGCCTTCGGTTGCAGCCGCGAGTACAAAGCCACGCCACCCTGGGCGGGGACTTCGGCATCGCAGGCATAAAGGAAGTAACCATCCAGTTGGAAGGCTGCATCGTCAAGTTCAAAGGCGGAGGCGCGGGTGTCCTGCAGGCAGATGACGTCGGCATTCTGTGCTTGCAGCCAACTGAGCAAACCACGCTCGACTGCAGCCTGAATACCATTGACGTTCACACTGATGATCCGCATAAATGGCCCCAAAAATCACGTGCGTGTATGATACACGGCGTGTACCTATTTAGCTAAATCCGCGGTATTTGAGGCTTTTTTTCATGCAGGCGTATCAGCGCGATTTCATTCGTTTTGCCATCGATCGCGGCGTTTTGCGCTTCGGTGAGTTCACCCTCAAGTCCGGGCGTACCAGCCCGTACTTCTTCAATGCCGGCCTGTTCAACACCGGAACCGCCCTGGCGCAGTTGGGTCGTTTTTATGCGGCGGCCATCGTCGAGAGCGGCATCCCCTTCGACGTGCTGTTCGGCCCGGCCTACAAAGGTATCCCGCTGGCCGCCACCACCGCTGTCGCCCTGGCCGAACACCATGACCGCGACCTGCCCTGGTGCTTCAACCGCAAGGAGGCCAAGGCCCACGGCGAAGGCGGCAGCCTGGTAGGCGCGCCGTTGACCGGCGACGTGCTGATCATCGACGACGTGATCACCGCCGGCACCGCGATCCGTGAAGTGATGCAGATCATCGGTTCCCAGGAGGGCGCCAAGGCCGCCGGCGTGCTGATCGCCCTGAACCGTCAGGAGCGCGGCAACGGTGAACTGTCGGCGATCCAGGAAGTGGAGCGCGACTTCGGCATCCCGGTGATCAGCATTGTGTCGCTGACCCAGGTACTGGAGTTTTTGGCCGACGACCCGCAGCTCAAGCAGCATTTGCCAGCGGTTGAGGCTTATCGCGCCCAGTTCGGCGTTTGATCGGCTTGTGCTAAACCCTGTGGGAGCTCGCTTTCACTGAGTAATCGGCACATAAAAAAGACCCCGCTCAACCAGGTTGGGCGGGGTCTTTTTGCTTACAGTGGCTCTTCACTCCCTTAAGTGAAGGGCACGCAGTAAGGCATCCACTTGCCCGAAAGCATCCTGCTGCCATTGATCCGGAGTCCGATCCTCAAGGATCTGGCTATCTTCGACGAAACGCCTAACTGACGTCGGGCCATAACCGTTGGCAATATCAAATTTTTGGCAGATGTAAAGGAAGCCCTGCTCGCCACTTCCGGTTTCGAGTACGGGTCGGCACTCTTGCGCGAGCGCTGTTATGCCGCCCGGATAATTGCGAACACAATAATAAATGTCGTAGGCGTCTTTCTGTTTGTGTCGACCATTAAGGGCATAGCCTTTCATCGCGAGCAATGCCGGGATGGAGCACACGGCAACCTCGACTCGATTTGTACCCCCGGTAGGCATGGGGCCTTCAATTGCGACCATCTGATAAAACCGCATTGCCAGGTCGGCGCCATCGGCACGTTGAACCGCAAAGTCGCTCAGAATGGGCGGCTTATTTTGAATGATCGCGGCGTCGCGTGGCATCAAGAAGTCTACGATCACATCTATCGGGGCTCCGCCATCATCCACGGGAACCTGGCGAACGAGTTGGAAGCGTCTTAGTTCTCCTCTTTGCTCGTACCCATTACCCATCAAGGCTTCGACCAGAGTCGCGTACTCGCCATCGCCAAGTGCTTCTGCGTCAAGACTCAAGTCGACATCGAGCGTACCGACATGCTGCATATCGTCATTTGCAAGGAGCAGCCATGGCACCGCGCCGCCGATCACTGCAAACTTTCCTTTGAAACTACCCAGAATCTGGCCCATTTCGACGAGTACCGCTTTTACAGCAGTCGTCGTCCTGTCTTCATAATCCGAGGCTGATTGAGGCTCCCGCGGCACTAACGGGCCCATGTCAGTTTTTCCTGGCGTAGATATTCGGCTGCTTCCTTTGCGCGTTCTCCGGCAACGGCTAGATCCAAATAGGTTTGAACAGGGCTGGTGCATATTGCATTGGGCGCCGCTTCGACGATATCCAAAAGAAGCCCTTCGTCCTTGGGTAGTGTGATCACCACATTTTCACCTTTGGTGACGGGTGTCAGCTGCAGAGCTGAGATTAATTTTTCCAGTCCCTCACTGTCCGCATAAAAGTAATTCGTGCTCACTCGGGCATAGGGGGCGAGCCATTGTGCGGCGGAAAATGAAGAAAAAACCGTGCGCCCATTGCCCTGTTCGCCAATCACGCTCCGTGCCGCATTTTCCAGGGCGCTGCCGTGTAGGGGGGTATAGAACTTTTTACGCTCCCCGGATGGAGTCTCATAGACTTTGACCCATGCATCCAGAAGTGATTGAGGATCGGACAGGAAAAATCCATCGCGTGTTGCTCGTCCCCATTCTCGATCAAGTAGAGCCGTGCGCACATTACTGACTTGGCCCAAGCTCACGTTGGCCGCCTCGGAGAGCTCTACAACCCGCCATGCATGATCGGGGTCGCGCAACATCGTACGAAGAATCTGCGCTGATTTTGGCTTGAAGAGGGACTTAAGCCCCCTATGTTCCGAGGGCGGCTTTTCTGCGACTTGGTGATCGATGAATACGCCATCGAACGAAAACCAGGCGTTACCCTCCAGATCCAGATAACCGACCCCCTTTTCCCGGCATGCCTGTCTGGCAGCAAGCGAAAGATAGGGGGCTATCACGATAGGCGTGACCTCTGTGTCCCACTCACTCACGTAGTCGCGAAGCTGGAGTATGGCTGTGGTTACAAATCTGGGCTGCCCATTGGCTTTAATCTCGCAGGCCAGGGAGTGGGATTTTCCCGAGGCGTCGATTTCAACAATGAAGTCGGGGGCCCAGTTTTTGGCTGTCGGCGTGGTCTTGAAGCTTTTTATCTCGATGATCGGTACTTTGCTCAGGAGGTCTTGAAGAGCCTCTTTTGAGCTTGATTCGAGTGTTTTCATTGATAGTCACCTTTTCAACGAATGCTGAAAATAGCTTTTATGGTGAAAAACGTCTAGCGATTTCACTAAAAGCTGGTTTTCAGCATTCGTTGAAACAGGCTTTTTTTTGAAACTTAGAGGTGACCCAGATCTTTTCTTACCCGCAAAAAAGATCGCGAGCCTTACCAGCGCAAAATGGCATTCGTGTTTCGAATTCCACTATGGAGCTGTCAAGGTCGCGATCTTTTGCGTTTCAGGTATCAGGGACGCTTGCGATTACTGATCAACGTACCCACGCCGGTATCGGTGAAGATCTCCAGCAGAATCGCATTCGGAACCCGGCCGTCGATGATCAGCGAGCTGCCGACGCCGCCCTGTACCGCTTCCAGCGCGCAACGAATCTTGGGCAGCATGCCGCCGTAGATGGTGCCGTCGGCGATCAGGTCATCGACCTGCTGGGTCGACAGCCCGGTCAGGACCTTGCCCGACTTGTCCATCAGGCCGGCGATGTTGGTCAGCAGCATCAGCTTTTCAGCTTTCAGCGCTTCGGCAACCTTGCCGGCCACCAGGTCAGCGTTGATGTTGTACGACTCACCGTTGGCGCCCACGCCGATCGGCGCGATGACCGGGATGAAATCGCCCTTGACCAGCAGGTTCAGCAGGTCGGTGTTGATGCCGACCACTTCGCCCACATGCCCGATGTCGATGATTTCCGGTTGGGTCATCTCCGGCGTCTGGCGGGTGACGGTGAGTTTTTTCGCCCGGATCAGCTCGGCGTCCTTGCCTGTCAGGCCGATGGCGCTGCCGCCATGACGGTTGATCAGGTTGACGATGTCCTTGTTGACCTGGCCGCCCAGGACCATTTCCACCACATCCATGGTCTGCGCGTCGGTGACGCGCATGCCATCGATGAAGTGGCTCTCGATCGACAGACGCTTGAGCAGGTCGCCGATCTGCGGGCCGCCGCCGTGTACGACCACCGGGTTGATGCCCACGGCCTTCATCAGCACGATGTCGCGGGCGAAGCCGGTTTTCAGCTCCTCGCTTTCCATCGCGTTGCCGCCGTATTTGATCACCAGGGTCTTGCCGACGTAGCGTCGGATATAAGGCAACGCTTCGGACAGGACCTTGGCGGTGTTGGCGGCGGCTTCGCGTTCGAGGGTCATTCAGGGCTCCGGTAGTGCTTCAAAAAATCAAAACGGTAGTTGGAGATCAGGTGCAACACGTTTGAGTTGGGTGTGGAACACGTCCTTGATGCGCTGCAGTTCGGTTTCGTTGTCGGCCTCGAAACGCAGCACCAGCACCGGCGTGGTGTTGGATGCGCGAACCAGGCCCCAGCCGTGGGGATAGTCGACCCGCACACCGTCGATGGTGGTCAGTTCGGCGCCTTCGCCCCATTGAGCGTCGTGCAGTGCATCAATGATGCTGAATTTGCTCTCTTCGGTCACATGGATATTGATTTCTGGCGTAGAAATATCGTTCGGGAAGGTGGCAAACAGCTCTTCGGCGCTGGATTTTTCCTTGCTGAGGATTTCCAACAGGCGCGCGGCGCTGTAGATACCGTCGTCGAAACCGAACCAGCGCTCCTTGAAGAAGATGTGGCCGCTCATCTCACCGGCCAGCAGGGCGCCGCTTTGTTTCATTTTTTTCTTGATCAACGAATGACCGGTTTTCCACATCAATGGACGACCGCCATATTCCTTGATCAACGGCACCAGGCGACGGGTGCACTTAACGTCGAAGATGATTTCAGCGTTCGGATTGCGCGCCACCACGTCGCGAGCGAACAGCATCAGCAGGCGGTCGGGGAACACCACGCTGCCGGTATTGGTCACCACGCCCACGCGGTCGCCGTCACCGTCGAAGGCCAGGCCCAGGTCGGCGTTGGTTTCCTTGACCTTGGCGATCAGGTCTTCGAGGTTTTCCAGTTTGCCCGGGTCCGGGTGGTGGTTAGGGAAGTTGCCGTCCACGTCGCAGAACAATGGGATGACTTCGCAGTTCAGGGCTTCGATCAGTTGCGGGGCGATCACACCGGCCGCGCCGTTGCCGCAGTCGACCACCACTTTCAGGCGGCGGGCGAGTTTCACGTCCTTGACGATTTCGTCGTTGTAGCGCTCGAGGATATCGACTTTGGTGATGCTGCCCTGGCCGCTGCTCAGGTCGTTGGTCTTGAGGCGGGTGTGCAGGGCCTGGATCTGCTCGTTGGCGAGGGTGTCGCCGGCGATGACGATCTTGAAACCGTTGTAGTTCGACGGGTTGTGGCTGCCGGTGAGCATCACGCCGGATTTACCGGCCAGCACGTTGGCGGCGTAGTACAGCGCCGGGGTCGGCACCAGGCCCACGTCGCTGACGTGGCAGCCGCTGTCGGCAACGCCTTTGATCAGTTGTTCGACCAGCTCGGGGCCCGACAGACGGCCGTCACGGCCGACACACACGTTCGGTTCGCCCTGGGCCAGGCTCTGGGAGCCAATGGCGCGGCCGATCCAGTAGGCGGTTTCGGCGGTGAGGGTTTCCGGTACCACGCCACGGATGTCGTAGGCGCGGAAGATGCTTTCAGGGAAGATCGGGGCGATTGCGGCTGGGGTGTTCATGGGCGGGGCGCTCTATCAGGAAGGTGACTGGACAGGCCGACGATGGGCGTCGGCAGGCTCAAGCTGAAGGGTATGACGGCGTTTTTGACAGAGAGTTCGTGGTGGGAAAATGCCATGAGACAGCGTTACCCCGGTCTCGCTCGCCTAATACATTGATTCCGGTTGGGAAACCTAGCAGAAAGCCATTGCGCATTTTTTGTCCTGAAATAGAAGCTTAATAAACGGGCCGGGCAGGACGCCCGGCCTGAAACCACCGCTCAATGGCTGCCGGAATGCCCGAAACCACCGGCACCGCGCTGGCTTTCGTCGAATTCTTCGACCAGTTCGAAGTGAGCCTGAACCACTGGAACCAGCACCAACTGTGCGATGCGTTCGCCTACGGCGATGTTGAACGCTGTCTGGCCGCGGTTCCAGCACGAGACCATCAGTTCGCCCTGGTAATCGGAGTCGATCAGGCCCACCAGGTTGCCCAGCACGATGCCGTGCTTATGGCCCAGGCCCGAGCGTGGCAGGATCAGCGCGGCCAGGCCCGGGTCGCCGATGTACACCGACAGGCCGGTAGGGATCAGCAGGGTCTGGCCCGGCTCCAGGATCGTGTCCTGCTTGAGCATGGCCCGCAGGTCGAGGCCGGCGGAGCCCGGTGTCGCGTATTGCGGCAGTGGGAATTCGTTGCCGATGCGTGGGTCGAGGATCTTGGCTTGTAGAGCGTGCATGAAAATTAAACCTGGTTCAGCCGTTCGGCGATAAAAGTGATCAGTTGGCGAGCGATCTTGCTCTTGCTGGTCTGGGCGAAAAGCGTGGCGTGCAACTGGCGGTCGATCACGCTGCAGGCGTTTTCTTCGCTGTTGAAGCCGATGTTCGGGTTGGCGACGTCGTTGGCGACGATCAAGTCCAGGTTCTTGTCCTTGAGCTTGCGCGCGGCGTAATCGAGCAGGTGTTCGGTCTCGGCGGCGAAGCCGACACTGAACGGGCGGTCGGGGCGGGTGGCGATGCTGGCCAGGATGTCCGGGTTGCGCACCATTTGTAGTAGCAGGCCGTCGCCGCTTGTAGGGTCTTTCTTCAATTTTTGCGGGGCGACTACTTCCGGGCGGTAGTCCGCTACCGCAGCCGAGGCGATGAACAGGTCGCACGGGATGGCTGCTTCGCAGGCGGCGAGCATGTCCCGGGCGCTGACCACGTCGATGCGGGTGACCCGGTCCGGGGTCGGCAAATGCACGGGGCCGGTGATCAGCGTTACCCGGGCGCCGGCTTCCACGGCGGCTTCGGCCAGGGCGAAGCCCATTTTTCCGGAGCTGTGGTTGGTGATGTAGCGCACCGGGTCGATGTTTTCCTGGGTCGGTCCGGCGGTAATCAGTACGTGTTTGCCGGTCAGCGCCTGGCGCTGGAAGCAGTCGGCGGCGCACTGGGCCAGGTCAGTGGCTTCAAGCATGCGGCCCATGCCGACATCGCCGCAGGCCTGGCTCCCGGAGGCCGGGCCGAAGACCTTCAGGGCGCGGCTTTCCAGCAATTGCAGGTTGGCCTGGGTCGCCGGGTCGCGCCACATGGCCTGGTTCATGGCGGGCGCGACGGCGACCACGGCGTCAGTGGCGAGCACCAGGGTGGTCAACAGGTCATCGGCGATGCCCTGGGCCAAACGGGCGATCAGATCGGCGGTAGCCGGGGCGATCAGCACCAGGTCGGCCCACTTGGCCAGTTCGATATGGCCCATGGCGGCCTCTGCCGCCGGGTCGAGCAAATCCAGGTGGACCGGGTGCCCGGACAGGGCCTGCATGGTCAGTGGGGTGATGAATTCAGCGCCGCCGCGGGTCATGACGACCCGTACTTCCGCGCCCTGGTCGATAAGCCTGCGAACCAGCTCGGCGCTCTTGTAGGCGGCAATGCCGCCGCCGACGCCCAGAACGATGCGTTTCCGATACAGCCGCTGCATAGGCCTGCCTTTCGATTTCAGTGGTCAGTGCGAGGCGACCCCCTTGGCCGCTGCCAGGGGCAAATCGCCTGCAAAAAAGATGGGCTACGATATCACAGCGACCGCTATGGAACAGCGGTGCCACAATCAGGGAGATGTCATGAGTATTCGGGATTGGCCGACGGCCGAGCGGCCGCGGGAGAGGTTATTGGAGTGGGGGGCGGCGAGTCTTTCGGATGCCGAGCTGTTGGCGATTTTCCTGCGCACGGGGGTGTCCGGGAAAAGTGCGGTGGACCTGGCGCGACATCTGCTGCATCAATTCGGCGGCCTGCGGATTCTCCTGGAGGCCGATCTGCGCACCTTCAGCGCACACCTGGGCCTGGGGCCGGCGAAGTTCGCGCAGTTGCAGGCCGTGCTGGAAATGGGCCGTCGGCATCTGGCCGAAAATCTGCGACGAGATTCTGTACTGGAAAGTCCGCTGGCAGTGCGGGACTACCTCAAGGCCATGCTGCGCCACGAGCCCCATGAGGTATTTGGATGTCTGTTCCTGGATTCCCGACATCGGGTGCTGGCATATGAGGCGTTGTTTCGCGGCTCCATCGACAGCGCCAGCGTCTATCCCCGGCAGGTGGTCAAGCGTGCCCTGGCCCATAACGCCGCCGCATTGATCCTGTGTCACAACCATCCCTCCGGCAATACCGAGCCCAGCCAGGCCGACCGGGTGCTCACGGAACGGCTTCAGGAGGCGTTGGAGCTGATCGATGTGCGGGTGCTCGATCACTTCATCGTTGGCGAGGGGGAGCCGCTGTCCATGGCGGAGTATGGGTGGATGTAGGCGATATCAGGCAATTGCAATTCCTGTGGGAGCGGGCTTGCTCGCGAAGAGGTCGTGTCAGGCGACATCAATGCTGACTGACCCACCGCTTTCGCGAGCAAGCCCGCTCCCACAGGTTTTAAAGCATGCAGCCGGTTACTTGATACTGACCTTCGAGTAATCCTGCCGCCCAAATGGGCTGACCGCATAACCCTGGACATCCTTGCGGGTCAGGGCGAAGGCGGTTGGGTGGGCCAGCGGCAGCCACAGGGCCTGTTGCTGGATCTGCGCCTGTGCCTGTTCGTAGAGCTTGGCGCGCACACCCTGTTCGCTGGTGGTCTTGCCGGCGCTGATCAGTTTGTCCAGGTCGGGGTTGCAGTAGCGGGCGAAGTTGGTCCCGGACTTGACCGCCGCGCAGGAAAACTGCGGCGTGAGGAAGTTGTCCGGGTCGCCGTTGTCGCCCGCCCAGCCCATGAACAGCAGGTCATGTTCGCCGGCCTTGGCGCGGCGGATCAGTTCTCCCCATTCGATCACGCGGATTTCGGCCTGGATGCCGATTTCCGCCAGGTCGGACTGCAGCAGTTGCGCGCCGACGCTGGGGTTGGGGTTCAGCAGGCTGCCGGATGGCCGAGTCCAGATGGTGGTCTGGAAACCTTCCTTCAAACCGGCCTTGGCCAGCAATTCACGAGCCTTGGCGGGGTCATGGGCGTAGCCCGGCAGGCTCTTGGCATAGCTCCAGGTGTTGGGCGGGTAGGGGCCATTGGCGGCTTCGGCGGTGCCTTCGAAGACAGTCTTGAGGTAGCTGGCCTTGTCGAACGCCAGGTTGATGGCTTGGCGCACCTCAGGTTTGTCCAGTGGCGGATGCTGGCTGTTGATCGCCACGAACGCGGTCATGAAGGCGTCCGTCTGGGCCACGCCCAGCGTGGGCTCCTGGCGGGCGGCCTGTACGTCCAGCGGCTTGGGTGACAGGGCGATCTGGCATTCGTTGCGACGCAGTTTCTGCAGGCGCACGTTGGCGTCTGGCGTGATGGCGAAGATCAAGGGATCCACTTGGGGCTTGCCGCCGAAATAATCAGCATTGGCCTTGTAGCGAATCGAAGCGTCTTTCTGGAATCGGTTGAAAATGAACGGGCCGGTACCGATCGGTTGGCTGTTGAGTTTTTCCGGTGTGCCGGCCTTGAGCAACTGATCGGCGTATTCGGCCGAATAGATGGAGGCAAAGCCCATGCTCAACGTCGCCAGGAAGGTCGAATCCGCGTGATCGAGGGTGAAGCGAACGGTCAGCGGGTCCAGTGCGTCGATTTTCTTGATCAGGGCGGGTAGCTGCATGGACTGGGCGTGGGGGAAACCACTCTGCGCAACCTTGTGCCAAGGATTCGCCGGGTCGAGCATGCGCTCGAAGCTGAATTTCACGTCTTCGGCGGTCAGGTCGCGGCGCGGCGTGAAGTACTCGGTACGATGGAACTTGACCTGTGGGCGTAGCTTGAACAGGTAGGTCAGGCCGTCGGTCGAGACTTCCCAGTGTTCGGCCAGGCTGGGGACCACCTTGCCGCTGGCGGTGTCGAAATCCACCAGGCGGTTCATCAGCACGTCGGCAGAGGCGTTGGTAGTCGTCAGGGAGTTGTACTGGACGACATCGAACCCTTCCGGGCTGGCTTCGGTGCAGACGCTCAGGGCGGCGGCCAAGGCCTGCGGGGTAATCAGCAGAGGGGCGAGCAACAATGGTAGGGCAGCGAGGCGCATGGTCGGTTTCCTGTGCAAGTCGAAGGCCCATCTGCGAGTGCAGTCTGGAAAAGGCCTACCCTAGTGGGCTCGTCGCTAAATGACTATCCCCTTTTTGCATTTTCCGGCACTCTGCGCCGGCGCGTTGATGGCTCAAAACCGTCGCGGGTGAAAAAAACCTGCGCGCAGCGACGAGTGGTAACGGGCCGCGCCGGCCTTTACCCCAGCCGTCCAGGGCGGTTGGTCGAGGATTCCCGGTGAAGACAAATCACATCGACTGTTGTTGCGCTGTGGTCTTTCTGGTATAAAGCAGCGCTCTTTTCTAGGGGCCCGGTTCCTTCACTGTAGGTGTAGCCGGTAAGACCCTTAAAGAAACGCGGCGCCTGGCGCCAAATGACTGAGAGATTAAGCGGCCAACCCATGCCGGGTTGGGCATGTGGTTTTAGAGGGCTGAGGCATGTCGAGAGTCTGTCAAGTTACCGGTAAGGGTCCGGTGACTGGGAATAACATTTCCCACGCAAACAACAAAACCCGTCGTCGTTTCCTGCCGAACCTGCAGCATCACCGCTTCTGGGTTGAAGAAGAGAAACGTTTTGTGCGTCTGCGCGTATCTGCCAAGGGCATGCGCATCATCGACAAGCGTGGCATCAGTGTCGTGCTGGCCGAACTTCGTCGCGATGGCAAGGTTTAAGGGAGCTAATCATGCGTGAATTGATTCGTTTGATCTCGAGCGCCGGTACTGGTCACTTCTACACTACCGACAAGAACAAGCGTACTACCCCGGACAAAATCGAGATCAAGAAATATGATCCGGTTGTTCGCAAGCACGTGATCTACAAGGAAGGCAAAATCAAGTAATTGATTTTTCCCTTCTTACGAAAAAGGCCCGTATCGCGAGATACGGGCCTTTTTTGTTGTGCGTTGGTTTGTGTATCAGCGACGTTATCGATCAGCCGCAGTTGATGCTGACAATGATTCTGTCGGCATTGGTATGCAGGTTGATGCGTCGCGGACGCAGATCCCAGCTCGTAGGATACTTCGGGCCCGTGGCGCGCACGGGAGCTCCATTGGCCAGGGCGCGAACCTCTTCAAGCAGTTCGGGGGTGCATTTCTGACCGATGGTGTATTGGGCGATGGCGAGATCGCATTGATCGGTCGGCATGGGAATGACGACGGTGTCGCCTTGATCGGGTAAGACGGGCATGTTTGCCTCCTTGCAAATATTGATAGGTCGGGTCGCTCACCTGTCGGGGTGGCCGCACCTCCTGTGCGTAGCCGTTGCGACAATAAAATGTGGCGCCCGCGAGCAGTCTCATCTGCTTGGCCGGTCATTGACCAGCGTTAGAGTGTCAGCGGCTTTTTCAGCGGGGCTCAAGCCTTCTGCTCGAAGACCACATAAATCTTGCGGCACGGCTCCAACACTTCCCAGGTGCCCTTGAAACCCGCTGGAATGACAAAACGGTCGCCAGCCCGCAAGGTCTTGGCATTGCCATCGTCGTCGCGCAGCACGGAAACGCCCTGGACGATCTCGCAATATTCATGCTCGGTGTAGTTGACCATCCACTGACCGATGGCGCCTTCCCATACGCCCGCATTCATTTGCCCGCAGGGGCTGCTGTAGTGGTTGAACACGGTTTGTTCGGGATCGCCCTTGAACACCTTGGCCGCGTCCGGGCGATAGCGTTCGGCAGGAGTATTGGCCTGGCTGAAATCGACGATGTCCTGAATGCTCATGCGGTAGATCCCGGTGATGGCTTGGAAGGTTTCGAGTCTATGTTTATTAAAACGAACATCGCAAGGTCGTTTACCGGCGTTATGTCAAATATATTGAAACATGACCAGCCGCTGGTTTAGGGTGGCGGGTGCCCTGTGCCAAAGATAGCGCCGAAAACAGCGCGGAAAACAGGCTGGCCGGGCAGAATTCGTTGAGCGCTGCGCATTGCGCGGCGTTCTTACTCAATAAGAGGAGGACACACGCATGACCACCCTGACTCGTGCCGATTGGGAACAACGCGCCCGCGACCTGAAGATCGAAGGCCGCGCCTTTATCAACGGCGAGTACACCGATGCGGTGTCCGGCGAAACCTTCGATTGCCTCAGCCCGGTCGATGGCCGCCTGCTCGGCAAGATCGCCAGCTGTGACGTTGCCGACGCCCAGCGTGCCGTCGAAAACGCCCGCGCCACTTTCAATTCCGGCGTCTGGTCGCGCCTGGCGCCAAGCAAGCGCAAAGCCACCATGATTCGTTTCGCCGGCCTGCTCAGGCAGAACGCCGAAGAGCTGGCCCTGCTCGAAACCCTGGACATGGGCAAGCCGATCAGCGACTCGCTGAACATCGACGTCCCAGGAGCAGCTCAAGCGTTGAGCTGGAGCGGCGAAGCCATCGACAAGCTCTACGACGAAGTGGCGGCCACCCCGCACGATCAGTTGGGCCTGGTAACCCGTGAGCCGGTGGGCGTCGTGGGCGCTATCGTGCCGTGGAACTTCCCGCTGATGATGGCCTGCTGGAAGCTTGGTCCGGCGCTGTCCACCGGCAACTCGGTGGTGCTCAAACCGTCGGAAAAATCCCCGCTGACCGCCATCCGTATCGCGGCCCTGGCGATTGAAGCCGGCATTCCGAAAGGCGTGCTGAACGTGCTGCCTGGCTACGGCCATACCGTTGGCAAGGCCCTGGCCCTGCACATGGACGTCGATACCCTGGTGTTCACCGGCTCCACCAAGATCGCCAAGCAACTGATGATCTACTCCGGCGAATCCAACATGAAGCGTGTCTGGCTGGAAGCCGGCGGCAAGAGCCCGAACATCGTGTTTGCCGATGCCCCGGATCTGCAAGCCGCTGCTGAATCCGCCGCCAGTGCCATCGCGTTCAACCAGGGCGAAGTCTGCACTGCCGGCTCGCGCCTGTTGGTGGAGCGTTCCATCAAGGACACCTTCCTGCCGCTGGTGATCGAAGCCCTCAAGGGCTGGAAGCCTGGCAACCCCCTGGACCCAGCTACCAATGTCGGCGCCCTGGTGGACACCCAGCAGATGAACACCGTGCTGTCCTACATCGAGGCCGGTCACAGCGACGGCGCCAAGCTGGTGGCCGGTGGCAAGCGAATCCTTGAGGAAACCGGCGGTACGTACGTCGAGCCGACGATTTTCGATGGCGTGAGCAACGCGATGAAAATCGCCCAGGAAGAGATTTTCGGCCCGGTGCTGTCGGTCATCGCCTTCGACACCGCCGAGCAAGCCGTGCAGATCGCCAACGACACGCCGTACGGCCTGGCTGCGGCGGTATGGACCAAGGACATTTCCAAGGCCCACCTGACCGCCAAGGCCCTGCGTGCCGGCAGCGTCTGGGTCAACCAGTACGACGGTGGCGACATGACCGCGCCGTTCGGTGGCTTCAAGCAGTCGGGCAACGGTCGCGATAAGTCGCTGCATGCGTTCGACAAGTACACCGAGCTGAAGGCGACCTGGATCAAGCTGTAACGGTGATGGCCCCCAGGGTGACCGGGGGGCTTCATGCAGCGTTGATCTCCCTGTGGGAGCGAGCCTGCTCGCGATAGCGGTATGACAGTCGACGATTCAGTTGAATGTTGCTCCGCATCGCGAGCAGGCTCGCTCCCACATTGTTTTGTAGTGATGCCTGAAAAATCGATAACTCTCCACAGGAGCGTGGAAATGCGTTGGGCGACTTATTTCGCCGTGTTGGCGTCTGTCCTGAGTGTCGGCCTGGCCCTGGGCGTGAGCATGCCGCTGGTGTCGCTGCGTCTCGAAGGCTGGGGCTATGGCTCGTTCGCCATCGGTGTGATGGCTGCGATGCCGGCTGTCGGGGTGTTGCTCGGGGCCAAGGTGTCGAGTCGGCTGGCGACGCAGTTCGGCACGGCGAGGTTGATGCGCCTGTGCCTGTGGGGTGGGGCGCTGTCTATCGGACTGCTGGCGCTATTGCCCAGCTACCCGGTCTGGTTGGTGCTGCGCCTGGTGATTGGCGTGGTCCTGACCCTGGTGTTCATTCTCGGCGAGAGCTGGATCAACCAACTGGTCATTGAACAATGGCGCGGACGATTGGTGGCGCTTTATGGCAGCAGTTACGCCCTGAGCCAGTTGGCCGGCCCGTTGCTGCTGGGCGCGCTGGGAACCGATCATGATTACGGCTTCTGGGTGGGTGTCGGCCTGCTGTTGATCGCACCCTTGCTGTTGCTGGGTCGCAGCGGGGCGCCAAGCAGCGAGGCCGGCAGCGTCACGTTCGGCGATTTGTGGACATTTTGCCGAGGCTTGCCGGCGATTGCCTGGGCGGTGTCGTTGTTCGCGGCGTTCGAGGCGATGATCCTCACGTTGCTGCCGGTCTACTGTTTGCGCCAGGGCTTCAGCGCCGATATTGCGCTGGCGATGGTCAGCACCGTGGTGGTCGGCGATGCCTTGTTGCAATTGCCCATTGGCGCCCTGGCCGATCGCGTGTCTCGCCGGGCGCTGCTGACGGGGTGCGCGGTGGCGCTGACGTTATCGAGCCTGGCGGTTCCGCTTTTGATCGATACCCTGTTGATCTGGCCGCTGTGGGTGCTGTTTGGTGCCAGTGCCGGAGGCTTGTTCACCTTGTCGCTGATCCTGATCGGCGAGCGTTACCGCGACGATGCGCTGGTACGGGCCAACGCTCATGTCGCGCAACTGTGGGGCCTCGGTTGCCTGATCGGCCCGCTGGCGGCGGGAGCGGGCAGCCAATGGATCAGCGGGCATGCGCTGCCTTTGTTCATGGCGGCGGGGGCGTTCGGCTTGGTGATCCTGCTGTTGCGCCAAGGGGCATTCGGGGCGACACAAACGGCCTGAACATCCCTTGCCACAAACGCGGCCCGGACCTAAAGCATCCGTTCCAACCCGATGGTCGTGGCGAACCAGGCATTGAAGCGGCGCCACCAACTGCCCGGTTCACGGCCCAGGTCGTGGGTCTGGCCGTTGTCTTCGGTGGTCCATACGAGCTTGTCATTCTCCAGCCGTGCCTGGTAACTCAGCGCTGGCGCCATGCCCTGCAAGGCCAGCTCGCGGACTTGGCCGGCAAGCTCCGGACTGTCCACCAATACGCCAACCTCGGTGTTCCACAGCACCGAGCGTGGGTCGAAATTGAACGAGCCAATGAAGGACTTTTGCTGGTCGAAGATGATCGCCTTGCTGTGCAGGCTGGAATCCGATTCGCCATAGGACTTGCTGTAGAACAGGTGAGGGCTGCTGCCTTTGTCGCCCGGTTGCCGTCGCAACTCGAACAGGCGCACGCCATGTTCCAGCAGTGCCCTGCGATACGGCGCATAGCCGCCATGCACCGCTGGCACATCGGTCGCTTCCAGGGAGTTGGTCAAGAGACTCACCGACACCCCGGCATCGGCGCGGCTGGTCAGGTACACCAAACCTGGCTGGCCGGGGACGAAGTAGGCGGAAATCATGATCAGTTCCTTGCTGACCCCCGTCAGTTCGGGCCCTAGTTGCGTGGTCAGCAACAGTTGCGGATCTGGTTCGTCCTTGGCCAGCACTTTGCTGGGTGCGTCCCACAGCGCCTGGTTCCAGGCCCAGATCAACTGGTCACGCCAAGTATCCAGGCGTGGCTGGGTCTTGTAGGCGGTCAGTTGCTGGTAGAGCGCGTGGTTTTCCTTCTGGGTCTGCTCCAGGGACTCTTGCAGGCGCAGGCGGCTGTTGGCCAGGTCCTTGGGCGTGGGGCGAGGAGACAGAAACTGTTCGATGGGCTTGCTCAGGGCGCTGTTCCAGTACTGGTCGAAACTGTGCCCCAGTTGTTCGGCCACCGGCCCGACGCCGAGCAGGTCGATGTCGGTAAAGTTCAGGTTGGGTTCGGCGTCGAAATACTCATCGCCCAGGTTGCGGCCGCCGACGATGGCCATGCTGTTGTCCGCCAGCCACAGCTTGTTGTGCATCCGTCGATGCTGCAACGACAGGTTGAACAGGCGTCCGAGGCTACGAGTCACGCCGGTGGCGCGGCCCAGGTGCAGGGGGTTGAACAGGCGAATCTGGATCCGCGGGTGCGCGGCGAGGGTCGCGATAATCTGATCCTGGCCGTCGCTGGTGGTGTCGTCCAGCAGGATGCGCACGCGCACGCCCCGGTCGGCGGCCTTGAGCAGTTCATCCACCAGCATCCGTGTACTGATGCCGTCGTGGACGATGTAATACTGCAGGTCCAGGCTGCTTTGGGCATGGCGAATCAGCTCGGCCCGGGCGGTGAAGGCTTCGGTGCTGTCGGAGAGCAACCGAAAGCCGGAACGGCCTTCATGGGGCGCGGCCTGGGCCTGGACCGAGCGGCCGAACGAGGATTCGGCGGCCGGCAACGCTTGGGAGGGCTCGCGGGTGATATCAAAACTGGCGCAGCCGCCCAGCAGCGAGGCGACTAACAAAAGCGAAGGCAGGATCGATCTGGATCTCACGTAGGAGCGTTCCGCTTGTTTGCGTTGATCGGCTGTTGGGTACTGCTTCCCTGGATAAAGTTCAGACGACGTCGCGCTGGGTTTCGTTCAACAGCGCGATAGCAGCGGCCCCCACCTTGCGTACAGCCTCTTCGATCTGAGCCGTTGGCTTGGCAGCGTAGTTTATCCGCAGACAATTGCGGTATTTGCCCGATGCCGAAAAGATGCTGCCGACCGCGACCTGCACCCCTTGGTCCAGCAACACCCGATTGAGCTTCAATGTGTCGAAGCCTTCCGGCAACTCGATCCACAGCATGAAGCTGCCCCGAGGGCGACTGGCGCGGGTGCCCGACGGAAAGTAGCGGCTGACCCAATCGATCATCACGTCGCGATTGCGCTGGTATTGCGTACGCATACGGCGCAAATGGGGTTCGAAATGCCCGCCCTTGAGAAATTCGGCAATGGCGATCTGCGGCTGTGGCGCGGTGGAGCCGGTGCTGATGTATTTCATGTGCAGCACCCGCTCCAGATACCGGCCTGGCGCGACCCAGCCAATGCGCAAGCCAGGCGCCAGGGTCTTGGAAAACGAACTGCAGAGCAGGACGCGGCCGTCTTCATCGAAGGACTTGATGGTGCGTGGGCGAGGGTAGGTGTAGGCCAATTCGCCATACACATCATCTTCGATGATCGCCACGTCGAAGCGCTGTGCCAGGTTCAGCAGCGCGCGTTTATTGGCGTCGGGCATGATGTAGCCCAGCGGGTTGTTACAGCTGGGGGTCAACTGTATGGCCTTGATCGGCCATTGCTCCAACGCCAGTTCCAGCGCGTCCAGGCTGATGCCGGTGAGTGGGTCGGTGGGGATTTCCAAGGCCTTCATGCCCAGGCCCTTGAGGGTTTGCATGGCCCCGTGAAAGCTGGGTGAGTCCACCGCGACGATATCGCCTTGTTCGCAGGTGGCGCGGATGCTGACCGACAGCGCCTCATGACAGCCGGTGGTGACGATCAAATCGTTGGGGCCCAGTTGGCAGCCGGAATCCAGCGACAGGCGGGCGATCTGTTCGCGCAACGCGAGGTTGCCGTAGATGTTGTCGTAATACAGGCCAGGCATGTCTTGTCGGCGGCTGATCTGCGCCAGGCTGCGCAGCAGCGGTTTCATGGTCGGCGAATTGATATCCGGCATGCCGCGTCCCAGTTGCACCACGTCCGGGCGGGGTACGGCGCGGATCAGTTCCAGCACCTGGTCCCACTGGGAAATATCCACGGGGCGCTGGGCCGGACGGCCTACCACCGGCAGGTCCGGCAATTCACGGCCCACGGGCACGAAATAGCCGGACTTGGGCCTCGGCATCGCCAGCCCACTGTCCTCCAGCACGCGATAGGCCTGCTGCACCGTACTCAAGCTGACCCCGTGTTCCGTGCTCAAAGCCCGCACTGAAGGCAGCCGGTCACCGGGCCGGTAGAAGCCCTGTTCGATGCGGGTGCCGAGCAGTTCGGCGAGGTTCACGTAGAGGGTCATGGTGCACTCCCGATGAGATAGACAACTGCAACCAATACAGTTGGGTTGGAAAATGATGATTCAGTGGCGCAGATAGCGAATCTGTATGCTTATAAAAGAAATAGGTTGAATCTGTATTGCTTTTGACCGTCCGCGCATCATGAAACCTCTGGCTACCCAAGTAAACAGGAGCGATCAAAATGAACGGCTTGAGCGATGTGCGGCTGACGTTACACAGTCAGGAACTGGCGGCAGGGCAGGAGAATGGACTGCGCGACGCAATGTTGCGCAATGCGCCGTCCGACCTGAGCCGCTGGGCCCTGTTCTGGCATCGTCTGCATACACGCAAAGCCTTGTTGGAACTTACACCCGAACAGTTGCGTGATATCGGGCTGAGCCGGGAGCAGGCGCGGGAGGAGGGGCTCAAACCGTTCTGGCGGCTATGAAACGCGCAGGACCTTGTGGCGAGGGGATTTATCCCCGCTGGGCTGCGAAGCAGACCCAAGGCAATCTACCTGACACTCCCCGGTGTCAGGTTTTAGGGCCGCTTCGCGCCCCAGCGGGGATAAATCCCCTCGCCACACTGATAAGTGTCTGGTTCCACTGCTGGGTATTCAGGGGTTAAACCAACTCTTTCAATCGATGCCACAACATCCCCAGCGCCAACAGCGGTGAGCGTAAATGCTTGCCACCCGGGAAGGTCATGTGCGGAACCTGGGCGAACAAGTCAAAACCGCTGCTCTGCTGTCCGCTGATCGCTTCGGCCAACAATTTGCCGGCCAGGTGCGTGGCGTTCACTCCATGGCCGGAATAGGCTTGGGCGTAATACACATTGGGCTGGTCCTTGAGCCGGCCGATCTGCGGCAAACGGTTGGCACCGATGCCGATCATCCCGCCCCATTGATAATCGATTTTCACCTGCGCCAACTGCGGGAATACCTTGAGCATCTTCGGACGCATGTAGGCGCCAATGTCCTGCGGGTCGCGGCCGGAGTAATGACAGGCCCCGCCGAACAACAGGCGTCGATCCGCTGAAAGCCGGTAGTAGTCCAACGCCACGCGTTGATCGCAGACCGCCATGTTCTGTGGCAATAACGCCTGGGCCTGGGCTTGGCTCAAGGGTTCGGTGGCGATGATATAGCTGCCGGCCGGCAGCACTTTGCCGCCCAGTTGCGGATTGAGCCCGTTGAGGTAGGCGTTGCAGCCCAGTACCAGCGTCTTGGCGCGAACCGAACCCTGCTGGGTGTGCACCTTCACTTCAGGGCCGTAGTCGATACGCGTGACCGCTGATTGCTCGAACAGCCTGACCCCCAGTTGCTGCGCGGCGGCGGCTTCACCCAGGGCCAGGTTCAGCGGATGCAGATGGCCTGAGCCCATGTCGATCAACCCGCCGACGTAGCGATCCGAGCCCACGACGCTGTGCATTTCGTCGGCTTGCAGCAGTCGGGTCTGGTGGCGATAGCCCAGGCTGCGCAGCTCTTCGGCGTCTTCGGCGAAGCCTTCCAGGTCGCTGGGCTTGTTGGCCAGGTCGCAGTAGCCCCAGGTGAGGTCGCAAGGAATCTGAAAACGCTCGACGCGTTGCCGGACGATTTCCACGGCCTCAAGGCCCATGAGCTTCATCTGGCGTACGCCGTCGGCGCCGATGATCGGTTCGAACTGATCGAGACCATGGCCGACGCCGCGAATCAATTGGCCGCCGTTACGCCCACTGGCGCCCCAGCCGATCCTGTGCGCTTCCAGCAGCACTACGCTCAGGCCGCGCTCGGCCAGTTCGATCGCCGTGTTCAACCCGGAAAACCCACCACCCACGACGCAGACATCCGTCACCAACTCACCCTGCAATACCGGATGGTCCGGTTGCGGCAGGCTGCTGGCGGCGTAATAAGAGGCGGCGTGCGCGTGGCTCGGGACAGGTTGCTGAACACGGGCGTTCATGTGCGTAATCCTGATTATTGTGTTTGAGAAATTTTACGGAGCATAAGCCGGGGATTCCTCCCCGGGCAACACCGGTCGGTTGGCGCTGTCTGGCCCGTGGCTTTTAAGGCAAAATCCCGGACCATCTCCCCCGGTAGCCGCCTCGATGAGCTGCAACAGTCAAAAAATCCGCACGCTTCGCCAGCAGATTCCCACGTTTGAGTGTGTACCGGGCTGCCATGACTGCTGTGGTCCGGTGACCACCTCGCCCGAGGAAATGGCCCGCTTGCCCCGCAAGACTCGCGCCGAGCAGGACGCGGCCATGGACGCGCTCGACTGCGTGCACTTGGGCCCCAACGGTTGCACCGTGTATGAAGAGCGACCGTTGATCTGTCGGCTGTTCGGCACCACGGCGACCCTGCCATGCCCCAATGGGCGGCGACCGGTGGAGTTGATCCATCCGCGGGTCGAGCAGCAGATTCACGAATACATGGCCAGCAACCGGCAGGTGTTGGTCTAGCAGGCAGCGATACCGAGTCGCGGCCTTCGCGAGCAAGCCCGCTTCCACAATGGATCTCTGTGCGGGAGCGAGCCTGCTCGCGAAAGCGGCCGTCCTGATAACCATTGCCTTGAGCCAGGCTCAATCCGGAATCGGCAGGTTCAAGCTCTCCTTCACCTCTTCCATCACGATATAGCTCTTGGATTCGCGCACATGGGGCAGCTTGAGCAGGATGTCCCCCAGCAGCTTGCGGTACGAAGCCATCTCGGAAATCCGCGCCTTCACCAGATAGTCGAAATCCCCTGACACCAAGTGACATTCCAGTACGTGGGGCAATTTCAGCACGGCGCGTCGGAATTCTTCGAAGGTGTCGCCGGATTTGTAGTCGAGGCTGATCTCGACAAACACCAGCAGGCTACCCTTCAAGTGTTGCGGGTTGAGCCGGGCGTTGTAGCCCATGATGATGCCCTCGCGCTCCAGGCGCCGTACCCGCTCGGTGCAAGGCGTGGTGGAAAGGCCGACCTTTTCTCCCAGCTCGGTGAAGGAGATTCGTCCGTCCGCCTGGAGGATACGCAGGATGTTACGGTCGATCTTGTCCAGCTCGCGTTTGGTCTGGGTGTTGGTACGCACAGGGGATGCGCCTCCGTAAAAAGGGTTGTTGCCGAGAATTCTCGCCAAATATAGGCATTTATATAGTGAAAAGCACTGGCTAATCTTTTTTACACTGCGCCCATCTGAGCTATGTACAACAAACGTCAGCGGTTATCCGCGATGAGGGCATCAACATGCGCGTTCTGGTATTGGGTAGCGGCGTCATCGGTACCGTCAGTGCTTACTATCTGGCCCGGGCCGGATTCGAAGTGGTGGTGGTCGACCGTCAGCCAGCGCCCGCCATGGAAACCAGTTTCGCCAATGCCGGCCAGGTATCGCCGGGTTATGCCTCGCCGTGGGCCGCGCCGGGCGTACCGCTCAAGGCCATCAAATGGCTGCTGCAGCGCCATGCGCCGCTGGCGATCAAGGCCACTGCCGACATTGACCAATACCTGTGGATGGCACAGATGCTGCGCAATTGCACCGCCAGCCGCTATGCCATCAACAAGGAGCGCATGGTGCGCCTGTCCGAGTACAGCCGTGATTGCCTGGACGAGCTGCGCGCCGAAACCGGCATTGCCTACGAAGGCCGCAGCCTGGGGACCACACAGTTGTTCCGCACCCAGGCCCAGCTCGATGGCGCGGCGAAAGACATCGCGGTGTTGAAAGAGTCCGGTGTGCCGTTCGAAGTGCTTGACCGTGCGGGCATCGCCCGTGTCGAGCCGGCCCTGGCCAATGTCACCGACATCCTGGCGGGCGCCTTGCGCCTGCCCAACGACCAGACCGGCGATTGCCAGATGTTTACCACGCGCCTGGCGGAAATGGCGACGAAGCTGGGTGTGCAATTTCGCTTCGGCCAGGATATCCAGCGCCTGGACTTCGCCGGCGATCGCATCAACGGTGTCTGGATCGACGGCAAGCTGGAAACCGCCGACCGCTACGTCCTGGCCTTGGGCAGCTACTCGCCGCAATTGCTCAAGCCGCTGGGTATCCGCGCACCGGTGTATCCGCTCAAAGGTTATTCCTTGACCGTGCCGATCACCAACCCGGCGATGGCGCCGACCTCGACCATTCTCGATGAAACCTACAAGGTCGCGATCACCCGGTTCGACAACCGCATTCGGGTGGGCGGCATGGCGGAAATCGCCGGTTTTGACCTGTCCCTCAACCCGCGTCGGCGCGAAACCCTGGAGATGATCGTCAACGACCTTTATCCTCAGGGCGGCAACCTGGCCGAGGCGAGTTTCTGGACCGGCCTGCGCCCGACCACCCCGGACGGCACGCCAATCGTGGGGGCCACACCTTTCAAGAATCTGTTCCTGAACACCGGCCACGGTACCCTCGGATGGACCATGGCCTGTGGTTCCGGTCGCCTGTTGGCCGACCTGATGGCGAAGAAAAAGCCACAGATCAGCGCCGAAGGCCTCGATATTTCCCGTTATGGCAGCAAACACCAGGAGTCTGCAAAACATGTCAATCCAGCGCCAGCTCACCAATGACCGCATGAGCCAGGTTGTCGTGCACAACGGCACCGTTTACCTGGCGGGGCAGGTCGGCGACGACATGAGCGCCGGTATCGAGCAGCAGACCCGTGAGACCCTGGCCAACATCGAGCGCTTGCTGGACTTGGCCGGGACCGACAAGAACCGTCTGCTGTCGGTGACGATCTACCTGAAAGACATCGAGGCGCACTTCGAAGGCATGAACGCCGTCTGGGACAAATGGTTGCCCAAAGGCGTTGCCCCGGCTCGTGCCACGGTGCAAGCCAAGCTGTGCGAACCGGAGATTCTGGTGGAGCTGTCCGTCGTGGCTGCACTGCCGTAATACCGGCCAAACGATCCCTCTCCCGGTGCTGTTGGTGGTTCATGCTGTCAGCCGGCGCCGGTTTTTTATTCAATGACCGCCTAGAAGTCTGCCGCCATGCGTCCTGCCCGTGCCCTGATCGACCTTCAAGCCCTGCGCCACAATTACCAATTGGCCCGCGAGGTCACCGGGGCCAAGGCCTTGGCGGTGATCAAGGCCGACGCCTACGGGCACGGCGCGGTGCGTTGCGCCGAGGCACTGCAGGACACGGCAGACGGGTTCGCCGTGGCCTGCATCGAAGAAGCCCTGGAACTGCGGGCCGCCGGGATCCGTGGACCGATCCTGCTGCTGGAAGGTTTTTTCGAGGCCGATGAACTGCCACTGATCGTCGAGCACGATTTCTGGTGTGTGGTGCATTCGTTGTGGCAGCTCGAAGCGATTGAAAAGGCCGCGCTGAGCCAGCCGATCACCGTCTGGCTCAAGCTCGATTCGGGCATGCACCGGGTCGGCCTGCATCCGGCGGACTACCAGGCCGCCTACCGTCGTCTGCTCGCCAGTGGCAAGGTGGCGAAGATTGTCTTGATGAGCCACTTCGCCCGTGCCGACGAGCTGCACGATCCCAGCAGCACCGAGCAACTGGCGACATTCGACAAAGCCCGCCAGGGCCTGGTGGCGCAGATCAGCCTGCGCAACTCACCAGCGGTGCTGGGCTGGCCGCAGATCCCCAGTGATTGGGTGCGCCCGGGCATCATGCTCTACGGGGCCACGCCCTTTGACGAACCCAACGCCGTTGCCTCGCGCCTGCAACCGGTGATGACCCTGGAGTCGAAGATCATCAGCGTGCGCGAATTGCCCGCTGGCGAACCGGTGGGCTACGGTGCCCGTTTTGTGACCACGCAACCGACCCGGGTGGGCGTGGTCGCCATGGGCTATGCCGACGGCTACCCACGCCAAGCCCCCACCGGCACACCGGTGCTGGTGGAGGGGCAACGCAGCCAACTGGTCGGACGGGTGTCGATGGACATGCTGTGTGTCGACCTGACGCATATCCCCCAGGCCGGGCTCGGTTCTACCGTGGAGTTATGGGGCAAGAACATCCTCGCCAGCGATGTCGCCAAGGCCGCCGACACGATCCCCTATCAGATTTTCTGCAACCTGCGACGGGTGCCACGGCTCTATTCCGGGCATTGACGCACGGCGCGAGCTACCGAAAGTCGCTTCACCGCACAGGATTCGGGTCAAAGTGTTGTAAATACTGAACGCTGTCGCCATGATAACGCTCACTTTCCTCACAACCTGATTCCCTGGAGGCTCCAGCATTGGACGTCGGTGAACGACTGCAATCCATTCGTAAACTCAAAGGCCTTTCCCAGCGTGAACTCGCCAAGCGCGCGGGCGTCACCAACAGCACTATTTCGATGATCGAGAAGAACAGCGTCAGCCCCTCGATCAGCTCGCTGCGCAAGGTCCTTGGCGGGATTCCCATGTCCATGGTCGAGTTTTTCTCCGAAGAAATCCTTCAGGAGAAACCGACCCAGATCGTCTACAAAGCCAACGAACTGATCGACATCTCCGACGGCGCCGTGACCATGAAGCTGGTGGGCCGGGCACACCCGAGCCGGGCGATCGCCTTTCTCAACGAAATCTATCCGCCGGGCGCCGACACGGGTGAAGAGATGCTCACCCATGAGGGCGAGGAAACCGGAATCCTGGTGGAAGGGCGGTTGGAGCTGGTGGTCGGTGTCGAAACCTTCGTGCTCGAAGCTGGCGACAGCTACTATTTCGAGAGCACCAAGCCCCACCGTTTCCGTAATCCGTTCGATGTGCCGGCGCGACTGATCAGCGCAGCCACCCCGGCCAATTTCTAGGGAAAGAGGCGCCGGGCCTGTACGGCAAAGGCGCCCGAGGGAGGAGCTGTCACTTCAAACAAGACCCTTGCGACTTTGGGGTTGTTTCAGTGTGACGGGCTTACCGCTATACTTGCGCCCGCCTGCAAACCGTGGCCGCAGGCGTGACTAGCCACCATTGAGGGTGTACGCGTGAACCTAATTATGAAAATGCTGGCTGCACCAGCAACCGTATTGGCCCTATGGGCAGTCAGTGCCCAAGCGGCGCCCACCGACGATATCGCCAAGCGCCTTGAACCGGTCGGCCAGGTCTGCGTTCAGGGGAAAGAATGCAAGGGGATGGAAGTTGCCACTGCCGCTGGCGGCGCAGGCGGCGCCAAGACGCCGGATGAGGTGATTGCCAAGCATTGCAACGCTTGCCACGGCAGCGGCCTGTTGGGTGCTCCGAAAATCGGTGACGCGGCCGCCTGGAAAGAGCGCGCCGACCATCAGGGCGGCCTTGACGGCATCCTGGCTAAAGCCGTTACCGGCATCAACGCCATGCCACCCAAAGGTACCTGTGCCGATTGCACGGAGGCTGATCTCAAAGGCGCCATCCAAAAGATGTCCGGTCTGAAATAAGCCAGCATCTTCCACAAGAAAGCCGCTTACGAGCGGCTTTTTTGCGGCCGCTGTTTTGCCAGGGCTGTTCATCGCAACCAAGACGCGGCAAGCTCGGTCCAACCCACATTCATGGAATGTCCTGGAGGGTCCGATGGTGCAGTTGTGTTCAATCGAACAGGCGGTGGATGACGTGCTCGAGCGCCTGCCCGCGCATATTCACCTCGGCATGCCCCTGGGGCTGGGCAAACCCAACCTGTTCGCCAATGCGCTGTACCGGCGCATCGCACAACTGCCCGAGCGACAGTTGACCATCTACACTGCCCTGAGCCTGGGTCGACCGAACCTGGGCGATGGGTTGCAGAAACGCTTCCTCGAACCCTTTATCGAGCGAGTCTTCGGCGACTACCCCGAACTGGATTATCTCGCCGACCTGCACCGGGACAGCCTGCCAGCCAACATACGGGTCGAGCAGTTCTTCATGCAGCCCGGCAGCCTGCTGCACAGTGCATCGGCCCAGCAGAACTATGTCAGCAGCAACTACAGCCACGCCGCCCGAGACATCAACGCTGCCGGCCTGAACCTGGTGGCGCAACTGGTGGCGAGTGATCCTGAACATCCGGATCGCCTGAGCCTGAGCTGCAACCCGGACATCACCCTCGACCTGCTGCCGATGATCGCCAAGCGCCGGGCAGCCGGGGAGACCATCCTCCTGGTCGGCCAGGTGCATAACGATTTGCCCTACATGCCGGGCGACGCGGAAGTCGGCATCGATGCTTTCGACCTGTTGATCGACGAGAAGGACAATCACACATTGTTCTCCACGCCGAACATGCCGGTGGGCTTCCAGGATCATCTGATCGGCCTGCACGCCAGTACCCTGGTGCGCGACGGCGGCACGCTGCAGATCGGCATCGGCTCCATGGGCGATGCATTGACGGCGGCGTTGCTGGCGCGCCAGGCCGATAACACCGGTTACCAGGCGTTGCTGGCGGACCTGAACCTTAGCCAGTGGGCGCAACTGATCGAGCGCGAGGGCGGGGTCGAGCCGTTTGCCAAAGGGCTGTACGGTTGCAGTGAAATGTTCGTCAACGGTTTGCTGGTGCTGGCCGAGGCCGGGATCGTCCGGCGCAAGGTCTACCCCGACGAACCGACCCAGGAGCGGGCCAACGCCGGAACCCTGGACGAGGCGGCGCAACCTGACGGCATCTGCATACACGGCGGATTCTTCCTCGGGCCGAGCAGTTTTTACCAACGCCTGCGTGAATTGCCGCAAAGCCGTCGTCTCGAATTCAACATGACCCGCATCAGTTACATCAACGAGCTGTATGGCCAGGAGCAACTCAAGCGCCTGCAGCGTCTCGATGCCCGTTTTATCAACACGGTCTTCACCATGACCCTGCTGGGGGCCGGGGTGGCCGATCAGTTGGAAGACGGGCGGGTGCTCAGCGGCGTGGGCGGGCAGTACAACTTCGTCGCCCAGGGCCATGCGCTGGAGGGCGGGCGTTCGATCCTGCTCCTGCGCAGTTGGCGTGAGGCCGGGGGCGAGATCAGCTCGAACATCGTCTGGGAGTACGGCCATTGCACGATTCCCCGACACCTGCGGGACATTGTGGTGACCGAGTACGGCATCGCCGACCTGCGGGGCAAGACCGATGCCGCAGTGATCGAGGCACTCCTGAACATCAGCGACTCACGTTTCCAGCCCGGGCTGATCGAGCAGGCGCAAAAAGCCGGCAAGTTGCCGAAGGATTTCCGTCTCGACCCACGGTTCGCGGACAACACCTCGGAACGTTTACAGGCCATCCAGGCGCGGCACCCGAATCTATTCCCGGAGTACCCGCTGGGGTGTGATTTCGACGCCATAGAGCGGGATCTGTTGCGAGCGCTGAACTGGCTCAAGAGCAAGTTCAAGCTCACCGAGATCCTGGAATTGGGCAAGGCGGCGCTGGATGCACCGGAGCCATGGGAGTTTGCCGGGCATCTGGAGCGGATGCAGCTGACGAGTCCCGAGGGACTGAAGGAAGAATTGTTCCAGCGGTTGTTGCTTGCCGGGCTCAAGACCACTGCGCCTTAACGGAGCGCACATTCCACTGTGGGAGCGAGCCTGCTCGCGATAGCGGTCTGTCAGGCACATTGATGTGACAGACAAATCGCTATCGCGAGCAGGCTCGCTCCCACAAGGTTATTCGATGAAGGTGACGACGCCGTCCGCCAGCGACTTCACCCGAGCCAGCGATTCAACACGATAGCCCTGGGCATCCAGTTCCGCGCGACCGCCCTGGAACGACTTCTCGATCACGATCCCCAGCCCTGCGACGGTGGCGCCGGCCTGCTTGATGATGGAGATCAGCGCCTGGGAGGCTTTGCCGTTGGCGAGAAAGTCATCGATGATCAGCACCCGGTCGCTGCTGGTCAGGTGGCGCGGGCTGATGGCCACGGTGCTTTCGGTCTTCTTGGTGAACGAATACACGGTTGCCGACAGCAGGTTTTCCGTCAGGGTCAGGGACTGTTGCTTGCGAGCGAAAATCACCGGCACGCCGAGGTTCAGCCCGGTCATGATCGCCGGGGCAATCCCTGAGGCTTCGATGGTGACGATCTTGGTGATGCCCGAGTCCTTGAACAGCGCCGCGAATTCATCGCCGATCAGCTTCATCAACTGCGGGTCGATCTGGTGGTTGAGGAACGCGTCGACTTTCAGAACCTGGTCGGAAAGCACGATGCCTTGCTCGCGAATTTTCTGGTGCAGGGCTTCCATGAAGCCTCCTCTGATGACGTCTTCAGCGTCTGGATTGGGTAAAAAGCGTGGTGGAAAAAGTAGTCGATTCTAGCGCTTTAACATCGCGCGTATATCCGCCAGGGCACTGTTGCCGCGAACGACTTTGACTTCCGTCGGCGTGTCGTCGTTGCCTTCCCAGGCCAGGTCGTCCGGCGGCAGCTCATCGAGAAAGCGGCTCGGGGCGCAGTCGATCACTTCTCCGTATTGCTTGCGCTTGGCGGCGAAGGTGAAGGCCAGCGTCTGGCGTGCCCGGGTAATGCCAACGTAGGCCAGGCGCCGTTCTTCTTCGATGGTGTCGGCTTCGATGCTGGAGCGGTGCGGCAGGATTTCCTCTTCCATGCCCATGATGAACACGTAGGGGAACTCCAGGCCCTTGGAGGCGTGCAGCGTCATCATCTGCACGCCTTCGGCGCCGTCTTCCTCTTCCTGCTGGCGCTCGAGCATGTCCCGCAGCACGAGTTTGCCGATGGCATCCTCGACCGTCATGTCGCCGTCTTCGTCTTTTTCCAGGGTGTTCTTCAACGCCTCGATCAGGAACCAGACGTTGCCCATGCGGTAATCGGCGGCCTTGTCGCTGGAGCTGTTGGTACGCAGCCAGTTCTCGTAGTCGATGTCCATCACCATGCTGCGCAGCGCCGAGATCGGATCTTCCCCGGCGCACTGTTCGCGGACCTTGTCCATGAAGCGCTTGAAGCGCGCCAGGCGGTCGGTGAAGCGGCTGTCCAGGTGCTCGCCCAGGCCGATTTCGTCGGTGGCGGCGTACATCGAGATCTTGCGCTCGGTCGCGTAGTTACCGAGCTTTTCCAGGGTGGTCGAACCGATTTCCCGACGCGGCACGTTGATCACCCGCAGGAAGGCGTTGTCGTCGTCCGGGTTCACGATCAGGCGGAAGTAGGCCATCAGGTCCTTCACTTCCTGGCGTCCGAAAAAGCTGTTGCCCCCCGACAGGCGATAAGGGATCTGGTGATGCTGCAACTTCAGCTCGATCAGCTTGGCCTGGTAGTTGCCGCGATACAGGATCGCAAAATCGCTGTACGGCCGGTCGGTGCGCAGGTGCAGGCTGAGGATTTCCATGGCCACGCGCTCGGCTTCGGCGTCTTCGTTGCGGCAACGGATCACGCGGATCTCGTCGCCGTGGCCCATCTCACTCCACAGTTGCTTTTCGAACTCGTGGGGGTTGTTGGAAATCAACACGTTGGCGCAGCGCAGGATACGGCTGGTGGAGCGATAGTTCTGCTCCAGCATCACCACTTTGAGCGACGGATAGTCTTCCTTGAGCAGCATCAGGTTTTCCGGCCGCGCACCGCGCCAGGCGTAGATGGACTGGTCGTCGTCGCCCACTACGGTGAACTGGTTGCGTTTGCCGATCAGCAGCTTCACCAGCAGGTACTGGCTGGCGTTGGTGTCCTGGTATTCGTCCACCAGCAGGTAGCGGACTTTGTTCTGCCATTTTTCGAGGATGTCGGCGTGGTCCTGGAACAGCTTGACCGGCAGCAGGATCAGGTCGTCGAAGTCCACCGCGTTGAACGCCTTGAGGGTGCGCTGGTAGTGGGTATAGACGATGGCGGCGGTCTGCTCCTTGGGGTTGCGGGCGTTTTCCAGGGCTTCGGGCGGCAGGATCAGGTCGTTTTTCCAGGCGCCGATCATGTTCTTGATCTCGTCCACGCCGTCGTCGCCCGAGTATTCCTTCTGCATGATGTCGGTCATCAGGGCTTTGACGTCGGTCTCGTCGAAAATCGAGAAGCCCGGCTTGTAGCCCAGCCGCGCATGTTCCTTGCGGATGATGTTCAGGCCCAGGTTGTGGAAGGTACAAACCGTCAGGCCGCGACCTTCACCGGCGCGCAGCAGGCCGCCGACCCGCTCTTTCATTTCCCGGGCGGCCTTGTTGGTGAAGGTCATGGCGACGATGTACTGGGCGCGGATGCCGCAATTCTGGATCAGGTGCGCGATCTTGCGGGTGATTACGCTGGTCTTGCCGGAGCCTGCGCCGGCGAGCACCAAAAGAGGGCCGCCGACATAGTTCACGGCTTCTTGCTGCCGGGGATTGAGTCGGGACATGACAGAGTCAGGGAGTCGTTTGCGAAATGGGCCGGCATTTTAACAGGCTCAGAGAATTGTGCTGCTCTGTCCGACTTGTGACGCACACCGCATTGTCATTTGCCGCTTCTGCTACTTTCACGCAGGATGTGGAGCCAATTGCGTTCAGCGCAGGAATTTCGCGTGGAAAAAAACCGCCGAAAGCGCGTGTTTGAGAACCATTGGCATTGGTCATTGCCCATCGGCACGTCATAATGCCGGCGCCTACCACCTTGCAGAGTCTAGGGAGTCAGCTTGTCAACGCCTGTCGAACCCTTGCGTTTGCTGTTATTGGCCCAAGAGCCTGCGTGGTCAGCAATATTGCGCGAGTGCCTGGCGCCCTTGGGGCCCTCGGTCGTGTTGATCAGCGCCCCGAGCTGGGAGTCAGTCAGCAGCCTGTTCGAAGATAATCGCAACGCGGTGTTGCTGACCGTTGCGGCGTTGCAACCGGCGCCGGGCCGTTGCAGCCTGCCCACTATCCTGTTGCTTGAGCACGAGCCGGCGCTGGCCCCCGACGGCGTCAGCGACTGGTTGGTGCGTGATGTCCTCGACACCGCGACCCTGCGTCGTTGCCTGCGCCATGTGCGCGAACGTGGCGTGCTGGAAAACACCTTGCAGCGCCTTGCTGAACAGGACCCATTGACAGGCATTGCCAATCGCCAGGGTTTCCAGACGCTGCTGGCGGCACGCCTGGCGGAAAACGACGGCCGTGGCCTGGCCCTCGGTCACCTGGACCTGGACAACTTTCGTCACGCCAACGATGCCCTCGGCCACCAGGCCGGTGACCGCTTGATCCTGCAAGTGGTGTCGCGACTCAAGGGCTCCCTGGAAGCCGGCGATCAATTGGCGCGCTTGGGCAGTGATGAATTCGCCCTGCTGATCGATACCCGCCGCGCGCCACAACGGGCCGAGTGGATGGCCGAGCGGATTACCGAAGCCTTGGCCGAGCCCTATTGGGTGGACGGTGAAAGCCTGCTGATCGGCTGCAGCCTGGGCGTTGCCCACGCTCGCGCCCAGGCCGGCGCCGATCCGCTGATGTGGCACGCCCACATCGCCATGCAGCAGGCCAAGAGCACCCAGGGTTGTACCTTTCATATCTTCAACGAGCGCATCAACCGCAACGCCCGCAGCCTCGCCGACCTGGAAAGCGAACTGCGCCGGGCCCTGCGCCGTGACGAGTTGGAGCTGCATTACCAGCCACGGCTGAACCTCGATGGCGGCCACATTGTCGGCCTCGAAGCGTTGGTGCGCTGGCGTCATGGCGAACGCGGACTGTTGCCACCGAGTGAGTTCGTGCCGCTGGCCGAACAGAGTGGCCTGATCGTGCCGCTGGGGTACTGGGTGATTTCCCGGGCGCTGCGGGACATGCAGGCCCTGCGCGAGCGGGGGTTGGCGCCGTTGCACATGGCGGTCAACCTGTCGTTCCGGCAGTTCCAGGACAGCCAGTTGTTGCCGACCTTGAGCCGGCTGATTGCCGAGCGGGGTGTCGAGGCACAATGGCTGGAATTCGAACTCACTGAAACCGCCGTCATGCGCCGCAGCGAGCTGGTCAAGCAGACCATGGATGCCCTGGGTCGCCTGGGGGTGCGTTTCTCCCTGGACGACTTCGGCACCGGGTTCTCCTCGTTCGTGCACCTCAACAGCCTGCCTATCACCTTGCTCAAGATCGACAAGAGCTTCGTTGGCGGCATGGAGCAGCGTGAAGAGAACCGCAAGCTGGTGCACGCCATGATCAACCTGGCCCACAACCTCAACCTGGAGGTGGTGGCCGAAGGTGTGGAAACCCGGGAGCAACTGGACCTGCTGCGCGGCTTTGGTTGTGACCAGGTGCAGGGCTTCTTGATCAGCAAGCCGTTGCCGCTGCCGGAGTTGGTTGAATACCTGACATTCGATGGCAATCAGCAGTCCACACTGGAAATGAGCTAATACAAATTCCTGTGGGAGCGAGCCTGCTCGCGATAGCGGTAGACCAGTCGGCAGCTATATTGACTGACACATCGCCATCGCGAGCAGGCTCGCTCCCACAAGGGATGCTCATTCAGGCTGAACGACCTCGAAACGTTGCTGCCCAGGCTCACTGCGAATCATCCGCTTCATCTTCCATTCAAACGCCAGCGTCAGGCTCACGGCCGCGCAAGCCAGCCCCAGGGCCAGGCCCCACCAGACGCCGGTCGGCCCCCAGTTCAGGTGAAATGCCATCCACCACGCCGCCGGCGCGCCAATCAGCCAATAGCATCCCAGGCCAACCAGGAAGGTGGTCTTGGCGTCCTTCAGTCCACGAATGCAGCCCATGGCAATGGTTTGCGTGCCGTCGAACAGCTCGAACCACGCCGCCACCGCCAGCAGGCTTACGGCCAGGTTGATCACGTCGCGGAACGCCGGGTCGTCGTGGTCCAGGAACAGGCCGACCAATTGATGGGGCAGCAACCAGAACACCATGGCGAACGCCAGCATGGCCGCCGCGCCAAAGCCAATCCCGACCCGACCGGCCAGGCGCGCCATCGGCAACTGTCCGGCGCCGTAGTGTTGGCCGATGCGCATGGTGATGGCGTAGGACATCCCCGCCGGCACCATGAACGCCACCGAGACGATTTGCAGTGCGATCTGGTGGGCGGCCAACGGTGTGCTGCCCATGGTGCCCATGCACAGCGCGGCGAACGCAAACAGCCCGACTTCCACTGCGTACGTGCCGCCAATCGGCAGGCCCAGGCGCCACAGTTCCTTGAGGTATTGGCGGTTGGGCCGCGACAGGCCGTCGAGCAGTGGGTAGGCACGGTAGGCCGGGTGCCGATGGATGTGCCAGGCCAGCGCCAGGGCCATGCAATTGGCGACGATGGCCGTGACCAGGCCGATCCCCATCAGGCCGAGTTTCGGCAGGCCGAACATGCCGGTGATGAGCGCGTAGTTGAGCAGGAAGTTCGCCACCGTGCCGCCGAGGCTGATCACCATGACCGGTGTGGCCCGGCCAATGGCGCTGGTGAAGCCGCGCAGGGCCATGAAGCTCAGATAACCGGGCAGGGCGAACGGCAGCGCCAGCAGGAACTGTCCAGCGGACAGCACGTTGGTTTCAGTCTGGCCGAACATCAGCAGCACGGGCTTGAGGTTCCACAGCAGCAGCCCGGCCATCAGCGCCATCAACCAGGCCAGCCACAGCCCGGCCTGGGTCAGCCGGGTGGCGCCTTCGACATCGCCTGCGCCCTGGCGGATCGCGACCAGGGTGCCCACCGCGGCGATCACGCCGATGCAGAAGATCGACACGAACGAATAGGTGGCCGCTCCGAGCCCGCCGCCGGCCAGGGCTTCGGGGCTCAGGCGCGCCATCATCACGGTGTCGGTGAGCACCATCAGCATGTGCGCCAACTGTGAGGCAATCAACGGCCCCGCCAGCCGCAGGATGGCCCAGAGTTCGGTACGCACAGGATGCCGCATGATCATCACGCTCCATGTTCAAACAAGGCAGTAAAGCGACGATTCTCGGCGCTCTCGGCGGATTGCACAAAAGGATAAAAAACATCGCTGGCATGATTAAAACTCATGCTGGGTGGGTTTCTGGTAGGGTTGGCAAACAACGCCATGGAGCTTTTGCGATGCCTCGTCGTCTTCCGCCTCTTTATGCGCTGCGGGCATTCGAAGCCGCGGCGCGCTACAGCTCGTTCACCCGGGCCGCCGAAGAGCTGTCGATCACCCAAAGCGCGGTCAGCCGGCACATTCGCACGCTGGAAGATCACTTTGCCTGCCGGCTGTTCCTGCGTAGCGGGCGCAACCTGCAATTGACCGAGGCGGCGCGGTTGCTATTGCCGGGTGTGCGGGAGGGCTTCATGGCGCTGGAACGCGCCTGCCATACCTTGCATGGCGAGGACGGCATCCTGCGCATGAAAGCGCCTTCCACCCTGACCATGCGCTGGTTGTTGGCGCGTCTGAGTCGCTTCCGGCATTTGCAGCCCGGCAACGAGGTGCAACTGACCAGCGCCTGGATGGACATCGACTCGGTGGACTTCAACGTCGAGCCCTTCGATTGCGCCGTATTGCTGGGCAATGGGCACTTTCCCGCAGACTGGGAGGCCAGTTTGCTGTTTCCCGAGGAGTTGATCCCGGTGGGCGCGCCGAACCTGTTGAACGACCAGCCCTGGGATGTGGCGCGGTTGGCCAGCGCTGAACTGCTGCACCCCACGCCGGATCGCCGGGACTGGCGCAACTGGCTGCAGCGCATGGGCCTGTCCGACAAGGTTTCGCTCAAGGGAGGGCAGGTGTTCGATACCCTGGAGCTGGGCATGATCGCGGCGGCACGCGGCTATGGCGTCTCCATGGGCGACCTGTTGATGGTGGCCGAGGATGTCGCCCAGGGGCGCCTGAGCTTGCCATGGCCGACAGCAGTCGCCAGTGGTGAACACTATTACCTGGTCTGGCCAAAAACCCGCCCGGGTGGTGAACGTTTGCGCCGACTTAGCGACTTCCTCCAGGGCGAGGTGAAGGCCATGCAATTACCCGACGTCGAGCGTCTGGGCTGAAACGTTGCAGTTGGCGTGATAGCTACTTGGCATTAATCCTTCCAAACCGCTCAAGTATTTGGCTTTGCCGCCGAATCCGTGAAGATGGGACCCTCGTTCAGAAAGGGCCTACTTACACCTCACCCGAATAAAATGCCGAGCGTGCGACGTGATCAGAATGATCCGGTCTCTCGGCCAGGAGCCGTCATGTCTCAACCCCGCGCCCGGATCGCCTCACAGTTAGGCCTTGCCCTCGCCGTGATACTGGCGATCGTGATTTCCGGCAGTACCGTCTTCGCCCTGCGTTCGCTGGACGCTGCCAACCTTGCCACCCGTGAAGAGCACCTGGCCAGCGAAGCGCGCCTGATGGCCGACCAGCTCAATACCTTCCACAGCACCTTGCGCGAGAGCACTCAGCGCTTGGCCGGTCTGTTCGAAAAACGCTTCAGCGCGGGCCTGAGTGTGCATCCGGACCAGCCGGTGACGGTGGCGGGCGTACAAACCCCCGGCTTGAGCCTGGGCGGCGAAGTGTTGAACAACAACTTCAAGGAAGTGGATGACTTCAAAGCGATGACCGCCGGGGTTGCCACGGTGTTCGTGCGCAGTGGCGACGACTTCATCCGCGTCAGTACCTCAGTCAGCAAACAGGACGGTACGCGGGCCATTGGTACCGTGCTCGACCGTGCCGGCCCTGCCTATGGTCCGGTGATCAGCGGGCAGAGCTACATTGGTCGAGCCCTGCTTTTCGGACGTTTCTACATGTCGCAGTACACGCCCGTACGCGATAGCAGCGGCAAGATCATTGCCGTGTTGTATGTAGGTTTCGATTACACCGACGCGCAGAATGCGCAGTTCGAGAACCTCAAGCGCTTCCGCATCGGCCAGACCGGTTCGCTGGCCTTGCTGGATGAACAAAACAAATGGCTGGTGCCGCCGGCCGGCGTGCAGGCGCTGGACCAGGCGAGCGCGACCATCGCTGGGCTGGTCAAGAAACCGGGCAAGGGCACGTTCTGGACCGATACCGCCGAAGATTTCTACAGCGTTGCCGTCCCGTTCGAGGGCGGGCCGTGGGCGGTGGTGGCGAGCATGCCGAAAGCCGAGATTCGCGCCGTGACCTGGAGCGTCGGTACGCAACTGGCCATTGGCAGCCTGCTGGCGATGTTGTTGGCGGTGGGCTCGGCGATGTGGCTGTTGCGTAGCAAACTGGCGCCGCTCGGCGACCTGGTTCGCCAGGCCGAAGCCTTGGGCGCCGGCGACCTGAGTGTGCGCCTGAACGTGTCGAGCCATGATGAGATCGGTCAGTTGGCCCGCGCCTTCAACCAGATGAGCCAGGCCCTGTCGACCATGGTCGAGCACATCCGCAAGGCCTCCCAGGAGGTCAACAGCCGCGCCCAGGCGCTGTCCGGGTTGTCCAGCGGGGCGTACGAAGGCATGGAGCAGCAGTCCGGCGAAATCACCAGCATGGCTGGCGCGGTGGAAGAGTTCAGTGCGACCTCATTGAACATTGCCGACAACATGGGCAACACCGAGCGCCTGGCCCAGGAAAACGCCCAGCAAACCCGTATTGGCCGGACCTCGATGGACGAAGCATCGTCGTCCCTGGAGCAAATTGCCGGCGCGCTGAACAGCACGGCCACGGTCATCAATACCTTGGGCCAGCGTTCCCAGGAAATCGGCGGCATCGTTGGCGTTATCACCTCGATCGCCGAGCAGACCAACCTGCTGGCCTTGAACGCCGCCATCGAAGCCGCCCGCGCAGGCGAGCAGGGCCGTGGTTTTGCCGTGGTGGCTGATGAAGTCCGCAGCCTGGCATCCCGCACCCGCCAGGCCACTGACGAAATTTCCAGCATGATCAACAGCATCCAGCAGGAAACCGGCAATGCCATCAGCACGATGGAGCAGGGTAACCTGTTGATGCAGGAAGGCCTGTCGCGCAACGCCAATGTGGCCATGGCCCTGGCGCGCATCGACGAGCAAAGCCGCTCGGCCGGCCAGCAATTTGCGGCGATCACCACCGCCACTCAGGAACAAAGCAGCACCGCGACCCTGCTCAGCAGTAACCTGCAAAGCATCGCCATGGCCAACAGCGAACAGCGCCAAGTGGTCTCGAACCTGGCACTCACCGCCAAGGAACTGGAAAAACTGGCCCAGGACCTGCGCCAAGAGGTTGATCGGTTCCGCTGAGGCACTGCACACAGTTTGGCGGCGAACATCAAGCTCGCAACTACCGGATAACCCTGTGGGAGCGGGCTTGCCCGCGAAGGCGATCTCACCGCCAACGTCATCGAAACTGGTCCGGCGCTTTCGCGAGCAAGCCCGTTCCCACAGTTTTTGCTCACGGATGTTCGCGCTTTTGGCGGGCACTCCAAATCCCTGTGTGCGAGCTTGCTCGCGAAGGCGCCGGCATAGCCACTTCTTTACCCACTGACCCACCGCTTTCGCGAGCACGCTCTCGCAAAGTCCCTGCCCAGGATCTTCCTTCTTTTACGGAATTTGCTGTTTTTAGGCTTGCTGAAACGTTTCTTCAAGTCTATAAAAACCGCACAACTCCAATAAAAGGTCACGATCATGACTCCGCTCAAACTCCTCATTACCCTTGGCGTGCTGGGTGCTACCTCCCATGCGATGGCTTGGGATTACGTCCTGTTGGACACGGATAAAGCCGCTCAACCCTGGCAAATCACCAGCCAGCAACTCGGCGTGAAGACCGGCAAGCCCTTTTCCGTGACGATGCGCACCCTGCACGGTGGCCGCCAGGAAGGCGTCAGCATCGTCGACATCGACAACGGTACGCTGAAGCTTTCAGTCGTCCCGACCCGCGGCATGAACGTGTTGCAGGCTTCGGTCGGGAATGTGCGCATGGGTTGGGATTCGCCCGTCAAGGAAGTGGTCAATCCGGCGTTCATTGAGCTGAACGGTCGAGGCGGGCTGGGCTGGCTCGAAGGTTTCAACGAACTGGTGACTCGCTGTGGCTACGAATGGGTCGGCCATCCCGGCATGGACAATGGTGAGTTGCTGACCCTGCATGGTCGCGCCGCCAATATCCCGGCCAACAAGGTCACTTTGCACATCGATGAAAAACCGCCTTACGCCATCACCTTGCGAGGCGAGTTGAAGGAGCAGGCCTTCAAGAAGGTCGATTTCTCGGTGCAGACCGAACTGGTCACCGAGCCTGGCAGCGTGACGTTCGCGCTCAACGACACGCTGACCAACAACGGCGACTATCCAAAGGAATACCAGGCGCTCTATCACAGCAACTTCAGCACGCCGTTCCTGGAGCAGGGCGCTCGTTTCGCGGCACCGGTCCAGCAGGTCTCGCCGTTCAACGACAAGGCCAAGGGCGATCTGCCTGATTGGCAGACCTACCGCGCGCCCACCAAGGATTACGACGAAACCGTCTATAACGTCGTGCCGTACGCCGACGCCAAGGGCGACACGCTTACCGTCTTGCACAACAAGGCCGGCAGCCTCGGCGTGTCGGTGGGCTTCAATACCAGCACGCTTCCCGTGTTCTCCCTGTGGAAGAACACCGATACCCAAGGCCAGGGCTACGTGACCGGGCTGGAACCAGGCACCAGTTTTTCCTACAACCGTCGGTATCAGCGACCACTGGGCCTGGTTCCCACGATCGCGCCGAAAGAGCACAAGCAGTTCCAGATCCACTACAGCCTGCTGGCGGATAAGGGCGCCGTGGATAAAGCCCTCAAACGCATCGATGAAATCCAGGGTGGCCGCAAGACCGAGGTGCGGGATACGCCGCTGGTGGACCTGAGCAAGCCATGAAGTACTTCAGGGCGTAGCGGGCCGATACTGCAACGCCTCGGCCAAGTGCTCGCGACTGATCCGTTCCACCTGCTCAAGGTCTGCCAACGTACGGGCGACCTTGAGCAGGCGGTGGGCGGCGCGCAGCGACAGGGTCAGCCGTTCGCAAGCGGTTTCCAGCCACGTTTCATCGAGCGCGGATAGTTTGCAATGCCGACGCAAACCCGGCAGATCCAGGAACGCGTTGGCACAGCCCTGGCGTTTTTGCTGGCGTTCCCGGGCTTCGGCCACGTACTCGGCGACAGTGGCCGTATCGGCACCGGGTTCGCTTTTGGGGTTCAACGCCGTGGCCTCGCGGGCAACCGTCAGGTGCAGGTCGATGCGGTCCAGCAGGGGGCCGGAGAGCTTATTGCGGTAGCGCTGCACCATGTCTGGCGTACAGGAGCAACGGCCGCTGGGCTCGCCTAGATATCCACAGGGGCAGGGATTCATCGCCGCCACAAGTTGGAAGCGTGCCGGAAAGCGCACACGGTCACGGGCACGAGAAACCACGATGTGGCCCGACTCCAACGGTTCTCTCAGGACTTCCAGCACCTTGCGGTCGAACTCCGGCAGCTCATCCAAAAACAGCACGCCATGGTGGGCGAGGGTGATTTCCCCTGGTTGCGGTTTCGATCCGCCACCCACTAGCGCCGGGCCGGAAGCCGAATGGTGGGGCTGGCGAAACGGGCGTTGTGGCCAATGGCTCAACGGTACGCAACTGGCCACTGACTGGATGGCCGCGACTTCCAGGGCCTCGCTTTCGGCCAAGGGTGGCAACAGCCCCGGCAGACGGCTCGCCAGCAGTGTCTTGCCGGTGCCCGGTGGACCGCTGAACAACAGGTTATGAGCTCCTGCGGCGGCGATCAGCAGTGCCCGCTTGGCCCCGGCCTGACCTTGCACCTCATTCAGGTCGGGATAGGGTTTGCTGGCCGAGAGCAGTCCATTGGAAACGAAAGGCTCGACCGGCGTGTGACCGTTGAAATGCGCCACCGCTTCGAGCAGATGATCCACGGCGATCACCTTCAGCCCCGAGGCCAGGCAGGCCTCCTCGGCGTTGGCCCGTGGCACCACCAGCATACGCCCGGCCTTGCGCGCCGCCAGTGCCGCGGGCAATACCCCGCGCACTGGACGTACCGCGCCGGACAAGGCCAGTTCACCGAGGCATTCCACATCATCCAGAGTCAGGGTTGGCACCTGCACGCTGGCCGACAGGATCCCCAAGGCAATGGCCAGGTCGAAGCGCCCGCCGTCTTTTGGTAGATCTGCCGGCGCCAGGTTCAGGGTGATGCGCCGCGCCGGGAAATTCAGCCCCGAATTGATGATCGCGCTGCGCACCCGATCCTTGCTTTCCTTTACCGCCGCCTCTGGCAGACCCACCATCGTCAGCGACGGCAAGCCATTGGCCAGGTGAACTTCAACGGTAACGGCAGGAGCCTCCACCCCCACCTGGGCGCGGCTATGGACAATGGCAAGCGACATGAATCGTTCCTTGAGTAAATAGGGCGCCGCGTCCTGCGGCTCTTGAAGACTAGTCGTGGGGATGCGCTTGGGCGCGGCAATTTAAGGCGGAAAATTTGGCAGGATGTTTCGACGGCGAGTGACGGCCGAGGGCGGCAGGCACGATGCCGTTCAGCGCATGCCCACCTGAAATACCAGGCGCCAGCCCTCTGCTAGACTGCGATTTGCCCAGTCGGCACTTGGCGGTATCAACGGCACAGCGAGGAAGTGGCCATGAACGATCTGCTGGCTCTGTTAACCGACAAGCGTTTCATGCCCCACGGGCATTGCTACATGTGGCGCCCGGACCTGCTGTGGACCAATGTGATCGCCGACGGCTTGATCACCCTGTCCTACGTCACCATCCCCTTCACCCTCCTGTACTTTATCCATAAGCGCAAGGATGTGCCGTTCGATTGGATGCTGGCGGCCTTTGGCGTGTTTATCCTGGCCTGCGGCACCAGCCATGTCATGGAGATCCTGACCATCTGGCAGCCCTATTACTGGCTGTCGGCGCTGGTCAAGGTAATCACCGCGATTGCCTCGGTGATTACCGCCATCCTGCTGATCCGATTGGTGCCTGCGGCGCTGAAGATCCCCAGCCCGCAGCAATTGGCCAAGGTCAACGACGAGTTGCGCGAGGCGCAGGCCGAACTGGTCACCACCGCGCGCCGGGCCGGCATGGCGGAGATCGCCACCAATGTGCTGCACAACGTCGGCAATGTGCTCAATAGCGTCAACGTGTCAGCCCAGGTCCTGTACGAGAAGGTGCATACATCCAAGGGACCTGGAGTGGCCAAGGTCGTCCAGTTGATGAAGGAGCATCCCGATGACCTCGGCGATTTCATCAGCAGCGACCCTAAAGGTCGCGCGCTACCTGACTATCTCGACAAGCTGGCCGACGCGCTGGCAATCGAGCAGCAGGCGATGATCGCCGAGTTGGCGCAGTTGACCCGCAGAATCGACCATATCAAGGAAATCGTCGCCACCCAGCAGTCCTACGCCGGCAACTCCAGCGTATTGGAACCGGGCTCGCTGCGAGAGTTGGTCGAGGATGTCGTGCGCATTTGCGATGTGTCCCTGTCCCGTCACCACATAAAGCTGGTCAAGGAGTTCAGCGATGCCCCGCAGATGCCGCTGGACAAACACCGAGTGCTGCAGATCCTGGTCAATCTGATCAACAACGCCAAGCAGGCGCTGGACGCGGGTACGAACCGGCCGCCGCAGATCATCCTGCGTCTGAAGATCGTTGACGACAGGTGCGTGCGGGTTGAGGTCGAGGACAATGGCGAGGGGATTTCCCAGGACAATCTTGCACGGGTGTTCGAGCATGGCTTTACCACGCGCGTCGACGGGCACGGCTTTGGCCTGCACAGTTGCATTCTGGCGGCGCACGAGATGGGCGGCGATCTGACCGCGCAGAGCGCGGGGCCGGGCAAGGGCGCGCTCTTTATCCTGGAACTGCCGCTGGCAGTGGCCCCGGGCCAATCTCAGCGGGCGGCAGATGCTTGAGCGGCTCGCCTTGGCTTTGTAGCGCGAGCTCCAAGAGTGGGGCTCAGGCTGCCAAGTCGAGGCTTATTCCTGGGGCTGGGCCAGTCGCGCTTCCAACTCCGCGACCTTGGCCTCCAGGCTTTCGAGCCGCGCCCGGGTCCGGGCCAGCACGACCATCTGGCTGTCGAATTCTTCTCGGCTTACCAGGTCCAGTTTGCTGAATCCGCTTTGCAGCAGGGCCTTGAACTGGCTTTCGATTTCGCTCTTGGGCAGCGGCGTATCACCACTCAAGATACGGGAGGCATGGCCGCTCAGGGCGTCGAGGAGGTCTTTGGGGGCAAGCATGTGCAGGTGTCCTGGAAACAATGGCGGGCAGTGTACCACGCAGTGTCTATAGTCAATTTGCAAGCAAGGATGCACGCTTTTCGCGCACGAGGCCGGGCATCGTCGCACTGTTGTTGTGCGTATCGCTGCGGTTCGTGGTGCGGAGCAAGCGGGCACGGTGGGTAAGAGACTGAAATCAGGGGGTTTGGGTACAGATGGCAAGGTTTCTGCTTAGAGGCTGATGACCCATGCACTGATGCAGTCGCTGTGACGAATGCAGTGCAGCAGGCGGAACGGGGAGTTTCGTCAGGATCGGTTAACTGGCACCTGTCGGGCAACTTGGGCCGACGATGCGTTACAAAGCCAGGCACTGCGCTTAGACTTGAGTCGGGTTTGTTTTCCTGGGGCAAGTCCACCAATTCGGGAGAAAGTTTCATGAAGCTAGTCACTGCCATCATCAAGCCGTTCAAGTTGGACGACGTGCGCGAGTCGTTGTCCGAGATCGGCGTGCAGGGCATTACCGTTACTGAGGTCAAAGGCTTCGGTCGGCAGAAAGGTCACACCGAGCTGTATCGCGGCGCGGAATACGTGGTCGATTTCCTGCCCAAGGTGAAGATCGATGTCGCCATTGACGACAAGGATCTTGACCGGGTGATCGAGGCAATCACCAAGGCCGCCAACACCGGCAAGATCGGTGACGGGAAGATCTTTGTGGTCAATCTGGAACAGGCTATCCGCATCCGTACCGGCGAAACCGATACCGACGCCATCTAAGCCGCCAAACCCAACGCCCCAGGAGAAAACAATATGACTCTGCGTAAACTCGCAGGGCTAGGAGCCCTGTTGTCCTTCGCAATGCCAGGCCTGGCCATGGCAGAAGAAGCGGCAGCCCCAGTCCTGAACTCCGGCGACACCGCTTGGATGCTCACGGCCACGATTCTTGTACTGTTCATGACCATTCCCGGCCTGGCACTGTTCTACGGTGGCATGGTTCGGTCGAAAAACCTTCTTTCCGTGATGATGCAGTGCTTCGCCATTACCGGTCTGATCAGCGTCCTGTGGGTCATTTATGGCTACAGCATTGCGTTCGACACCACGGGTATGGAGCAGGGCGTCGTCAACTTCAACTCCTTTGTCGGCGGCCTGGGCAAAGCGTTCCTGGCCGGCGTCACCCCGTCCAGCCTGACCGGCCCGGCGGCGCTGTTCCCTGAAGCGGTGTTCATCACCTTCCAGATGACCTTCGCCATCATCACTCCAGCGCTGATCGTCGGTGCGTTTGCCGAGCGGATGAAGTTCTCCGCCATGCTGGTTTTCATGGGCGTATGGTTCACCCTGGTGTATGCACCGATCGCCCACATGGTCTGGTCCGGTAACGGCGGCCTGTTGTGGGACTGGGGCGTGCTGGACTTCGCTGGTGGCACCGTGGTGCACATCAACGCCGGTATCGCAGGTCTGGTGGCGTGCCTGGTACTGGGCAAGCGCAAAGGTTTCCCGACCACGCCGATGGCGCCGCATAACCTGGGTTATACCCTGATGGGCGCGGCCATGCTGTGGGTCGGCTGGTTCGGCTTCAACGCCGGTTCCGCCGTCGCTGCCAACGGCACCGCCGGCATGGCGATGCTGGTGACCCAGATCGCTACCGCTGCGGCGGCGCTGGGCTGGATGTTTGCCGAGTGGATCACCCACGGCAAGCCAAGCGCACTGGGCATTGCCTCGGGCGTGGTGGCGGGCCTGGTTGCAATCACCCCGGCTGCCGGCACCGTGGGCCCGATGGGCGCCCTGGTCATTGGCCTGGCGGCAGGCGTGGTGTGCTTCTTCTGCGCCACCACCCTCAAGCGCAAACTCGGCTACGACGACTCCCTGGACGCCTTCGGCGTGCATGGCATTGGCGGTATCCTCGGCGCGATCCTGACTGGTGTGTTCGCGGCACCGGCACTGGGTGGCTTCGGCACCGTGACCGATATCGGTGCGCAAGTGTGGGTTCAATTCAAGGGCGTGGCTTTCACCGTGGTCTACACCGCGATCGTCACCTTCATCATCCTCAAGGTGCTGGACGCCGTCATGGGTCTGCGTGTCTCCGAGGAAGAAGAAGCCGTGGGCCTGGACCTGGCCCAACACAACGAACGTGGCTACAACTTGTAAGCACACGTAATAAAAAATGCCCGGTTCGCCGGGCATTTTTTTGTCTGGAGTTTGTCATTGCTCACAGGGTGCAGCGGTTTTCCGACTCCTTTTGTTGTGGATGCGACATGGGGTTTTGTACCGCCAAAGGCTTACACCGAGGCAAGAATATTAGGCCCTTTGTTTTTTCCCAGAGCGCGCTAGAATGCGCGCCGAACGTGCGGAGATCTGTATGTGGCAACAGACGCTGATAACCCTGCGGGCAAGGCCCCGGGGCTTTCATCTGGTGACGGACGAATTGCTTGCCGGCCTGCCTGAACTCCAGGCGTGTCGTGTCGGTCTGTTGCATCTGTGGCTGCAGCATACCTCGGCTTCGTTGACCATCAACGAGAACGCCGATCCGGCGGTACGTCGAGACTTCGAACGATTTTTCAATCGGCTGATCCCACAAGGAACCGCCGACTATGAGCACAACGACGAAGGCCTGGACGACCTCCCGGCGCACTTCAAGGCCAGCGTGCTCGGTTGCCAGCTAAGCCTGCCGGTCACGGCAGGACGGTTGGCATTGGGTACCTGGCAAGGTGTTTATCTGGGCGAGCACCGTGATCACGGCGGTGCTCGTAAAGTCCTCGCCACCTTGTACGGTGAAGAGGCATAACCGCTGATTGCCGGCGGATGTTGAATTTTTTCTGGCAGCCTTCGAACAGATGGCGAAGCTGGGCTATAACTAATCTGCTTTTCGCAAGTCATGAGGTAGAACATGAGCGACGATGATCTGGAAAACGACGACCTCGAAGTAGGCGACGAAGACGAGACCGAAGAAGGCCTTGAAGCGGCGGCTGAAGACGTAGCCGACGATGATGGGGCCGATGTTCCGGTACCTACCGCCAAAGGCAAGGCCAAGGCTGCGGTGTCGATCGACGAGTTGCCGAGCGTAGAGGCCAAGAACAAGGAGCGTGATGCGCTCGCCAAGGCCATGGAGGAATTCCTGGCCAGGGGCGGAAAGGTGCAGGAAGTGGAGGCCAACGTGGTCGCTGATCCGCCCAAGAAGCCTGACAACAAGTACGGCAGCCGCCCTATCTGAGCTTCTGCTTCCTGCTTGCTGAAAAAGCCCGCCGTCGCTGCGGGCTTTTTCATGGGCGCAGCTCCCCGGCCAGGCACATTCCTTGTGGGAGCTGGCTTGCTCGCGAAAGCGGTTTAACGCTCAACAGATGAGTGACTGATACCCCGTCTTCGCGAGCAAGCCCGCTCCCACAGAATTTGTACCTGGAACAGCGCCGCAGTACACCGCTCCCACTGGGTTCAGGGCTGGCTATGCCAACCCGCCAGCAACCCCGGCAGTTCGGTCAGGCTGCGGATTTCCGCATCCGGCACATGGTCGGCCTCCCAGGCCTTGCCCGTCGGGTTGAACCACACTGCGCGCAGGCCGGCCTGTTGGGCGCCGGCGATGTCATCGCCTGGGTGGTCGCCAATATGCACGGCGGTCTGCGCCGTGGCGCCGCCGCGTTGCAGGGCTTCGTGGAACAGCCGGGCGTCAGGCTTGGCAATGCCGATGTCTTCGGCGCACAAGGCGAATTTGAAATAATCCGCCAACCCCAGGCGCCGCACGTCAGCGTTGCCATTGGTGACCACGCCAAGGGCGAAATGGTTGGCCAGGATCTCCAGGGTAGGCTGTACCTCGGGGAAAACCTCCAGTTGATGACGGGCATGCAGGAACGTCTCGAATGCCTCGTCCGCCAGCTCGGATGCTTGCCACTGGTCGTAGCCGGCCTCTTGCAGCGCGCGGAACAGCACCCGCCGGCGCAATGCACTGATGCGATGCTTCAGGCCGGGCTCTTCGCGCAACACTTGCTCGCGAATCGAAAAAAGATGCTCCACCGGTACGCCGCCCAGGTTCGGTGCGTTGTCGGTCAGCCATTGGCGGAGTACGGCTTCGGCGCTGGCGATCACCGGGGCGGTGTCCCACAGAGTGTCGTCCAGGTCGAAAGTGATGAGCTCGATGGTCATGATTCGTCGCCCTTGATGCGTTTGGCCCTGGGGTGGGCACTGTCATAGACCGTCGCCAGGTGCTGGAAGTCCAGGTGGGTGTAGATCTGTGTGGTCTTGATGTCCGAGTGGCCGAGCAGCTCCTGGACGGCGCGCAGGTCCTGGGACGACTCCAGCAGATGGCTGGCGAAGGAGTGCCTGAGCATGTGCGGGTGCAGGTTCTGTCCCAGTTCGCGTTCGCCAGCCGCCTTGACTCGTACCTGGATCGCCCGCGGACCGAGGCGTCGCCCTTGTTGACTGACAAACACTGCGTCGTCGGCGGGGTTGGTCAGCGCCCGCAGCGGTAGCCACTGCTCCAGGGCTTCACGGGCCTTGCGGCCGACGGGCAGCAGGCGGGTCTTGCTGCCCTTGCCGAGCACCTGGACCATGCCATCGGCCAGGTCCAGTTGATCCAGGTTAAGCCCCGTCAGCTCCGAAAGCCGCAGGCCGGAAGAATAGAACAGCTCGAGAATCGCCTGGTCTCGTCGAGCCAGGAAGTCATCCTCGACGGCACCTTCAAGGAGTTGCAGGGCGCGATCGGTATCGAGGGTTTTCGGCAAGCGGCGTTCGCCCTTGGGCGGTGCCAGGCCGGTGGCTGGATCGTGATCGCAGAGGCCTTCGCGATTGAGGTAGTGGTACAAGCCGCGCACCGCTGACAACAGTCGCGCCAGGCTGCGGGAGGATTGCCCCTGTTGATGCAGTCGGGCGATCAGGCTGCGCAAGCGCTGGATATCCAGGGCCGACCAACTGCCGATGTTCTGCTTCTGGCACCAGCCCAGGACTTTTTCCAGGTCGCGGCGATAGGCTGACAGCGTGTGGGGCGACACCTGGCGCTCACTGCGCAGGTGTTCGCAGTAGGCGTCCAGTTGCCGTTCCATCTCAGCGTACCGAGCGCAGCGAACCGGCGACCCTTGGCAGCACCCGGCCGGTGACTTCGGCGATGTAGCTCAGAAACAGCGTGCCCACCGAGCTCTTGTAGTGCTGCGGATCGCGGCTGGCGATGGCCAGCACGCCGTGTACGCCCTGGTGGGCGATGGCGACGACGGCGGTGGAGCCGATCTGCTTGCGTTGTTCTTCGCCGAACAGGAAGTCCAGCTCATGTTCGCGCAGGCTGCCGCTGACGCTTTTGTTTTCCGTGAGCAGGCCGCCGATGGCTGTCTGCGCTTCGGCGTGGGTCACCCAGCGGCCCACCGGCATGGCGTTGTCGCCGAACAGGATCAGGCTGACGAAGGGCACCTGGAAATCCTGGCGCAGGCTGTCTTCGACACTCATGACCAGGTCTTCGAGGGTGGTGGCGTCCATCAGGGCCAGGATCAGCCGGCGGGTCTTGTCGAAAAGCCGGTCGTTGTCCCGGGCCACGTCCATCAGGTGCGAAAGACGATGGCGCATTTCGATGTTGCGCTCGCGCAGGATTTTCATCTGGTGCTCCACCAGCGACACGGTATCGCCGCGCCGGTGGGGGATGCGCATCGTCGCAAGCAGTTCTTCATGCTCGACGAAGAAGTCCGGATGAGCTTCCAGGTAAGCAGCCACGGCCGCGGCTTCTGGAAGGCTGGGGAATTCGTCGGGCTGTGGGGCTGGAACCTGTGGCTGGTCGGTCATGGGTTTGGCTCACTCAAAGACGAACTTGTCCTTCGTATACGCGCACTGCCGGGCCGGTCATCATCACCGGTTGGCCAGGGCCCGCCCATTCGATGGACAGGCGCCCGCCGGGCAGGTCGATCAACAATGGCGAATCCATCCACCCCTGGCTGATCGCAGCGACTGCGGCGGCACAGGCGCCGGTACCGCAGGCCTGGGTTTCCCCGGCGCCGCGTTCCCAGACGCGCAATTGTGCGCGATGGCGGTCGATGACTTGCAGAAAACCGACGTTCACCCGTGCGGGGAAGCGCGGATGATGCTCGATTTTCGGCCCCAGCTCATGCACCGGGGCACTGTTGATGTCGGTCACTCGCAGCACGGCGTGGGGGTTGCCCATGGAGATCGCCGCCAGTTCCACCAGGGTGCCGTCGACGTCCACCTGATAGCTCAACGCTTGCGCCGGTGCCTGGAAGGGGATATCTGCTGGCACCAGGCGCGGGGCGCCCATGTTGACGCCGATCTGGCCGTCGCTGCGTACATCCAGCTCGATGATGCCGCTCTTGGTCTCGACGCGGATATGTCGCTTGGCGGTCAGGCGCTTGTCCAGCACGAAGCGGGCGAAGCAGCGCGCGCCGTTGCCGCATTGCTCCACTTCCGAGCCGTCGGCATTGAAGATCCGATAACGGAAATCCACGTCCGGGTTGTTGGGCGCCTCGACGATCAGCAACTGGTCGAAACCGATGCCGGTGTGCCGGTCACCCCATTGCTTGGCATGCTTGGGCAGGATGTGCGCGTGCTGGCTGACCAGGTCGAGGACCATGAAGTCATTGCCCAGGCCGTGCATCTTGGTAAAACGCAGCAGCATGGTTTCACTCCGGCAGCAGGCTTTCGCCGGCAAACAACTCGGCTACCGTCTCGCGGCGACGCACTTCGAATGCCTGATCACCGTCCACCAGCACCTCGGCGCAGCGGCCGCGGGTGTTGTAGTTGGAACTCATGACAAACCCGTAGGCACCGGCCGAATGCACGGCCAGCAGATCGCCTTCTTCCAGCGCCAGCTCCCGGCCCTTGGCCAGGAAGTCGCCGGTCTCGCAGATCGGCCCGACGATGTCATAGCTGCGGGTCGCGGTGTTGCGAGGGCGCACGGCGGTGACGTCCATCCAGGCCTGGTACAACGCCGGCCGGATCAGGTCGTTCATCGCCGCATCGACGATGGCGAAATCCTTGTGCTCGGTGTGCTTGAGGTATTCGACCTGGGTCAGCAGCACGCCGGCATTGGCGACGATGTAGCGGCCCGGTTCGAACATCAGTGCCAGGTCACGGCCTTCCAGACGCTCGCGCACGGCCTTGATGTAGTCGGCCACCAGTGGCGGCTCTTCATCGCGATAGCGCACACCGACACCGCCACCGAGGTCGATGTGACGCAGGTAGATGCCGCAATCGCCGAGGCGGTCGACCAGCGCCAGCAGGCGGTCGAGGGCATCGATGAACGGCTCCAGGGTGGTCAGTTGCGAACCGATGTGGCAATCGACGCCCAGTACTTCCAGGTTCGGCAGTTGAGCGGCGCGCACGTACACGTCCTCGGCGTCGGCGATGGCGATGCCGAACTTGTTTTCCTTGAGACCGGTGGAAATGTACGGGTGGGTGCCAGCATCGACATCCGGGTTCACGCGCAGGGAGACCGGTGCGCGGACGCCCAGCTCGGCGGCGACGATTTGCAGGCGCTCGAGCTCATCGGTGGATTCGATGTTGAAGCAGTGCACGCCGACTTCCAGGGCGCGGCGCATGTCTTCGCGGGTCTTGCCGACGCCGGAGAACACGATCTTGTCGGCACTACCGCCAGCGGCCAGCACACGCTCGAGCTCGCCACCGGAGACGATGTCGAAACCGGCGCCCAGGCGCGCCAGGACATTGAGCACGCCCAGGTTGGAGTTGGCCTTGACGGCGAAACACACCAGGTGCGGCATGCCCTCGAGGGCATCGGCGAACGTCCGGTACTGGGCTTCGATGTGGGCACGGGAATAGACGTAGGTCGGCGTGCCGAAACGTTCGGCGATCGCGGACAGGGCGACCCCTTCCGCGAACAGTTCCCCGCCACGGTAGTTAAAAGCGTCCATGGCGTTCCCTTAGTAAGTGGTGTGGGTGTCGTGCGCGTGGGATTTGGCTTGCGACGACTTGGCCTGCTCTTCAGGAGACTTGCTGTCGTCAGGCAGGTACAGCGGACCTTTTTGACCACAGGCTGTCACGAGGCAGGCAACCGCGACGAGCGCAGCAAGGGAAGAGATCAGGCGCTTCATGGCGAAATCCTTGAAAATGCTTTAATTGCGCCGGAGTATACCGGCCACCCGGCAGCTTGCCTATGCAACGGGCCGCCCGTCCGGCGGCACTGTGGTCGCTGATCGGTATATCCTTTGCAATCGCCGGGCGGCGTCCGTATCTTGCGGCGCTTGAGCATGAGCAGACATTTTCGAGGTTGCCGCAATGAGTTTGACTGAAGCCCGTTTCCACGATCTGGTCGATGCGACCCAGCAAACGCTGGAGGATGTGTTCGATGACAGTGACCTGGACATTGACCTGGAAATCTCCGCCGGTGTACTCACCGTCAAGTTCGAAAACGGCAGCCAGTTGATTTTCAGTCGCCAGGAGCCGTTGCGGCAGTTGTGGCTGGCGGCGGTTTCCGGTGGCTTTCACTTCGACTACGACGAAGAAAGCGAACGTTGGATGTGCGACAAGAGCGAAGAGCAGTTGGGCGAAATGCTCGAGCGCATCGTCAAGCAGCAGGCTGGCGTGAAACTCGAGTTCGAAGGCCTGTGACTGCGTGAGCCAGACAGCCCAGGCGCGCCCAGCCAAGCCGCTCTACAGCAATGTCAGCCCCGCGGTACCTTCGCCGTGTACCGGCGTGTGCAAGCTGGATGAACAGAAGGTCTGCCTCGGTTGTTCGCGCCACGTGGAACATATCCGCGAATGGCGCTCGGCCGACGACGAGCGGCGGCGGGTGATCTGTGCCGAGGCGCTCAAGCGCAAGTATTTGGTGTAATCACTGTGGCGAGGGACGGGAAGTGTCGCATCGCCCCGCTGTGTGGGAGCAAGGCTTGCCCGCGATGGAGGCGGCGCGGTCTTTCAGAAATCGAGGCGCCTGTTTCGCGAGCAAGCTTTGCTCCCACACTCCCCTCGCCACAGTAACTCTGCCCCCTCATGACAATGGGCAAATCCTGCCCGACTTGTTTATTTATTGAGCTGTGATAGTGTCCGGCTACGCCTCAACCCATCGAGGCCCGTGAAAACCCCGTCTTTTTGTGGCGGGGTTTTGCTTTTTTTGTGCAGAAGAAAGGAGTCTGCCTGGATCATGACCGCACCTTCCATCACCCTTACCCGCCTGGACGTACAGCGTCTGGAACGCCTGATCGACAGTCTTGATGAAACGCTGCCGGGCGTGATTGCGTTGCAAGCTGAGCTGGATCGCGCCGAGAACGTGGTGGGCCACGAAGAAGTGCCTGCCGATGTCGTGACCATGAACTCGCGTGTGCACTGCCGCGAAGAAAGCAACGGCAAGGATTATCACCTGACCTTGGTTTATCCACAGGACGCCAATGCCGACGAAGGCCGGATCTCGATCCTGGCGCCGGTGGGCAGTGCATTGCTGGGCCTGAAGGTCGGCCAGCACATCGACTGGCCGGCTCCGGGTGGCAAGACGCTGAAGCTGACGTTGCTGGAGGTCGAGTACCAGCCTGAAGCCGGCGGTGATTTCCACCTCTGAGTGCCGGTGCTTCAGACCAAGGCCAGCGCCTCGTTCAGCGCGTGTTCCAGGTCGGCCTTGTAGCGCAGGTACAGATTGCTTGAACAGGATCCGTCGCCCACCAGGCCCGAGAGGTCCAGGTCGGTGATGTAGCAGCGATAGCGCTGGGCTTCGCGGCGCTGTTCAACGATCTCCCTGGCGACCACGCGGAACAGTTGGTCGCCATGCTCCAGTTCGGAAAACTCCTGCTGATCGCAGTACAGGGTGACATGCACCTGTCCATGCGCCGCTTTGCCGATGATCGCCTGCACGTCATAGAACGGCTTGTTGACCGGTGTCTGTGGCGCTTGCCGCGCTTCGATCCGTCGCGCCCGACCGCTGCCTGAGGGCAGTAACTGGTAATACAGGGTTTCCAGGGTCAGCGGTTGGGCGGCATCCAGCGGCAGCAGGGCGTCGCGACGGTACAGCACTGATTGCAAGAAGCGCTGCAACGGCACCAGCAAGCTTTGTTCGTCGTGATAAGGCACGTGTTGTTGCCACAGCGCGTTGAATTCATCGAGCACGTACAGATCGGCTTCGTCCTCGCTGACGCGGTAGAACACCTGGATGCACTCGGGCTGCCCCATGGGCAGGATCAGCGCCAGGTCATGGTCTTCCAGGGCCATCGGGTCCAGCTGCAAGGGGCTGTAGGCCGTCAGTTCCTCGCCCAGGTAATCCATCAGCGCCGACAAGCTGCCCAGTGCCACGTGATTGACCTGGCCGGGCACCAGCTCCAACACGTGATAGTGCTGCTGGACCTGAAGCAGGTAGCGGTAATTGAGCCTGCTCAACAGCAGGGTCTGCGCCGTTTCGATGACTTCTTCGACACGCCGCGCAATGAATTGGGCGCGGTTGTGGCAGAAGCAGCGCACCTGCAAGCGTGGTTGGCGCTGGGTAGCGGGCAAGTCGTTGAGGTAATCGCGCAGGCAGTCGAGCAGGGCGTGTTCGCCGTCGAAACGGTTGACCAGCACCTCATTCCAACTGTTGAGCGTGACTTGGTCGAGGGTCAGCACCAGGTTCTCCCGGACCCCGGCATAGCTCAGGGAGTCGGTGCGCTCGGTGGTCATCAGGATATTCAGGTCGCGGTGGTGCTTGAGCGGGTCGACGCCGACGTTCACCAGGATCAGCACTTCGCTGGGCACGCTGGCGCGCAGCAGTTGCGCTTCATCCACCGTGGTCAGGGGCAGGGCGATGGTCTGTTGCAGGCTGCCCAGCAGGTTGAATAGTTCGAACTCGCTCAGGTCGCTGTCGCCGGGGTGCAGCGCCAGGCGTGTGCTGCTGTCGATCACGCCGTTGCGATGGCACCAGGTCAGCAGTTCCAGCAACTCGCGGCAGCGCTTGATCGGCGCGAAGTTCTCCCACTCCAGGGCGTTGAGGCTGCCGTTGTACAAACCCCACTGGTTCTGCCCCGGTTCTTTCTTGTTCGGCGACTGCACCAGTGTCAGGGTGTCTTCGGCCAAGTCCGGTGCAATGCCGGGGTTGATGAACTCGACCTTGTCGGCCTTGCGCTCGAAGGCCGCATACAACCGCCGGCCAAGCACATTGAGATCGCGCTTGTTGATCAGGCTGACGGTTTTCTCGGTGCGGGCGAACTGGGTCAGGAAGCGGTAGCTGTGGGTGAGTTCGTTGACCAGTGCCCGTCGCTCGTGGCTGACCTGACGGACTTTCCATTGGCTGCGACTGTCCAGCAACGCCAGTTGTCGTTGGTCCCAGCCCCATTCCCGGGCCAGTCGTTCGAGCAGTACCCGCTGCCAGCCGCTGCTACGCGCCTGGCCGGTTAGCTTGCGATTGACCTTCAGGTACAGCGCGCGGCGGATCAACTCCAGGCGCTCGGGTTCGCCACGGGCATTGAGATATTCCTCGATGCGGCGGTAAACCAGCATGTACGGGTCCAGTTCTTCCAGGTCCAGGCGGTTGGCAAACACGGCTTGCTTGAAGCGCAGGCTCAGGCAGCGCACGTTCGGGTGTTCGCTGGCATAGACCTCGGTCAGCAGCAGCTTGAGCACGGACTTGTAGGGCGACTCGATACCTTTGAAGAGTTGCCAGAGCCCGGCACCGACGAATTCTCCCGGCGGAATGTAGGCCAGGTGCCCCAAGTCCAATGTTTCATCCGCGCGAATGAATCGCTTGGACATCAGCGTATGGGTGTACTGCTCGTAATTCTCTTCTTCGTAGACCGGCACCAGCCACCAGATCGGCGTACGCCCGGCCAGCCAGATCGCGGTGCGGTAGAACTCGTCCAGCAGCAGGTAATGCTGGGTGGTGCCGCAATCGTCAGAACTGAGCTGGTTGTCCCGCTCGCCCCGCACGAAACGCGCCGGGTCGATCAGGAAAAAGTGGGCTTCGGCGCCCTGGGTCGCGGCCCAGATCTCCAGCAACTGACATTTCTTGCGTAGCTCGGCCAGTTCATCGTCGCTCAGGTCCGGCCCGTGGCACACCCACACGTCCATGTCGCTCTGGTCGGCCTGGGCCAGGGTGCCGAGGCTGCCCATCAGGAACAGGCCAAGGATCGGTCGCGGTGGATTGCTGCCGTGCCGGGGCTTGTAGGAAAACGAGCGGGTCAGTCGCTGGGCTTCGGCAAGGACATTGGCGTCAGGCTCGTAGTTCGACAGCCCGGCAGGCGTACTGCCGGAAACGTAGCCGGGTAGCAGCGGGTGGTTGACGTGAAAAAACAGCGGCAGCAACGTCAACACGCCTTGCTGGCGCGGCGACAGGCCTTCGAGGGCGCGCTCCATCCGCACGGTGTTGAGCTTGAGGAAACGTGCGCGCAACTGGCTCAAGACCTTGCGGTCGATTCCCTCGTCCAGATCGGGGCGTATTTCGTGATTGCGGGTCATGTCTGCTCAAACCGGCTCGCGGCGTCGAACGTGGGGTGATGGCAGGTTAGCGCCCGGTCTTGGGAATACTTAAGCTGAAAACAGGATTCGGGTGCCAGTTTTTTTACAGGAGGCACCCGAGCGCCTGCGGAAATCCCGGTAAAGGAGATTTCCGTGGGCGGCAGGGGGATCGATCAGGCGGCTTCTTGTACGCTGAGTATCGTCAGGACGGTTTGTACATTTTGGGCGGCATCTCGCCCCAGGCTTGTCAGGTAGCCACCATCGGGCTGGGTGATCAGTTCTTTCTCGAACAGGCGTTGGGCAGCGGCGATCGCTTTAGGGGCAGCGGTCTGATGAATTTTCAGGCCTTCCTGGGAACTGTCCAGGTTGAAGAGTGCAAGGATTTCCAGTTCGGCAACCAACTCAGGGGTAAGCGACATAAGGACTCCAGACTTTCTAGGAATTTGGTCGACAGCGTTACTAAGGTGAGCGCACTCGGCCGAGCTGTCCAGTCTCAGAGGCATGCTTTTTCTGTTTTGGGTGAGGGGGGCAGTGTTCTGTCAGGCAAATACACCCGTGGCGAGGGGATTTATCCCCGCTGGACTGCGCAGCAGGCCCAAAATCGTAATGAGGCCAATTTTTTAGGGCCGCTTCGCGCCCCAGCGGGGATAAATCCCCTCGCCACAGGGTGTGTTTGCCTGTCGTTCAGTTCTTTTCCGGCGGCAACTCGGGAAGGGCGCGCAATGCGGCTTCGTACCATTCGGTATCGAATGGGCGATCTTCTTCCAGCATCGCATCGATCTCCACCGCCAGCACATGAGCCATCAGGTTGAGGATGTCTTCGCGCTCATAACCCACCAGGGTCAACTTATTGAAAGTGGCCTTGGCCGCTGGCGGGTTTTCACTTTCGATCTGGTTTTCGATGGCCTCGGTCAGCTTGTCCTCGACGAACTCTTCTTCGTCGCTGTCGATGTCGGTTGGCTCGCTCATGGCAGGCTCCTGTGGGGAAGGTCGCCAGTTTACCTGCATTCAGCGCCGTGATGTGCCTGGCGAGAAATACCTGGGCGGTCTATAACGCAAGGCTGCCAACCCCGCACGGCCTGGAGGCTTTGTAATGCTCAAGCTTTATGGTTTCTCTGTCAGTAACTATTACAACATGGTCAAGCTGGCACTGTTGGAGAAGGGCTTGCCCTTCGAAGAAGTGCAGTTCTACGGTAGCCAGACCCCTGAAGCCCTGGCTATCAGCCCTCGCGGCAAGGTGCCGGTGCTGAAGACCGAGCAGGGTTTTATCAACGAGACCAGCGTCATCCTCGAATACATCGAGCAAACCCAACCGGGTAAGGCCCTGCTGCCGGCCGACCCGTTCGAGCGCGCCCAGGTGTTGGCCTTGTGCCGGGAAATCGAGCTGTACATCGAGCTGCCGGGGCGAGCCTGCTATGCCGAGGCGTTTTTCGGCATGTCGGTCGCCGATGCCATCAAGGAAAAGTCCAAGGCCGAATTGCTGCTGGGGTTCGCCTCGCTCGGCCGCCATGGCAAATTCGCGCCCTACGTGGCGGGTGACAGCCTGAGCCTTGCCGATCTGTATTTCTTCTACAGTCTTTCGCTGGCCCTGCAAGTGGGCAGGAAGGTCTTCGATATCGATTTGCTGGCGGACATGCCGGCGGCCAAGGCGCTGATGGAGCGTTTGGAGCGGAACCCGAACGTGCAGCGGATCGCTGCGGACAGAGAGGCGGCGATGCCGGATTTTTTGGCGAAGATCGCTGCCAAGAAGTGAGTTTTGTGCTGTTTTGAAGTGAGTTATCGCGAGCAGGCTCGCTCCCACATTTGATCTCCATGTTCACAAAATTTGTGTTCACTGAGGATCTACTGTGGGAGCGGGCTTGCTCGCGAAGCTTTTAGCGGCTGGCGAGCAGCGCCTGGCCACGCACTACCGCTGCCTTGACCTGCGCCGGCGCGGTGCCACCGATGTGGTCACGGGCATTGACCGAACCTTCCAGGGTCAGCACGGCGAACACGTCCTGCTCGATCTGGTCACTGAACTTGCGCAACTCGTCCAGGCTCATTTCCGCAAGGTCCTTGCCACTGTCCACGCCGTACTTCACGGCATGGCCGACGATTTCGTGGCAGTCGCGGAACGGCAGGCCACGGCGCACCAGGTAATCGGCCAGGTCCGTGGCGGTGGAGAAGCCGCGCAGCGCCGCTTCGCGCATCACCGCGTGCTTGGGCTTGATGGCCGGGATCATGTCGGCGAAGGCGCGCAGCGAGTCGCGCAAGGTGTCGGCGGCGTCGAACAGCGGTTCCTTGTCTTCCTGGTTGTCCTTGTTGTAGGCCAGCGGCTGGCCTTTCATCAGGGTCAGCAGGCCCATCAGCGCACCGAACACCCGGCCACTCTTGCCGCGCACCAGCTCCGGCACGTCGGGGTTTTTCTTTTGCGGCATGATCGAGCTGCCGGTGCAGAAACGGTCCGGCAGGTCAATGAACTGGAATTGCGCACTGGTCCACAGCACCAGCTCTTCGGAGAAGCGCGACAGGTGCATCATCGCGATGCTCGCGGCGGCACAGAATTCGATGGCGAAGTCGCGGTCCGAGACGTTATCCAGCGAGTTGCCGCCGACGGCGTCGAAGCCCAGCAACTGCGCGGTGTATTCACGATCGATCGGGTACGTGGTGCCGGCCAGCGCGGCGCTGCCCAGGGGCATGCGGTTGGTGCGCTTGCGGCAGTCCACCAGGCGCTCGTAGTCGCGGCTGAGCATTTCGAACCAGGCCAGCATGTGATGCCCAAACGTTACAGGTTGGGCGGTTTGCAGGTGCGTGAAGCCCGGCATGATACTTTCGGCCTCGCGCTCGGCCTGCTCCAGCAAGCCTTTTTGCAGGCGGGTGATTTCGGCCAGGATCAGGTCGATCTCATCGCGCAGCCACAGGCGGATGTCGGTGGCGACCTGGTCGTTGCGGCTGCGGCCGGTGTGCAGTTTCTTGCCCGTCACGCCGATGCGGTCGGTCAGGCGCGCTTCGATGTTCATGTGCACGTCTTCAAGGTCGACGCGCCAGTCGAACTGGCCGGCCTCGATTTCCGCCTGGATGGTTTTCAGGCCGTCGATGATGCTGTCGCGCTCGGCATCGGTCAGCACGCCGACCTTGGCCAGCATGGTGGCGTGGGCGATCGAACCCATGATGTCGTGGCGATACAGGCGCTGGTCAAAGTTGACGGAGGCGGTGAAGCGGGCGACGAAGGCGTCGACGGGTTCACTGAAGCGGCCGCCCCAGGACTGATTGGTCTTGTCAGTGCTCATGAATTCGCTCGTGATCGGCTGTGGAGAAATTAGCGGTTAAAGGCTGCGGCGGATGATAGCAGGGTTGCCGGGACTGGCGCTGGCACTGGTCGGCAGGTTTTTCGATAGAACCCCGGGATCCAACAGGGGTTTGGCACAACGATATTTTTCGATTGAGCAATATCGTCGTGGCAACCGTCTACAGTGGACTGTAGGACTTTTGCTTTTTCCATCCATGGCGCAGCGGGCGATAGATAAGAAGGGGGCTCATATTGGTCAGATCGACAGTTAACAATCCCTACGGCGACACCGTGCGACAACGGGCCTCGGGCATCGGTCGTCCAGCGCTGGTAAAGATAGGCAACCGCCTCGCGGCACTTTTTGGCCCTCGAACGAGTCTTAGCGTGGATCGCGGTGACGGATGTCACTTCCCCTGTCTACGCTATCCTTGTGCGAGACTCACGCAGGAATCCAGCGCAATATGAATGTCCTGATCGTTGATGACGAACCACTGGCCCGTGAGCGCCTGAGCCGAATGGTTGGCGAGCTCGAGGGTTACAGTGTCCTGGAGCCGAGCGCCACCAATGGCGAAGAGGCATTGGCCCTTATTGACAGCCACAAGCCGGATATCGTGCTGCTCGACATTCGCATGCCTGGCCTGGACGGCCTTCAGGTCGCGGCGAAGTTGTGCGAACGAGAGTCGCCGCCCGCCGTGGTGTTCTGTACCACCCGGGACGATTTTCCGCCCGAGGTGTTGCAGGCCGGTGCCGTGGGGTACCTGGTCAAGCCGGTGGCGTCCGAGGCGTTGCTCGAAGCCTTGCGCAAGGCCGAGCGGCCCAACCGCGTGCAACTGGCGGCACTGACCCGTCCGGCCGCCGAAAGCGGCAGCGGCCCGCGCAGCCATATCAGTGCGCGCACCCGCAAAGGCATCGAGCTGATCCCGTTGAACCAGGTCGTCTATTTCATTGCCGACCATAAATACGTGACCTTGCGCCATGAGAGTGGCGAGGTGTTGCTGGATGAGCCACTCAAGGCCCTCGAAGACGAGTTCGGCGAGCGTTTCGTACGCATCCACCGCAACGCCCTCGTGGCCCGCGAGCGTATCGAGCGTTTGCAACGCACCCCCCTTGGGCACTTCCAACTGTTCCTCAAGGGCCTCAATGGTGATGCGCTGATTGTCAGCCGGCGGCACGTGGCCGGCGTGCGCAAGATGATGCAGCAGCTTTAGCGCGGCGGTCCAAAGGCGTTCAACACGTTTCATTTCCAGGATTTGGCGGCCAGGGAGGCCTTGGGGTCGTGATTCAAATCAAAGCGGTTTTGGCTGAGCTGTTATTATCTGCCGTATCTTTTAAGTACGGATTGATTCATGTCCCCTCGCGAGATCCGCATCGCCACCCGTAAAAGCGCCTTGGCCCTGTGGCAGGCCGAATACGTCAAAGCCCGCCTGGAAACGGCCCATCCCGGCCTGATCGTGACCCTGGTGCCCATGGTCAGTCGCGGTGACAAGCTGCTGGATTCGCCGCTGTCGAAGATCGGTGGCAAGGGCCTGTTCGTCAAAGAGCTGGAAACCGCGTTGCTGGATAACGAAGCCGACATCGCCGTGCATTCAATGAAAGACGTGCCCATGGACTTCCCTGAAGGCCTGGGCCTGTTTTGCATCTGCGAGCGGGAAGACCCACGCGATGCGTTTGTCTCCAACACGTTTTCCAGCCTTGAAGCACTGCCTGCCGGCAGCGTGGTCGGCACTTCCAGCCTGCGTCGCCAGGCACAGTTGCTGACTCGCCGTCCGGACCTGCAAATCCGTTTCCTGCGCGGTAACGTCAACACGCGCCTGGCCAAGCTCGATGCCGGTGAGTACGACGCGATCATCCTCGCCGCCGCCGGCCTGATCCGCCTGGGCTTTGAAGAACGCATCACCTCGGCCATCAGCGTCGACGACAGTCTGCCGGCCGGAGGACAAGGAGCGGTGGGTATCGAGTGCCGCAGCGCCGACAGCGACATCCTCGCCCTGCTGGCGCCGTTGCACCATGAGGACACCGCCACGCGAGTGTTCGCCGAACGCGCCCTCAACAAACATCTCAATGGCGGTTGCCAGGTGCCGATCGCCTGTTACGCCGTGCTCGAAGGCGAACAAGTCTGGTTGCGCGGCCTGGTGGGAGATCCCAACGGTGGCCGGCTGCTCAGCGCCGAAGCCCGGGCGCCGCGCCACGATGCCGAGGCGTTGGGTGTGCGGGTGGCGCAAGACCTGCTGGGCCAGGGCGCCGGCGACATTCTCAAGGCGGTCTACGGCGAGGCAGGCCACACGTGACGGGCTGGCGGCTGCTGCTCACCCGGCCGGCGGATGAGTCGTCGGCGCTGGCGGCTGTCCTGGCCGAAGCGGGGGTCTACAGCAGCAGCCTGCCGTTGCTGGATATCGAGCCGGTCCCGCTGTCCGATGCCGGGCGGGCAATACTTCAGGCGCTGGACCAATACTGTGCCGTGATCGTGGTCAGCAAACCTGCCGCGCGCCTGTGCGTCGAGCTGCTGCGCCAGTATTGGCCCCAGCCTCCAGACCAACCCTGGTTCAGTGTGGGGGCGGCCACCGGACAGATCCTCATCGATGCCGGCCTCACGGTTTTTTATCCCGATAACGGCGACGACAGCGAAGCCTTGCTGGAGCACCTGGTCTTGCGCCAGGCTATTGCGCGGCCTGAGCCCAAGGTTTTGATCGTGCGGGGCGAAGGCGGACGTGGCTTGCTGGCAGAGCGTTTGCGCGAGCAAGGTGCTAGTGTCGATTATCTGGAATTGTACCGCCGCCACTTGCCCAATTACGGCAAAGGGGCGTTGTCGGCGAAGGTCGAAGCGGAACGCTTGAACGCACTGGTGGTCAGCAGTGGGCAGGGCTTCGAGCATTTGCAGCGGCTGGCCGGCGATGCGTGGCCGGCCCTGGCGCGGTTACCGTTGTTTGTTCCAAGCCCAAGGGTTGCCGAGATGGCGCGTGCCGCCGGGGCCCGAACAGTTGTGGATTGCCGTGGCGCCAATGCCGCGGCTTTGCTGGCGGCGCTGCGGGAACACTCCGTGCCGTTTTCTAATGCAAAGGATGGATACGTGAGCGAAACAGCCTTGCCAAAAGAAGATCTAGACCAGCCAGCGATCGATGCGCCGGTTGAAACCCCGCCCCCGATGGCGCCGCGGCGCGGCAACGGGCTGGCCATTGTTGCCTTGCTGCTTGGGGCCGCCGGCGTGGCCGTGGGTGGTTGGAGCGTATGGCAGGTACGTCACCTGCAGGCCAATAACCAGCAGCAATCCTCCGAGGTCCAGGCGCTGAACGATCAGGCCCAGACCCTCAAGCTCAACGAGCAACGCCTGAGCGAGCGTCTGGCGCAATTGCCCCCGGCCGAAGAGCTGGAGGAGCGGCGGCGCCTGGTGGCCCAGTTGCAAGGTGACCAGCAGCGCTTGAACCAGCGCCTGGAAACCGTGCTCGGTGCCAGCCGCAAGGATTGGCGCCTGGCCGAGGCCGAGCACCTGTTGCGCCTGGCCAGCCTGCGTCTTTCTGCCCTGCAAGACATCAACAGTGCCCAGGCGCTGGTCCAGGGTGCTGACGAAATCCTGCGCGAGCAGAACGACCCCGGTTCATTCGCCGCTCGCGAGCAACTGGCCAAGACCCTTGCGGCGTTGCGCAGTACCGAACAGCCGGATCGCACTGGGTTGTTCCTGCAATTGGGTGCCTTGCGTGACCAGGTGCTGCAACTGACCGAGCTGGCCCCTGAGTACAAGGACCGCGGTGAGTCCCTGCTGGGCCTGACCGCCGATGGCGACGGTGCCAGTCGTTGGGCGCAATGGTGGGACCAGATCTCGCGCTATATCCGTATCGACTTCAATGCGGATGAGAATGTTCGTCCGCTGCTGGCCGGGCAAAGCCTTGTGCAAGTGCGACTGGCCTTGAGCCTGGCGCTGGAGCAGGCGCAATGGGCCGCCCTCAATGGTCAGGCGCCGGTATACACCCAGGCGCTGACCGAGGCACGGGACGTGTTGAAGAACAACTTCAACCAGGACAACCCGCAAAGCAAAATCATGCTTGAGCGCGTAGGTGAGCTGTCCAAGCAACCGGTGACGGTGGTCACTCCGGACCTGACGAGTACGCTGAGCAGCGTCCAGGCTTACCTTGAGCGCCGCAACCTCAATGCCCAGGAGTCGGTCAAGCCGTTGCCCGCGCCTGGCGCGCAGGAGGCCACGCCATGAAGCGTCTCTACGTGATTCTGTTCGTGGTCATCGCTGCCGCTGCTTTGCTGGGCGTGGCGATTGCCGAGCATTCGGGTTACGTGCTGGTGGCGTATAAGAACTTCCGTTATGAAGCAGGCCTGTGGGTCACCCTGGCCCTGGTGGCGGTGCTCTGGCTGGTGTGGCGAGGCCTGCGGGCGCTGATCGGGTTGGTGACCACGTCCAGCGGCGTGGTCAACCCCTGGTCACGACGCAACCGCAGCCGTCGGGTGCAAGTGGCGATCGAGCACGGCCAGTTGGACCTGGCCGAAGGGCGCTGGGCCAGTGCCCAGCGACACTTGCACCGCGCCGCCGAAGCCGAGCGCCAGCCGCTGCTGTATTACCTCGGTGCCGCCCGTGCGGCCAACGAACAAGGTCTTTATGAACAGAGCGACAGTTTGCTGGAGCGCGCCCTGGAGCGTCAGCCCCAGGCGGAACTGGCCATTGCCCTGACGCACGCGCAACTGCAGACCGATCGCGGTGACACGGACGGCGCATTGAGCACACTGCAGGCCATGCATGAGCGCCATCCTCATAACGTCCAGGCCCTGCGCCAACTGCAACGCCTGCATCAGCAGCGTGGCGACTGGTCGGCGGTGATCCGGCTGTTGCCGGAGTTGCGCAAGGACAAGGTCCTGCCGCCGGCCGAATTGGCTGAACTGGAGCGTCGCGCCTGGGGCGAAAATCTCACCCTGGCAGCCCACCGCGAGGAGGACGGCAGAGTCGGTTTGCAGTCGCTCAATCGCGCCTGGCAACAACTGAGTTCCGCCCAGCGCCAGGAGCCGGCGCTGGTGCTGGCCTATGCCGAGCAACTGCGCCAGTTGGGCGCGCAGGTCGAAGCCGAGGAGGTGCTGCGAGGTGCGCTCAAGCGTCACTATGACAGCCATCTGGCGCGCCTGTACGGGTTGGTTCGTGGCAGTGATCCGAGCCGTCAGTTGCAAGCGGCCGAAGGCTGGCTCAAGGATCATCCGGCCGATCCAAGCCTGCTGCTGACCCTGGGGCGCCTATGCCTGCAGAACAGTTTGTGGGGCAAGGCGCGGGATTATCTGGAAAGCAGCTTGCGCGTCCAACGCAATCCCGAAGCCTGTGCCGAACTGGCGCGGTTGCTGGCGCAGCTGGGGGACGCCGAGCGCAGTAATCAGTTGTTCCAGGAGGGGCTGGGGCTGTTGGATGAGCGTCTGTTGGCCGCGCCGTTGCCGGCTCCGGTCCCGGCTAAGGTCATGTCCACTTAAGATGAGGCATTGCGGTGCCTCCATGGCTGGAAGCAAAGCCTGCTCGCGAAACCGGCGTCTCGGTTTCTGAAAGACCGTGTTGTCTTCATCGCGGGCAAGCCTTGCTCCACAGGTGATATCTGTTTGTTTCCGGGGCTTTGGTCATGCCTTCAGCAAAGTCCTACAGCTGGGTGCGCTGAATCCTCTTCGACCTGTCGGGAATTCCCTACACCCCTGGTGAAGTGTCTGCGCGGGCCTGCCTTGAAAGGCCCGAGGGCTTTCCTCTACCGTAACTACTTGTCTCTTCTGTTACGGAACCGCCATGTCTTTGGCCAGCTCACGCTTTTTGTTTCTCATGGCTTCCATCGCCGCGGCCCTGGCTTTGGGCATCGCCACTTATCTGGAATATTCGGTCGGCCTGACGCCTTGCAGCCTGTGTGTCTTGCAGCGGTTGTGCCTGATGCTGTTCCTGGCGAACAACCTCGTGGCATGCGTGCACGGTCCAGGGCAGCGAGGCAGTCTCCTGTATGGGATGGCAGGGTTGGTTTTTGTGGCGGGGGGAATGACCTTGGCATGGCGCCAGGTTCTGATACAGAGCCGTTCGTTCGAACCGTTGCCCGACTGTATTGCCCAGCTCAAGCAAGCGGATTCCTGGTGGTGCGCGTTGCACCGCGTCCTCGATGGCGCCGTCGATTGCGCCAATATCACCTGGACGTTGTTCGACCTGAGCATCCCCGAATGGAGCCTGTTGTTTTTCCTCGCGGTATCCAGCGCGATGACCTATCTGCTGCTGCGCCTTGTCTGGAGTGCTCTGGTACGACCGCTTCGCGGCGATACGTCGCAGTTGGTCCGGGCCCTGGATTAAACACTTGTATGAACTTTATCTCCTGCGTACCTTGAAGCCATTGTCGTGCGGGCATAATCTGGCCCGCACGTGTTATTGGAATTGTGCCGCTCGATCATGTTGTGTCTGGCTTGTCCCTGGTCATCAGGCGTGCACAGGCTGCGAGGGGCATGACTCACAAGGGAAGAAATCACCATGCTCGAAAGTTGTCAGAATGCGCAGGAACGCTGGGGTGGGGTGCATCTGCTGATCGATCGCTGGTTGCAGGAGCGCCACGAACTGGTCCGGGCCTATGATGCCCTCGGCGATAAGCCTGAAGCGCTGAGCGAAAGCCGCAAACCCTTGCAGGAGTTCTGCGGCGTACTGGTCGATTATGTGTCTGCTGGCCATTTCGAGATCTACGAACAACTGACGGGCGAGGCCAAGGCCTTCAACGACAAGCGTGGCCTGGAGCTCGCCGAGCAGATCTACCCACGCATCGATGTCATTACCGAAAAGCTGCTGGCGTTCAACGACCTGTGCGATGAAGGCAAGTGCGTAGCGGAAAAATTCAAGGAGCTGGGCGGTTTGCTGCATGAACGTTTCGAGCTGGAAGACTGCCTGATCGAAGTGCTGCACAACGCTCACAAGGAAGAGGCCTCGGTCCAGGCCTGAGGGTTTTGCAGTCATGAAAAAACGGTGCGCATTGCGCACCGTTTTTTTGTTGGGCCAGGTTCAGGTCGTCGCGCCCAGTAACTCGATTTCAAACACCAATGGCGTGAACGGCGGGATCACATCTCCTGCCCCTTCGGCGCCATAGGCCAGGGTTGAGGGGATCACCAATCGCCATTTCGCACCTACCGGCATTTGCGGCAATGCACTGCGCCAGCCGTCAATCACGCTGTCGAGGTTGAACCATTGCGCCTGGCGGTTGGAGTCGAATACGGTGCCGTCCGGCAATCGACCGGTATACAGCACCTGGACCTTGCCGTGAGGGCCGGCCTTCGCGCCGTGGCCTGGCTTGATTTCGGTCAGCAGGATGCCGTCGGCGAGTTGCTGGACGCCGGGTCGATTCTTTTCTTCGTTGAGAAATTTCTGCTCCGTTCTCAGCGCCGCTTCGATCTGCGGCGTGGTCGACTGCCCATTCAATTGCGCCTGGTGCTCGGCCAGGATCTGCTCGATGCGTTCATCTTCCAGGGCCAGCGGCTTGCCCAGGTAGGCCTGTTGCAAGCCTTCGACCAAAGCTTTGATCTGCAGGTCCGGCACGTCCTGGCGCAGACGTTCACCGAGGCTGGCGCCCAGGCTGTAAGCCAAATCGTGAGCATCGTTTGCGCTGGTTTTTTCAACGGCCTGGACCGTGGAGCAAACCATCCACAGGAATAAAAACAGGTGACGCGACATGTGTGCTCTCCGGCCTCGAATCGAGGAATTATGCCAGTGCCGATCTCTATAAAGGTGGATTGCCTGGACGCTGACGCAGAAGATTTTTCGTCTCTTGCAACGCAACGTCTTATGTAGTGTCAACATGCCCTAGCGGCGGTTGTAGCAGAGGTCTAGTATGAGCCGCACTTACGTCAGTCAGGAGGTAAACCATGTCGGCCACCAAGAAGCCTGTAAACACTCCGTTGCACTTGCTCCAACAACTCTCGGGCAGCTTGCTCGAACATTTGGAAAATGCCTGCTCCCAAGCCCTGGCTGATGCTGAGAAACTGCTCGCCAAGCTGGAAAAACAACGCGGCAAAGCGCAGGAAAAACTGCACAAGTCGCGCACCAAACTGCAAGACGCAGCCACCGCTGGCAAGGCCAAGGCACAAGCCAAGGCCAAAGATGTCGTGAAAGAACTCGAAGACCTGCTCGATGCCTTGAAGGATCGTCAGTCCGAAACCCGCGCCTACATTCTGCAACTCAAACGCGATGCCCAGGAAAGCCTGAAACTGGCCCAGGGTGTCGGTCGTGTGCAAGAAGCCGCAGGCAAGGCGCTGACACTTCGTGCTGCCAAGCCTGCCTCTGTATCGGCCAAGAAGCCGGCGGCTAAACCCGTTGCGGCAAAAGCACCGGCTAAAGTCGCTGCCAAGCCTGCCGCCAAGGCACCGGCCAAAGCTGCCAGCAAGCCTGCCACCAAACCCGTCGCTGCCAGCGCTGCAAAACCTGCGGCTAAAAAACCAGTCGTCAAAGCAGCCGCCAAGCCAGCCGCAAAAACGGTGGCCGCTAAACCTGCTGTCGCCAAACCCGCTGTAAAAGCTGCTGCAAAACCTGCGGCAAAAGCTGTTGCCAAACCTGTGGCTAAAACCGCCGCCGCAAAACCTGCCGCGACCAAAACCGCTGCTGCGAAACCTGCTGCCAAGGCGGCTGTAAAATCCACAGCCAAACCTGCCGCAGCCAAGCCAGCTACCAAGCCTGCGGCGACCAAAACGGCTGCGGCCAAGCCTGCTGCTAAAGCGGCTGCCAAGCCAGTCGCTGCCAAGGCACCCGCCAAAGTGGCGGCTAAACCCGCTGCCAAACCGGCTGCTGTGAAACCTGCTGCCAAACCAGCTGCCGCGAAGCCGACCGCTGCCAAACCCGCCGCCAAACCAGCGGCGAAACCTGCCGTGAAAAAGCCAGCCGCTGCAAAACCCTCGACTGCACCAGCAGCCAAACCAGCGACGCCGGCTCCGACCGCGGCACCTGCTGCAACCGTCAGCACTCCGGCCGCGGCGCCCAGCCCATCCGCCGCCGTTGCGCCGAGCACCAGCAGCAACCCAACCAGCGCTTCCTAAGTGCCGGACACCGCGACGCGCAGCTGATGCAGCGCGTCGCGGCTCGCTGGTCCGGCATTCGCCGCCAGCCCTTGCAGCCATTGCGCTGAATCGTTCTGTCGTGTCCCAGGCCAATCCTTGGCCAGCGCTTCCAATCGTTCGAGCAATTGCCGTTCGGCGGCCAACTCCAGCTGCTTGACCTGTTCGCGCAGGTCATTGAGCGTCGTGTCCCGGAGGGCGCCGGTTTTCCATTGGCTGCGAAGTGTGCGCAGTGGCCGCACCACCTCGGTATCCCATGGCTCGGCCAATTGTCGAAGCTGCCGCAGCCTTTGCTCAGTGCAAGCCACGCCGCGTTGCGCCAGCCACAGGCCGCAAAGCAGCAGGCAGACATTGGCGCCGGCGTCCTGCGACGCCAGGCAGGCGGGCTCTACGCCAGGCTTGGCATAGAGGTCGAGGGAAAAACTCCACAGGTCAGGGGACATCGTGCTACTCGCGCCAGTTGCGAGCGAAGCTGGTAGACTCCGCCGCCATTATGATCCGACTTCAGAACCTGACTTTACAGCGTGGCCCGCAACGTCTGCTAGAAGACGCCGAGCTGACCCTGCACGCCGGCCACAAAGCCGGCCTCATCGGTGCCAACGGCGCCGGCAAATCGAGCCTGTTCGCCTTGCTGCGCGGCGAGCTGCATCCGGACTCGGGCGATTGCCTGCTGCCGGCCGACTGGCGTATCGCCCACATGCGCCAGGAGGTCGACACCCTCGAGCGCCTGGCGGTGGACTACGTGCTCGATGGTGACCTGCGCCTGCGCCAGGTGCAACGTGATCTGGCCGCCGCCGAAGCGGCCCACGACGGTGCCGCCCAGGCCCGCCTGCACGCGGAGCTCGACAGCGCCGACGGCTACACCGCCGATGCCCGCGCGCGCAAATTGCTTGCCGGCCTGGGTTTCACCAATGAACAGATGGATCGTCAGGTCGGGGATTTCTCCGGTGGCTGGCGGATGCGCCTGAACCTGGCGCAGGCCTTGATGTGCCCTTCGGATCTGCTGTTGCTCGATGAGCCCACCAACCACTTGGACCTCGACGCCATCATCTGGCTCGAAGACTGGCTCAAGAGTTACCCCGGCACGCTGCTGTTGATTTCCCACGACCGCGATTTCCTCGACGCCGTGGTCGATCACGTAGCCCATGTCGATCAGCGCAAGCTCACCCTGTACCGCGGCGGCTACAGCGCCTTCGAGCGCGCCCGTGCCGAACGCCTGGCCCAGCAACAGCAGGCCTACGAGAAACAACAGGCACAACGTGCGCACATGGAAAGCTACATCGCCCGCTTCAAGGCCCAGGCCACCAAGGCCCGCCAGGCCCAGAGCCGGATCAAGGCGCTGGAGCGGATGGAGGAGTTGTCTGCGGCCCATGTCGATTCGCCGTTTGATTTTGTCTTCCGCGAGTCGACCAAGATTTCCAGTCCGCTGATCGACCTTTCGGATGCGCGCCTGGGTTATGGCGACAAGACCGTGCTGGAGAAGGTCAAGCTGCAACTGACCCCGGGTGCGCGGATCGGTCTGCTGGGCCCCAACGGTGCCGGTAAGTCTACCCTGATCAAAAACCTTTCCGGCGAGCTCCAGCCTTTGGCCGGGCGCCTGACCCGGGGCGAGAACACCGTGGTCGGCTATTTCGCCCAGCATCAGCTCGACTCCCTGGATTCCAAGGCCAGCCCACTGCTGCACTTGCAACGCCTGGCGCCGACCGAGCGTGAGCAGACCCTGCGTGACTTCCTCGGCGGTTTCGATTTCCGCGGCGCGCGTATCGACGAGCCAGTGCTGAATTTCTCCGGTGGCGAAAAGGCGCGCCTGGCGCTGGCGTTGATCGCCTGGGGCCGACCGAACCTGTTGCTGCTCGACGAACCGACCAACCACCTGGACCTGGAGATGCGCCTGGCCCTGACCATGGCCTTGCAGGAATTCAGTGGCGCGGTGCTGGTGGTGTCCCACGATCGGCATTTGCTCAAGAGCACCACGGATAATTTTTTCCTGGTGGCCGACGGCAAGGTCGAGGAGTTCGACGGCGATCTGGAGGACTACGCCCGTTGGCTGGTGGAGTACCGCCAGCGCAACGCGCCGGTCAGCAGCACGCCGATCAACCCGGACAAGACCGACAAGAAAGCCCAGCGCCAGGCCGCCGCCGCATTGCGCCAGCAACTGGCGCCGCACAAGCGCGAGGCCGACAAGCTCGAAACCGAGTTGGGCAAGCTGCATGAAAAACTGCAAAAGATCGAAACCAGCCTCGGCGACAGCGGTCTCTACGAGGCGGCGCGCAAGGATGAGTTGCGTGACCTGCTGGCCGAGCAGGCCAAGCTGAAGGTTCGGGAGGCTGAGCTCGAGGAGGCTTGGATGCAAGCGCTGGAACTGCTGGAAAACCTGCAAGCGGAGCTGGAGGCGTTGTCCTGATGGAAGCGTTGGCGTTGCCTGTCCCTGTCATGTGGATCGAGCCGATCTGGCTCGGTGTGCAAATCCTGCTGATTCTGCTGGCCGGTTATGTCGCACAGCGTGTCGTGGCGCGGGCCCTTACAGGCCTGGGTGAGCGTTACCCATTTCCGCCGCAATTGGTGATCATCCTGCGAGGTGTACTGCGCTGGCTGATCATGGGCAGCGCAGTGCTGGTGGTGCTCGAACGCCTGGGCGTCTCGGCGACGGTACTGTGGACTGCATTGTCGGGTTTTGTCGCGGTGGCAGCGGTGGCGTTCTTTGCCATCTGGAGCGTGCTGTCGAATCTGTTCTGCGCCGTGTTGATCTACACCGTCGGACCGTTTCGCCTGGGCGATGTGGTCGAGTTGGTGGACACCACGGACAAGCCCGGCATCAAGGGACGCGTGGTGGCGATCAACCTGCTGTACACCACGCTGATCGAAGCCGAAGAACTCGGCACCGGCAGCGCCATGGTGCAAGTGCCCAACAGCTTGTTCTTCCAGCGCTCGGTGCGCCGCTGGCGCGGCAGCGAGGCGTTTCCGGTCGGCGGTTTCGTCGAGTAGATCCGGCGGCTGTCTTTACAAAAAAGCAGTAGTCAAGCGTGCGGCGGCGCATTAGCTTAGGCGTTTTCGACGAGTCTGAGCCGAGGTGTGCGATGGTGCTGGAAACATGGCTGGCGTTTTTCGCTGCATGTTGGGTGATCAGTCTTTCCCCGGGCGCCGGTGCCATTGCATCGATGTCCAGTGGCTTGCGCTACGGTTTTTGGCGTGGCTACTGGAATGCCCTGGGCCTGCAACTGGGCCTGGCATTGCAAATCGTGATCGTCGCCGCCGGTGTTGGCGCGATCCTCACTGCGTCGGCCACCGCGTTCTATGCGATCAAATGGTTCGGCGTGGCCTATCTGGTTTACCTGGGTATCAAGCAGTGGCAAGCCCTCCCCGGCGATATCAGCGATGAGGCTGTCGTGCGGCAGATCGGCAATCCTTTGGCACTGGTGTTTCGCGGCTTCCTGGTCAATATCAGCAACCCCAAGGCCTTGGTGTTCATGCTGGCGGTGCTGCCGCAGTTCATCGATCCCCATGCCCCCTTGCTCGAGCAATACCTGATCCTGGGCGTGACCATGATCTGCGTTGACCTCATCGTCATGGCCGGGTACACCGGGCTGGCGTCCAGAGTCCTGCGTCTGTTGCGCACCCCGAAGCAGCAACGGCGGATGAACCGCGTCTTCGCTGGCTTGTTTATCGGTGCGGCGGGTTTTTTGGCGACGATTCGCAAAGCTGTGGTGTAACGCCGAACGAAACCTGTGGTGAGGGGATAATCCCCTCACCACAAATCGCTGAACCCTTCAGCGCAAAATCACCGGCGCGCTATCGCGTGGCAGATTGTTGCGCTGTGCGGGCTCGCGGGGTTGTTCGTAGCTCGGCCCACCCAGCTGTTCGCTCAGCTGCCGCGCCACGTCTTCACCCAAGGCCTTGGACACATCGCGTACCACCCGTGGCCGGTTGAGGCTGATGTGCACGTCCCGGTGGTTCAACAGCTTGGTGTCCTGGCCTTCGCCCATGGCCGTGAAGGCCGAGGTGATTTCGTAGGTCTTGGTGTTGATCAGGCTGAAGTCTGCCACCAGGGTCAGCGCAAGCACGGCCGAGTAGCTGTCGGTATTGGCCAACTCGTTGATGTCTCGGGTGAAGTCGATGTCCGACACTGTGCCGAACAGCACGTAGTCGGCGCCCTTGAAGTTCCCGGCCTTGATGCGCTTGATCACGTCATAGACGTCGCCGTTGGACGTCGCCGTATGGGGTGTGCCCTGGGTCAGCTGGAACATCCCGCTGCGCAGGATCTCGCCCTTGATGTCGCCAGTGAACTTGCGCAGTTCGCCCTGCTCGATGTAGCTGCTGGTGGCTTCCATCTCATCGTAGCTCGAGGAAGCGCTGGCGCTGTAAGGGTTCGCCTGGAAGTTGCTCTGCGCTGAAACGGTGTGGATGTATTCCTCCACTCGCTCCTGGTACGCAAGGTCGGTCACCGCGACTTTGGGGGCCGCCTGCGCGCCAAATGCGCAGGCCAGGGCCATGATGCCTATCCATGTGCGCATGGCTTAGCGCTCCGTGGTCTTGCGGATTTCTTTTTCGTCCATCCACTCGGCCAGCCCGCTCTCGACGTCGATCAATTGCAGGCTGAATTTGTAGAAGACGTCCTTGTAGTCGCTGCTGCGCTTGACGATCGAGCTGATGGAACCTTCGAGGCGGTACTTGGCCGCGATCATGTTGCCGGTCTTGGCCACGGTGCTTTTCTTGTACAGGCCGCTCTGGTTCTGCAGTTTGAGCTGGTCGACCTGGCTGTCCATGGCGGTGTTGTCGCTGGCGAAACGGGCAGCGCCGGTCTTCATCAGCTGGGTCTTGATGCTGGTGGTGATTTCGCGAGTGTCGATGTACTCGCTGGTCTTGTTCTTCACATCATAGACCTGGACCACCGGGCGCCCCTGCAAAACGCCGGACTGGGCCAGGGAGCGGGTCATGGACTCGGCGATCATTTGCAGGTCGGTGGAACCGAACTCGTTGGTCACGGTTTCCACGGCCTTGGTATCGCCGTAGCTGATGTTCTTGTTGCCCAGGACCGGCGAGTTGTTGGCGCAGCCGCTGACCAGCAGGACGGCGAGGGCGAGGGAGGAAATGCGTACGAACATGTGGGGTCTCTCGAAAACTGGATAAAAGGTCTGAAAAATGGGGCTGCTACGCAGCCCAGCGGGGATGAATCCCCTCGCCACAGGAATGTGCATCTGTCTTAAGGGGTATTGATTTCCAGTCGGAAATCCACCGCCTTGGGTGTCGGCGCAATGGCCGGCAGGAAGCTGGTCTGTTCGCCGTACAGCGTCAGGCTTTTCCAGGTTTCTTCCTCGGCGATCGGGAAGCCTTCCGGCCCCAGCCAGGCAAAGCGGTAATACATGGTCTTGTTGTTGTAGCTGGTGTTGCTCAGCTGGACATTGACGGTCAGGTAGCCGTTTTCCCGGGCTACGCGCATGGCGCCGACCACGATGTTCTTGGTCTTGCCCATCGCCACGACCTTGCTGGCGGCGCTGCCCGGCTCCGGGGGCGGCGGGGTGGCGCAACCGGCCAGCAAGGCCAGGGCACCGACGGCGATCAGTTTTAAACGCATGTGAACAAGACTCCTTTCTTAAGGTTGCTTGAGGGCAATGGCGGTCGGGTTGGCGCTGGGCATCACCTGGGCAGCCAGGCCACCGGCGAACACCTGGTTGCCCACCGCCCGCAGGCTGATGACCTGGTAGCGCTGGTCGACGGTGACCTTGACCACCGAGCCGCCCACCGAACTTGGCACGGTGACCTGGTGTTCGCCTTTCTTCAGGCGCAGGCGCACTACCTGGGTGTAGTCGGGCAGGGTGCGCCAGGTCCGGGTGTCGGCGCCTTCGAGTACTGCCGAAGTGAGGCCGACAGCTAGGCCGGCCAGTGGATTGGTATCGTTGATCTGCTTTTGCGCCACGCCACGAGTGATGGCGCGCACGGTGGTGCGCAGGATGATGCCCGGCATGTCGTCGCGCAGGGCGCGGCGGGACATGGCGGTGGTGCTGTTGAGCTGGGTCAGGTCCAGTTGACGACCGTCGACACCGATCTGGCCGACTGGGGCAGTGGAGGTATCAGGCTTGATCACAGGGAATGACAAAGGCGTGATGACCAGGTTGCCGCTGATCGGCAAGGGCAGGGGAATGCGGATCGAATCCCGCGACGGTGCCAGGCCACTCTGCACCACGATCAGGATGTCGCTGTCATCGTTCTTGGCGGCAGGCTTGTCGAGGTTGAGCAGGGCTTGCTCCAGCAGCGGTGTGTTGGGGCGCAGTTCGGCGGCCTTGCGATAACCCGGTGCGGCCAAGTCCTTTTCACCCAGGGCTTCATAGACGAAGCCGGCCAGGTAATGGCTGAACGCGCTCTGGTAACTGTTTTTCAGGCTGACCACTTCCGGGGCGTCGAGGCTGGCCACCGGATAACCCTTGAGGTCCTTGTATTCGGTCTTGACCCCCTGCTTCTCGGCGTCTTCCTCGCGCTTGAGGTATTCCTTGTCCCGCAGGTCGGCGATCACCGCTTCGCGTTCGTGGGTCTTCTTGATCTGGGTCCGCGCACCGTCGAAGTCATTCACGGCCAACAGGTTCAGCGCCATCTGCGTGGTCAGCATGACCTTTTCGTAGTCGTAGCCTTCGTAGCGGCGGACTTTATCGTTGACCAGGAAACTGCCGAACTGGGCCAGGTACTTGGCCGTGTCGAGCTTGACTGCATCCTCCCACTGGCCAACCTGCTGATCGGCGCTGGTCCAGGCCACCTGGCTGCCGGACAAGTCGCCCTTGGCGCGCAGCAGCTCACCTTTTTCGAAGTAATACAGCAGGTCCTTGTCCTGGCTGCTGTTGTTCTTTTCCAGCAGGGTCAATGCCGCGTCGACGTTGCCGGACGCCAGTTGCTGGTTGGTCTGGGCCAATTCGCTGTCGTAGTTGCGAAAGGCCGAGCAGCCGGACAACAACGTGATCGCACCGAGGGCGACCGAAAAAACGGCACGGGATGCCATGAACATTTCTTCCCTGAGTAACAGCCGGGTTGTGCGGGTCGGGCTGGAGCGATCCCACGGACAAGCGTCGGGACGCTGTCAGTTCCTCATAAAAAAAGGAGCTTTTATGCCGTCGAATAATAAGAAGGCGGGCGATTATAGACATGGCGCTTGGCTATGTAATGGCTTTTCAATCTCGAAATGCTGTTTTTGTGACATCACTTACAAAGCATGAATATCCGATGAAAATGTGCCGCCAAAACACATCAGCTCTTGAGCCAAAGCCATTGGAAGTGAACAATGTGTTACTTCTTATTTCCAACTGAGAGTCATTCATGACTGCGCCGTTCCGTTTCCTGGCCTGGCTTGCGCTGCCATTGCTTGCGCTGTGCAGCACCCCGCTGCTGGCCGACACCGTCGAGGGTGCTCCCCAGGCCCTGCATTTACTGGACTACATCGGGGCGGATTACCCGGCGACGGTCGAGGCGGGCAAGGTCATCGAAGACGGGGAATACCGTGAGCAGCTGGAATTCATCCAGGTGCTGGAGGGGTTGATCGCCGGGCTGCCGGCCAAGCCGGAGAAGGCTGAACTGGTCCAAGGCATCGGCACCTTGCGCAGTGCGATCACCCAGCGCCAGGACGGCGGTGATGTCGCCCGCCTGGCGCGACAACTGGGTGCCAGGCTGGCGGTGGCGTATGAAGTCAGTCAGGCGCCGATCATCACCCCGGATCCTTCCCGCGGCGCGCCGCTGTACGCACAGAATTGCTCGGTGTGCCACGGTGCCAGCGGTGCCGGTGACGGTCCCGCCGGTGTTGGCCTGGAACCGCCGCCCGCCAACTTGCGCGACGGTCAGCGTCTGGATCGCCTGAGTCTCTATGCGATCTATAACACCCTCGGCATGGGCATCGAAGGCACCGACATGCCGGCCTTCGCCGATCAGCTCGACGACCGTCAGCGCTGGGACCTGGCGACCTACATCGCCAGCTTCAGCGCCGATCCGGCGGCCGCGAAGAGTGAACAGACCTACAATCTTGCTGACCTTGCGCGTCAGACCCCGTCGGAAGTCCTGGCTGCGCAAGGTCCGGCGGCAGCGGCCACCTTCCGCGCCCAGCGTGCCCAGCCGCCACAGGTACAGCGCGGCCCGGCGCAGTTGCTCGACTACACCGCCGCGACCCTGGACAAAAGCATCGCGGCGTATCGTGCCGGTGATCACGACCAGGCCTATGACCTGTCGGTAGCGGCTTACCTGGAAGGCTTCGAGCTGGTGGAAAGCTCGCTGGATAACGTCGATGCCAACGTGCGCAAGGACACCGAAAAGTCCCTGATGGCCTACCGTCAGTCGTTGCAGGACGGCTTGCCGGTGGAAGAGGCCGTACAGCGTCTGGACGCGGCCAAGGCCAAGTTGAAGGCATCCGCCGACCTGCTGGGCGGCGATGGCTTGAGCTGGTCGCTGAGCTACATCTCCGGGTTGCTGATTCTGTTGCGCGAAGGGCTCGAAGCGATCCTGGTGCTGGCGGCGATCCTGGCGTTCCTGCGCAACACCGGCCAGCAGTCGGCCGTGCGCAGCGTCAACGTCGGTTGGGGCTTGGCGCTGTTGGCCGGCCTGGCGACCTGGGGGCTGGCGGCGTATGTGATCGACGTCAGCGGTGCCCAGCGTGAATTGCTCGAAGGCGCGACGGCGTTGTTCGCCAGTGTGATGGTGCTGTGGCTGGGGGTGTGGATGCACGACCGGCGCCACGCAGCGGCCTGGCAGGATTACATCAAGAGCAGCCTGGTGGGCGGTGGTGGTCGTTTTGGCTTTGCGATCCTGGCGTTCTTCTCGGTCTATCGCGAACTGTTCGAAGTGATCCTGTTCTACGAAACCCTGTGGCTGCAAGCAGGCCCCGCCGGGCACAACGCGGTGTTGGCCGGTGGCGCGACGGCGCTGGTGTTGCTGGTGGGGCTGGCCTGGGTGATCCTGCGCGGCTCGGCGAAACTGCCGCTGGCGCTGTTCTTCAGCATCAACGCGGCACTGTTGTGCGCGCTGTCAGTGGTGTTCGCCGGTCATGGCGTGAAGGCGTTGCAGGAAGCCGGGATCTTCGGCACCCATCCGGTGGCGTTCTTCGACTTCGACTGGCTGGGCATTCATGCCGATGCCTATTCGCTGACTGCTCAAGTGGTGGCGATCCTGGCGATCGTGGTGCTGTATGGGCGCAGTTGGGTGGTCGAGAAGCGTAGAGTTCAGGTTTCCTGAGAAAAGCATTCGCTGCGCTCATTATCGCGAGCAGGCTCGCTCCCACAGGATGTAGGCTGTCTTTGTGGGAGCGAGCTTGCTCGCGAAGCTTTTAAAGAGGAACAATCCCAATGCGCGTATGGATCGACGCCGACGCCTGCCCCAAGGCCGCGAAGGAGCTGGTGGTCAAGTTTGCCTTGAAGCGCCGGTTCGAAGTGGTGCTGGTGGCCGGTCAACCGCAGATCAAGCCGGCCCTGGCCTGCGTGAAGCTGATCGTGGTCCCCAGTGGCCCTGATGCGGCGGACGATTACCTGGTGGAACACGCCGAGCCGGGTGAACTGGTGATCTGCAGTGATGTGCCCCTGGCCGACCGGTTGGTGAAGAAGGGCGTCGCGGCCCTGGACCCGCGAGGCAAGGAGTTCGATGCCCAGAACATGGGCGAGCGGCTGGCGGTGCGCAACCTGTTCACCGATTTGCGTGAACAGGGCCACACGGGCGGCGGCCCGGCGGCTTACAGCGAGCGGGACAAGCAAGGGTTTGCCAATGCGCTGGATCGGATATTGACGCGGTTGGCCCGAATGCCATAAACCCTGCGCATAACCCCCTGTGGGAGCGAGCCTGCTCGCGATGGCGGTGGATCAGCCAATCAACATGTTGCCTGTGCCGGCGCTATCGCGAACAGGCTCGCTCCCACAGGAAAGAGTCGGCGGTGTCAGGCGTCGTTCTCGTGCGTCAGTTCCAATACCCGGTCCACCAGCTTGTTGATGCCTGAAGCCGCTTCGCTGATGTTCTGCGCCAACATGTAGGCCGGGGTGCTGACCAGTTTGCGTGCGGTGTCTTCGACGATGTCGGTCACGGTACATTCCTCGTGAGTGCCGCCCATCTTGACCACGGCCGCGGCGGTGTCGGCGTCGTTGCCGATGGTGCAGACCACGCCAGGACCGTAGATTTTCGCCGCCAGGGCCGGGGAGATGCAGATCAGCCCCACCGGTTTGCCGGCCTCGGCAAAGGCCTCGGCCAGCGCCAGGACTTCTGGCTGGACGGTGCAACCCGGGCCTTCGACGGCAAAGTTGGAGAGGTTTTTCGCCGAGCCAAATCCACCGGGTACGATCAGGGCATCGAAGTCCTCGACCCTGGCTTCACGCAAATCCTTCACATTGCCCCGGGCGATCCGCGCCGATTCCACCAACACGTTGCGGCTTTCGGGCATTTCCTCGCCGGTCAGGTGGTTGATCACATGCAACTGGGCAATGTTGGGAGCGAAGCACTGGACCTGTGCCCCGCGCTGATCGAGGCGCAGCAAGGTGATCACGCTTTCGTGGATCTCGGCGCCGTCATACACGCCACAGCCGGAAAGGATCACTGCAATTTTTTTGCTCATGGGCTTTTCTCCAGATTCATGGCGTTAAATGTCTACTAATTTGTCACTCGTTGCCATAGGGGGATCGGCCAGCTACACCTAATCTGCCGATTGTCCCCCTGCCTCGCATGTCCGGGTTGCGTCATGAACTTCATCCTGTATGCCGTGCCGTTCTTCTTCGTGCTGATCGCCGTCGAGTTGCTGGCAGATCGCTGGCGGGGCGTGAGCCACTACCGCGTGGCAGACGCGATCAACAGCTTGAGCACCGGCGTGCTGTCGACCACCACCGGTTTGCTGACCAAGGGTGTGGGGCTGGTGACCTACGCCTTCGCGCTCGAACACTTGGCGGTGATTGAGTTGCCCGCCGACCAGGCCTGGGTCTGGGTGCTGGCTTTCGTGTCCTACGACTTCTGCTATTACTGGCTGCACCGCATGGGCCACGAACGCAATATCCTCTGGGCCGCCCATTCGGTGCACCACCAGAGCGAGGACTACAACCTTTCCACCGCCCTGCGCCAGACCAGCACCGGCTTCCTGCTGAGCTGGATCTTCTACGTACCGCTCGCCGTACTGGGCGTGCCGCTGGTGGTCTTCGTCAGCGTCGCGGCGTTGAATCTGCTCTACCAGTTCTGGGTTCACACCCAGCACATTCCCAAGCTCGGCTGGCTGGAGTGGTGCTTCGTTACGCCGTCCAATCATCGCGCCCACCATGCACAGAACCCTCTCTACATGGATCGCAATTACGGCGGGGTGTTCATTATTTGGGACCGTCTATTTGGCACCTTCCAGGAAGAAGACGACAACGAGCCAGTGGTTTTTGGCGTGACCACGCCGCTGGCCAGCTGGAATCCGTTGTGGGCCAACCTGCAGTTCTATGCGCAACTGTGGGCCGATGCCCGGCGGGCCGGGCGGTGGTGGGACAAGCTGCGGATCTGGTTCATGCCCACCGGTTGGCGTCCGGCGGACGTCGCGGCCAAGTACCCGCTGAACAAGCCGGACCTGAGCCAGTTCCGCAAATTCGAAGTGCCATTGGACGCACGCCAGCAGTGGTACGTGGCGCTGCAGTTCTGCGCCTAGATCGCCCTGGGCAGTTATTTGATGAACCTTGAAGCCAATCTGCCGGTCGCCGCCCTGGTGCTGGGCTGGGGCGCGGTGGCGTTCGGTCTGTTCGTGTTGGGCGTGGCCCTGGAGAATCGCCCGTGGGCGCTGAGGCTGGAACTGTTGCGGCTGGCCTCGAACTTGCCGTTGGTGTGGCTGGCGCCCTTGACCGGGTTGTGGCCGGTCAGCGCTGCGATGAGCCATGGGGCCTGGGTCGGGCTGCTCAGCTACAGCCTGCTCAGCGGCATCGGGCTGTATTGCTGCCGCACCCGGTTTACTCGGTTGGCGTCGTAGATTCGCCGGACCGGGCTTGTTCCAGGCGTTCGGCTTCGAGGACTTTCTTGGCCAGCCGCGCGTTCTTGATGCGTCGGCGCAGCCACAGGACCAGGCCCAGCACCAGCAACGCGCCGAGTACCCACAACTCATACTTCTTGATGCTGCCCAGCATGCCTTCGAGCACCGCGCCGAAATGGTACGCGGCAGCGGCCAACGCCGTGGCCCAGATCGCCGCGCCGATGCCGTTGAGCAACAGGTAGCGGCCCGGCGGATAGCCTGACAGGCCGATCGCCACCGGCATCACCGTGCGCAGGCCATAGACGAAGCGAAAGCTCAGGACCCAGATGTCCGGATGTCGGCGGATATGCTCCAGCGCACGATCGCCCATCAACTGCCAGCGCGGCTTGCGCGCCAGGAGCTTGCGGCCGTGCTTGCGTCCCAGGAAATACCACAGCTGATCGCCCGCGTAGCTGCCGCAGAACGCCACGACCACCACCAGGTTGATGTCCATATAGCCACGGAACGCCAGGAAACCTGCGAGCACGAGGATGGTTTCGCCTTCGAAGAACGTGCCGATAAACAGGGCCAAGTAGCCGAAGTCATGCAGAAATTGTTGGAGCATTGTCTGGGTGCTGGCGAAATGAACGCGCAGCCTAACCCTTCAGGCACATTCAGGAAAGTATCGAAATGTGTCTCGACGTGAACAATTCCTACAATGACAATAACTGCGACGACAGGACGCAGGTGCACATATCTGTCATCTGTTGGTCATAATGGCCGCTTATAACTGTCACGCTCGCCCGTCAGCACGGGCTCAGGAGTCTGCCGTGAGCTTTACCCCCGCCAATCGTCTGTTCCCTGCTACCCGCCTGCGTCGCAACCGCCGTGATGAGTTCTCTCGTCGGCTGGTGCGTGAAAACGTGCTGACCACCGATGACCTGATCCTGCCGGTATTCGTGCTGGACGGTGAGAACCGTCGCGAAGCGGTGGCGTCGATGCCTGGTGTGGAACGCCTGACCATTGATCTGTTGCTCGAAGAAGCCGCCCACTGGGTCGAGCTGGGCATCCCGGCGCTGGCGCTGTTCCCGGTCACACCGCCGGCGCTCAAGTCCCTGGACGCCGCCGAAGCCTGGAACCCGGAGGGCATCGCCCAACGCGCGACCCGTGCCCTGCGCGCGCGCTTCCCGGAGCTGGGGGTGATCACCGACGTGGCGCTGGACCCGTTCACCACCCACGGCCAGGACGGTATCCTCGATGAAGAAGGCTACGTGCAGAACGACATTACCGTCGATGCACTGGTCAGGCAGGCCCTGTCCCACGCCGAGGCAGGTGCGCAGGTGGTAGCGCCGTCGGACATGATGGACGGACGCATCCAGGCGATTCGCGAGGCCCTCGAAGTGGCCGGTCATGTCAATGTGCGGATCATGGCCTACTCGGCCAAGTACGCCAGCGCCTATTACGGCCCGTTCCGCGACGCGGTCGGCTCGGCCCTGAACCTGGGCAAGGCCAACAAGGCCTCTTATCAGATGGACCCGGCCAACAGCCAGGAAGCCTTGCACGAAGTGGCGGCGGACTTGTCAGAAGGCGCAGACATGGTCATGGTCAAGCCGGGCATGCCTTACCTCGACATTCTTTGCCGGGTCAAAGACGAATTCAAAGTACCGACCTTTGTTTATCAGGTCAGCGGCGAGTACGCGATGCACATGGCCGCGATCCAGAACGGCTGGTTGGGCGAAGGGGTGATCCTGGAGTCCTTGACCGCTTTCAAGCGCGCAGGCGCTGATGGCATCCTGACTTACTTTGCCGTGCGCGCCGCCCAATTGTTACGAGAGCAGAAATAGCCTCCCAGGAACTTGCGATGAATACCGAAGGACTCTCCGAAGTTGCCGTAAAAGACGCTCAACCCGTGGTCGAGCAAATAGCCGAGACGCCGCCGGAAATGGAGCCTGCTCCACCGGCCGTCATCGAGCCTGCCCCGGCCCCGGCGATTGTCATTCCCAACCTGGATGACAGCAGCCTGTACATCCATCGCGAGCTGTCGCAACTGCAGTTCAACATCCGCGTGCTGGAACAGGCGCTGGACGAGTCCTACCCGCTGCTGGAACGGCTGAAATTCCTGCTGATCTTTTCCAGCAACCTGGATGAGTTTTTCGAGATCCGCGTCGCCGGCCTGAAGAAGCAGATCACCTTCGCCCGTGAACAGGCTGGCGCCGACGGCTTGCAGCCGCACCAGGCCCTGGCGCGCATCAGCGAACTGGTCCACGGGCATGTGGACCGCCAATACGCGATCCTGAATGACATTCTGTTGCCGGAGCTGGAAAAACATCAGGTCCGCTTCATTCGTCGTCGCTACTGGACCACCAAGCTCAAGACCTGGGTGCGCCGCTATTTCCGCGACGAGATCGCACCGATCATCACACCGATCGGCCTCGACCCCACGCACCCGTTCCCGTTGCTGGTCAACAAAAGCCTGAACTTCATCGTCGAACTGGAAGGCATCGACGCCTTCGGTCGCGATTCCGGCCTGGCGATCATCCCCGCGCCACGCCTGCTGCCGCGCATCATCCGCGTGCCGGAAGACGTCGGCGGCCCTGGCGACAATTATGTGTTCCTGTCGTCGATGATCCACGCCCACGCCGATGACCTGTTCCAGGGCATGAAGGTCAAGGGTTGCTACCAATTCCGCCTGACCCGTAACGCCGACCTGTCGGTGGACACCGAGGACGTCGAAGACCTGGCCCGCGCCCTGCGCGGCGAGCTGTTCTCCCGTCGCTACGGTGACGCGGTGCGCCTGGAGGTGGCCGACACCTGCCCGAAACACCTGTCCGACTACCTGCTCAAGCAGTTCAACCTGCATGAGACCGAGCTGTACCAGGTCAACGGCCCGGTCAACCTGACCCGGTTGTTCAGCATCACCGGGCTGGACAGCCATCCGGAATTGCAATACTTGCCGTTCACGCCGCAGATCCCGAAACTGCTGCAAAACAGCGAGAACATTTTCAGCGTGATCAGCAAGCAGGACATCTTGCTGCTGCACCCGTTCGAGTCGTTCACGCCGGTGGTCGACCTGCTGCGCCAGGCCGCCAAGGACCCTCACGTCCTGGCGGTGCGCCAGACCCTGTACCGCAGCGGTGCCAACTCGGAAATCGTCGACGCCCTGGTGGACGCCGCGCGAAACGGCAAGGAAGTCACCGCGGTGATCGAATTGCGCGCGCGCTTCGACGAAGAGTCCAACCTGCAACTGGCCAGCCGCCTGCAAGCGGCCGGTGCGGTGGTGATCTACGGCGTGGTCGGCTTCAAGACCCACGCCAAAATGATGCTCATCCTGCGCCGTGAAGCCGGTGAGATCGTGCGTTACGCCCACTTGGGCACCGGCAACTATCACGCGGCCAACGCCCGTCTGTACACCGACTACAGCCTGCTGACCTCGGACGACGCCTTGTGCGAAGACGTCGGCAAGCTGTTCAGCCAATTGATCGGCATGGGCAAGACCCTGCGCATGAAGAAACTCCTGCATGCGCCATTCACCCTGAAAAAGGGCATGCTCGACATGATCGCCCGGGAGACCCAGTTCGCCCTGGAAGGCAAGCCGGCCCACATCATCGCCAAGTTCAACTCGCTGACCGATCCGAAGATCATCCGTGCGTTGTACAAGGCCAGCCAGTCGGGCGTGCGCATCGATCTGGTGGTGCGTGGCATGTGCTGCCTGCGGCCGGGCATCCCGGGGGTTTCCCATAACATCCATGTGCGCTCGATCATCGGTCGCTTCCTGGAGCACACGCGGGTGTTCTACTTCCTCAATGGCGGCGAGGAACAGATGTTCCTGTCCAGCGCCGACTGGATGGAACGCAACCTCGACAAGCGGGTCGAGACTTGCTTCCCGGTGGAAGGCAAGAAGCTGATCCTGCGGGTCAAGAAGGAGTTGGAAAGCTACCTCACCGACAACACCCACAGCTGGAGCCTGCAGTCGGATGGCCGTTACATCCGCAACACGCCGACCGGCAACCAGAACCCGCGCAGCGCCCAGGCGACCTTGCTGGAGCGCTTGAGCAGCCCGGTGTTGGCGGTTCGTTAAACGCTCGGAGACGAGCTTGGCTTTTGTGGCGGGGGAGCTGCTGTGGCGAGGGGATTTATCCCCGTTGGGCTGCGCAGCAGCCCTAAAACCTGCTTACCCGTGTTGTCAGGCTGATTACCTTCAACTCTCTGGGGCTGCTGCGCAGCCCAGCGGGGATAAATCCCCTCGCCACAAGAGATCTGTGTTGTTGCTGGATTCAATGGATGTTCAGCACAATCCCGACCCGGGTCAGCCACTCGGCTTCCTGGGCAAAGTCGGCCTGGGTCAGCTGGTTCTCTTCCAGCCAGCCTTCAGGAAACAGCACATCCAGTTCATCGCCGTCGGCCCGCAAGACAACTTGCGGCATTTCCTGGGTGCCACGGATGTGGTGGAACAGGATCGCAAAGCGCAGCAGCACGCACAGGCGAATCAGCTTGATGCCGTCATCGCCGAACTCGGCAAATTTATCCTTGGGAATGTTGCGTCGATGGCCGCGCACCAACAGTGCGAGCATTTGCTGGTCTTCCCGGGAGAAACCCGCCAGGTCCGAGTGCTCGATCAGGTAGGCGCCGTGCTTGTGGTAGTGATAGTGAGCGATGTCCAGGCCCACTTCATGCACCTTGGCGGCCCAGCCCAGCAGTTCGCGCCAGACGCCGTCGTTCAGATCCCAGTCATCGGCCACCTGGTCGAAGGCATGCAACGCCTTGCGCTCGACCCGTGCCGCCTGTTCCTGATCGACGTGGTAACGCTCCATGAGCGAGCCCAGGGTGCGCTCACGGACGTCTTCGTGGTGATGACGGCCCAGTAGGTCATACAGCACGCCTTCGCGCAGAGCACCCTCGCAGTGGTCCATGCGCTGCAGTTCGAGAGCGTCGAAAATCGCTTCCAGAATCGCTAGGCCTGCCGGGAAAATCGCCCGGCGGTCGGGCTTGATGCCTTCGAAATCGATCTTGTCCACATCGCCGAGCTTGAACAGCCGGCGCTTGAGCCAGGCCAGGCCCTCGGCATTGACTTCGCCGCTGCCATGTCCGCCGGCCTTGAGTGCCAGGCCAATGGCGCGAATGGTCCCCGAGGAGCCGATGGCCTCATCCCAGGTCAGGCGGTGCAGGGCGTGTTCGATGCTCATGATTTCCAGCCGCGCCGCCGTATAGGCCTGGGCGTAGCGGGCCGGGGTGATCTTGCCGTCGCGGAAATAGCGCTGGGTGTAGCTGACACAGCCCATCTGCAAGCTTTCGCGCAGCAGCGGCTCGAAGCGCTGGCCGATGATGAATTCGGTACTGCCGCCGCCGATGTCCGCCACCAGGCGCTTGCCCGGGGTGTCGGCCAAGGTGTGGGAAACGCCGAGGTAGATCAGGCGGGCCTCTTCACGGCCGGAGATGACTTCCACCGGGTGGCCGAGGATTTCTTCGGCGCGGCGGATGAACTCGCCACGGTTACGCGCCTCGCGCAGGGCGTTGGTGCCAACGATCCGCACCGCGCCCAGGGGCATACCGTTGATCAGTTGGGCGAACCGCTTCAGGCAATCGAGCCCGCGCTGGATCGATTCCTCGCTCAGCTTGCGCTCTTCGTCGATCCCGGCGGCCAGTTGGACCTTCTCGCCGAGCCGCTCAAGAATGCGGATTTCCCCGTTCTGGGCCTTGGCGACGACCATGTGGAAGCTGTTGGAGCCCAGGTCTATGGCAGCGATCAGGGACAGATTCTTGGCTTGGGATGGCGGCATGGTCAAAAAGTCTCGGTCGATAACCTCGCCATCCTGCCACGATCGACCGCTTACGCCAACGCGCCTGATCCAAACCCTTGAGCCAGAGCAGCTTGCAGGGCGCTTTATGGCGAGGGGGCTCTTTTAGGCAGCAAAGATCAGGCGTGTTCGACCGTTCCGATAAAATTCGCCAGCTCTGCCGTCTGCGGATTGGCGAACAGTACCTTGGGATCGCCCACCTCATGCACCTTGCCCTGGTGCATGAACACCAGTTTGTCGCCCACTTCCCGGGCGAAACGCATTTCGTGGGTGACCATGATCAGGGTCATGCCTTCCTTGGCCAGTTGCCGCACCACGCTGAGCACCTCATTGACCAGTTCCGGGTCCAGGGCCGAGGTGATCTCGTCGCACAGCAGCACTTTCGGCGACATGGCCAGCGCACGGGCAATCGCGACCCGTTGCTGCTGGCCGCCGGACAGACGCTCCGGGAACGCATCGAACTTTTCGCCGAGGCCGACCCGTTCCAGCATCTGCCGCGCCAGTTCGGCGGCCTTGGCCTTGGGCACTTTTTGCACAACTTGCGGCGCAAGCATCACGTTCTCGCCGACGGTCAGGTGCGGGAACAGGTTGAACTGCTGGAACACCATCCCGACTTTCTGCCGCAGGCTGCGCAGGTCGGCGCGGGCGGCATCGAGGTATTCGCCGTCCACCTCGATCACGCCGTCGTTGATCGATTCCAGGCCATTGAGGGTGCGCAGCAAGGTGGATTTGCCCGAGCCGCTGCGGCCGATGATCGCCACTACCTGGCCTTCCTCGACGCTCAGGTCGATGCCTTTGAGCACGTGGTGATCGCCATAGTATTTATGCAGGGCGGTAATTCTAAGCAGAGGCATGCAGTCTCCTTTCCAGGTAGCGCGCACTGAGGGACAAGGGGTAGCAGAGCAGGAAGTAACCGAGGGCGACCAGGCCATACACCATGAACGGCTCGAACGTGGCGTTGGCGAGCATGCCGCCGGTCTTGGTCAATTCGGTAAAGCCAATGATCGAAGTCACCGCGGTGCCTTTGATCACCTGTACCGAAAAGCCCACGGTCGGCGCCACGGCGATGCGCAGGGCCTGGGGCAGGATCACGTAGCGCAACTGCTCCAGCGGGTTGAGGGCCAGGCTCGCCGAGGCTTCCCACTGGCCGTTGGAAATCGAATCGACACAACCGCGCCAGATCTCCGCCAGGTAGGCACTGGTAAACAGTGTCAGGGCGATCGCCGCCGCCATCCACGGGGAAATCTCCACCCCGGCCAGGGCCACGCCGAAGAACACCAGGAACAGTTGCATCAACAGCGGTGTGCCTTGGAACAGCTCGATGTAGGTGCGGGCGATGTTGCGGGGCAGGGCGCGCTTGGAGATGCGTAACACCATGATCAGCAGGCCGATCACGCCGCCGCCGATAAACGCTACCAGTGACAGCGCCAGGGTCCATTGCAGGCCGGTGAGCAGGTTGCGTACCACGTCCCAGAAAGTGAAATCGCTCATGGGCGGCTCCCGGTGCTGCTTTTGTACAGGCAGCGGCGGCCCACCCAGTTCAGGAACTGGCGGATCAACAGCGCCATGCACAGGTAGATGAGCGTGGTCAGCGCATAGGTTTCGAACGCGCGGAAATTGCGCGACTGAATGAAGTTGGCGGCAAAGCTCAACTCTTCGGTGGCGATCTGCGAACAGACCGCCGAGCCGAGCATCACGATGATGATCTGGCTGCTCAGGGCCGGCCAGACTTTGCCCAGCGCTGGCAGCAGCACCACGTAGCGGAAGGCTTCGAAGCGGCTCATCGCCAGGGCCGCGGCGGCCTCCAGTTGCCCGCGCGGAATGGCCTGGATACCGGCGCGAATAATCTCGGTGGAGTAGGCGCCGAGGTTGATCACCATCGCCAGCACTGCGGCCTGCCATTCGGAAATCTGCAGGCCCAGGGACGGCAAGCCGAAGAAGATGAAAAACAGCTGCACCAGGAACGGCGTGTTGCGGATCAGTTCCACGTACACACCGAAGATCGCCGCGAACGGGCGAATATGCCACGCCCGCACCACGGCCCCGACGATGCCCAGGCCGACCCCGAGCAACGCGCCGATGGCCGTCAGTTCCAGGGTGAACAGTGCGCCGCGCAACAGCAGCTCGGTGTTTTGCACCACCGGCAGAAAATCGAACTGATAAGCCATGCTCAGCCTCTCAAGCGACGGTCAGAGGTCGGCCGGCAGTGGCTGCTTGAGCCAGGTCTGGGAATTTTTCTCCAGGGTGCCGTCGGACTTGGCGGTGGCCAGGATCTGGTTGACCTTGTCCAGCAGCGCGGGCTCGTTCTTGTTCACGCCCACATACACGGGCGAGTCCTTGAGTTTCACCTTCAGTGCCGGGACACGCTTGGGGTTGCGTTCGCTGATGGCGACCATCACCACGTTGCCACTGGCAATCAGGTCGACCTGGCCGGCCAGATAGGCGGCGATGGTCGAGTTGTTGTCTTCAAAGCGCTTGATGGTGACGCCTTCGGGGGCGACCTTGGTCAACTCGATGTCTTCGATGGCGCCACGGGTGACGCTGATGGTCTTGCCCTTGAGGTCATCCAGGCCATTGATCGCGGCATCGGGTGGACCGAACACAGCCAGGTAGAACGGCGCATAGGCGCTGGAAAAGTCGATGACCTTCTCACGCTCCGGGTTCTTGCCCAGGCTGGAAATCACCAGGTCAACCTTGCCGGTGGTCAGGAACGGGATGCGGTTGGTGCTGTTGACCGGCGTCAGTTCAAGCTTGACCTTGAGCTGGTCGGCCAGCAGTTTCGCGGTGTCGATGTCCAGGCCACGGGGCTTCATGTCCGGGCCCACCGAGCCGAATGGCGGAAAGTCCTGGGGCACGGCGACCTTGAGCGTGCCACGCTTGACCACGTCTTCCAGGCCGTCGGCGTGGGCGGGTAGCTGGCAGAGCATCAGGCTGGCAAACAGGGCAGTGAGCAGGGCGCTGCAACGCTGAATCATGGCGAATCTCCGCAATCGGTGATGTGATTTCTGCGTTCGGACAGAGCACAGGCCATGCCAAACAAGCTTTTATTCAGCCAAAGCCGCGGAATTGCTGGTTCTTAGCGGTCTTACTGGTCTGAACAGTTGCGGCTCATTTCGCACCTTTATCGGGCGTCGGTATTTGTCGCCGAACCCTGCTGGGGCACGACTTGCCGGGCGCGACGAATAGCTTTACAACTAGCCGCTCACTGGCCCGGTTCGTCTGAAAAATCATGAATTCCATCGCTCGTGCCGTTCCTGAAGTGGCCCTGCAAGCCATCCGCAAACTGATCGTCGATGAGGGCTTCGGCCCGGGCGATGCACTGCCGTCGCAACGGGACCTGGCGCTGCAACTGGGCGTGAGTCGGGCATCGTTGCGCGAGGCGCTTTCCTCGCTGAGTGCCTTGGGCATGATCAGCGTGCAGCCGGGCAAAGGGGTGTTCGTGCAATCGTCGGCTGAGGTGCCACGCCACGAAGCGGCACCGGGCTGGCCGTTCGCCGCCCAAGCTTCGCCGGTGGATATCTTCCAGTTGCGCTACGCCCTGGAGGGCTTCGCGGCGGGGTTGGCGGCGGTTACGCTGAGCGCCGACGAGCTCGATGCGCTGCAAGACAATATCGAGGCCATGCGCCGGGAATTGAAGATCGGGGATTTCGATGCCGCCGCACGACTGGATTTCGAGTTTCATCGACGGATCCTGTTGGCCAGCGGCAACCAGGCGATGTTGAGCATCCTCACCGCCAGCGCCGACATCTTCCTGGAAAGCCAGAAACTACCGTTCATCAGGGCGGAGCGGGCGATGGAAACCTGGCAGGAGCATCGCAAGATCCTTCGTGCCCTGGCCCGTCGCGCTTCGGGCGCCGCGCAAAAAGCCATGCAGGAACATGTACGTAACGCTGCGCTGCGCACCGGGATTTCCTTCGTCGCCCCCACGGCTTCGTGACGGCAGCGATACCCAACGCCATTGATCGCCATAGCGAGACTCAATCAACTGCGGCTTCCTGAACCTGGGAAGGGCCGCTATGATGGGCCACGTTTTTTTGCTGACAACCCCGGAGATTTCCATGAGCAGCGATCTGATCAAACACGTTAGCGACGCTAGCTTCGAGGCTGACGTACTCAAGGCCGAAGGCGCGGTACTGGTCGACTATTGGGCTGAGTGGTGCGGTCCCTGCAAAATGATCGCCCCGGTCCTGGACGAGATTGCCGAGACCTACAAAGGCAAGCTGACCGTTGCCAAGCTGAACATCGATGAAAACCAGGAGACTCCGGCCAAGCACGGCGTGCGTGGTATCCCGACGTTGATGCTGTTCAAGAACGGCAACGTCGAAGCCACCAAAGTGGGCGCGCTGTCGAAGTCGCAACTGGCTGCTTTCCTCGACGCCAACATCTAAGCGCCGAATGCCACAGGAAAAGCCCCGCAAATCGCGGGGCTTTTTCGTTATCCAGGGCTAGACGCTTGCAAACCCAGGTGGTACATTCGGCCCCGCACTGGTTTCTCCATTGCCCCCTGCAAGCCGTCGCCGACGCTCTCCTTTCGAATAAGTACGCGATCCTGTCGCCTTCTCCGCGGCGCGGCCTCATTAAGCCAAAAGCTTAATTTCCCCCCTCCATAAATGATTACGTCATTCCTATATGAATCTGACTGAACTCAAGCAAAAGCCGATTACCGAACTGCTCGAATTGGCCGAACAGATGGGCATAGAAAATATGGCCCGTTCGCGCAAGCAGGACGTGATTTTCTCCCTGCTCAAGAAGCACGCGAAAAGCGGCGAGGAAATCTCCGGTGATGGCGTGCTGGAGATTCTCCAGGACGGCTTCGGCTTCCTTCGCTCCGCAGACGCTTCCTACCTCGCCGGTCCAGACGATATCTACGTCTCGCCGAGCCAGATCCGTCGCTTCAACTTGCGCACCGGTGACACCATCGTTGGCAAGATCCGCCCTCCGAAGGAAGGCGAGCGTTACTTCGCACTGCTCAAGGTCGACACCATCAACTTCGACCGTCCGGAAAACGCGAAGAACAAGATTCTCTTCGAGAACCTGACCCCGCTGTTCCCGACCGTGCGCATGAAGATGGAAGCCGGCAACGGTTCCACCGAAGACCTCACCGGTCGTGTCATCGACCTGTGCGCACCCATCGGCAAAGGCCAGCGCGGCCTGATCGTGGCGCCTCCGAAGGCGGGCAAGACGATCATGCTGCAGAACATCGCGGCCAACATCGCCCGTAACAACCCTGAAGTTCACCTGATCGTGCTGCTGATCGACGAGCGTCCGGAAGAAGTGACCGAGATGCAGCGCACCGTGCGCGGCGAAGTGGTCGCCTCGACATTCGACGAGCCGCCGACCCGCCACGTGCAGGTTGCCGAAATGGTGATCGAGAAGGCCAAGCGCCTGGTCGAGCACAAGAAAGACGTGGTGATCCTGCTGGACTCCATCACCCGTCTGGCCCGTGCCTACAACACCGTGATCCCGAGCTCCGGCAAGGTGCTGACCGGTGGTGTCGATGCCCACGCGCTGGAAAAACCGAAGCGTTTCTTCGGTGCCGCACGGAACATCGAGGAAGGCGGTTCGCTGACCATCATCGCTACCGCGCTGGTTGAAACCGGCTCGAAGATGGACGAAGTGATCTACGAGGAATTCAAGGGCACCGGCAACATGGAACTGCCTCTGGATCGCCGTATCGCCGAGAAACGTGTGTTCCCGGCTATCAACATCAACCGTTCCGGCACGCGCCGCGAAGAGTTGCTGACCGCCGACGACGAGTTGCAGCGCATGTGGATCCTGCGCAAGCTGCTGCATCCGATGGATGAAGTCGCCGCCATCGAGTTCCTGGTCGACAAGCTGAAGACGACCAAGACCAACGATGAGTTCTTCCTGTCGATGAAACGCAAGTAAATCGCCAAGACAGGCCAGCAAGAGCCGGGGAAACCCGGCTTTTTGCTATCTGTGCATTCACTATTCTGGACGGGCGGCGTTAAACTCGGGCCCCCGAACGCCACGGCCACCATGAGGCTTTTGCATGCAGTATCGCGACTTGCGCGACTTTATCAGCGGTCTGGAACAGCGCGGCGAACTCAAGCGCATCCAGGTGCCGGTGTCTCCCGTCCTGGAAATGACCGAGGTCTGCGACCGCACCCTGCGCGCGAAAGGCCCGGCGCTGCTGTTCGAAAATCCGACGGGGTATGACATTCCGGTGCTGGGCAACCTGTTCGGCACGCCAGAGCGCGTGGCCTTGGGCATGGGGGCCGAAGCCGTCAGCGAACTGCGCGAAATCGGCAAGCTGCTGGCGTTCCTCAAGGAGCCCGAGCCGCCTAAAGGCCTGAAGGACGCTTGGTCCAAGCTGCCGATTTTCCGCAAGATCATTTCCATGGCGCCGAAAGTCGTCAAGGACGCGATCTGCCAGGAAGTGGTGATCGAAGGCGACGATGTCGACCTGGCCATGCTCCCGGTGCAGACCTGCTGGCCGGGCGACGTGGGGCCGCTGATCACCTGGGGCCTGACCGTCACCAAAGGCCCGAACAAGGACCGCCAGAACCTGGGCATCTATCGTCAGCAAGTGATTGGCCGCAACAAAGTCATCATGCGCTGGCTGAGTCATCGCGGCGGAGCGCTGGACTACCGTGAGTGGTGTGAAAAACACCCCGGCCAGCCATTCCCGGTATCGGTGGCCCTGGGCGCGGACCCGGCGACCATCCTCGGCGCCGTCACGCCTGTGCCCGACAGCCTCTCCGAATATGCCTTCGCCGGCCTGCTGCGCGGCAACCGCACCGAACTGGTGAAGTGCCGTGGCAACGACCTGCAAGTACCGGCCACCGCCGAGATCATCCTCGAAGGGGTGATCCATCCCGGTGAAATGGCCGATGAAGGCCCGTACGGCGACCACACCGGCTACTACAACGAAGTCGACAGCTTCCCGGTGTTCACCGTCGAGCGCATCACCCATCGGATCAAACCGATCTACCACAGCACCTACACCGGCCGTCCACCCGATGAGCCGGCCATTCTCGGTGTGGCGCTGAACGAAGTGTTCGTACCGATCCTGCAGAAGCAGTTTCCGGAGATCACCGACTTCTACCTGCCGCCGGAAGGCTGCTCGTACCGGATGGCCGTGGTGACCATGAAGAAGTCGTATCCGGGGCATGCCAAGCGGGTCATGCTTGGGGTCTGGTCGTTTTTGCGACAGTTCATGTACACCAAGTTCGTTATCGTCACTGACGACGATATCAACGCACGGGACTGGAACGACGTGATCTGGGCCATCACCACGCGCATGGACCCCAAGCGCGACACGGTGATGATCGAGAATACGCCGATCGACTACCTCGACTTTGCCTCGCCAGTGTCTGGCCTGGGGTCGAAGATGGGGCTCGATGCCACGCATAAATGGCCCGGTGAGACCACTCGTGAGTGGGGCCGGGTTATCGTCAAGGATGAAGCCGTTACCCAACGGATCGATGCCATCTGGAATCAGTTAGGAATAGATTGATGCGTGTAACCTTGCAGCCTTCCGGGGCGGTGCTGGAGATACGGCCCGCCGAGCGGATTCTCGATGGCGCGCGACGCCTGGGCTACGAATGCCCGCAAAGCTGCCGCAACGGCAACTGCCACGTCTGTGGTGCGTTGTTGGTGGAGGGCCGCGTGGAACAGGCTGGTGAGGTGCGCGATCACGGTGAGATCTTCACCTGCATCGCCGAGCCGCTGGAGGACTGTGTGGTGTTGTGGGATGGCGTGCTGGCGCCGGGTGAGCTGCCGGTCCGCAACCTGGCGTGCCAGGTGATCGAGTGCGCCGACGTGGGTGGCGATGTCTGGCGAGTGCGCCTGCGTGCGCCGGCCGGCAAGCCACCGCGCTATCACGCCGGGCAGTACTTGATGATCGAACGGGAAAACGGCGAGAAATCGGCCTTCTCCCTGGCCTCGGCACCGCATTCCGGGCGCGAATTGCAGTTGCATGTATTGGTGCGCGAAAGCAGTGCACAGGCGCTGCTGGAACAACTGCGACGCAACCCCAGCGTGCGCGTCGAAATGCCTTTTGGCGACACGCATTTGTCCGAACTGCCGGACGGCCCGTTGGTATTGATCGCCGCCGGCACCGGCATGGCGCAGATGCACAGCCTGATCGAGCATTGCCGGGCCGCCGGTTTCAAGCACCCGGTGCATCTGTATTGGGGCGTGCGGCGGCCGGAAGATTTCTATGAAATCGAGCATTGGAATGAATGGGAAAAACTGCCGAACCTGTTCCTGCACAAAGTCGTCAGCGACTTGTGCGGCTGGGAAGGGCGCTGCGGGATGCTCCATGAAGCCGTGTGCGAGGACATCAGCGACCTTTCCGGCGTGCACGTCTATGCCAGCGGCTCGCCAGCCATGATCTACGCCACGCTCGATGCCTTGGTGGAAGCCGGGATGGACGCCCACCAGATGCGCGCCGATGTGTTTGCGTATGCGCCGCGGGCTTGAAAGCTGATTGAGGTCTGCTTTTTGTGGCGAGAGGACTTACCCCCGCTGGGCTGCGAAGCAGCCCTCAAACCAGAACCCAATCCTGATCCAAGTCAGATTTTGGGGCCGCTTCGCGCCCCAGCGGGGATAAATCCCCTCGCCACAAGGGGTATATATCCACCGATATATCGATTCGATATTTAGTACGCGGACTGGATGTCGTTAAGGTATATCCCTCGAAGGCGTAGTGGCATCCAATTTGCCTTGATTGCCATAAGCGTCAGCGCCCTGGCGGCGCGCTATCCACCTTCCGACTCGCGAGGAGCCAACCGCTAACGGCCATGACCGCTATCGAATCCGCCATTACCTGTGCCTTGTACCCACCAAGGCTCGACCTGGGGCCACAGCTGACCCGTGAGCAATTGCTCGCCTCGATGCAATCGACCATGAGTCTCCACCAGGGCGGTCCGGTCTGGCTGTTCGCGTACGGTTCATTGATCTGGCGGCCGGAATGCACGGCGGTGGAGCGCATGCGCGGCCGGGTCCATGGTTATCATCGCGGTTTGTATCTGTGGTCTCACGAACACCGTGGTACCCCGGAGTTGCCGGGATTGGTGTTCGGGCTGGATCGCGGCGGTTCGTGCAGCGGTTTCGCCTACCGGTTGCCGCAGGAGAATCTCGAGGATTCGCTGTTTGCCCTCTGGCAGCGCGAGATGCCGGTCCCGTCCTATCGCCCGCACTGGCTCAGTTGCCGTCTCGAGGATGGCAGCCGGGTGCAAGCCTTGGGGTTTGTATTGGAGCGGCACCTGCCCAGCTATGCCGGCAACTTGCCGGACCATGTGCTGAGCCAGGTGTTCGAAAGCGCCTGCGGGCGTTACGGCACCACCCGCGATTACGTCGAGCAGACCATCCACGCCCTGCGTAGCCACGCCATGCCAGATCGGAATCTGGAGGCGCGGCTCAAGCGCTGCAAATCAGCGCTGGATCAGGCCACCGCTTCGCGGCTCTGACTGGCGATTTGCTTGTGCCACAGGGTTGGCGCGAGGAATGCCATCGCCAGCAGGCAGGCACCGATCAACAGTACAAAACCACCGTTCCAGCCGAAATGGTCCACGGTGTAGCCCATGGCGGCGCTGGCCGCGACTGAACCACCCAGGTAACCAAACAAGCCAGTGAAGCCTGCGGCGGTACCGGCGGCTTTCTTCGGCGCCAGTTCCAGTGCCTGCAAGCCGATCAGCATCACCGGGCCGTAGATCAGGAAACCGATGGAAACCAGGGCGATCATGTCGACGGTCGGGTTGCCAGCCGGGTTCAGCCAGTACACCAGCGTCGCCACGGTCACCAGGGCCATGAACACCATGCCGGTCAGGCCACGGTTGCCGCGGAAGATCTTGTCCGACATCCAGCCGCACAGCAGCGTGCCGGGAATGCCTGCCCACTCGTAGAAGAAGTAAGCCCAGGAGCTCTTGTCCACGGTGAAGCCCTTGGCTTCCTTGAGGTAGGTCGGCGCCCAGTCCAGCACGCCGTAGCGCAGCAGGTAGACAAACACGTTGGCCATGGCGATGTACCAGAGCATTTTGTTGCGCAGCACGTATTTGACGAAGATTTCCTTGGCGCTGAATTCGTTCTCGTGACTGGCGTCGTAGCCTTCCGGATAGTCGTTCTTGTACTTCTCGATCGGCGGCAGGCCCACCGATTGCGGGGTGTCGCGCATGGTCACGAAAGCGAACACCGCTACGGCAAGCGCTACAGCAGCGGGTACATAAAAGGCCGCGTGCCAATCATTGAACCAGCCCATCCCCAGCAGGAACAGCGGGCCGATCAGGCCGCCGCCGACGTTGTGCGCCACGTTCCACACCGACACCACGCCGCCGCGTTCTTTCTGCGACCACCAATGCACCATGGTCCGCCCACTTGGCGGCCAGCCCATGCCCTGGGCCCAGCCGTTGATGAACAGCAGGATGAACATCATGGTCACGCTGGAGGTTGCCCAAGGCGCGAAACCGAACACGAACATCACCCCCGCCGACACCAACAAGCCGAAGGGCAGGAAGTAGCGTGGGTTGGAGCGGTCGGACACCAGGCCCATCAGGAACTTCGACAGCCCGTAGGCGATGGCGATGGCCGACATGGCCAGGCCCAACTGGCCACGGGTGTAACCCTCGTCGATCAGGTACGGCATGGCCAGGGAGAAGTTCTTGCGCAGCAGGTAATAGCCGGCGTAGCCAATGAAGATCCCGGCGAAGATCTGCCAGCGAAGGCGTCGGTAGGTGCTGTCTATTTTTTCTTCAGGCAGGGACGCCTGATGGGCGGCAGGACGAAAGAAAGCAAACATTCAAGGGCTCCAGATTCTTGTTATGACTGCGGATGCGAATGTTACAGTTTCGTTACCGAAAATAGCATTGCTTCTTATCGCTTAAACAGGGGAAATTTTTCCTTATCGAATGTTCTTAAGTGAACATGTCGCTCAGATATAAATGAAGGACGTTGTAAGAGATGTCAGCCCAGGTTTTTTGAGCTGACTCGCATCAGGGGGATGTTGAAGGAGATTCGCGAGCCGCGTGAACGCTCGCCGGTAGCGGTCCGCAGCGCCAGGCCCGGACCGCCCTGACGCATTCAACGCACTTGCACGACCACCTTTCCTACCGCCTTGCGCTGCCCCAGGTCATTGATCGCCTGGGCGGCCTTGCTCAGCGGGTACACCTGCGACACCAGGGGCTTGAGCTTGCCCTCGGCAAACCAGGCAAACAATTGCTGGAAGTTGGCGGCGTTGTCCTGGGGCTGGCGTTGGGCGAAGGAGCCCCAGAACACGCCCACCACGGCGGCGCCCTTGAGCAGGGCGAGGTTCACGGGCAGTTCGGGGATGCGTCCGCTGGCAAAACCCACCACCAGCAGCCGACCGTTCCAGGCGATGGCGCGGATGGCCTGGTCGAACAGGTCGCCGCCCACCGGATCGTAGATCACGTCGGCGCCCTGGCCGTCGGTAAGGCGTTTGATTTCATCCTTGAGGCTGGTTTCGTTGTAGTTGATCAACTCGTCGGCGCCAGCGGCCTTGGCCACGGCGAGTTTTTCCGTGCTGCTGGCGGCGGCGATGACCCGGGCGCCCATGGCCTTGCCAATCTCCACCGCTGCCAGGCCGACACCGCCGGAGGCGCCGAGCACCAGCAGGGTTTCGCCGGGCTGCAGGTTGGCCCGTTGCTTGAGGGCGTGCATCGAAGTGCCGTAGGTCATGCTGAAGGCGGCGGCGGTGTTGAAGTCCATGGACGCGGGGATTGGCAGCACGTTGTAGCCTGGTACCGCCACCTGTTCGGCAAAGCTGCCCCAGCCGGTCAGCGCCATCACCCGGTCGCCGACTTTCAAGTGCGTGACTTTCTCTCCCACCGCGCTGACGACCCCCGCCGCTTCGCCGCCGGGGGAAAACGGGAAGGGTGGCTTGAATTGATATTTACCCTCGATGATCAGCGTGTCAGGGAAATTCACCCCCGCGGCATGCACGTCCAGCAGCACTTCGTTCTTCTTCGCGATGGGGCTGGCGACGTCTTCCAGCACCAGCGATTCGGCGGGGCCGAATTCTTTGCACAGCACGGCTTTCATCAGGGCTATTCCTTTGGGAGTGATGGCCGATAAGTGTAGGTGTGAGAGACAACGGGTCAACGAGCATGCCTCGCCCTGATAGCCGGCCATAAGCTTGTGCTTGAACGGCGGGGCGGTATGCTGGGCCGCAAACCGGATGAGGAATCAATTGTGAAAGCGTGGATCATGTTGATGCTGGCCCTGTCGTTGCCTGTGGCGGCGATGGCCGAAGAGGGCAAGGAAGCGAAGGAAGGCGAGGCGCCGAAGGTCAGTTACATCACCCTCAGCCCACCGTTCGTGGGCAACTATGGCTTGGACGGTACGGCGAAGCTGAAGGTCTACAAGGCCGATGTGGCCCTGCGCGTGACCGGTGACGCCGCCGCTGCGGCGGTCAAGGCCAACGAGCCGCTGATCCGTAACCAGCTGGTGGCGTTGTTCGCCCAGCAGACCACCGAGACGATGAACAACCTCGAAGCCAAGGAAAAGTTGCGCCAGGAAGCGTTGAAGCAGACCCAGCAGGTCATGAACGACGAAACCGGCAAGCCGATGGTCGACGATCTGTTGTTCAACAACCTGATCATTCAATAAACCGCCTTTATCGCAGCCTTTGGCAGTGCCCGGATCTCCAGGCGCTGCCCAAGGCTGCTTTTTTTCGTCAAGACGCCAGGCTTTTACGAAACCGGCCCAGGGCGATTGCAAAGAACAACAGCCCGATGGCCGCCAGCGCCAGCACGTCCGGCCAGATCACGCCAAGGCCGGCATCACGGAACAGGATCGCCGCGCTGAGGCTGACGAAATGCGTCGAGGGCGAGCCCTGCATCACCCATTGCAGCCATTGCGGCATGCTGTCCAGTGGCGTGCTGCCACCCGACAACAGCAGCATCGGGATGATGACCGGGATTGCCAGCAAACCGAATTGCGGCGTCGAACGGGCCAGGGTGGCGAGGAATATGCCCAGTGCGGTGCTGGCGAACAGGTAGAGCGCGGTCACCAGCAGGAAGAGCACCATGGAGCCGGCGAGTGGAACGCCCAGGGCGAACTTGACGATGATTTCCAGCGACGCCCAGGTGCACAACACCACCACCAGCAGGTTGCTCCAGATTTTCGCCAACATGATTTCCAAGGCCGTGAGCGGCAGTACCAGCAAGTGATCGAGGGTGCCGTGCTCGCGCTCGCGCAGCAGCGCCGTGCCCGTCAGGATGATGGCCAGGATCGTGATGTTGTTGACGATCTGGATCACCGCGAGGAACCAGCCGCCTTCCAGGTTGGTATTGAACAGTGAACGAGTGGTCAGCCTCACGGGCGTCTGTTCGCTCGTTTGTGCCTGGCCGGCGTAGGTCGTCAATTCCTGTTGGAAAATCCGTCCGATGTAGCCGGCACCCATGAACGCCTGGCTCATGGCCGTGGCATCGACGTTGAGTTGCAGCGTCGGTTCGCGTCCTGCGAGCAGGTCGGCCTGGAAGTTGGCGGGCACGTTGACGACAAAGGTGTAGCGGCCGCTGTCCATGACCTTGTCCAGTTCGGCGTAGGGCAGTGCCACCGGGCTCTGGAACTCCGGCGGCTGCAGGACCTGGGCCAGTTGCCGCGAGAGATGGCTCTGGTCTTCGTCCACCATTGCGACACTGGCGTTGTGCACGCCGACCACTGAACCGGCGGCCGGCATGTAGATCGCCACGGTGAAGGCGTAGCCCAGGAACAGCAGCAGAACAGAGTCGTAGCGCAGGCTGGTCAGCTCCTTGAGGCCAAGACGCCAGATATGTGAAAGCGTGTGCATCAGGCCTCCTGCTTTTTCAGCATGATCAGGCTGAGACCGGTGAAACCCAGGAAAAACCCGGACAACGCCAGGCATTGCGGCCATAGCTGGCGCAGATCCAGGGCCTTGGTGAAGGTGCCGACGGCGATGTCGAGGAAGTGCCCGGCGGGAAACAACTGGCCCATCACCGAGGCGGCGCCCTCCAGGGACGAGCGCGGCACGATCAGCCCTGAAAACTGGATGGTCGGCAGGCTGGTGATGATCATGGTGCCGAGGATCGCCGCGATCTGGGTGCGGGTGAATGCCGAAATCAGCAGCCCCATGCTGGTGGTCGCCAGTACATAGAGCAGGCCGCCCAATGCCAGCGTCAGGGCGCTGCCCTTGAACGGCACGCCAAACAGCCAGCGGTTCATCGCGGTCAGCAGGGCCAGATTGATCAGGCTGACCGCCAGGTAGGGCACTTGTTTGCCCAGCAGAAACTCCAGGCGGGTCAGCGGCGTGGCGTAGAAATTGGTGATCGATCCCAGCTCCTTCTCCCGCACGATACCCAGCGCGGTCAGCATGGCCGGAATGAACGCCAGGATCAGCGCCATGACTCCTGGGCCGATGGCGTTGACGCTGATTACGTCCTGGTTATAACGAAAGCGCGTCTCCAGCTTCGCACTGGGTTGCCGGGTGGGGGCGCGGCTGCTGGATTCAACCAGTTGCTCAAGGTTGGCCTGGTGCACCGCCTGGACGTAGTTGCGACTGGTCTCGGCCCGAAACGGTATGCCGCCGTCCAGCCAGGCGCCCACCGTCGGTTGGCGGCCGGCGTAGAGATCGCGACCGAAACCGGGGGGGATTTCCAGGGCCAGCTTGATCTCCGAGCGCTGCAAGCGTCGGTGTAGCTCCTTTGCATCGCGGATGATCGGTCGTTCTTCGAAGTAGCGCGAGCTGCGGAACGCTTCGAGGTAGGCACGGCTTTGCGGGCTCTGATCCTGGTCATACACGGCGAAGGCCAGTTTCTCCACGTCGAGGGAAATACCGAAGCCGAAGACCACCATCATGAACAATGCCCCCAGCAGGGCGAATGCCATCCGCACTTTGTCGCGCAGCAACTCCTTGCCCTCCCGGCTGGCGACGGCCCACAGGCGTCCGAGGCTCATGCCGCGCCGGTCCCGGGGCGCGCCGGCGTTATCGAGGGTCACGGGGGCGGCCTCTTGCTGCGTTTCGCCCTGGGCTTTTTCCAGGCAGGTGACGAACGCGGCTTCCAGCGTCTGACCGTTGAACTGCGCTTGCAAGGCCGCTGGCGTGTCGCAGGCCAGGACCTTGCCGGCATGCATCAGCGAAATGCGATCGCAGCGCTGTGCCTCGTTCATGAAGTGCGTGGAAAGGAAAATCGTCACGCCCTGTTCGCGAGACAACTCGATCAACAGCCGCCAGAAATCATCCCGCGCCGCCGGATCGACACCTGAGGTCGGCTCATCGAGGATCAGGACTTCCGGGCGATGCAGCACCGCCACCGCCAAGGACAGACGCTGACGCAGGCCCAGAGGCAGCGCGCCGGACGTTTGGTCCGCCAGTTCCTGGAGGTTGAAGCGCTGGATCAGTTCGTCGATGCGCTGGCGGCTGTCCGCAGTGGGCAGATCGAACAGCTTGGCGTGCAGTTCCAGGTTCTGGCGCACGCTCAGTTCGCCATAGAGCGAAAAGCTCTGGGACATGAAACCCACCCGCTTGCGGGTGGCGAGGTCCTTGGCGTTGACCGGGTTGCCCAGCAGCCGGGCACTGCCTTCGCTGGCGGGGATCAGCCCGGTCAGCACCTTCATGGTGGTGGTCTTGCCGCAACCGTTGGAACCCAGGAAGCCAAAGATTTCACCGCGACCAATCGCGAAGCTGACGTTATCGACAGCGGTGAAATCGCCGAAGCGCAAGGTGAGGTCGTGGGCCTGGATGGCAATGTCGGTAGTGTCGGCGGTCCTGGGGGGGATCACCAGCGGTTCGGCGTCATGGCCGCTGCCGCCCTGGAAATGGGTGAAGGCCGAATCGAGCTTGCCGTCCGGGGTGACCTTGGCCAGCTCCGCACTCAAGCCCTTGGCGATCAAGCGACCGTTGTCGAGCATCAAGCAGTGCTCGAATTGCTCGGCCTCTTCCATGTACGCCGTGGCGACCAGCAGGGTCAGTTGCGGCCTTTGCTGGCGCACGCTCTCGATCAGTTCCCAGAAGCGTCGCCGGGACAGCGGGTCCACGCCAGTGGTGGGCTCGTCGAGAATCAGCAGGTCCGGTTCATGGATCAGCGCGCAACACAGGCCGAGCTTTTGTTTCATGCCGCCGGACAGCTTGCCCGCCGGGCGGTCGGCAAAACGCTGCAGATCGGTGGCCAGCAACAAGGTGCCCATGCGTTGTTCGCATTCTGCCCGTGATAGCCCGAACAGCGTGCCGAAGAACTGAATGTTCTCGCGTATCGACAGGTCCGGATAAAGGTTGCCTCCCAGCCCTTGGGGCATGAAGGCAATGCGTCGGTAGAGGGTGCCGCGATGGCGTCGATCGTCGATCGAGGCGCCGAGCACGTCCAGTTGGCCGTGCTGGAGCTTCTTCACCCCGGCAATCAGTCCCAGCAGGCTCGATTTGCCGGCACCGTCCGGGCCGATCAGGCCGCAGCGAGTGCCGGCGGGCAGGCTGAAGGTGATGTCGCTCAGCGCCACATGCTGGCCGTAGCGGTGTTCGAGACCCGAGGCGTGCACTACCTCGCCGGCGGAGGCGTTCATTGCAAGTTGGCCGGCCAGTCGATGGGGGCGGTGCGTACGTAGCCGGCGCCGGGCATGCCCGGTTTTGCCTGGGGTACTTCACCGGGGCGGGTCAGGTGCACTTTGACGCGGAACACCAGTTTCTGGCGTTCATCACGGGTCTCGACTTCTTTCGGGGTGAACTGGGATTTGGCGGCGACGAAGCTGATCTTGGCCGGTAGCGGCCGTTCGGGCAGGGCGTCGAGCAACAGTCGCGCTTCATCGCCCACCGCCAGTTTCCCGGCCACCGATGCCGGCAGGTAGAGGTTCATGTATTGGTCGTTCGGATCGATCATCAGCAACACTCGACCGCCGGCGCCGAGCACTTCACCTGGCTCGGCCAGGCGTAACTGGATCACGCCGTCGAGGGGCGCGCGCAAGGTGCTGTCGTCTATTTCACTGGTGAGCTGGGCCACCTGGGCCAGGGTCGCACCGATGGCCGCATTCGCTGCCGATACCTGGGCCCGGGCGGCGTTGACCGCAGCGTTGGCGGTGTCGACGCGGGCTTGTTGCTGGTCGAGGACCTGGCCGCTGGCGTAGCCGCGTTTGAACAGTTCCTGGGTTCGCTTGAGTTCTTGATGGGCGAGCAATTGTTCGCTCTGGCGCAGTTGCACGTTGGCTTCGGCGGCGGCGAGGTTCTGCCGGGCCCGCACGACTTCGGCCTCGGCCTGGTTGCGCTGGGCCTCAAGGGTGCGGGTGTCCAGGCGTGCCAGCACTTGGCCCTTGATGACCTTGTCGCCTTCGTCGACCTGAACTTCGGCCAGGCGCCCGGGGGTCTTGCTGGCGATCTGGACCTCGGTGGCCTCAAGGCGGCCGTTGCCCATGCTCAAGCCTTCCGGCAGGCGATCGTGGCGCGATTTCCAATAGCCGAAACCGCCGGCGGCCAGCAACACGGTCATCAAGGCGAGGGCAAAAAAGCGAGAGGTACGATGGTTCGTCGACATGTCCGGCATCCTGCGGCTGTAGCATCGAAGTCTGCAGGATCAGCGACCGACCCCGCTTGATATCCATCAACTCATCGGCGATCAGCGCAGGGCAATCACCGCTGCCCATTGTTCGGCCGTGACGGGCATCACCGACAGGCGCGAGCCTTTCTGCACCAGCGGCATTTCAGCCAGGGCGGCCTGTTGCTTGAGGTAGTCGAGCTTCAGCACGCGGGGGAAGGTTTCGACGTGGGCCACGTCGATCGCGGTCCAGGGGTTTTTGTCCGGCCCGGCCTTGGGGTCGAAGTAATGGCTGTCGGGTTCCAGCGCCGTTGGGTCAGGGTAGGCCGCGCGGACGATCCGGCCGATCCCGGCGATGCCTGGCTCGGGGCAACTGGAGTGGTAGAAAAAGAACGCATCGCCCACCGCCATGGCCCGCAGGAAATTACGCGCCTGGTAGTTGCGAACTCCATCCCAGCGCGCCTGGCCGAGTTTTTCCAAACCTTGGATGGATAATTCGTCAGGCTCGGATTTCATCAGCCAATAGGCCATGATTGCTACTCCTTGGCGGTGTCGGAAAAAATAGTTCAGCGATTTTATGACAAACCGACAGTCGGTTGACGCCAGAGTTTGCGTGTCGCTGAAGGTTGCCGCAAAATGCCGGCCTTCCAAGCTTGACGCTGCTGCACGGCCAATAAGAAAACCGCTGCTGTCATCGTGTGTGATATGCCTTGAGGGGGGCAATCGATGAAACGCAAACCGGATTTGTTGTGGATCTTGGTCATTCTGTTCGGTCTGGGTGTCGTGACCACGGGTTACGCCCAAAGCCTGTGGGCCAACAAGACCGAGGCGCCGGTGGATATCACCCAACCCGCGCCATCGCTCAAACGCTGAATCCGCTTTCCTGGCGCCGCTGTTTACCGCGGCGTCTACCCCGCGATGTACCAATGCCTGTCGCTGACCGTGCCCTGCAGCGGCACGTCCCAGCTTGCCTGCGCCAATCGTTCGACTTTCTGGCATTCATGGGCCAACCCCAATAGCGTCGGCTTGCGCCACTGCTTGCGTCGCGCCAGATACGCCAGGCTACGGTCATAGAAGCCACCGCCCATGCCCAGCCGGCCTCCCGCATCGTCGAACCCCACCAGTGGCAACAACACCAGATCCAATGTCCAGACCTTGCGCTGTCGGGAGATGTTCTTGCGCGGTTCGGGAATACGAAAGCGGTTGGGCTGCATTTTTTCGCCAGGGTGGATGCGCTGGAACACCATCTTGGTCTGCGGCCACGGGCTGAGTACCGGCAGGTAAGTGGCCTTGCCCCGCCGCTGGGCCGCGCGCAGCAGCAGGCGCGGGTCGATCTCGCCGTCGTTGGGCAGGTACAGGGCGATATGCTTCGCACGGCGAAACAGCGGATGCTGGGCCAGTTGTCTGTACAGCCCGCGGGCGGCTTGCCGTTGCTGGGCGGGTGTCAGGGCACGACGGGCCTGGCGCAGCAGGCGTCGAAGTTGCGGGCGGGGCAGCAGCGCGGGTTCGGTCATATCGATGCTTCACGGAGTCGGCGACGGAGCACAGCGTAACCGCAAAACAGGACGCTCAGAAATGCCTGCGCCAGAAACGACAATGCCAGTCCGCATGGACTGGCATTGTCTGGAGTCAGGCTCCCCGGATGAACCGCTGTCGGCTTAGCCCTTGAACCCGAAAGTTCAAGGTGGAAGTTGCAGGGGGCGTTAAGGCTTTCCGTCAAGCGGACATGCACACCGGCCCCAACGTGCAACCCCCGTGGTTGTGCGTATCGGCTCAGGGACATCACCAACTGGCAAGCACCCCAGGGAGTGAGGCGAGTATACCCCAGGCAGCCTCGCGAATCAGCCCTTGCTGACGTCTGGATCGGTGGCGAGCACCAGATCCACCCGATCGAGCAGGTCGCGCACCTGTTCACGGGTCGAGCCGCTGACCTGTACGTCCGGCGTATCCTGGCGATGCAACAGGTCGTGGGTGATGTTCAAGGCGGCCATCACGGCGATGCGATCGGCACCGATGACTTTGCCGCTGCTGCGGATCTCGCGCATCTTGCCGTCCAGGTAACGGGCGGCGCTGACCAGGTTGCTGCGCTCTTCCTGGGGGCAGATGATCGAATATTCTTTGTCGAGGATCTGCACGGTAACGCTATTGCTTGAACTCATGAGTCTTGCTCCAGGGCCTTGAGGCGCGAAATCATCGATTCGACCTTACGCCGGGCGATTTCGTTTTTTTCAATGAGGTGCGCGCGTTCCTCGCGCCAGGTCTTTTCCTGAGCTAATAGGAGTCCGTTTTGGCTCTTAAGTTGCTCGACCCGGTCAATTAGCAACTCGAGTCTGGCCATCAGCGCTTGCAGGTCGGTGTCTTCCATTGTGTCCACTGAAGATTGTGTCTGATGGAGGGATGTAGGTCGTACAGCCTCTGATAGTCTTGGCGAGTCTGTCGATGTAGGATACAAGGCCTCCATTCTAGACATAGCGCCGTCTGGCGCCTAGCTACCCATGCCCATTCAGAATTCCCCGTATCAAGCATTCGCCACCCTGCTGAGCACCAGCGGTCATCCTGTCTCGCCTGCCGAACTGCATGGCCTGCTGCTCGGTCGCAGCTGCGCCGGCGCCGGTTTCGATGCCGACGGCTGGTTGGCCGACGCCGCCGAGCTGCTGGAAGGCGAGCCGGCGGACAACGTCCGTAACGCGCTCATCGGCCTGCAGGAAATGGTCAAGGGCGAGCTGACCAGCGACGACATGACTGTCGTCCTATTGCTGCCCACTGACGACGCCCCCCTGGCCGAACGCGCCGCAGCGCTGGGCCAGTGGTGTCAGGGTTTCCTTGCCGGCTTTGGCTTGACCCGCCGCGAATACGCCTTGAGCGAAGAGGCCAAGGAAGTGTTGCAGGACCTGGCCGCGATCTCCCAGGTCCAGGATGCCCTGGAAGAGTCCGATGACGGCGAAAGCGACTACATGGAAGTGATGGAATACCTGCGGGTCGCGCCATTGCTGCTGTTCACCGAGACCAAGAAAACCGATGCAGCGGCCCCCAAGCCATCCTTGCATTAATTTTTAGAGGGAACACCGTCTGCCCATGATTCATATCCCGAAATCGGAATACAGCCGTCGCCGCAAGGCCCTGATGGCGCAGATGGAACCCAACAGTATCGCAATCCTGCCCGCCGCCGCCGTTGCGATCCGCAACCGCGACGTCGAGCACGTCTACCGCCAGGACAGCGACTTCCAGTACCTCAGCGGCTTTCCCGAACCGCAAGCGGTGCTGGTGCTGATGCCCGGCCGGGCCCATGGTGAATACATCCTCTTTTGTCGCGAGCGCAACGCCGAACGTGAATTGTGGGATGGCCTGCGTGCCGGCCAGGAAGGCGCGATCCGTGACTACGGCGCCGACGACGCATTCCCTATCACCGATATCGACGACATCCTGCCGGGCCTGATCGAAGGCCGCGACCGGGTGTATTCGGCCATGGGCAGCAACCCTGAGTTCGACCGGCACCTGATGGAGTGGATCAACGTGATTCGCTCCAAGGCCCACCTCGGCGCCCAGCCGCCGAACGAATTCGTTGCCCTGGATCATCTGCTGCATGACATGCGCCTGTATAAATCGGCGGCAGAAGTGAAGGTGATGCGCGAAGCGGCGCGGATTTCCGCCCAGGCGCACATCCGGGCGATGCAGGCGGCGCGTCCGGGGCTGCATGAATTCAGCCTCGAAGCCGAACTCGATTATGAGTTCCGCAAGGGCGGCGCGAAAATGCCGGCCTATGGCTCGATCGTCGCTGCGGGGCGCAACAGTTGCATCCTGCATTACCAGCAGAACGACGCGTTGCTCAAGGATGGCGACCTGGTGCTGATCGACGCCGGCTGTGAAATCGACTGCTACGCCAGCGATATCACCCGTACCTGGCCGGTCAGTGGCAAGTTTTCACCCGAGCAGAAGGCGATCTACGAAGTGGTGCTGGCCGCCCAGGAAGCCGCGTTTGCCCAGATCGCGCCAGACAAACACTGGAACCAGGCCCACGAAGCGACAGTCCGGGTCATTACCGATGGGTTGGTGCGCCTGGGGCTGTTGGAGGGTGAGGTGGACGAGTTGATCGCCAGCGAAGCCTACCGGGCCTTCTACATGCACCGTGCCGGTCACTGGCTGGGCATGGATGTGCATGACGTGGGTGAATACCGGGTTGGCGGCGAGTGGCGGGTACTGGAGATCGGCATGACCCTGACGGTGGAACCGGGCATTTACATCAGCCCGAACAACCGCAGCGTAGCGAAAAAATGGCGCGGCATTGGCGTGCGCATCGAGGATGACGTGGTAGTGACCAAAACCGGTTGTGAAATCCTGAGCCATGGCGTGCCGAAAACGGTCGCCGATATCGAGGCCCTGATGGCCGCCGCCCGGACTCAAGCGGCATGAGCCGGGTCAACCTGGCGATCATTGGCGGTGGCCTGGTCGGCGCGAGCCTGGCCCTGGCGCTGCAGGCCGGTGCCAAGGCCCGGGGCTGGAAGATCATGCTGATCGAGCCCTTCGCCCCCGGCCATGCCTGGCAGCCGAGCTACGACGCCCGTTCTTCGGCGTTGTCCTACGGGGCCCGGCAGATCTATCAACGCTTGGGCGTCTGGCAGGAAATTTCCCGTCGCGCCGAGCCGATCAAACAGATCCACGTGTCCGATCGCGGGCGATTCTCCACGGCGCGCCTGTCGGCCATGGAAGAAGGCGTGCCGGCCCTGGGATACGTGGTGGAGAACGCCTGGCTCGGCCAGTGCCTGTGGCAAGCTCTGGACAACGAAGTGGTCAGTTGGCGCTGTCCGGCGCAGGTCACCCGGATGGAACCGCTGGTCGGCGGTTATCGCCTGACCCTCGACGACGAAACCACCCTGGAGTGCGACCTTGCCGTGTTGGCCGACGGTGGTCGCTCCAGCCTGCGAGAGCAGTTGGGCGTCGGCGTACGCAATCGGCCTTATGACCAGAGTGCGTTGATTGCCAACATCACCCCCAGCGAAGCCCACAATGGCATGGCTTTCGAACGCTTCACCGATGACGGTCCGATGGCCTTGTTGCCACTGCCGGAGAATCGCTGCGCGCTGGTCTGGACCCGTCAGGGCATGGACGCGCAACGGCTGGCGGCCCTCGACGAGCGCAGCTTCCTCAGCGAATTGCAGGGCGTGTTCGGTTATCGCCTGGGTACGCTGAAGCAGGTGGGCGTGCGACATCTCTATCCGCTGGCGCTGGTGGAGGCCGAAGAACAGGTGCGTCCACACCTGGCGATCCTCGGCAACGCCGCCCACAGCCTGCATCCGATTGCCGGGCAGGGGTTCAACCTGTCCCTGCGCGATGCCCAGGCCCTGGCCGATGCCTTGCTCGACAGCGAAAGCGAGCCTGGGGATTTTGCCGTATTGCAAGCCTATCGCGAGAGCCAGCGAATGGATCAGGCCCTGACCGTCGGGTTTTCCGACCAGGTCACGCGCCTGTTCGGCAGCAGCCTGCCGCTGGTGTCCCTGGGGCGTAACCTCGGTCTGTTGGGGCTCGACCTGTTGCCTCCGGCCAAGCGCTGGTTCGCTCGCCAGGCCATGGGGTTGGGGACGCGTCCCGATGCTTGAGGCCGGGGCTGTCATTTTTTTTCATGGGCGGCTGATGTCGCCAGCAAAACAGGCTTAGAGCATGGAATTGCGTGCAGATCTGCTGATTGTCGGCGCCGGTATGGTCGGCAGCGCCCTGGCGCTGGCGTTGCAGGGCAGTGGCCTGCAAGTGTTGCTGCTCGATGGCAGCCCGATGAGTGTCAAACCTTTCGATCCCCAGGCCGCGTTCGAGCCCCGGGTCAGTGCCTTGTCGACGGCCAGCCAGCGGATCCTCGATCGCCTGGGCGTCTGGGATGGCATCACCGCCCGGCGTGCCAGCCCCTACACCGACATGCACGTCTGGGACGGCAGCGGCACCGGGCAGATCCATTTTTCGGCCGCCAGCCTGCATGCCGAGGCGCTTGGGCACATCGTTGAAAACCGCGTTGTGCAGGACGCCTTGCTGGATCGACTGCATGACTGCGACCTGGGCCTGCTGGCCAATGCCCGGCTGGAACAGATGCGCCGTTCCGGTGACGACTGGCTGCTGACCCTGGCCGATGGCCGCACCTTGCGAGCACCGCTGGTGATTGCCGCCGACGGCGCGAATTCCGCTGTGCGGCGCCTGACCGGTGTCGCCACCCGCGAATGGGATTACCTGCACCACGCCATCGTCACTAGCGTGCGCAGCACCCGGCCCCATCGAATGACGGCGTGGCAGCGCTTCACCGACAACGGTCCGCTGGCGTTCCTGCCACTTGAGCGTGACGGCCAGCACGACTGGTGCTCGATCGTCTGGTCCACCACCCCCGAAGAAGCACAGCGCTTGATGGCGCTCGATGACACCGCATTCTGCAACGAACTGGAACGCGCCTTCGAAGGCCAGCTCGGCCCGGTGCTGAGCGCCGATCCGCGCCTGTGCGTGCCGCTGCGCCAGCGACATGCCAAGCGCTACGTGGCCGAAGGGCTGGCGCTGATCGGCGACGCCGCCCACACCATCCATCCGTTGGCCGGGCAGGGCGTGAACCTGGGCTTCCTCGATGCCGCCGTGTTGGCCGAAGTGCTGTTGCAGGCGGCCCGGCGTGGCGAGCGACTGGCGGACGTGAAGGTGTTGAGCCGCTACGAGCGCCGACGCATGCCCCATAACCTGGCACTGATGGCGGCGATGGAGGGGTTCGAGCGGTTGTTCCAGGCCGATCCCTTACCGGTGCGCTGGTTGCGTAATACCGGGCTGAAGCTGGTAGACCGCATGCCCGAGGCCAAGGCCCTGTTCGTGCGCGAAGCGCTGGGGTTGATTGGGGATTTGCCGGAACTGGCCAAGGCCTAGACAGGGCGAAAGGCCTCATCGCGGGCAAGCCTTGCTCCCACAGGTGTGCAATGTGGAACGAGCTTTTGTGGGAGCAAGGCTTGCCCGCGATGGCGGCCGCAAAAACACAGCACATCTCAAAGTTGCAACATTTGGAAATGTGTCCGCCCACTGTTCGATTGAGATGCCAAATGTGAGTCCTTATCATTTGCGCTCGTTCATACATCGAGAGACCGCTCCCATGTTGGCTTCCAAGCGCCTGCTGTCCGCCCTCGCCTTGACCCTGATCGGCACCACCGCCGCCCAGGCCGCCGACGAGGTGGTGGTCTACTCCTCGCGTATTGATGAGCTGATCAAGCCGGTCTTCGACGCCTACACCAAGAAAACCGGCGTGTCGGTGAAGTTCATCACCGACAAGGAAGCGCCGTTGATGCAGCGGATCAAGGCCGAAGGCGAGAGCGCCACCGCCGACCTGCTGCTCACCGTCGACGCCGGCAACCTCTGGCAGGCCGAGCAAATGGGCATTCTCCAGCCGTTCACCTCCCCGGTAATCGACGCCAACATCCCGTCTCAATACCGTGCCTCTTCCCACGCCTGGACCGGCTTGAGCCTGCGGGCGCGAACCATTGCCTATTCCACCGATCGGGTCAAACCCGGTGAACTGACTACCTACGAGGCCTTGGCGGGTGACGAGTGGGAAGGCCGCCTGTGCTTGCGCACCTCGAAGAAGGTCTACAACCAGTCCCTGACTGCCACCCTGATCGAAACCCACGGTGCGGAAAAAACCGAGGAGATTCTCAAGGGCTGGGTCCGCAACCTGTCCACCGACGTTTTCTCCGATGACACCGCGCTGCTCGAGGCGATCAACGCTGGGCAATGCGACGTCGGCATCGTCAACACCTACTACTATGGCCGCCTGCACCAGCAGAAGCCGGACCTGAAGGTGAAGCTGTTCTGGCCGAACCAGGCTGACCGTGGCGTACACATCAACCTTTCGGGCATTGGCTTGACCAAGCATGCACCGCATCCAGAGGCCGCGAAGAAGCTGGTGGAATGGATGACCACGCCAGAGGCGCAGAGCATCTTCGCCGACGTGAACCAGGAGTTCCCGGCCAACCCGAAGGTGGAGCCTTCCAAGGAAGTGGCAGCCTGGGGCAAGTTCAAGGCCGATACCCTGCCGGTGGAAGTCGCGGGTAAACGCCAGGCTGAAGCCATTCGCATGATGGATCGCGCTGGCTGGAATTAACCTCAAGTCAGACGCGGTTCCTTGTGGCGAGGGGATTTATCCCCGCTGGCTTGCGCAGCAAGCCCAATTACAGACAGTTCAATCCGTCTGACACGCCGCGCGCTCTGATTGGAGGGTTGCTTCGCAACCCAGCGGGGATAAATCCCCTCGCCACAGGTTTTCATGCGACTGGTTATAAAATAGGTGCCCACGCCAATGCGCGGGCATCGTCATTTAAACGAGATTATTCCTTGGCCCACCCCGCCCAACGCCGCTGGTACCCCCTGGTCTTCGCCATCGCTGCGTTGGTCCTGTTGCCCTTGAGCGTCCTGCTGCTGTCCTGGCAGAGCATCGACCAGCAGATCTGGTCCCACTTGTGGGACACCCAGATGCCACGTCTGTTGGGCAATACCCTCACGTTGATCCTTGGGGTGGGTGTCGGGGTGACGTTACTGGGTGTCAGCCTCGCCTGGCTCACCAGCCTGTGTGAGTTCCCGGGGCGACGTTGGCTCGACTGGGCATTGATGCTGCCGTTTGCGGTTCCAGCCTATGTGTTGGCATTTGTCTTCGTTGGCCTGCTGGATTTTGCCGGCCCCGTGCAGACGCTGATGCGTGAATGGTTCGGCAGCGGCCTGCGCCTGCCCCGGGTCCGTTCCACCGGCGGGGTGATCCTGGTGCTGGTCCTGGTGTTTTACCCTTACGTCTATCTGCTGGCGCGAAGTGCCTTCCTGGCCCAGGGCAAGGGCTTGATGGAAGCGGCCCGGGTGCTTGGGCAGTCGCCGTGGCAGGCGTTCTGGCGCGTGGCGCTGCCGATGGCCCGGCCGGCTATCGGTGCGGGCGTGGCGTTGGCGCTGATGGAAACCCTGGCGGATTTCGGCGCGGTGTCGGTGTTCAACTTCGACACGTTCACCACCGCCATCTACAAGACCTGGTACGGCTTCTTCAGCCTCTCCAGCGCCGCCCAACTGGCCAGCCTGTTGTTGCTGGCTGTGATGCTGGTGCTCTACGGCGAACGCCGCGCCCGTGGTGCCCACCGAGCCAGTAACGAGCGACCTCGGGTCAAGGCTCTGTACACGTTGCGCGGCCTCAAGGCGGTGGCTGCCAGCACTTGGTGCTTCCTGGTATTTGCCTGTGCGTTTGTCATTCCGGTGCTGCAGTTGCTGGTGTGGTTCTGGCAGCGCGGTCGCCTTGACCTTGACGAGCGTTATGCCGGGCTGATCCTTCACACCCTCTACCTGGGAGGCCTGGCGGCGCTGATCACCGTTTGCGTCGCCTTGTTGCTGGCGTTCGCCCGGCGGCTGGCGCCGACCCGCCCCATTCGTGCTGGCGTCGGCCTGGCGAACCTGGGCTATGCCTTGCCCGGTTCGGTGCTGGCGGTGTCGATCATGCTTGCATTCAGCTTTCTGGACCGTGAGCTGGTCATCCCGCTGTCGACCTGGCTCGGCGGTGCAGGCAAGCCGTTGTTGCTGGGTAGCCTGTCAGCACTGTTGCTGGCGTATCTGGTGCGTTTCCTGGCCGTGGCCTACGGTCCGTTGGAAAGCAGCCTGGCGCGAATTCGCCCGTCCTTGCCCGAGGCGGCACGCAGCCTTGGGGTCAGTGGGCCACGACTGTTTTTCAAAGTGTATCTGCCGTTGCTGTTGCCCGGCACCTTGAGCGCGGCGTTGCTGGTGTTCGTCGACGTCCTCAAGGAAATGCCCGCGACCCTGCTGATGCGCCCGTTCGGCTGGGACACGCTGGCGGTGCGGATCTTCGAAATGACCAGCGAAGGGGAGTGGGCCCGGGCCGCGCTGCCGGCGCTGACCCTGGTGCTGGTTGGATTATTGCCGGTCATCGGATTGATACGACGTTCGGCCCATCGAAACAGCTAGGTGCCAGTCCTACCTCATGCGGCTACAATGCGCGGCATTCGGTGCGGTCCGTCTGTCGGACCGGGCAACTGAGAGCGTCAGAAAACTCCTTTTTTCAGGCGTTCGCGCTACGCAGTGCCCGTCCGCACCTTCGCCAAGCCCGGAAGGAGAAACCCATGGGACAGCGTACGCCTCTGTATGACCTTCATCTCGCCCTCGGCGCGAAGATGGTCGATTTTGGCGGTTGGGATATGCCTTTGCACTACGGCTCGCAAGTCGAAGAACACCATCAGGTGCGTCGCGACTGCGGTGTGTTCGATGTCTCCCACATGACCGTGATCGATGTCGCAGGCACCCAGGCCAAGGCCTGGCTCCAGCGTTTGCTGGCCAATGACGTCGATCGTTTGCAAGACGCAGGAAGTGCCTTGTACAGCGCGATGCTCAATGAGCGCGGCGGCATCGTCGACGACATGATCGTCTACCGCGTCGAGGACGGTTATCGGCTGGTCTTCAACGCCTCGACCCGCGACCAGGACCTGGCCTGGATGCAGGCACAGCTCGGTGACTACGACGTGCAACTGCATGAGCGTCCCGAATTGGCGATGCTGGCGATCCAAGGCCCCCAGGCTCGGCAGAAGATCGCTGAACTGGTGACGCAACAGCGTGGGCAAATCATCCAGCAACTCAAGCCTTTCGAAGGGCGCGCCGACGGTGAATGGTTCATCGCCCGGACCGGCTACACCGGCGAGGATGGCCTGGAAATCGTCCTGCCTGCCCAGGAGGCCCCGAGTTTCTTCAATGACCTGGTAGGTGCCGGCATTTCGCCGATCGGCCTCGGCGCCCGCGATACCTTGCGCCTGGAGGCCGGCATGAACCTCTACGGCCAGGACATCCACCAGGACGTTTCACCGCTGGCCTCGAACATGGCCTGGAGTATCGCCTGGGAACCGGCGAACCGTCAGTTCATCGGGCGCAGTGCGCTGGAAGCCGAGCTTGCCAGCGGTGTACAGCACAAACTGGTCGGGCTGGTGCTGGAAGAACGAGGTGTTTTACGCGCCCATCAGGTGGTTCGCATCGCCAATGTTGGCGAAGGAGAGATCACCAGTGGTAGTTTTTCTCCTACGCTTAGCAAGTCGATCGCCCTGGCACGTGTTCCGATGGCGACCGCTGATCGGGCCGAGGTAGAAATTCGCGGCAAGTGGTACCCGGTACGGGTGGTCAAACCGACCTTCGTCCGCCATGGCAAAACCCTGATCTAACCTTTTGCGGCGGGCCGCTGGCCGCTGACACTTCTCTTGAGGACACAGAGTATGAGTTTTATCCCTACCGATTTGCATTTTGCCGAAAGCCATGAATGGGCGCGCCTGGAAGCTGACGGTAGCGTCACCGTGGGCATCAGCGATCATGCGCAGGAAGCCTTGGGCGATGTGGTATTTGTCGAGCTGCCCGAGGTCGGTAAGGTTTTTTCCGCAAATGACCAGGCCGGTGTGGTTGAGTCGGTCAAAGCCGCTTCCGATATCTACTCCCCGATTGCAGGTGAAGTGATCGCGGTCAACGAGGACTTGGGCGGTTCGCCGGAACTGCTGAACTCCGATCCGTACAGCGCCTGGATCTTCAAGCTCAAGCCGAGCGACAAGACCGAGTTGGGCAATTTGCTCGATGCAGCAGGCTACAAGGCTGCTATCGGCGAATAACCCGGATTTAATGTGGGAGCGGGCTTGCTCGCGAAAGCGGTGTGTCAGGTTCAGTAGTGTTGACTGATACGCCACTTTCGCGAGCAAGCCCGCTCCCACAGGGTACTGGGGTCAGCCTTGGGATGTTCACCGGGCAAAAAAATGCCGCTCAATCGAGCGGCATTTTTTATTGGGCGGGAATCAATCCTGGGCAACGGCGTTTTTCGCCAGGATCGCGTTGGCCAGCTCCATGTCGGTGGCTTGCAGGCCTGGGTTGTCGGCACGAACTTTCTGCATCGCCGCTTCCAGGTATGGACCACGGATACCGCCGTCACTGGCGACAAAGCTGCCGGCATCGTCCTGGGCAGCGACGATCAGTTTGTGATCCTTGAAGGTCAGGTAGGTGGAACCGGTGGTCGCACCGGATGAGATGACGTTACGCCAAAACGTGTCAGCCATTGCCGAGCCAACAGGAAGAGACAGCAAGGCTAGGGTAGCGACAGCAAGTTTGAGACGCATGATAGGTGACTCCACTGGGTTAACTATGACTTTGGATTACCTGCGCCTCTATTCAGTTCCATGACTTCTCAGTCAGCCCGTTCCACCTGCAATACCGCGCCTTCCTGCGCCACCACCCTGACCCGCGTGCCAACGGCCGACTCGGGCCCCTTGGCCAGCCAGACACTGTCGGCCACTTTGATCTTGCCGCGGCCATCGACAATCGCTTCATGAACCGGGAAGACCTTGCCGATCAGCTCCTGCCCGCGCAGGTTCAGGTGCGGCTGATCGCTTGGGCGCACAACGCTGCGCTGGCGCTGCCACCAGTACAGTGCTGTCGCGATGGCGAACAGACCGAATAACAGGAACTGCATCTCCCTCGACATCTGCGGCAGGATGAACGTGAGCACGCCGACCAATGCGGCGGCCATGCCGATCCACAGCAAGTAGCCGCCAGCGCCGAACACTTCAAGGATCAGCAGGATGACGCCCAGCGCCAGCCAGTCCCAGTACGACATGTGTTGCAGGAACTCCCACATAGGCGTGCCTCAGGCTTTTTTGCTGTCGAAGGTGGCCTTGACGATCTCGCCGATGCCACCGACGGCACCGATGACCTGGCTGGCTTCCAGCGGCATCAGGATCACCTTGCTGTTGTTGGCCGAAGCCAGCTTGCCCAGCGCATCGATGTACTTTTGCGCGACGAAATAGTTCACGGCCTGGACGTTACCGTCGGCAATGGCCTGGGACACCACCTGGGTGGCCAGCGCTTCGGCCTGTGCCTGGCGCTCGCGGGCCTCGGATTCCAGGAACGCGGCCTGGCGGCTGCCCTCGGCCTCGAGAATTTGCGCCTGCTTCTTGCCTTCGGCGGTGAGAATCGCCGACGCTCGCAGGCCCTCGGCTTCGAGGATCTGGGCACGCTTGATGCGTTCGGCTTTCATTTGCCCCGACATGGCGGCCATCAGGTCGGCCGGTGGGCTGATGTCCTTGATCTCGATCCGGGTGATCTTGATGCCCCACGGCGCCGTGGCTTCATCGACGGTGCGCAGCAGTTTTTCGTTGATACCGTCGCGCTGGCTCAGCATCGCGTCCAGCTCCATGGACCCCAGCACGGTACGGATGTTGGTTTGCAACAGGTTGCGGATGGCGTGTTCGAGGTTGTTGACCTCGTAGGCCGCCTGGGCCGTATTGACCACCTGGAAAAAGCACACGGCATCGATCTGCACCGTGGCGTTGTCGGCGGTGATGACTTCCTGGGGCGGGATGTCCAGTACGCTTTCCATGACATTGATCTTGCGCCCGATGCGATCCATCACCGGGATGATGATGTTCAGGCCTGGCTTGAGCGTGTTGGTGTAGCGACCGAACCGCTCGACAGTCCATTGGTAGCCCTGGGGCACGACCTTGAAACCCATGAACAGGATGGCGACCACGAGGCCGATGAAAAGTAGAAGTACGCTACCGATCTGCATGACGGTTCCCTGTGCGAATTGAATGACTGGCGAGCCCTGAGTGTAGGGCAAGCGGCCATCATCTGTGGCGAGGGGATTTATCTGTGGGGAGGGTATTTATCTGTGGCGAGGGGATTTATCCCCGTAGGGCTGCGCAGCAGCCCTGTAAAAAGCACCTCGGTGCATCAGGCAGATTGAGTTGGCTGTTTAGGGGGCCGCTGCGCAGCCCAACGGGGATAAATCCCCTCGCCACAGGTGCTGCCACAACTACTTCTGCTCGCTCTGTGGCGTCACCCGCAGCACTTCCTCGACAGTGGTCAAGCCCGCCGCCACCTTCTGCGCCCCCGACAAGCGCAGGCTGCGCATGCCTTCCTTGAAGGCCTGGCGGCGCACCGCCAACAGGTCGGTGTCGGGGTGGATCAAGGCCTTGACGCTGTCGGTCAGTTGCATGATCTCGTAGACCCCGGCGCGGCCGCGGTAACCGGTGTCGCGGCATTCCAGGCAACCGACGGCTTGTTGGGCATTGCTCGGCAGCGGTGCCTGCCAGGGCCGGGTCAGGGTCTGCCAGTCATCTTCATCCAGGGTCAGGGGGGCCTTGCACTGCGGGCACAGGGTGCGCACCAGCCGCTGGGCCATGACCCCGAGCACGGTGGCCTTGATCAGGTAATGGGGCACACCCAGCTCCAGCAGGCGACTGATGGCGCTCGGCGCGTCGTTGGTGTGCAGCGTCGACAGGACAAGGTGCCCGGTGAGCGCCGCCTGGATCGCCATTTCAGCGGTCTCCAGGTCGCGGATCTCACCGATCATGATGATGTCCGGGTCTTGTCGCATCAGGGCCCGCACCCCGGCAGCGAAGCTCAGGTCGATGTTGTGCTGGACCTGCATCTGGTTGAAGGATGCCTCGACCATCTCGATCGGGTCTTCGATGGTGCAGAGGTTCACTTCCGGCGTCGCCAGCTTCTTGAGGGTGGTGTAGAGGGTGGTGGTCTTGCCGGAACCGGTAGGCCCGGTCACCAGGATGATGCCGTTGGGCTGGCGGGTCATGTCTTGCCAGCGGCGCAGGTCGTCGGCGGAGAAACCGAGTTGGTCGAAGTCCTTGAGCAACACTTCCGGGTCGAAGATCCGCATGACCATTTTTTCGCCGAACGCCGTGGGCAAGGTCGACAGACGCAATTCCACTTCGCCGCCGTCCGGGGTCTTGGTCTTGACCCGGCCGTCCTGGGGTTTGCGTTTTTCCGCGACGTTCATCCGCCCCAGGCTCTTGAGGCGGCTGACGATCGCCATCGTGACCTGCGGCGGGAACTGATAGACGGTGTGCAGCACCCCGTCGATGCGAAACCGTACGGTGCCCTGCTCGCGGCGCGGTTCGATGTGGATATCGCTGGCGCGCTGCTGGAAGGCGTACTGGAACAGCCAGTCGACGATATTGACGATGTGGGCGTCATTGGCGTCCGGCTCCTGGTCGCTGGCACCGAGGTTGAGCAACTGTTCGAAATTGCTCAGGTTGCTCGGTTGCTGGTCGACCGTAGTGGCGCCGCTGACCGATTTGGCCAGGCGATAGAACTCCACGCTCAAGCGCTGGATGTCCACCGGGTTGGCGACCACCCGCTTGATCGGCAGCTTGAGCACGTGGGTCAGGTCGGCTTCCCAGCTGTTGACGTAAGGTTGTGCGCTGGCGACGGTGACGGCGTCACGATCGACCGCCACCGCGAGGATCTTGTGGCGCTGGGCAAAGGCATAGGACATCAAGGGCGTCACGGCCGCGACGTTGATTTTCAACGGGTCGATACGCATGTAGGGCTGGCCGGCCTGCTGGGACAACCATAGGGTCAGGCTCTCCAGGTCCAGGCGCTTGCCGGGGCGGCTGAGGTCGTCCAGGTGCTGGTTGGCGATGAACTCCAGGGGATGCAGCTGGGCATTGGCGCTGTGGCGTCGGCGGGCGTTAAGCGCGGTTTCGGCTGAATCCTGGCTGATGAAGCCCTGGGCGACCAGTTGGCGCAGCAGATCGTTGAGGTCCAGCCAGCGGTCCTGAGTGGCGTGTTTGGTGGACATGCGGGTTCCTATTGGACAATTGCAGCAAAGCCGCGATACAGACGCTTCGGCGTCCTCGCTCGGTCTGCAAAAGAATAGTCCCGACCCTATGGACCGTTGGGCCACTACCCGACCAATGCGTTGCGAAATCTTGCCCGTGCAGGCTCATCCCGCTGCTTGGGCCGGCCCAACCTGCGCAATATCAGCATCTTGCAGGTCCACCGAGCAGACGCTGATCAGGTTACGTAATTTTTCCGCGATGACCTGGGCACGGTGCCAGCTCAGCCCGTCCATGACGATGTCCAGCGACAGCGTATCGTCGAGGCGCTCGACATGAACCTGCTGCGGCGTCAGGCCCTGCAAGGCAAACAGGTTCAACGCCCGGCACAGTAAATCCGGCTCGGCTTCGGCCAACAGCTGGTACCGCGCCCGGCAATGGGTACTGGCGGCGTGCCAGGCATCGGCGCGGGTCGGGGCAAGGGCAACGGCTTCGAGTGGGGGCATGTTCGGTCTCCTTGGGGGCGGGAGAAATATTTACATGCGTCTTGGGGTATTTCTTATCTAAGATGCGTGAAATTGACGGTGTTTCGAATTGTCTGATTCTAAAAATCAATAATTATGGGTTTGATTATGCATAGCGAGTTGGACGGCTACGACCGCAGGATACTGGCGCTGCTGCAGGAAGATGCCTCGCTGTCCAGTGCGCAGATCGCCGAGCAGGTTGGTTTGTCTCAATCGCCATGCTGGCGACGGATCCAGCGGATGAAGGAGGAGGGCATCATTCGCGGCCAGGTGACGCTGCTGGATCGGAAGAAAATCGGCCTCAATACGCAGATTTTCGCCGAAATCAAACTCAACGCCCACGGACGTTCGAATTTCACCGAGTTCACCGAGGCGATTCGCGGCTTCCCCGAGGTGCTGGAGTGTTACGTGCTGATGGGGTCGGTGGATTTTCTGCTGCGCATCGTTACGGCGGACATCGAGGCCTATGAGCGATTCTTTTTCGAGAAGCTGTCGATGGTGCCGGGGATCCAGGAAGTGAACTCGATCGTGGCGCTGTCGGAGATCAAGTCGACCACGAGTTTGCCGGTGGTGCGATAGTTGGACTCGGGTTGAATGTGCTGGCCTCTTCGCGAGCAAGCCCGCTCCCACATTTGATCTCTAGTGAACACAAATAGCGTGTATGGCAGAGATCCAGTGTGGGAGCGGGCTTGCTCGCGAAGGCGATATGACAGATGCCGCAGATATCTCGGTTACAGACGCAGCAAAGTCTTCCACGCCCGATTCTGGTAAACCGCGATCGCCTGTTGCTTACGAGCGTCCAGCGCTTCGTCGGTGATCGGTGCGTTGGCCAGTTGCGCCAGTTTGTTCAGCTCACCGTAGAGGCGATCCATTTCCGGGATCTCCAGCACATGACGGGCGTGGTGCAGCCAGGCCTGGATGCGTTCGATGCGCGGCAATTGCTCGGCGAGGTCTTCCGGTTGTTGCTGGTAACGCTGCAATTGCAAGGACGAGGACTCTTCGCCCAGCAGGCGCGGCAACCAGCTGCCCAATTGCGCCGCGCCCTGGCGATTGCCGCGGGTGTTGCGCTCGGCGGCCCAGCTACGAGCCAGCAGCCAGCGTGAAGTGTTGAGGGAAAACAGGCCCCAGCGCGGGTCTTGCAGCTCTTCGAGGAACTGTTCCGGCGCGGCCTTGCGCACGTCTTCGTCATCCAGGCCTGCCTGGACCAGCGGGCGCCAGTCTTCCAGCAGGGCGTCCAGGGCCAGGCGCAAGTCATGGGTCGATTGGCGCGGTGCGGCCTGGCCGAGGCTGCTGAGCAGGGCGCGCAGTTCGGCGAGGTTTTCCACCCAATCCTGCAACAGGCGCCAGTGGCCATTGAAGCGGTACTGCTCGGCCAGGCGCTGGCTGCTGCCGAGCAAATGCCAGCTCAGCGCGGCGAAGGCGTCGTCCAGCGGCGTTTCGGCGGTCAGTTGCGGGGCTGGCAGGCTCAGGGCATAGCTGCCTGCGTCATACAGGCGATAGCCACGCTCGGCCTTGCTGATGTCGCAAGGCATCAACGGCAGGGTCGCGGCCAGTTCGGCTGCCAGTTCCAGCAGGGCGGCGGGTTCGCCTTCGCGCAGCTCCAGTTCCAGCTCGCAGATTTCTTCCTTCTGCTTGCCAACCACGACATGGCCCAGGTCCAGGGCAGCTTCGATAACCACTTTGCTTTTGCCCCGACCCCAGGCGATTTCAGCGCGGTCGCGAACGAAATCGGTGGTGAAGATGGCCTTGAGGGTTTTCTTGTCCAGTTCGGCCAAGGCCTCGGGCCAGCATTCGCCGTCGAGCTTCTTCAGGTCGAGCTTGGCCTTGGGCAGGTGCCAGTCGTATTCGTTGCGTTCGGACAGGCCGGCGACGCTCTGGCCGCGGGTCTTGAGGGTCTGGATCACCTCTTCGCCGTCGCGACGCAGGCGCAGGGCAACCTTGGCCCGGGCCAGGTCACGCTCCGGCGTGTCGAAATACTGGTTCATCAGTTCGTGGCGTTCCCAGCCACTCTTGTTGCGTTTTTTCAGCAGCGGATGCTCGCGCAAGGCTGCCAGGGTCTCGCGGCTGACGCGGAGTTTGATTTCGGTTTCTTTCTGCATGGCCGGAAAATCCAGGGATCGGGTGTGCAGCCGGGGGAAGGTGTGGCTGCCAAGGCCGTGCAGTGTACAGGACTCATTGGCCCTAGGTGCTGCGGCGGTTTATTCCTTGCGCCGGATGGTTCTATGATGGACATCAATCTGTAAGCCCGGAGTCAGCGATGCCTTTGCCGTCCATGAAAGATCAATTCGCTGCCCTGATCGCCGCGCCTTCGGTCAGTTGTACCCAGCCTGGGCTCGACCAGTCCAACAGTGCCGTGATCGAGCTGTTGGCAGGCTGGCTCACTGAGCTTGGGTTTTCCTGCGATATCCAACAGGTCAGCCCGGGCAAATTCAACCTGCTGGCCAGTTTTGGCAGTGGTCCCGGTGGCCTGGTGCTGGCGGGTCACAGCGACACGGTGCCGTTCGACGGCGCGTTGTGGCAGACCGACCCGCTGAAGCTCACCGAGGTCGATGGCCGCTGGGTTGGCCTGGGTAGCTGCGACATGAAAGGTTTTTTCGCCTTGGCCATTGAAGCGGTCAAGCCGCTGCTGGACCAACCGTTCAAGCAGCCGCTGCTGATCCTCGCCACCTGCGACGAAGAAAGCTCCATGGCTGGCGCCCGGGCCCTGGCCGATGCCGGACGGCCGCTGGGGCGCGCGGCGGTGATCGGCGAACCGACCGGCCTGCGGCCGATTCGCCTGCACAAAGGTGTGATGATGGAGCGCATCGATATTCTCGGGCGCAGCGGTCATTCCTCCGACCCGAGCCTGGGCCACAGCGCGCTGGAAGCCATGCACGATGCCATGGGCGAACTGCGTGGCCTGCGCCTGCAATGGCAGCGTGAGTTCCGTAACCCGCAGTTCACCGTGCCGCAGCCGACCCTGAACTTCGGCTGCATCCACGGTGGCGACAATCCCAACCGGATTTGCGGCCAGTGCTCCATGGAATTCGACCTGCGGCCCTTGCCCGGCATGGATCCACAAGTGCTGCGTGCGGCGATCCAGCAGAAGCTCGACCCCATCGCCGAGCGCCATAAGGTCAAGATCGACTACGCCCCGCTGTTCCCCGAAGTGCCGCCGTTCGAGCAGGTCGAGGACTGCGAACTGGTACGGGTGGCCGAGCGACTCACCGGCCATCGAGCCGAAGCAGTGGCGTTTGGCACCGAAGCGCCTTATCTTCAGCGCCTTGGCTGCGAAACCCTGGTACTCGGTCCTGGCGATATCGCCTGTGCCCACCAACCGGGCGAGTACCTTGAAATGTCACGTTTGCAACCTACCGTACAGCTGTTGCGGCAGTTGATCGGTCATTACTGCCTGACGCCGGCCACAGCCGGTTAAATTGCCCCCTTGCGGGCCCGTATTCATCACATGAGGAGAGCGCGCGTGTCGCCAAGCCTGTTCCGACGATAACCACCAGCCCGTTGTGCGTTCTGTTTCGTCTTTTTTTGGCTGTTATTTATTACAGGTCCAGGTTCATGCCCGAATACGTCAATTGGCTTCGCCACGCTTCGCCCTACATCAACGCCCACCGCGATTGCACCTTCATCGTCATGCTGCCCGGCGACGGGGTGGAACACCCAAACTTCGGCAACATCGTCCATGACCTGGTGCTGCTGCACAGCCTCGGCGTGCGCCTGGTGCTGGTCCATGGTTCGCGCCCGCAAATCGAGGCCCGCCTCGCTGCACGGGGGCTGACGCCCCATTATCACCACGGCATGCGCATCACCGATGCCGCCACACTGGAATGCGTGATCGATGCGGTCGGCCAACTGCGCATCGCTATCGAGGCACGCCTGTCCATGGACATGGCCTCCTCGCCCATGCAGGGCTCGCGGCTGCGGGTCGCCAGCGGCAACCTGGTCACCGCGCGCCCGATCGGCGTGCTGGAAGGCGTGGACTATCACCATACCGGCGAAGTCCGTCGGGTCGATCGCAAGGGCATCAATCGCCTGCTGGACGAGCGCTCCATCGTGCTGCTGTCGCCGCTGGGGTATTCGCCCACCGGAGAGATCTTCAACCTCGCCTGCGAAGACGTCGCCACCCGGGCGGCCATCGACCTGGCGGCCGACAAGCTGCTGCTGTTCGGGGCCGAGCAGGGACTGATCGGCGAAGACGGTCGGTTGGTGCGCGAACTGCGTCCGCAACAGGTCCCGGCCCACATGCAACGGCTGGGCAGCGACTATCAGGCCGAACTGCTGGATGCGGCGGCCCAGGCCTGTCGCGGCGGCGTCGCGCGCAGCCATATCGTCAGCTATGCCGAGGACGGTGCGCTGCTGGCTGAGCTGTTCACCCGCGATGGCAGCGGCACGCTGGTGGCCCAGGAGCAATTCGAAGTGGTACGCGAAGCGGCCATTGAGGATGTCGGCGGGCTGCTGGACCTGATCAGCCCGCTGGAAGAGCAGGGGATCCTGGTGCGTCGTTCTCGCGAAGTACTGGAGCGTGAGATCGAACAGTTCAGCGTGGTCGAGCGCGAAGGCATGATCATCGCCTGCGCAGCGCTGTACCAGATCGCCGATTCGGATGCCGGGGAACTGGCCTGCCTGGCAGTGAACCCGGAGTACCGCCACGGTGGCCGGGGCGATGAGCTGCTGGAACGGATCGAAGCCCGGGCTCGGGCCCAAGGGCTCAAGACGCTGTTCGTACTGACGACCCGGACTGCCCACTGGTTCCGCGAGCGCGGCTTCGAGCCCAGCAGCGTCGACCGTCTGCCAGCCGCGCGGGCGTCGCTCTACAACTACCAGCGTAATTCGAAGATCTTCGAAAAAGCGCTCTGAGCGACCCGTCTAAAAACCCGTGCTGCCGCTAATGCTATTCACTTGAGAAGGTAGATGAACCTGTGGCGAGGGGATTTATCCCCGTTGGGCTGCGCAGCAGCCCTGACCCCGGTCGCCGCAGGGCCAGGTGAATCGCATTCAAGCTTTTGGGGCCGCTACGCAGCCCAACGGGGATAAATCCCCTCGCCACAATGAGTCAGGCACGCCTTAAGTGAACAGCATTACGTGCTGCCGCGGTCTTCTTGATTTCAGACAATGAGCGACTAGTCTGGGAGGGCTCAAGATCGCGGCATGTACGAGCGTTGGTACGCCTGACCACCGTTGCGACGAAACACGCTTCAGGATTCCTCAACGGCGCCGATAAGCCTTGTCTCGGCTTGATGACGCTTTGATGGCAACCATATGTCGAAAAGAGCTGAAAACTGTTGAAACAATTCTTTTTGGAATTATAGAGAATCCATTATCCTGCGGACCGGTGTAGTGGGGGTTAGACCATAGTCGTACTCACAAATGGTTACGATTGACTTGTCAGTCACGGTCTGGCGCTAATCGCGCATCCGCGGAATCCGGGCGTTCGATCCGGAACCAAAGACACACAAGAATTAGAAAACGAGAGGAGCGAAGCATGAACAAGTCCACCTTGGCCCTGGCTGTGGCCGTTGGGGTTTTGGCGCAGCAGGCAGGCGCCGCCGGTTTTATCGAAGACAGCAAGGCGTCTGTCAGTTCTCGTACGTTGTATTTCAATAACGACAACCATGAAACGGGTAGCGAGGATCTGCGCGAAACGGGCACCGGCCTCAAGTTCGACTACAAATCCGGCTTCACTCAAGGTGTTGTTGGCTTCGGTATCGACGCCCAGGCGCTGGTTGGTATTCGTCTCGATGGCGGCCGGGGCCGTAACAACGGCTCCTATATGCCAGCTGAGACCGATGGTTCGGCGGTACATGATTGGAGCCGTCTGTCCGGTAACGTAAAGGCGCTTTTCTCCAAGACCGAGGCCCACCTGGGCGGTGCCCTGGCGCCTAACCTGCCGATCCTGGTTGCCAACGACAGCCGTCTGCTGCCGCAAACCTTTGAAGGTGGCACCATCACCTCCAAGGAAATCGACAACGTCACGTTCAACGCCGGTCAGTTGGAACACGCCACAGGCCGTGCATCGAGCAACAGCACCGGCCTGGCAGTGGCGGGCGGTACCCAGGACAGCAACCAGTTCCGCTTTGGCGGTGCTGACTGGAAGGTCACCAAGGACCTGACGCTGCAGTACTACTACGCCAACCTGCAGGATTACTACAAGCAACACTTCCTGGGCGCGGTGCATGTTTTCCCGATCAGCGAAGGTCAATCCTTCAAGACGGACCTGCGTTACTTCGACAGCAGTTCCGATGGTCGCAACGGCGACGCGGGTTATCGGTTCAACAACAACGGCGGTTATGCCAAGCATGCGGGCGAGGTCGATAACAAGACCTGGAGCGCCATGTTCACTTACACCCTCGGCGGCAGCGCCTTCCTGCTGGGTCACCAGCAAGTCGGTGATGACGGTGGCTTCGTATACCTGAACCAGGGCAACGTGGTTAACAGCAACGGTCGTCCCGAAGGTGCCGGCGGCTCGAGCTTCTACCTGTTCACCGACAGCATGATCAACGGGTTTGTCCGTGCCGGTGAAAACACCACCTTCGGTCAGTACTCCTATGACTTCGCTTCCCTGGGCGTTCCAGGCCTGAAAGCCTCGGTTGCCTACCTGCGTGGTGACGACGTCAAAACCGCCAACGGCGCAAGCGATTACTCCGAGTGGGAACGCGACATGCGTGTGGATTACGTGATCCAGCAGGGCGCGTTGAAAGGCTTCGGCACTACCCTGCGTCAGGGTACCTACCGCAGCAGCGGTGCAGGCGACAGCCAGGATCAGACCCGCCTGATCTTCAACTACACTTACAACTTCATGTAAGACGTAGCGAAGTAAAAAAGCCCCGCCCGGCAGCACGCCGGGCGGGGCTTTTGCGTTTTTGGCTCAACGAGCCGGATCTCGCTTTATCCCTTGGTCTCCATCGCGTCCTTACGCAGAATGAACGCGCTGAACGCCAGGAAATCGTCCAGATGCCCGGTAATGATCGCGACCATGATCGGCAATTGCAGGGCTTGGTAGTCATGCACGGCGATATTCCTGAAACCCACCATGTTCTTCAGGTTTTTCACCAAACCCTCTTGCATCCAGCCTCCTTGGAAAAGCAACTCGAATGTATCGCGGGCACTTTGCGGGACACCCAGTCGTTCACGGCGAATCAAATGCTGCCCCATATCCAGTGCCGCTTCACACGAACGCTGGATGTTCAGGACTGCCGAATCCTGGCGAGTGAAGTCGGTGGCAAACGTAGCGGGATCCTTCTCGTACTCTTCCCGTACCCTGGCGACGCAACGTTCGATACTGGCGGCTTTATTGATCAGTACGTCATCGCCATACACGCTGCCTTCTTCCTGAATATCCTTGAGCAATCCCGCCCGAGCCTCATCGAGAGCGGTTTTTTCGCTGAGAATGAAACACTCGAACAATCCCGCCTGTACGTCTCTGGCCCAGAGTCTCTGGCCTCGGGTCACAATCTGGTATTGCATGACGGTTGTTGCCCCGCGTAAATCAATCAGATCCACCGGACTGCCCGCGATATCCGCCAGATCACCTGAAAGCTGCCATAACGACACAGGATCGACTTCGCCCGACAAAAGCACAGCCAAATCGACATCACTGTCAGGCCCAGCGGTGCCCTGTGCATGGCTACCGAACAGGTAAACCGCCAGCAGTCCAGGGAGATGGTTTTGCAGATGAGTCAGCAAGGCTTGAGTGTTCATCCTGCCTATCCTAGCCGCTCGTCCTGAAATCGCCTCAATAATTTCCGTAGTGTGGGTACAAAACAAAAAAAAGCCCCGCCCGGCAACACGCCGGGCGGGGCTTTTACGTTTTCGAGTCGGGCCCACCCCTGTAGCCTTCCTCGAAACTTCTCCTCTTTCAGCAACTCGAGGCCTTCTCGAAACCTCGGAATCGATCTTGGGCCGGTATGCGGAATGGCGCCAGTGAACAGTTTTTTATATTCACTAAAGATCTAGATAAATGGATATTTATTCTTTTTAAAGCAATCAAAACCGGTGCAAAGTTGGGCTCACAACAACCTCATCCAGGAGCCGCACCATGAGCCTCAGACTTGGCGACATCGCCCCCGACTTCGAACAGGATTCCAGCGCCGGCAAGATTCGCTTCCACGAATGGCTCGGCGACAGCTGGGGCGTGCTGTTTTCTCACCCGGCGGATTTCACCCCCGTATGCACCACCGAGCTGGGCCTGACCGCCAAGCTCAAGGACGAATTCGCCCAGCGTGGGGTCAAGGCCATTGCCCTCTCGGTAGACCCGGTGGACTCGCACCACAAGTGGATCGAGGACATCAACGAGACCCAGAACGCCGTGGTCAATTTTCCGATCCTGGCCGATGCCGACCGCAAGGTGTCGGACCTTTACGACCTGATCCACCCCAACGCCAGCGACACCTTGACTGTGCGTTCACTGTTCGTGATCGATCCGAACAAGAAGATTCGCCTGACCATCACTTACCCGGCCAGCACCGGGCGCAATTTCAACGAAATCCTGCGGGTGATCGATTCTCTGCAACTGACCGACAACTACAAAGTCGCCACGCCGGCCAACTGGCAGGACGGTGATGAGGTAGTGATCGTGCCGTCGCTCAAGGATGAAGAGGAACTCAAGCAGCGCTTTCCCAAGGGCTACCGCGCCGTGAAGCCCTACCTGCGCCTCACCCCGCAGCCCAATCGCTGACGCAACCTGAACCTGTGGGAGCGAGCCTGCTCGCGATAGTGGTCTATCAGTCGACATCGCTGCTGGCAGATCCGACGCCATCGCGAGCAGGCTCGCTCCCACAAAGGGATTTCTGTGCACCAAGGGTTTTGGCCGTTCCGACGGCCTTTTTTAATGCCCCGAATAAGGCAATTTGTATATCTCCATATCGAATAACCAAATGAATAAATATGATTTAAAGATATATTAATCCCCTGTTATGGTTTGACCCATGCAGCGAGATCGCCCGCCGCGAATCGCACGTGACAGTTAAGGAATGGTAGGCATGTTGGTCGTCTCACTCGGTGGCAGTCCCAGCCAACGCTCCCGCTCCGGGGTGCTGCTGGAGCGCTCGCAACGCTGGTTGCAGCAACAAGGTGTGGAAGTGGTGAGTTATCAGGTGCGCGACTTTCCGGCCGAAGATCTGCTCCATGCCCGTTTCGATAGCCCGAAGGTGGTCGACCTGCTCCAGCAGATCGAAAACGCCGATGGCCTGTTGATCGCCACGCCGGTGTACAAGGCGTCTTTTTCCGGTGCGCTGAAGACCGTGCTGGACCTGCTGCCTGAGCGCGCCCTGGCCCATAAAGTGGTGTTGCCGATGGCAACCGGCGGCAGCATCGCCCACATGCTGGCGGTGGATTACGCCCTCAAGCCAGTGTTGTCGGCGCTCAAGGCCCAGGAAATGCTCCACGGGATCTTTGCCGAAGACAGCCAGATCGCTTATGGCGAAGGCAGCGCCCAGGCGCAGTTGGCGCCGGCCCTGCAACAGCGCCTGGACGAAGCGCTGGAACAGTTTTTCAGCGCCATGGCCCGTCGGCCCAGGCCGCTGGATCCCAATGTATTGAACGAACGTTTGCTGAGTGCTCGCTGGAGCATTTGAACCCCGAACACCACTGATTCAACTCACCTTACTCAGCCGCCAACGGCCAAGCAGGTGCAGCCAAAACCCCACAGCAAAAAGGAGAGGCGCCATGCGCACTGTCATTTTGCGTCGCGGGCTGGTCGCTCTGTTTGCTGCGGCTGTGTCCCTCGGCGTCATCACCCAAGCCCAAGCCGAAACCTTGCGGATCGGTTACCAGAAATACGGCACCCTGGTGCTGCTCAAGGCCAAGGGCTCATTGGAAAAACGTCTCGCCGCCCAAGGCGTGGATGTGCAATGGACCGAATTCCCCGGCGGCCCGCAACTGCTCGAAGGCCTGAACGTCGGCTCCATCGACTTTGGTGTGACCGGTGAAACCCCGCCGGTATTCGCCCAGGCCGCGGGCGCTGATCTGCTCTACGTCGCCTACGAGCCGCCAGCGCCTACCAGCGAGGCCATCCTGGTGCCCAAGGGTTCGGCGATCCAGTCGGTGCAAGACCTCAAGGGCAAGAAAGTCGCGCTGAACAAAGGCTCCAACGTCCACTACCTGCTGGTGCGGGCGCTGGAAGATGCCGGTCTCAAGTATTCCGACATCCAGACCGTTTTCCTGCCGCCGGCCGACGCCCGCGCGGCGTTCGAGCGTGGCAGTGTCGACGCATGGGTGATCTGGGATCCGTACCAGGCTGCCGCCGAACAACAGTTGCAGGCGCGCACCCTGCGTGACGGCAAAGGCATCGTCGATAACCACCAGTTTTATCTCGCCACCAAACCCTATGCGCAAAAAAATCCCCAGGTCATCGCGACGCTGGTGGAAGAAGTGCGCGCAGTGGGGGAATGGTCCAAGGCCAACCCTGAAGACGTGACCAAGCAGGTATCGCCACTGCTCGGCCTGCCGGCGGACATCACCCTGACGTCGGTGAAACGCCAAGGCTATGGGGCGTTGTTCCTCACGCCGGAAGTGGTGGCGGCGCAGCAGAAAATCGCCGACAGCTTCTACCAGCTCAAATTGATTCCCAAACCCTTGAGCATCAAGGACGTGATCTGGACGCCGCCGGCGGCCGTTGCGAAAGCGCAGTAATTCGATTCCTTAGGAGACCACTCCATGAGCCTCAATATTTTCTGGTTCCTGCCTACCCACGGCGACGGCCATTACCTTGGCACCGCCGAAGGCGCCCGCGCCGTCGACCACGGCTACCTGCAGCAGGTCGCCCAGGCGGCGGATAGACTGGGTTTCGGCGGCGTGCTGATTCCCACCGGGCGTTCCTGCGAGGATTCCTGGCTGGTGGCCGCTTCGTTGATACCGGTGACCCAGCGCCTGAAGTTCCTCGTTGCCCTGCGCCCCGGGATCATTTCCCCGACGGTGGCGGCGCGCCAGGCCGCGACCCTCGACCGGTTGTCCGGCGGGCGCGCGTTGTTCAACCTGGTGACTGGCGGTGACCCGGACGAACTGGCCGGCGACGGCTTGTTCCTGGACCACGAAGAGCGCTACCAGGCGTCGGTGGAATTCACCCGCATCTGGCGCCGTGTGCTGGAAGGCGAAACCGTGGATTACGACGGCGAACACATCAGTGTGAAGGGGGCCAAGCTGCTCTATCCGCCGATCCAGCAACCGCGTCCGCCGCTGTATTTCGGTGGTTCTTCGGAAGCCGCCCAAGACCTGGCCGCCGAGCAAGTGGAAATGGTGTTGACCTGGGGCGAACCCCCCGCAGCCGTGGCGGAAAAGATCGAACAAGTGCGGGCCAAGGCCGCCAAGCTTGGTCGTACCGTACGCTTCGGTATCCGCCTGCATGTGATCGTGCGGGAAACCAACGCCGAAGCCTGGCAGGCGGCCGACCGGCTGATCTCTCACCTGGACGACGAGACCATCGCCCGTGCCCAGGCCTCCCTGGCGCGCTTCGATTCGGTGGGCCAGCAACGCATGGCGGCGCTGCACGGTGGCCGACGCGACAAGCTGGAAGTGAGCCCCAACCTCTGGGCCGGTGTCGGCCTGGTGCGCGGCGGCGCCGGAACGGCGTTGGTGGGTGATGGCCCGACCGTGGCGGCGCGGGTCAAGGAATACGCGGACCTGGGGATCGACACATTCATTTTCTCCGGTTATCCACACCTGGAAGAGTCCTATCGCGTGGCGGAACTGTTGTTCCCGCATCTGGACGTGGAGCGCCCGGAGTTGCCGAAGAGCCAGGGCTATGTGAGCCCGTTCGGGGAAATGGTCGCCAACGATATTCTTCCCAAAGCCGCGTCCCAGAGCTGAGGCGGCCATGAAGAAAATTATCCACAACCTCGCGCCTTGGGCGGTGCCGCTGCTGTTGCTGGCGGTGTGGCAACTGTCGGTGTCGGCGGGTTGGTTATCCACGCGGATCCTGCCGGCACCTGTGGCAGTGATCGAAGCTGGGGTGAACTTGGTGCGTAGCGGCGAGATCTGGACGCACCTTGCCATCAGCGGTTGGCGCGCAGCGGTGGGCTTCCTGATCGGCGGTGGCATCGGCCTGACCCTGGGCTTTATCACCGGTTTGTCGAAATGGGGCGAGCGCCTGTTGGACAGCTCCGTGCAAATGGTCCGGAACGTTCCGCACCTGGCGCTGATCCCGCTGGTGATCCTGTGGTTCGGCATCGACGAGTCAGCGAAGATTTTCCTGGTGGCCCTGGGCACGCTGTTTCCCATCTACCTCAACACCTACCACGGGATTCGCAACGTCGATCCGGCGCTGGTGGAAATGTCCCGCAGCTACGGCTTGTCCGGCTTCAGCCTGTTTCGCCAAGTGATCCTGCCGGGTGCCTTGCCTTCGATCCTGGTGGGCGTGCGCTTTGCCCTGGGCTTCATGTGGCTGACGCTGATCGTGGCGGAAACCATCTCGGCCAGCTCCGGTATCGGTTATCTGGCGATGAATGCCCGGGAATTCCTGCAAACCGATGTGGTGGTGCTGGCGATTCTCCTGTACGCCGTGCTGGGCAAATTGGCCGATCTTGCGGCCCGCGGGCTTGAGCGGGTCTGGCTGCGCTGGCACCCGGCGTACCAAGTGAACAAGGGAGGTGTCGCATGACCGCCCAACAACCTCCACGCCTGCTGCGAGGCATTCCGCTGGCTGTGCGCAAGCTGCAAAAAACCTTCGGTTCGCGCCAGGTGCTGCGTGACATCGACCTGCATATCCCGGCCGGGCAGTTCGTGGCCGTGGTTGGTCGCAGTGGCTGTGGCAAAAGTACTTTGCTGCGTTTGCTGGCCGGCCTCGACCAGCCTACGGGTGGGGAGTTGCTGGCGGGCTCCGCGTCCCTGAGCGCCGCACGGGAAGACACGCGGTTGATGTTCCAGGAGGCGCGATTGCTGCCCTGGAAAAAAATCATCGATAACGTCGGCCTCGGGCTGAAGGGCAACTGGCGCCCGCAGGCGTTGCAAGCACTGGAAGCGGTGGGCTTGGCCGACCGCGCCCATGAGTGGCCGGCGGCGCTTTCCGGCGGACAGAAACAGCGAGTGGCCCTGGCCCGTGCGCTGATTCATCAGCCGCGCCTGCTGTTGCTCGACGAACCCTTGGGAGCGCTGGACGCCCTGACCCGAATCGAAATGCAGCAACTGATCGAAAACCTCTGGCAGCAGCATGGCTTCACCGTGTTGCTGGTGACCCACGACGTCAGCGAGGCGGTGGCGATTGCCGACCGGGTGATCCTGATCGAGGACGGCCAGATCGGCCTCGACCTGGCCATCGACCTGCCACGCCCAAGGGTTCGCGGCTCTCATCGCCTGGCGAGCCTGGAAACCGAAGTCCTCAACCGTGTGCTGTCCTTGCCCGGCCAACCGCCGGAACCCGAACCCGTTTCACCCTTGCCCACGCAACTGCGTTGGGCGCAATAACTTCATCCAGACAGGAATCGACACCATGACTATCAAAGCCATCAACGTACGCAACCAGTTCAAAGGCACCATCAAGGAAATCGTCGAAGGCGACGTGCTGTCGGAAATCGACGTACAGACCGCTTCGGGCATCGTCACTTCGGTCATCACCACCCGCTCGGTCAAAGAGCTGGAGCTGGCGATCGGCAGCGAAGTGATCGCCTTCGTCAAGTCCACCGAGGTGTCTATCGCCAAGTTGTGAGCGATGCTCCACCCACAGCCCCGGACGGCGTGAGCCCTTCGGGGCTTATCGTTCCCACGCGGAGAACGATCAATCAGAACGCTTGGGCAGATACGGTGGCAGATACAGCCCCAGGTACGCATCGAACACCCGCATGCCTTCTTCGGCCATGCGCGGGGTGATCTGGCCGTGTTGTTGCACCGAGCGGGCGTAGACACGGTCACCCAGTTCCATGGCCAGGGCGAACACGTCGACGTCGCCGGGCAGGCTTGGCAGTTCGAAATGGTGATCGAAAACCTTATGCATCAGGGCGCCCAGTTCGAGGTCGTGCTGGCGGTCGGCCTGGGTGACTTCGGTCAGGCCATGCTGGGTCAGGATCAATTGGCGCGCGGCGGCGTCCTGGCTGTAGATGGTGAGCATGCGCTGCTCTACCAGCCGTGACAGGTCGTGCCAGTGGTTCAGCGCGGCGTGGTCGATCGGTGCCTGCAGGCAGGCGCGAAAGGCCGCATGGACATCGGCGGTCAACGCTTCGAGCAACGCCGGGACGCTGGCGAAGAAGTGGTAGACGGAAGAGGGCGGGATCCCCGCACGTTCGGCGACGCTGTAGATCGACAGGCTGGCCACGCCTTCGGCGGCAAGCAGCGTACGGGCGGCATCCAGAATGGTGTCGATCCGGGCCTGGCTGCGTGCGCGGGGTTTGCGAGGGGTGGCGATGCGCGTCATGAGTGTCTCCTGCGGGGCTGCCGGGCATTGTACGCAGAGCGGGCAGATGGTCCATAGCCTGGTCTTGTGGTGAGGATTTCCAGTGGCAAGGGGATTCATCCCCGCTGGGCTGCGTAGCAGCCCCGACCCGACCGAATGGCGTCCAGCCTGACACAACGAGGCGGTTGGTTTCAGGGGCGCTACGCACCCTAGCGGGGATAAATCCCCTCGCCACAATGGTCAATGAGCGCCCATAAAAAACGCCGCAGCCCTGGAGGCCTGCGGCGTCTTTCTTTACAGCAACCGCTTACACGGTATGCAGGTACCAGTTGTACTCAAGGTCGGAGATGGAGTGTTCGAACTCCTCCAGCTCACTCTCCTTGCAGGCCACGAAGATATCGATGTATTTCGGGTCGATGTACTTGGCCATGACTTCGCTGTCGTCCAGCTCGCGCAGGGCATCGCGCAAGTTGTTCGGCAGGCTTTGCTCGTTCTGCTCGTAGCTGTTGCCTTCCACCGGCGCACCGGGCTCGATCTTGTTGACCAGGCCGTGATGCACACCCGCCAGTACGGAGGCCATCAGCAGGTACGGGTTGGCGTCGGCGCCGGCAACGCGGTGTTCCAGGCGCACGGCATCGGCCGAGCCGGTAGGGACACGCAAGGCCACGGTGCGGTTGTCCAGGCCCCAGGTCGGCGAGTTCGGCACGTAGAACTGTGCGCCGAAACGACGGTAGGAGTTCACGTTCGGGCAGAGGAAAGCCATCTGCGCGGGCAGGGTCTCGAGCACACCGCCGATCGCGTGACGCAGCGCGGCGTTCTGCTCGGGATCCTCGCTGGCAAAAATATTCTTGCCCTCTTTATCCAGGATCGAGATGTGGACGTGCAGACCATTGCCCGCCTGGCCCGGATACGGCTTGGCCATGAAGGTGGTGTCCATTTCATGGTCGTAGGCGATGTTCTTGATCAGGCGCTTGAGCAGGACCGCGTAGTCGCAGGCCTTGATCGGGTCGGCCACGTGGTGCAGGTTCACTTCGAACTGCGCCGGGGCACTTTCCTTGACGATGGCGTCGGCGGGAATGCCTTGCTCCTTGGCCCCTTCCAGAATGTCCTGGAGGCAATCGACGTATTCGTCGAGGTCATCGATCAGGTAGACCTGTGTCGAGTGCGGGCGTTTGCCGGAGATCGGCGAGCGGGGCGGTTGTGGGCGTCCATTCACGTTCTCCTGGTCGATCAGGTAGAACTCCAGCTCGAATGCGGCGCAGATGGTCAGGCCCAGTTCATCGAACTTGGTCACGACCTGGCGCAGGACTTCACGCGGGTCGGCGAAGAAAGGCTCGCCTTCGAGTTCGTGCATGGTCATCAACAGTTGCGCGGTGGGGCGCTTCTGCCAAGGCTCGTTGCACAGGGTGTCAGGGATTGGATAGCAGATTCGGTCAGCATCGCCGATGTCCAGGCCCAGGCCGGTGCTTTCCACCGTGGAGCCATTGATATCCAGGGCAAATAAAGAGGCCGGCAGGTTGATGCCTTTCTCGTAAACCTTGTGGAGGCTGGTGCGTTCTATGCGCTTGCCGCGCACCACACCATTCATATCCGCAATCAGAAGGTCAACGTACAGAACCTCAGGATGTTCCTTAAGGAACGCGTTCGCTTCGTTAAGCTGAACGGCACGCGGGGGTACCGACATGATGCAACACCTTTGTTGTTAAAAATATCAATCATTGATCTCTTCGAAACCCAGTCAACCCGAACGGCATGCCGAAGTCAAGCAGGGCCTTTTTTGCCCTAAAAAAGCACCTTAGGGGCTTTTTTGAGGCAATTTAGGGCGTTTTTTTCCCTTTGCCGGGCTTGGCGCCCGCAGGCTTGAGCGGGCCGTGTTGTATTTTTTACGGGGGTGTTGTGTAAAAAAATGAACAAGGCTAAGCTCGATTCAAACCCATAACAGCAATAATACCGGGGTGCTTCATGTCTCGCCTGCCGTTAATCGGCGTCACCACCTGCTCCAGGCAGATTGGTCTGCATGCGTATCACATCAGTGGCGATAAATATTCCCGGGCTGTCGCGACAGCCGCCAAGGGCTTGCCAATGCTGATTCCGTCCCTGGCGGATCTGTTCACGCCGTCCGATATTCTGGACGCCCTGGACGGCATTCTTTTCACCGGCTCTCCTTCCAATGTAGAACCTTTTCATTATCAGGGCCCCGCCAGCGCGCCGGGCACTGCTCATGATCCTGCACGGGACGCCACCACCCTGCCGCTGATCCGCGCCGCTGTCGCCGCCGGCATCCCGGTGCTGGGTATCTGCCGTGGGTTCCAGGAGATGAACGTAGCCTTTGGCGGCAGCCTGCATCAGAAAGTTCATGAAGTCGGAACCTTCATCGATCATCGTGAAGACGACACTCAAGCGGTGGATGTCCAATACGGTCCTGCCCACGCCGTGCATATCCAGCCTGGCGGTGTACTGGCCGGCCTGGGGCTGCCCCAACTGATAGAGGTCAACTCGATCCACAGCCAGGGCATCGAGCGCCTGGCGCCCGGTTTGCGGGCCGAAGCGGTGGCGCCCGATGGCCTGATCGAGGCTGTTTCGGTGCCAGGAGGCAAGGCTTTTGCTTTAGGTGTGCAATGGCACCCTGAATGGGAGGTAAGCTCTAACCCGCACTACCTTGCGATTTTCCAGGCATTTGGCGATGCCTGCCGAGCAAGGGCAACACAACGCGACGCCGATGCGTCAAACAACGCCTGACGACTAATAGCAGTCAGGAAACTCACGCCTAGAGGCATTTATGAGTAACAACCTCGACCAGCTCACCGATTGGTTGAAAGACCATAAGATCACAGAAGTCGAATGCATGATTGGCGACCTGACCGGTATCACCCGGGGCAAGATCTCGCCGACCAACAAGTTCATCGCCGAGAAAGGCATGCGCCTGCCCGAGAGCGTTCTGCTCCAGACCGTTACGGGCGACTATGTCGAAGACGACATCTATTACGAACTGCTCGACCCAGCCGACATCGACATGATCTGTCGCCCGGACGAGAACGCAGTGTTCCTTGTGCCCTGGGCCATCGAGCCCACCGCACAGGTCATTCACGACGCCTACGACAAGCAGGGCAATCCCATCGAGCTGTCGCCGCGCAATGTGCTCAAGAAGGTGCTCAAGCTCTACGCCGACAAGGGCTGGCAGCCAATCGTCGCGCCGGAGATGGAGTTCTACCTGACCAAGCGCAGCGACGACCCGGACTTTCCGCTGCAACCGCCCATTGGCCGCTCCGGCCGCCCGGAAACCGGCCGCCAGTCTTTCTCGATCGAAGCGGCCAACGAATTCGACCCGCTGTTCGAAGACGTCTATGACTGGTGCGAATTGCAGGAGCTGGACCTCGACACCCTGATCCACGAGGACGGCACGGCGCAGATGGAAATCAACTTCCGTCATGGCGATGCCCTGTCCCTGGCCGACCAGATCCTGGTGTTCAAGCGCACCATGCGCGAGGCGGCGCTCAAGCATGATGTGGCGGCCACCTTCATGGCCAAGCCCATGACCGGCGAGCCGGGCAGCGCGATGCACCTGCACCAGAGCATCATCGACAAGGAAACCGGCAAGAACGTCTTCTCCAATGACGACGGGACCATGAGCGATCTGTTCCTGCACCACATCGGTGGCCTGCAGAAGTTCATCCCCGAGCTGCTGCCGCTGTTCGCCCCCAACGTCAACTCGTTCCGCCGCTTCCTGCCCGACACCTCGGCACCGGTGAACGTGGAGTGGGGCGAAGAGAACCGCACCGTGGGCTTGCGCGTGCCGGATGCCGTGCCGCAGAACCGTCGGGTGGAAAACCGCTTGCCGGGCGCCGACGCCAACCCGTACCTGGCGATTGCCGCCAGCCTGCTGTGTGGCTTCATCGGCATGGTCGAAGGCATCAACCCGAGCGCGCCGGTGGTGGGCCGAGGCTACGAACGCCGCAACCTGCGTTTGCCGCTGACCATCGAAGACGCCCTGGAACGCATGGAAAACAGCACCACCATCGAGAAATACCTGGGCAAGAAATTCATCACAGGCTACGTCGCGGTCAAGCGGGCCGAGCATGAAAACTTCAAGCGCGTGATCAGTTCGTGGGAGCGGGAATTCCTGCTCTTTGCCGTCTGAAGCGCCGGGCGAAGCTGCCTGAGGCAGCTTCGCCCTCACCGATAACAGGAGAATTGGCATGACCCGCAATAACCCGCAAACCCGTGAATGGCAGGCCCTGAGCAACGATCACCACCTGGCGCCGTTCAGCGACTTCAAGCAGCTCAAAGAGAAAGGCCCGCGCATCATCACCCACGCCAAGGGTGTCTACCTCTGGGACAGTGAAGGCAACAAGATCCTCGACGGCATGGCCGGCCTCTGGTGCGTGGCCGTCGGTTACGGTCGCGAAGAACTGGCCGATGCCGCCAGCCAGCAGATGCGTGAGCTGCCGTACTACAACCTGTTCTTCCAGACCGCCCACCCGCCGGTGCTGGAACTGTCCAAAGCCATCGCCGACATCGCCCCTGAAGGCATGAATCACGTGTTCTTCACCGGTTCCGGCTCCGAAGGCAACGACACCATGCTGCGGATGGTCCGCCACTATTGGGCGATCAAGGGCCAGCCGGACAAGAAAGTCATCATCAGCCGCAAGAACGGTTACCACGGCTCGACCGTGGCCGGCGCGAGCCTGGGCGGCATGACCTATATGCACGAACAGGGCGACCTGCCGATCCCGGGCATTGTCCACATCGCCCAACCCTACTGGTTCGGCGAAGGCGGCGACATGAGCCCCGAAGAGTTCGGCGTCTGGGCGGCCAACCAATTGGAAGAAAAGATCCTGGAGATCGGCGTGGATAACGTCGGTGCCTTCATCGCCGAGCCTATCCAGGGTGCCGGCGGCGTGATCGTGCCGCCCGACAGCTACTGGCCGCGCATGAAGGAAATCCTCGCCAAGTACGACATCCTGTTCGTGGCCGACGAAGTGATCTGTGGGTTCGGCCGTACCGGTGAGTGGTTCGGTACCGATCACTACGGATTGAAACCGCACATGATGACCATCGCCAAGGGCCTGACCTCCGGCTATATCCCCATGGGCGGCCTGATCGTGCGCGACGACGTGGTCGCGGTGCTCAACGAAGGCGGTGACTTCAACCACGGGTTTACCTATTCCGGTCACCCGGTGGCCGCTGCGGTGGCCCTGGAAAATATCCGCATCCTGCGCGACGAAAAGATCATCGAGCGGGTCCATGCTGAAACGGCACCCTATTTGCAGAAGCGTTTGCGGGAGCTGAACGATCATCCGCTGGTGGGTGAAGTGCGCGGGGTCGGTTTGCTGGGTGCGATCGAACTGGTCCAGGACAAGGCCACGCGCAAGCGCTACGAAGGCAAGGGCGTGGGCATGATCTGCCGGCAGTTCTGTTTCGATAACGGGCTGATCATGCGCGCGGTGGGCGACACCATGATCATTGCGCCGCCGCTGGTGATCAGCAAGGCCGAGATCGATGAGCTGGTGACCAAGGCGCGGCAATGCCTGGACCTGACGCTCAGTGTGTTGCAAGGCTAAGTGCTAGGCTCTGAGCGAGGTGCCTGCAAGGGCCTCGCCCGGCGTGAACAAAAGGCCGGGCTTGTGTTGAAAGCCTGCCCTGTAACTTGCCAGACTACCGCCTGTTCAAGTTGCCAGAGAGTCGGCTACTGAACTGTGGCTAAGAAGAATAACTGGAGCACTTTTTCATGAAGGCATTAGGCATGAAGACATTAGGTATGAAGATAGCTGGCAAGACCCTCCTCGCCATGTCCCTGATGGGCGTGATGGCGGGTGCCGTTCAGGCGGACGATAAAGTGCTGCACGTCTACAACTGGTCCGACTACATTGCGCCGGACACTGTTGCCAAGTTCGAGAAAGAAACGGGGATCAAAGTTGTCTACGACGTGTTCGATAGCAACGAAACCCTGGAAGCCAAGTTGCTGGCCGGCAAGTCCGGTTATGACATCGTGGTGCCGTCGAACAACTTCCTGGCCAAGCAGATCAAGGCCGGTGTCTACCGGGAGCTGGACAAGTCCAAGCTGCCGAACTGGAAGAACCTGGACACCGACCTGCTCAAGGCTGTCGGCGATGCCAGCGACCAGGGCAACAAACACGCCTTCCCTTACATGTGGGGCACCATCGGCATCGGTTACAACCCCGAGAAGGTCAAGGCCGCATTGGGCGTCGACAAGATCGATTCCTGGGACACCCTGCTCAAGTCCGAGAACATCGCCAAGCTCAAGAGCTGCGGCGTGAGCTTCCTCGATTCGCCAACCGAAATGATTCCGGTGGCCCTGCATTACCTTGGCTACCCGACCGACACCCAGGACAAGAAGCAACTGGCCGACGCCGAAGCGCTGTTCCTCAAGTTGCGTCCATCGATCGGTTACTTCCACTCTTCCAAATACATTTCCGACCTGGCCAACGGCAACATCTGCGTCGCCGTGGGCTACTCGGGTGATATCGAGCAATCCAAGAGCCGGGCTGCCGAGGCTGGCGGCAAAGTGAAAGTGGCCTACACCATTCCCAAGGAAGGTGCCGGTTCGTTCTACGACATGGTCGCCATTCCCAAGGATGCCGAGAATGTCGAAGCCGCCTATAAATGGATGAACTTCATCATGCAGCCGGAAATCATGGCGGAGATCACCGACAACGTGCGCTTCCCTAACGGCAACAAGGCCGCCACCGCGTTGGTGGACAAGGAAATCTCCGGTGACCCGAGCATTTACCCATCGGATGAAGTGAAGGCCAAGCTGTACGCCATCAGCGATCTGCCGTCCGCGACCCAGCGGATCCTGACCCGCAGCTGGACCAAGATCAAATCCGGTAAATAAGCCGGCCTGAAGCATCTTCCTGTTGTCGCTGTCATCGCGGCGGCGGCAACAGGAGCAATTAAATAACTAAAAGTTTTGCTGGATCGGTTTATCGAGGGTAAGTTGCGCGCCGGTTTTGTTGCAGGGCCTCTCTTGGCCAAGTGACGGGGGCAACTTGGGCCCAACTATTTAAGAGGACCTCCACGTGCCAGTTTTTTCTTTGTTACGCAACGCCTTGCTGGTCGGCGCCGGCCTGACGCTCGCCGTCAGCGTCCAGGCCGCCTCCACCGTGCATATTTATAATTGGTCGGACTACATCGGCGAGACCACCCTGGCGGATTTCGAAAAAGCCACTGGCATCAAGCCGGTGTATGACGTGTTCGACTCCAACGAAACCCTGGAAGGCAAGTTGCTGGCCGGGCGTACCGGGTACGACGTGGTCGTGCCGTCCAACCACTTCCTGGGCAAGCAGATCAAGGCCGGGGCGTTCCAGAAGCTCGACAAGGCGCAGTTGCCCAACTACGCCAACCTCGACCCTGCGCTGCTCAAGCGCCTGGAAAAGAACGATCCGGGCAACCAGTACGCCGTGCCTTACCTGTGGGGCACCAACGGCATCGGCTACAACGTCGAGAAAATCAAGGCAGTCCTGGGCGTCGAGAAGATCGACTCGTGGGCCATGCTGTTCGAGCCGGAAAACATCAAGAAGCTGTCCAGCTGCGGCGTTTCGTTCCTCGATTCGGGCGACGAGATGATCCCGGCGATGCTCAATTACCTGGGCCTGAATCCCAACAGCGAAGACCCTGAAGACTACAAGAAGGCCGAGGCCCAGCTCCTCAAGATCCGGCCTTACGTGACTTACTTCAATTCCTCCAAGTACATCTCCGATCTGGCCAACGGCGAGATCTGCGTGGCCGCCGGTTTCTCCGGCGACATCTTCCAGGCCCGTGCCCGCGCCAGCGAGGCCGGCAAAGGCGTCGAAATCGCCTACGTGATCCCCAAGGAAGGCGGCAACCTCTGGTTCGACATGCTGGCGATCCCGCGTGACGCCACCAACGTCAAGCAGGCCCATGCCTTCATCAATTATGTGCTCAAGCCTGAGGTGATCGCCCAGGTCAGCGACACCGTCGGTTATGCCAACCCAAACCCGAAGGCTGGCGAGCTGATGGACCAGAAAGTACGCACCGATGAGGCGGTTTATCCACCGCAAGCGGTCGTCGACAAGCTCTACGTCAACTCCGAGTTGCCGCCCAAGATCCAACGACTCATGACCCGCAGCTGGACCAAGGTCAAGTCGGGTAAATAACGTCAACACTCTTAGGTTCGTCCGCGTGGGGCGAACTGCAAATTCTGTGGGAGTTTCGTAAATGGCAGTTGCCTCCGGCGCCTATAAGAAAGCCCTCGAGGGCGACCAGACACCCAAGCAGGTGCTGGTCAAAATCGACCGGGTCACGAAGAAGTTCGACGAGACGATTGCCGTGGACGATGTGTCCCTGGAAATCAAGAAAGGCGAGATCTTCGCCTTGCTCGGCGGTTCGGGATCGGGCAAATCCACCTTGCTGCGCATGCTGGCCGGTTTCGAGCGGCCCACCGAGGGAAGGATTTTCCTCGACGGCGTGGATATCACCGACATGCCGCCCTATGAGCGGCCGATCAACATGATGTTCCAGTCCTACGCCTTGTTCCCCCACATGACCGTGGCGCAGAACATCGCCTTCGGCCTGCAACAGGACAAGATCCCCAAGGCCGAGATCGATGCCCGCGTGGCCGAAATGCTCAAGCTGGTGCAGATGAGCCAATACGCCAAGCGCAAGCCGCACCAGCTTTCCGGCGGCCAGCGCCAGCGCGTGGCCCTGGCCCGTTCCCTGGCGAAGCGGCCAAAGCTGTTGCTGCTCGACGAACCGATGGGCGCCCTGGACAAGAAGCTGCGCTCGCAAATGCAGCTTGAACTGGTCGAGATCATCGAGCGGGTCGGCGTGACCTGCGTCATGGTGACCCACGACCAGGAAGAGGCCATGACCATGGCCGAGCGCATCGCGATCATGCACCTGGGCTGGATCGCCCAGATCGGCAGCCCGATCGACATCTACGAAACCCCGACCAGCCGGCTGGTGTGCGAGTTCATCGGTAACGTCAACATCTTCGAGACCGAAGTGGTGGACGACGCCGAGGGCCACGCGGTACTGACCTGCAAGGACCTGGACCGCAACATCTATGTGGGCCACGGCATCAGCACCTCGGTGCAGGACAAGTCCGTGACCTACGCCATTCGCCCGGAAAAACTGCTGGTCACCGCCGAGCAGCCGACCTGCGACAACAACTGGTCCAGCGGCAAGGTCCATGACATCGCCTACCTGGGCGGTCACTCGGTGTTCTACGTCGAATTGCCGAGCGGCAAGCTGGTGCAGTCCTTCGTCGCCAACGCCGAGCGCCGTGGCCAGCGGCCGACCTGGGGCGACCAGGTGTTCGTCTGGTGGGAAGACGACAGCGGCGTGGTGCTTCGCTCATGAACATGCGCAAACTCAAACGCCGACTCGACCGAATAACGCCCGGTGGCCGCCAACTGGTCATCGGGGTGCCCTTCCTCTGGCTGTTCCTGTTCTTCATGCTGCCGTTCTTCATCGTCCTGAAGATCAGCTTCGCTGAAGCCGATGTGGCCATTCCGCCGTACACCGAGATCTACAGCTACGTCGACCAGAAGCTGCAGGTGCTGCTCAACCTTGCCAACTACGCGATGCTGAGCGAGGACGAGTTGTACATCGCCGCCTACCTCGGCTCGCTGAAAATGGCCCTGATCAGCACTGTCTTGTGCCTGCTGATCGGCTACCCGATGGCCTATGGCATCGCCAACGCCCGCAAAGAGCTGCAGACGGTGCTGGTGCTGCTGATCATGATGCCGACCTGGACCGCGATCCTGATCCGCGTCTACGCATGGATGGGCATCCTCAGCAACAACGGTCTGCTCAACGGCTTCTTGCTGAGCATGGGCTGGATCAGCGAACCGCTGCAGATCCTCAACACCAACCTGGCGGTCTATATCGGCGTCGTCTACTCCTATCTGCCGTTCATGATCCTGCCGTTGTACGCCAACCTGGTGAAGCATGACCCCAGCCTGCTGGAAGCCGCGTCGGACCTGGGTTCGAGTACCTTCAACAGTTTCTGGAAAATCACCGTGCCGCTGTCCAAGAACGGCATCGTCGCCGGCTGCATGCTGGTGTTCATCCCCGTGGTGGGCGAGTTCGTGATCCCGGAACTGCTGGGCGGCCCGGAAACCCTGATGATCGGTAAAGTGTTGTGGCAGGAATTCTTCAATAACCGCGACTGGCCGGTGGCATCCGCCCTGGCGGTGGTGATGCTGGCGATCCTGATCGTGCCCATCATCCTGTTCAACCGCAGTCAGGCCAAAGAAATGGAGGGCAAGGAATGAAGCGCTTCAGTTTTTCAAGCCTGATGCTGGTGCTGGGTTTGCTGTTCATCTACGCACCGATGCTGATCCTGGTGATCTTCTCGTTCAACGCCTCGAAACTGGTGACGGTATGGGGCGGTTGGTCGATCAAGTGGTACGTCGGCCTGTTGGACAACACTCAGTTGATGGGCTCGGTGGTGCGTTCGCTGGAAATCGCCTGCTACACGGCGATTGCCGCAGTGGCCCTGGGTACGCTGGCGGCTTTCGTGCTGACCCGCATCACTCACTTCAAGGGCCGTACGCTGTTCGGTGGCCTGGTCACCGCGCCGTTGGTGATGCCGGAAGTGATCACCGGTCTGTCGCTGTTGCTGCTGTTCGTGGCCATGGCGCAGATGATCGGCTGGCCCCAGGAGCGTGGCATTGTCACGATCTGGATCGCCCACACCACGTTCTGCGCGGCCTATGTGGCGGTGGTGGTTTCGGCGCGCTTGCGTGAGTTGGACCTGTCCATTGAAGAGGCGGCCATGGACCTCGGTGCGCGGCCATGGAAGGTGTTCTTTTTGATCACCATCCCGATGATCGCGCCGTCACTGGCGGCGGGGGGCATGATGTCCTTCGCGTTGTCCTTGGACGACCTGGTGCTGGCGAGCTTCGTTTCCGGCCCTGGCTCGACGACCTTGCCGATGGAAGTGTTCTCGGCGGTGCGCCTGGGGGTGAAACCGGAGATCAACGCCGTGGCGAGCCTGATCCTGTTGGCGGTGTCGCTGGTGACCTTCCTGGTCTGGTACTTCAGCCGTCGCGCCGAAGAAAGCCGCAAGCGGGCGATCCAGCAAGCCATCGAAGAAAGCGCCGCCGACTCCTGGAAACAACCGGAAGTACGCCGGGCCGAGACCGCACCGGTCTGACCCGACACTGGCGTCAAATGTGGGGGCGGGCTTGCTCGCGAAGACGGAGGTACATCCAACTTTCATGTTGGCTGATACACCGCTTTCGCGAGCAAGCCCGCTCCCACAGTTTTTGTTCGCCTACAAATCCGCGGCCGAACGCAGATCCCCTTGTGGGAGCGAGCCTGCTCGCGATAGCGGTGTGACAGTGGACGAAGAGGTTGAAGGTCAGCCCGTCATCGCGAGCAAGCTCGTACAGTTTTTTGTTGCTCAAAAATTCGCGAACCACCGCAGACTCCTTGTGGGAGCGAGCCTGCTCGCGATAGCGGTGAGGCGTGCTGGCTACGAGTGCCAAGGCGAAGTGCGGATTACCTCCACGAAGTTCATCGGTTTGAACCCGGGTTCCTGATCAACTAGCACGTCGGTCTTCACGTTGCCGAAGGTGGTCTGCGGACGATGCCGCAAACCGTCGGCGAAGGCGCAGATGATGCATTCCTTGAACCCTTCCCCGCGCGGATGAGCATGCACCACGGCGTCGCGCTGTGCGGCGGGAAACGCGGCGTAGTCCATGCCCAGCACGTCCATTTCCACGCCAGCGGTCACCAGCGCCACCGTGGGACGCAGATGTTTGGGCACGCCCGGCGTAGTGTGCAGGGCAATCGACAGCCACACCTGCTCAATGTCGTCATCGCTCAACCCGTAAGGCTTGAGAAACGCTGCGGCCGTGTTCGCACCGTCCACTTCGAAGCGCTCGTTGTCGCTGCGATAACCCTCCACCAGACCCAGATCGTGGAACATCGCACCGACATACAACAACTCCGGGTTATAGGCCAACTGCCGACGCTGCCCACTCAGGGCGCCGAACAGAAATACCCGGCGAGAATGGTGGTACAGCAAGTCGGACTCGATATCGCGAATGTATTCGGTGGTGGCGCGGGCGAGGGCGCTGTCGGGAATCTTGATGCCGGCGATGCTGTTCATACTGTTCTCCTCTTGACGATGGGCCAGTGCGGCGCCGAGGGTTTCAGTCTGTTCGCCGCAAGGTAGCCGAACAATGTTCCCATGGCTGCGATCCCTGCCAATAAGCCTGGGTTTCGTGCCAGATGGCTTCCGGGGCGCGAATTGGCTAGGGTGCTGGGGTCGTTCCACTCGAAGGCAAGCGAGCACCATGCAGAAAGTCGTCGCCGTCGTGGTATTCCCAGGCGTCCAGTCGCTGGACGTTACCGGGCCCATGGACGTGTTCAGCGAAGCCAATCGGTTCCTGGTCGCCGAGGATCACTATCGGCTTGAAGTGATCGGCGCCGAGCGAGGCGCGATGTCCTGTTCCAACGGTTTGTCCCTGAATGCCCACCGGCATTTCAGCGAGGCTCGGCAGGCTTACGACCTGCTATTGGTGGCGGGCGGGCCGCAGTTGCCGTTCATACACCTTGGCGCAGAATTCGATGCCTGGTTGCGGGATGCTTGCGCACGAGCACGGCGCTTTGGCTCGATCTGCAATGGCGCTTTCATGCTGGCCCGGGCTGGATTGCTGGAGGGGCGGACCGTCACCACTCATTGGGGGGACGCCGCGGCGCTGGCGCAGCTGTATCCCTTGACCCGGGTCGAAGCGGACCGTTTGTACGTGCAGGATCGTCAGCTCTACACCTCCGCCGGGGTCAGCGCGGGGATCGACCTGTCGTTGTTCCTGCTGGCCCAGGACCATGGCCCGGACGTGGCGCTGAGTGTCGCCAAGCGGCTGGTGGTGTTTACCCAGCGCGCGGGCGGGCAGTCGCAATTCAGCCCTTTTCTCGCACCCCACGCGGAGCCGACGTCCGCCGTGGCCCAGGTCCAGACCTATGTCCTGGCGCACCTGAACGGTGATCTGACCATCGCCGACCTGGCGAATGCCGCGAACATGAGCCAGCGTAACTTCTCCCGGGTGTTCACCCGGGAGGCGAAGGTCACGCCAGCGGAGTTCGTCGAGCAGGCTCGGGTGGATGCGGCGCGGGTTATGCTGGAAAGCACCCGCGCCCCACTCAAGACCGTGGCCTGGCAATGCGGCTTTCGCGATGCCCAGCACATGCGCAGCGTATTCAATCGCAGGCTGGGCGTAACGCCGCAGCAATTCAGGCTGAATTTCGGCGCGCTGGCGTAAGTGTCAGCCTCTCACTTCTTCAACGCGTCATGGGCCTCCAGCGCGCGCAGGGAGTAGATGTACGCCGCGCCGGCATTCAGTGACACCGCTGTGGCCAGGGTGGCGGCGATTTCCTCGCGGGTGGCGCCGGCCTTGATGGCGGCGTCGGTGTGTACGCCGATGCAACCGTCACAGCGGGTGGTGATCGCCACGGCGATGGAGATCAGCTCACGGGTCTTGGCATCGAGCACGTTGTTTTCAGCCGCGGCTTCATCCAGGGCCATGTAGGCCTTGACCATTTTCGGATTGCTCTTGCCCAGGGCGCCAAAAGCACTTTTGATGGTGGGCAGCAGCTCGGACCAGTTGTTGAACATTGCGTTGACTCCTATGAAGGGGGACGGGGTGTTGAACCCCTGTAGTCTTGACCATCAATGACGATCTAGCCTGTTGGTGCTGAAAAATACGCCCGTCAGATTCAGGGCGCGGCCCTGGCCGGCAACAGTTTCAGGGTCGCGCGGGTATTGGCCACCACTTCTTCCTCGGCCAGGTGCGCCTGGTGATACACCCCCTCGATGTAGGCTTCGGCCTGGTCCTCGTAATGCTTGTCGAACGGCACACCGCTCTGGCCGACAGGATTGATGGTGAGGCTGTGGGCCGGGTCGGCGAAGTCGATGATGCGCCGGGTCGAAGGACCATAGGTCACCGGCCAGGGCGCCGGACCGATTTTGGCCGAGAGGTTGTTGGGCACTTCGTGGGTGCCCGGTGCAGCGAACGGGCCGACGTTGAAGATCCGGTCCAGCGGCTTTTGTGTCCCCAGCGGATGACCGTGGGTCAGGGTGTGGGCCTTGCCCCATTGCCATTGCGTGGCATCGTCGCCGAGGGTGGTCTTCAGGTGCGCCAGGCTTTTGTCCCAGGCTTTTTTCACGGTGTCGGCACGGGTTTCCGTTCCCAGCGTCGAGCGGTCGTCCCACCACGGTGAGTCTGCCGTTGCCGCCAGGCGTGGAAGGGCCGCGTCGATCACCCGGGTCGACAGCGCGGTGTCGAAGAAGCCGTCGCCCAGTTCATCGCGCAGGGCTGCATCGGCCAGGTTGAACAAGAACTGGTTGAACAGCGTGGCGCTGATGGAATCCAGCGGGTAGTCGCCTTGCCATTGAGCCAATTGCTCCACCCATTTGCGTTCCTGCGGATCGCTGACCACTTCACGCAGCACCGGCAGCAAAGGTGCGAGCAGGCGCGGGCCATAGGCGGTGGTGGTGCCCAGTTGCAGTTTCCGGGTGGTCTCGATATCCCACTTTGCCTGCTTGTCGCTGAGCTGACGGTTGAGCTGCTGGCCACGGTCGGGGAGGTTGTAGTAACCCGGGATCTCGATGCCACTGGCCGGCACCGGCTGGAAATTGGCCGAGATGATGTAGCCCCGCGCCGGGTTCTCTTCCTGCGGGTTGCTGCTGAATGGATAAAAACCTTCCTTTTCCGCCTCCGGGCTGCTGCCATCGAGGATGAAGCCGGGCTTCACGCCGACCGGCCGCTTGGGCAGTTGCGCGGCGGCCCACCAACCGATGTCCCCCTTGGCGTTGGCCCATACCACGTTCAACCCCGGGGCGTGGATCTTGGCCGAAGCGCCACGGGCCTTGGCCAGGGTATCGGCGCGGTTGAGCTGATAAAAGGCTTCGAGGATCGGGTTGCGGCTTTCCAGGAACCCCCACCACATGGCGATCGGGGTCTTGCCGGCGTTCGCACCGAGGACATCGTTGACGATCGGGCCGTGGGGCGACTGGCGCAGCACCAGCGTCACCGGCGCCTGGCCCTTGACGGCGATCTGCTGCTCGCTGCGAGTCATGTCGACCCATTGGCCGCGATACCAGACCTGCTCGGGATTGTCCGGGTTGACCCTCTCGGCGATCAGGTCCAGGTCGTCGTTCTGGAACATGGTGATGCTCCAGCCGAAATCCTTGTTCATGCCCAGCGTCGCAAAGGGCAACAGCGCCTGGTACTGCCCGTAGAGTTCGAAGCCTGGGGCCGACAAATGCGCCTCGTACCACACCGAAGGCGCGGAAAAGCGAATGTGCGGGTCGCCCGCCAGCAAAGGTTTGCCACTGTGGGTGCGGTTGCCGGAGACCGCCCAGGCGTTGCTGCCCTCGAATTGCGGCAGGCCATTGTCGGCCAGGGCCTGCTCGCTCAGGCGAGCCAGGGCGTTGAGGTCCTTCCAGTCGCTGGCGGCCAGTGGCAGGGCGCTTTTGCGACTGGCGGCCAGTACGCCTTGAGGCTGCCAGTCGAGGTCGAAAATATTCAGGTAGTTGGCGCCCAGTTGGTCGCGCACATAGGTAAGCAGTGGTTCGGTACGGAACGCGGCGGCGAAGCTGTAGGCCATGTAGCCGGTAATGCTCACGGTGTCTTCGGCGGTGAAGGGGCGCTTGGGAATGCCCAGCACATCGAATTCCACTGGCCGGGTGTGACTGTCCTGATAGGCGTTGATCCCGTCCAGGTAGGCTTGCATAGCGATCCAGGCCGGGGATTGGGGATCCTGCTCGGTCACATAGGCCGCGGCGCGCTCGCGGATGCGCAGGCTGCGCATCAACTTGTCGGTGTCGAGCAGCTTCGGCCCCAGCACCTCGGCCAGCTCGCCACGGGCGAGGCGGCGCATGATTTCCATCTGGAACAGCCGGTCCTGGGCATGGACATAGCCGAGGGCGCGGTACAGGTCGGCTTCGTTCTCGGCGCGGATGTGCGGCACGCCACGTTCGTCGTAGCGCACCGTCACTGAACCATGCAGTCCTTGCAATTGCACCGTGCCCTGGCGGGTGGGCTGCTTGCTGTAGAGGTAGCCACCCGCGACGATGATGGCGGTGACGACCAATGACAGGAAGGTGATGAGGGTGCGTTTCATGGAGATTCCTTATTGAGTGACAGCGACCCCATGGTCTCGCTGCTTATTCCCTGTTTAACACGCTGCTGCTTCCCTACGCATCGCTCCTCGGAGGGATTTCCCCCGACTGGCTATTCTTTGGCTGATGTGTCCTGGCTCCACGGGCAATAACACCCCACCGCCAGTGTGTGAGTGGCATCGACCGTCCGGCCGACGCTCAATGCCTCGAGGATCGGCTCGATGAAGCTATTGCTCGAGTTACATGTCAGGCCTTCGCTGTAGGGGCCGAAATACGCCAGTTTGCCGCTGCGATCCCAGATCGCCACAGCGGGGCTGGCTGGAATCTGGCTCGAGCCGGGGAGTACCGTGAGGGACTTGAGGCTGCTCAGCGTGGTCGGCAGGCGACCTTGGCTGCCGGCCTTTTGTACCGCGTAAAACTCGACGCCTTGCGGCACGTATTTATCGATCAGTTCAGCCAGGTGTTGCTGATTGCCGACGTTGCACGGGCATGCCGGGTCCCAGAAGTGCACCAGGCGTATCGCGCCAGGGCCGGCCAGATCGACAGGCAGGCGTAGAGGATCGCCGGAAAACACCGCGGTGTGTTGGCTGAAGGCCCGCAGGAAACGGCCCTGGAACCAGTCGTAGGCCGCCCACAATACGATGGCACATCCGAGGGCAAGCAGGCTGGCGAGCAAGGTCGTGCGGTGGGATGGGCGCATGGAGTCGATCCTCTGAAGCCGCGTAGCTTGCCATGCCTGCCGCGACAGATGAATATCGCAGGCTTGTAAAGTCTGTTTCGCGCGATGCGCCCATGCCTGGAAACCTTGATGCCTGCCACTTTCGACCCTGATCTCCTGCGTACCAGCCTGCAACCCTTGGCGCAGTGGCAACCCCTGTCGGAACAAGCGCAGGCTTATCAGCGGTTCTATGGGCTGGACTTCCCCCAGCGTACGTTGCGCAGGGGGTTGGGGCGTTTCGAGATAAAAGGGTACGAACTGGTGAGCCAGGTCTGGTGGCCGGAAAAAGCCGTGGCGACGATGTTCGTGTTCCACGGTTACTACGATCACATGGGGCTGTACCGGCACTTGATCGAATGGGCCCTGGAACAGAAATTCGCGGTGATCGCCTGCGACCTGCCGGGCCACGGCCTGTCCAGTGGCGAACGCGCCAGCATCGAGGATTTCGCCGAGTACCAGGCCACCTTGCAGGGCTTGTTGGCCGAGGCCGCGACGCTGGACCTGCCGCAACCCTGGCACCTGTGCGGGCAAAGTACCGGCGGGGCCATCGTTGTCGATCATGTGCTCAACCAGGGCGCGCAGAGCCCGGCCCAGGGCCAGGTCATCCTGCTGTCACCCTTGGTGCGACCGCGGGCCTGGGGTTGGTCGCGCCTGAGTTATTACCTGCTCAAGCCGTTCGTGACCGGTATCGCCCGACGTTTCAGCGAGAACTCCACTGACCCGCAGTTCCTGCCCTTCCTGCAAGCCGACCCACTGCAACCATTGCGCCTGCCCACCGCGTGGGTGGGCGCGTTGGGGCAATGGATCAAGCGTATCGAAGCCGCCCCGAGCAGCCCGCGCCAGCCGTTGATCGTGCAGGGGCAGGCGGACATGACGGTGGATTGGGTGCACAACCTGCAAGTGCTGCGCAGCAAGTTCGACCGGCCGCAGGTATTGATGTTGCCCGAGGGGCGTCATCACTTGGCGAATGAGGCGCTGGCGATGCGGCAGGAGATGTTTGGGTTTTTGACGAAGCGGATGAGTCGGGTTCGGCGCTGACTGATCAATCGCCTTCGCGAGCAAGCCCGCTCCCACAGAGTATTTGAGTGAACTCAGGTTTTGTGATCGTCGCAGACCCAGTGTGGGAGCGAGCCTGCTCGCGATAGCGGTGTCAGCGGCACAGAAGAGCTACTGCCCGAGATTCTGCCCCACCGCCAACCCCGCCCGAATCGCCGCCAAAGCCGCCTGATAATAAGCCTGGCCCTCGGTCGATTCGGCGAAGGTGGCGAATTCTTCCAGCTCGGTATCCGTGAGGTCACGGTAGACGTACAGCAGCGTGTTGTTCAGGTCCGCGCCGATCTGTTCCATCAGCCGTTGGCGCTGGCCGTTCAACATGCCCTGGGCCTGGCCGGCGCCCAAGAGCCCCGGGATCATCGAGCTCAGGCTGTCGGCCGCCACGCCGGCGATCGCCAGGCTGACTTCGGCGCCGGCCTCGCGAGCGGGCAGGGCCTGGGCCAGGTGACCGATGATCAACAGGCGGTTGTCGCTGGCTTGCATCTTCGGCAGGCCCTTGGCGTTTTTCGCCAATTGATCGCGTCGGGTCGCCAGCAACTCGGCCGCCACGACCTTGCGGCCCAAAGGGGACTGGAAAAAGTTCAGGGCCGCTTGAGGGTCGCGAAGATTCTTGCGCATTTGCGCCTCGGCCCGCTGGTCCATGGCCTGGGGGGCGAAACGTTGATTGCTGTTGTTCACCAGCGCCTGGAACACCGCCGGCGGCAGGCTGCTCTGGTAGCGCTGCTGGGCGGCGCTCAAGGCATCATTGAAATGCGCCCGCTGTTCCGGCCAGCCGGCGACCTTGTACAACTGGTCGTAGCTGTCTGCCCAGGCGGGCAAAACGCAGAACATCAACAGTGAGAAAAGCAAACGGCGCATAGGGACTCCTGTCAGCAGCCGACTATTCTCCGTGGGGTGTGGGGTCTTGTCGAGAATTCGTATCAAGTTCGTACGGCGGTGCTAACTGGCGGCAAAAAACCTGCCGAGCGTCGCTGTCGGTTTTGCAGGCACAGGCATACTATGCGCGCCATGCAAATACCTTCTGATCACCCGCTGCTGTTACGTATCGTCGACGACCTGGCCGAGCGCGGCTGGTCGCAGCAGGACCTCTTCCTGCCCCAGGCGCTGACCCGTGCCCTGGCGGCCGAATGCCGCCAGCGTGCCGCCGAGGGCGAATTGGCTCCGGCAGCGGTCGGGCGCGGGCCGTTCTCGGAGATCCGCGAAGGCATCCGGGGTGATCGCATCCAGTGGATCGAACCTGGCCAGGCGCAAGCCTGCGACCAATACCTGATGCTGATGGACAGCCTGCGCGAGGCGATGAATCGGGGGCTGTTCCTGGGCCTGGAGGATTTTGAAAGCCACTTCGCCCTCTACCCACCGGGCGCGTTCTACCTCAAGCACGTCGACCGCTTTCGCGATGACGACCGGCGCACGGTGTCGGCGGTGCTCTACCTCAACGACGATTGGCTGCCGGAACACGGCGGCCAGTTGCGCATGTACCTGGACGATGGCGTGGAGCACGATGTGGTGCCCATCGGCGGTTGCCTGGTGGTGTTCCTGTCGGGGGACATCCCCCATGAAGTCCTGCCCGCCACGCGCGATCGCCTGTCCTTGACCGGTTGGTTCCGCCGTCGCGGCAACGAGTTGTTCTGACGATGGAAAAGATCCTGGTCAGTCGCTGCCTGCTCGGGCATCGCGTGCGCTACGACGGTGGTGCCAGTGGGCCGTTCGATCAACTCCAGCAGTGGCTCGACGAGGGGCGGGTCGTGCCGTTGTGCCCGGAAGTCGCCGGCGGCTTGCCTACGCCTCGGGCGGCGGCGGAGATTCCTGGCGGGCAGGGCGGTCGAGTGCTCGACAGCCAGGCGGCGGTGATTACCACCGAGGGCGAAGATGTGAGTGCGCAGTTCCTGTCCGGTGCGAATCAAGCGCTGGAGTTGGTGTGTGCCCATGGCATCCAGATCGCCGTGCTCAAGGCCAACAGCCCGTCGTGCGGCAACCTGCTGACTTACGACGGGACGTTCAGCGGTGTGAAGGTCAGTGGTGAAGGCGTGACGGCGGCGTTGCTCAAGCGCCATGGGGTGCGGGTGTTCAATGAGTTGGAATTGGCTGACGCGGCAGCGGCCCTCAACGCCTTGAGTAACGAATAACTGCTCAGGTGCCGATCGCTTTTGTGGCGAGGGGATTTATCCCCGCCGGGCTGCGTAGCAGCCCCAAAACCTGTCACCTCGGTGTGTCAGGTTAATCGTGGCCAACCATTTGGGGGCGCTTCGCACCCCAGCGGGGATAAATCCTCTCGCCACAGGGGGCACCATGTTCCCAAGCAGGATTTGTGTGATCTAGAGCCGCTGCGCCAACTGCTCAATCTGCTCCTGTCGCTCTGCCTGACTCAACCGCGCCTGGGGGTTCAGGGAAGACCATTGCGGATGCGCCCGGGCCTTGTTCAGGGCTTCGGGCAGCTTGCCTTCGCGCCAGGTCTTGTCCTGGGGCGTGGCGATGCGGATGCTGTCCATCGCCGCGTGGCCGCGCTGGTTGAGAGCTTGCAGCAGTTGGCGTTGGCGCAGGGCCAACAGGCGCAGTACGCTGTCGTCCACTGTCAATTCCCGTTGCCCCTTGAGCTTGCCCATCAACCGGTTGCCATAGCTGCGGGCGGTCTGCAGGGTGCCGCCGACAATGGCCCCGGCCAGGGCGGCGGCGCCAAGGGTCAGGCCGCCCACCAGCAAGTCGACGCCGGCCCCGGCCGCCGCGCCCGCCGCGATCCCGCCGCCGACCCGCACGCCCAGTTGCTTGAGAGTCTCGGGGTTGAACAGGTCGTCGCCCCAGCGCCCGTCGAGCAGCGGCAGGTCGCTGGCGGCGGCGTCCTGGGGCCGGAAAGCGTAGAGCTTGAGCAGGGCTTCGACGCAACGCTGCTCGCGCTGGCGCACCGCGTTGCGCAGTTCACTGATGGCTTCGCGTTCCTGCTCGGCGTCGCTGGCTACGCTGCGGCGGCAGGCGGCGCAGTCGATCAGCAGTTCGGCGATCAAGCGTCCCGCACTCTGTTGACGGGCCAGGCGTTGGGCCTGTTGGTCAGTGACCAGGCGTTCCAATTGCCCACGGGCACTTTCCAGTAACAGTGCGAGGCTTTCATACAGACGTCGCTCGCCGTCCTCGGGCGGGGCGACGCTGTCGAACCGAACCAGGGCGTGCAACCCCAGGCGCGCCAGGGCTTCGCGCCAATCGGGCTCACGGTGACTGGCGCTGCTGACGAAATTCAACACCGGCAGTAGCGGCTTGCCACAACTGGCGAGGACTTCCAATTCATCGCGGTACTTGGCCAGCACCGGTTCCCGGGCATCGATCACATACAGTCCGGCGTCGCTGGCGAGCAGTTGCCGCAGTACCTTGGCTTCCTGTTCGAAGCGCTGCCGAGCCTCGCTGCCCTCGAGGAAACGGGCCAGGCGCGCCGGGCCGTCCAGGCGTTCACCCGGGCGTTCCAGGCGTTCGAGGTAATCGAGCAGGGCGATGGCGTCCTCCAGGCCCGGTGTGTCGTACAGCTCCAGCAGCGCTTCGCCGTCCACCGACAAACGCGCTCCCTCGACATGCCGGGTGGTGCTCGGGCGATGAGACACCTCGCCGAAGCCGACGTCGCGGGTCAAGGTACGCAGCAGCGAAGTCTTGCCCACATTGGTGTGGCCGACCACGGCCAGCTTCAGCGGCTTCATGGGCTCAGTCATGGCCGGTCTCCAGCCAGTTCAAGGGCATGCAGTCGGCGAAGGGCAGTTGCAGCTGTTGCAGCGCGTTGTGCCAGTCGCCCAGGCGCTCGGCGTCCAGCGCTTCGCCGGGTGGCGCCTGCAACAGCCAGACGCGGGTGGCGCTGGCGCTGCGGGCCAGCTCGGCGATCAGCGCCAGGCTGCCGCGATCCGGTGAACGGCGTGGGTCACAGGCAATGACCAGGCGTGCCGGCGGAAAGCGCGACAGTTGTTCGAGGAGTTTGTGGCGTGACTCGCGGCTGTCGAGGATGCCGGCGTTTTTCACGGTTTCGGGCAGTTTGGGCGGCCAGGGTCGATCGTCCAGTTCGATCGCCACCAGCAGCGCGCCGTCGCTGTCCATCGCACCGACGGCACTTTCGATGGGGTGCAACTGCGCGGGTGCGGCGTCGTTGACGCCCAGGCGTTCGCTACTGGGCATCAGCCGTTCACGCAATTGGGCGTAGCCCGGCAGGTTCAAATCCAGGCGCAACGTGGCGCGCCCGCGCCGCCAGCGCCACAGGCACAGCAAGGCCAGGCCCAGGCGCGGCAGCAGACCATAGACTAACAGCACGCCGACCAGCCAGGCGGCCCAGGCCTGGCGGGCGCTCTCGATGTTCAGCGCGGTGTCGCCACTGGCGCGGATCATTTCCACCGTTGGCACGCTGAAGCCCAGCAGGGCGGGCAGTGCGCCGAGGGCTTGAGTCATGGCGACGAAGGTTTCGCCGCCGAGAATCGTGGTTTCCCAGACGAAGCCATAGCGCCGGGTCGCCATCAGCAGCAACACAATGACCAGCGCGCTGAGCATCGCCAGCAGCCACAGGCTATTGACCAACACGCCGAGGGCCCAGCGATTGAGCTTGTGCCGTTGCAGCAACAGCAGCAGGGCCGGCGCCAGTTGGGCGGCCTTGGCATCGCGGGCGAGTTTTTCGCTGAGCCACAGCCACAGGCGCCCCAGTGCGGCACCTTGCTCACCGGCGAAGATCAGGCCCAGGGCCCAAGACATGAGCAGAATCAGGTTCAGCCCCAAAAGGCTGCCCAGGGCCCAGAACACGTTGACCGGGGTTTGCCCGTCGCCGAGTGCGGCAAACCCAAGGCCGGCGCCGCTGATGATGGCGAGCAGCGCCAATGCGATCAGCGCCAGGCGTGCCCCTTGCAGCCAATGGCGCAGGGCCTCGGTGAGGCCATCGCGTTCGGCCAGCCAGCGGGCGCGGTGGCGGATGCGAGTGGATAGATCGCCGCCTGATGCGCGGGCCAGGCGATTGGCTTCCTGGTCCTCGAGCGGGCCGGCGTGCTCTTCACGCAGGCGTATTGTCTCGGTCAACCAGAGGTTCTGCAGTGCTGTCACGGGCGCTTCCGTTGCTCGAATGAGGGTTGAGCATAACCGCTGTGATGCCTGTCGGGGTACGCCGAGCCTCTGGTATCCTCGCGGCCATGAACAAAACTCTCCCCTTAAGCCTGATCGCAGCTCTCGGTGAAAACCGTGTGATCGGCGTCGACAACAGCATGCCCTGGCACCTGCCAGGGGATTTCAAATACTTCAAGGCCACCACCCTGGGCAAACCGATCATCATGGGGCGCAAGACCTGGGATTCCCTCGGTCGACCGCTGCCGGGGCGCTTGAACATCGTGGTCAGCCGTCAGCCGGATTTGGTGCTGGAGGGCGCCGAAGTGTTTTCCACCTTGGAGGCAGCAGTGGCGCGCGCCGAGGCGTGGGCGCTGGAGCAGGGCGTCGACGAGCTGATGTTGATCGGCGGTGCCCAGCTGTACGCCCAGGCCCTGGAGCAGGCGGATCGGCTGTACCTGACCCGCGTGGCGCTGAGCCCGGAAGGGGATGCATGGTTTCCGCAATTTGATTCGAGCCAGTGGAAGCTGGTGTCGAACCAGCCGAACCCGGCTGAAGGGGACAAGCCGGCCTACAGCTTTGAGGTGTGGGAAAAGCTGTAAGTCCTGTGGGAACTATACCTGTGGGAGCAAGGCTTTGCTCCCACAGGTATCAGGCAATCAAGCGTGCACCAACTCCCCATGCTCGTCGGCATCCAGCAGCGCCTTGTCGGTCTGCTGCATCACCTGGCTGGTGATCGCCCCGGCGGTGATCGAGCCGCTGACGTTCAACGCCGTGCGGCCCATGTCGATCAGCGGCTCGACGGAGATCAGCAAAGCCACCAGCGAAACCGGCAAGCCCATGGCCGGCAGCACGATCAACGCGGCAAACGTAGCGCCGCCACCGACTCCGGCCACCCCGGCCGAACTCAACGTCACGATTGCCACCAGCGTCGCGATCCATAGCGGATCCAGCGGGTTGATGCCCACGGTCGGCGCGACCATCACCGCCAGCATGGCTGGATAAAGACCGGCACAACCATTCTGGCCGATGGTGGCGCCGAACGAGGCGCTGAAGCTGGCAATCGCCCGCGGGATGCCGAGGCGGCTGGTCTGGGCTTCGATGCTCAACGGGATGGTCGCGGCGCTGGAGCGGCTGGTGAAGGCGAAGGTCAGCACCGGCCAGATCTTGCGGAAAAAACGCAGCGGGTTGATCCCGGCGGCGGACACCAGCAGGCCATGGACCACGAACATCAGGCCCAGCCCCAGGTACGACACCACCACGAAGCTGCCGAGCTTGATGATGTCCTGCAAGTTGGAGCCAGCCACGACCTTGGTCATCAGGGCCAGCACGCCGTACGGGGTCAGCTTCATCACCAGACGCACCAGGCGCGTCACCCAGCTTTGCAGGGTGTCGATGGCGTTGATCACTTTCTGGCCTTTTTCCACGTCATCCTTGAGCAACTGCAACGCCGCCACACCGAGGAACGCCGCGAAAATCACCACGCTGATGATCGAGGTCGGCTTGGCCCGGGCCAGGTCGGCAAAGGGGTTCTGCGGAATGAACGACAGCAGCAATTGCGGGATATTCAGGTCGGCGACCTTGCCGGCATAGTCGCTCTGGATCACCTGCAGGCGCGCCAGTTCCTGGGTACCGGCCACCAGGCCTTCGGCGGTGAGGCCGAACAGGTTGGTCAGGCCGATGCCGATCAGCGCGGCGATAGCGGTGGTGAACAACAGCGTGCCGATGGTCAGGAAGCTGATCTTGCCCAGGGACGAAGCGTTATGCAGTCGGGCCACGGCGCTGAGGATCGAGGCGAAGACCAGCGGGATGACGATCATTTGCAGCAACTGCACGTAGCCGTTGCCCACTAGGTCGAACCAACCGATCGAGGCCTTGAGCACCGGGTTGCCGGCGCCGTAGATCGTGTGCAGGGCAATACCGAACACCACGCCCAGCACCAGTGCCAGCAACACCTTCCTGGCCAGGCTCCAGGTGCGATGACGGGTTTGCGCCAGGCCGAACAGCAAGGCGAGGAATACCAGCAGATTGAGGATCAGCGGCAGATTCATCAAAAGAGACTCCGAAAAGACGTGCCAGTCGCCCGAAGCCGCGACTGTGAGCCGGGAAGCCTAACAGCCTGATAACTAATGAATTAATACTAAAAACGCATGTGGATTGTCGTTTATGGAATAAGGCGGCGACGTTTACGGGTATGTCGCTGGCGCTATCAAGATGTAAGCGGTCGCCCACAGGCGAGGACTGTCACACGCATTTGTTAGCGTCGGGTTCTTTCAACCTGGGAGGAATGCCGATGAAATTCGTACCTCGTTTTCTTGCTGTCGCCTTGAGTCTGGGCCTGGCCAGCCAAGTACTTGCCACCGAACTCAAGCACTGGCCGGCCGAGCAGGCCAAGGCGTTGGATGCGATGATCGCAGCCAACGCCAACAAGGGTAACTACGCGGTGTTCGACATGGACAACACCAGTTACCGCTACGACCTTGAAGAATCGTTGCTGCCGTTCATGGAGAACAAAGGCCTCATCACCCGTGAAAGCCTGGACCCGTCCTTGAAACTGATGCCGTTCAAAGACACGGCCGACCACAAGGAAAGCCTGTTCAGCTATTACTACCGCCTGTGCGAAGTGGACGACATGGTCTGCTATCCGTGGGTGGCCCAGGTGTTTTCCGGCTTTACCCTCAAGGAGCTCAAGGGGTACGTCGATGAGCTGATGGCGTCCGGCAAGCCGGTGCCGACCACGTATTACGATGGCGATAAGGTGGTCCAGTACAACGTCAACCCGCCCAAGATCTTCACCGGCCAGGCCGAGCTGTACAACAAACTGATGGAAAACGGTATCGAGGTCTATGTCATGACCGCCGCTTCCGAGGAACTGGTGCGCATGGTCGCCTCCGATCCGAAATACGGCTACAACCTCAAGCCGCAGAACGTGATCGGCGTGACCACGCTGCTCAAGGATCGCAAGACCGGCGAACTGACCACCGCGCGCAAGCAGATCACCGCTGGCAAGTATGACGAGAAGGCCAACCTCGGCCTGGAATACACGCCTTATCTGTGGACCCCGGCGACCTGGATGGCTGGCAAGCACGCGGCGATCCTGACGTACATCGACGAATGGAAAAAACCGGTGCTGGTGGCGGGTGACACGCCGAGCAGCGACGGCTACATGCTGTTCCACGATGTGGACGTGGCCAAGGGCGGCATTCACCTGTGGGTCAACCGCAAGGACAAATACATGACCCAGATTAACGGCATGATGGCCAAGCACGCCGCCGCCCAGGCCAAGGAAGGGCTACCGGTGACGGCGGACAAGAACTGGGTGATCGTCAAGCCCGAGGACATCCAGTAAACCCGGGTTGCGGATGAACTCACCAACCCTGTGGGAGCGAGCCTGCTCGCGATGGCGTCAGGCCAGCGGCATTTTCTTTGGCTGATACGCCGCTATCGCGAGCAGGCTCGCTCCCACAGTTGATCATCTGTGACCTGTCTCACCGCAATAAAAATGCCCCGCACTTGGCGGGGCATTTTTATTGCGGCTAACGACGCTTACAGGCCGTCAAGCATCGCCTTGTTACGCACCGCGCCCTTGTCGGCGCTGGTGGCGAGCAGGGCATAAGCCTTGAGCGCGGTGGTGACTTTGCGTGGACGCACTTCCACCGGTTTCCAACCCTTGTTGTCTTGCTCGACGCGGCGCCCGGCCAGTTCTTCGTCGCTGATCAACAGGTTGATCGAGCGGTTCGGAATGTCGATCAGCACCTTGTCGCCATCGCGCACCAGGCCGATGGCGCCGCCAGCCGCCGCTTCCGGCGAGGCATGACCGATGGACAGGCCCGAGGTGCCGCCAGAGAAGCGGCCGTCGGTCAGCAGGGCGCAGGCTTTGCCCAGGCCCTTGGACTTCAGGTAGGAGGTTGGGTAGAGCATTTCCTGCATGCCCGGGCCGCCTTTCGGACCTTCGTAGCGAATGATCACGATGTCGCCGGCCTTCACTTCGTCGGCGAGGATGCCGCGTACGGCACTGTCCTGGCTTTCGAAGATCTTCGCGTTACCTTCGAACACATGGATCGACTCGTCGACGCCGGCGGTCTTCACCACGCAGCCGTCCAGGGCGATGTTGCCGTACAGCACGGCCAGGCCACCTTCCTTGGAATAGGCGTGCTCGACGCTGCGGATGCAGCCGTTTTCACGGTCGTCGTCCAGGGTTTCCCAGCGAGTCGACTGGCTGAACGCGGTTTGCGTCGGAATGCCTGCCGGGCCGGCCTTGAAGAAGTGATGCACGGCTTCATCGGTGGTCTGGGTGATGTCCCACTTGGCGATGGCCTCGGCCATGGTCTTGCTGTGCACGGTCGGCAGGTCGGTGTGCAACAGGCCGCCACGGGCCAGGGAACCGAGGATGCTGAAGATCCCGCCGGCACGGTGCACGTCTTCCATGTGGTACTTCTGGATGTTCGGCGCGACCTTGCACAGTTGCGGCACGTGACGGGACAGGCGGTCGATGTCGCGCAGGTCGAAATCGATCTCGGCTTCCTGGGCCGCCGCCAGCAGGTGCAGGATGGTATTGGTGGAACCGCCCATGGCGATGTCCAGGGTCATGGCGTTTTCGAACGCCTTGAAATTGGCGATGTTGCGCGGCAACACCGATTCGTCGTTCTCACCGTAGTAGCGCTTGCACAGCTCGACGATGGTCCGGCCGGCCTGCAGGAACAGCTGTTCGCGGTCGCTGTGGGTGGCCAGGGTCGAACCATTGCCCGGCAGGGCCAGGCCCAGGGCTTCGGTCAGGCAGTTCATCGAGTTGGCGGTGAACATGCCGGAGCACGAGCCGCAGGTCGGGCAGGCGCTGCGCTCGTACTCGGCAACCTTCTCGTCAGAGGCGCTGGAGTCGGCGGCGATGACCATGGCGTCCACCAGGTCCAGGCCGTGGCTGGCGAGCTTGGTCTTGCCGGCTTCCATCGGGCCGCCGGAAACAAAGATCACCGGGATGTTCAGGCGCAGGGCGGCCATGAGCATGCCAGGGGTGATCTTGTCGCAGTTGGAAATGCACACGATGGCGTCGGCGCAGTGGGCGTTGACCATGTATTCGACGGAGTCGGCGATGATCTCGCGGCTGGGCAGCGAATAGAGCATGCCGTCGTGGCCCATGGCGATGCCGTCGTCCACGGCGATGGTGTTGAATTCCTTGGCAACGCCGCCGACCCGTTCGATTTCCCGGGCGACCAATTGGCCCAGGTCCTTGAGGTGGACATGGCCCGGTACGAACTGGGTGAAGGAGTTGGCAATGGCGATGATCGGCTTCTTGAAGTCGTCATCCTTCATCCCCGTGGCGCGCCACAAGGCACGGGCGCCGGCCATGTTGCGGCCATGGGTGGATGTTTTCGAGCGGTAATCAGGCATGGAGCACTCCGGGCGGCTAATCAGATATCAAAGGGGAAGTGAGCTTCTGTCGACGTCTGGAGCACCCGGGTTTGGCCGTGTGTCCGGAAGTGGCCGATGACTTTGCAGGATCACTGCGCGCCTCAGCATGAGCTCATAAACCCGCCGGGGATGAATGGCGATGAATGTCGCGATTCTACACCGCTGGCGCCAGGATGAAATGACGCAAAGCGCTGATCGGAGGCCAATGTCGCGCTTGGGATGACGACTGGCAGGGTTCAGCCGACCAACAACCCACTGTTACGCTGCCGGACCAGGGTATTGAGCCCCAGCCCCAGGAGGCTGAGTAACATCAGGCACAGGGCTAGCGTGACCTGCATATCCAGCGGGGTGAGGCTGATGCTTGCACTGGTCAGCCCGCCGACGATGAAGATCAGCACGCTGCCGGCCGAGGCGGACGTACCGGCTTGCTCCGGGAATCTATTCATTGCCAGGGTGTGGGCCGCCGCCCGGGCAATGGTCGTTCCGGCGGTGCACACGATCATGGGCAGCAGCAGGGTGGCGACCGACAAGCCCAGTTGGCTGGAGAGCCCGAGCATCAAGACACCCGCCGCCAGGATCAGGCCCAGGCCGGTGATGATTTGCGTCTGTGGGTCGATGCGATTGCTCAGCACGGTCGCCACCGCTCCGCCGCCAATATAAGCCAGCCCGTAACCCAGCAGTGCCCACGAAAAGGCCTCGGGCGAGAGTTGCAACTGATCGATGAGCACCAACGGCGAAATGACGATGAACGAAAAATGGCAGGAAAAGGCCAGTGCCGATGTCAGCCAATAGGCCATGAAGCTGAAGTCGCCGCAGACCTTTCGATAGGAGGCAATTAAGTCCAGGCGCCGCCGTGGGTGACCCGCCGGGGAAGGCTTGAGTAACAGGCTTGCGCCCACAAACACGCCGACGGCCAGGGCGACGAACACCAGGAAGCTGCCGCGCCAACCCATCCAGCTTTGCAGGCCGGTGCCGGCCAGGGGCGAAACGGAAATGAAAATGCCGCCGCAGGTGACCAGGAAAATACGCAGTCGCTGCTGCTCCCTGCCTGTGAACAGGTCCTGGATCAACGCCTGGGACAGCACGAAACAACCGCACCCCAAGGCCTGAACGACACGGAAAAACAGGAAGGACCAGTAGCCATCGGCGAGTACGCAACCCGTTGCCCCGACGGCTGAAACGCTGATCCCGATCAACAGCAGGTTCTTTCGTCCCATGGCATCGGACAGTGGACCGACCAGCAGTTGCGAGAGGGCGATGCCCACCGCGTACAGACTGACAGACAGGGCGATGTCCGACGATGAGCGTCCAAAATGCTCGGAAAGGGCGGGGAACGAGGGCAGCACGACATCGATTGGAAAGACGCCGAGCAATGTCAGCGTCAGCAACAAGCCAACGGTGGCCGGTTTGCGGCTAGCCAGGCGATTTTGCGGATCAGTCATCGACGAGTTCCAAGGCGTACCTGAGGGGCGCTTTCAATCCTAATGCGTCATGCCCGCCAGGCGCCGGGGAGATTGAGTAGGAAGGCTCTGGTAATTGCGTGGGGGTTCTCCTACAAGGCTTTTGCTGGTGAGTGATTTTTGCGCTGGAGACTGATCGGACGCGCAAAAAAAAATCGCAGCCAAGGCTGCGATCGGGGTGTCTCTCGACAGAGGGGCGCAGGGCGACTGCCCTGGCCCCGTCCGGCCTTAGCTGTTGGGCAACAATCGGCAGGTAATGCTCTTGATGTAGCGGGTTTCGGCGATGGCCGGGTGGACCGGATGGTCCGGCCCCTGGCCGCCGCGCTCAAGCAGTTGAATATTGCGGTCCAGGTGACGGGCGCTGGTCAGCAGGATGTTCTGCAGGTCGTCTTCAGGCAGGTGCATCGAGCACGACGCGCTGACCAGGATGCCGTCCTTGCTGAGCAGGCGCATGGCTTGCTCATTGAGGCGGCGATAGGCGCCTTCGCCGTTCTTCAGGTCCTTCTTGCGCTTGATGAAGGCCGGTGGGTCGGCCACGATCACGTCGAAACGCTCTTCGCTGGCCTTGAGCTCCTTCAGCGCCTCGAACACGTCGCCTTCGATGCAGGTCAGCTTCTCGGCAAAGCCGTTCAACGCGGCGTTGCGCTCGACGCCATCGAGGGCAAAGGCCGAGGCGTCGACGCAGAACACTTCACTGGCGCCAAACGCCGCCGCTTGCACGCCCCAACCGCCGATGTAGCTGAACAGGTCCAGTACACGCTTGCCCTTGGCATAAGGTGCCAGGCGTGCGCGGTTCATGCGGTGGTCGTAGAACCAGCCGGTTTTCTGGCCTTCCATGACCGGCGCTTCGAACTTCACGCCGTTCTCTTCCAGGGCGACCCATTCCGGCACCAGGCCGAACACGGTCTCGACGTAGCGGTTCAGGCCTTCGGCGTCGCGAGCGGCAGAGTCGTTCTTGAACAGGATGCCGCTGGGCTTGAGCACCTGAGTCAGGGCGGCGATCACGTCGTCCTTGTGGGCTTCCATGGTGGCGGAGGCGATCTGCACCACCAGGATATCGCCGAAACGGTCGACCACCAGGCCCGGCAACAGGTCGGAATCGCCATAGACCAGGCGATAGAACGGCTTATCGAACAGCCGTTCGCGCAACGACAGCGCGACGTTGAGGCGATGCACCAGCAGGGATTTGTCCAGCGGCAGCTTCACGTCACGGGACAACAGACGGGCGCAGATCAGGTTGTTGGGGCTCATCGCGACGATGCCCAACGGCTTGCCGCCGGCGGCTTCGAGAATGGCCTGGTCGCCGGCCTTGAAGCCGTGCAGCGGGGTGGCCGCAACATCGATTTCGTTACTGTAGACCCACAGGTGGCCGGCGCGCAGGCGACGGTCGGCGTTGGCTTTGAGGCGCAGGCTAGGCAGGGACATGACGTCGCTCCGGAAAAAAGAGCGGGAGTATACCGTGTTGAAGTGTACGGCGGGTTTGAAGGACGATGAAACGTGGCGGCGTGCCCTGTCGGCAAGTCGAACACGGAACCTGTGGCGAGGGGATTTATCCCCGCTGGAGCGCGAAGCGGTCCCAAAATAGCTGGCTCGGTCAGGCCAATGAATCGCGTTCCCAGATTTTAGAGCTGCTTCGCAGCCCAGCGGGGATAAATCCCCTCGCCACAGGTACATCGTGTCTCCGGCTCGACAGTTTGGCAGTGGCCTCGAGTTATCGAGCGGACAATGCGCTGAGCAACTCGCGGTTGAACGCCGGGATGTCATTGGGCTGGCGGCTGCTGATCAACGTGCCGTCCTTGACCACTTCCTGGTCGACCCAGTTCGCGCCGGCGTTGACCAGGTCATCCTTGAGGGTCTTGTAGCTGGTCATGGTCTTGCCCTTGACCAGCCCGCTCGACACCAGCAGCCAGCCACCATGGCAAATCACCGCGATGGGCTTGCCTGCCGCCTCGAAGCCCTTGACCAGTTTCTGGGCATCGGGGTCGATGCGGATGGTGTCGGAGTTCTGCACGCCACCGGGCAGTACCACGGCGTCGTACTGCTCGACATTGGCGGCCTTGAAAGTCAGGTCGATCGGGAAGTCGTCGGCCGGCTGGTCATGGTTCCAACCTTTGACCTGGCCTTCATGGGCCGAAACGATGTCCACTTTGACCCCGGCCTGTTCCAGCGCCTGCTGGGGGCCGGTCAGTTCGGCCTGTTCGAAACCGTCGGTCACCAGGATGGCGACACGTTTGTTATTCAGGGTGCCAGGCATGAAAAGTCTCCTCAAGCTAAGTGGTTGGGTTGCCGACTCAAGCCTGTAGGCAGGCATGGGTGTCGGTCCTTTAAAGTCCGAAGCCGATGCCAGGAGGAAAGTTCCGCCCATCTACCCGACGGTGTATCGGATCCATCTTTAAAGGTTAGAATCCCCGCCTGACCCAGAGTGTGTACTCATGTCCAAAGAACTTTCCGCCGAACAGATCCAACAGTCCCTGCAAGGGATCAGTGTGCCGCCCCAGCCGCAGATCATGGTGGATCTGCAGATGGAACAGTACATGCCCGACCCGGACCTGGAGACCATCGCCAAGCTGATCTCCCAGGATCCGGGCCTTTCCGGTGCCCTGCTCAAGATCGTCAACTCGCCGTATTACGGCCTGCGCAACAAGATCACTTCGATCCAGCGCGCGGTGAACCTGTTGGGCAGCCGTTCGATCATCAACCTGATCAATGCGCAGTCGATCAAGGGCGAGCTGCACGACGATGCCATCGTCACCCTGAACCGCTTCTGGGATACCGCCCAGGACGTGGCGATGACCTGCCTGACCCTGGCCAAGCGCGTCGGCCTGGAGAATGGCGACGAAGCCTATGCGTTGGGCTTGTTCCACGATTGTGGCGTACCGTTGATGCTCAAGCAGTTCCCCAACTACATGAGCGTGTTGGAAGAGGCCTACGCCAATGCCAGCGCCGAGTGTCGGGTGGTGGACACCGAGAACCGCGTGTTCAACACCAACCACGCGGTGGTCGGTTACTACACTTCCAAGTCCTGGCGCCTGCCGGATCACGTCAGCCAGGCCATCGCCAACCACCACAACGCCCTGGCGATTTTCAGCGACGAGTCCTCACGCAACAACAGCCAACTGAAAAACCTGCTGGCGATCCTGAAAATGTCCGAGAACATCTGTGCGTCCCACCGGGTGCTTGGCAATCAGGCCGAAGACCATGAATGGAATAGCGTCGGCAGCCTGGTGCTCGATTACATCGGCTTGTCGGAATACGACTTCCAGACCCAGAAACAGGAAATCCGCGACCTCGCCACTCGTTGAGTGCGCGGCTTCGCTTGAATCGAGAGCCTCATGCCAGAACTGCCGGAAGTCGAAACCACCCGTCGCGGAATCGCCCCCCATCTTGAAGGCCAGCGGGTCAGCCGCGTGGTGGTCCGCGACAGCCGCCTGCGCTGGCCGATTCCGGAAGATCTCGACGTGCGGCTCTCGGGCCAGCGCATCGTGCAGGTGGAGCGGCGGGCCAAGTACCTGTTGATCAATGCCGAGGTCGGCACGTTGATCAGCCATCTGGGCATGTCCGGCAACCTGCGGTTGGTGGAGGTGGGCATGCCTGCCGCCAAGCACGAGCACGTGGACATCGAGCTGGAGTCCGGCCTGGCCCTGCGCTACACCGACCCTCGACGCTTTGGCGCGATGCTCTGGAGCCTCGACCCGCTCAATCACGAATTGTTGATTCGCCTTGGTCCCGAGCCGTTGACCGATCTGTTCGATGGCGAACGGTTGTTCCAGCTCTCCCGTGGGCGCTCCATGGCGGTCAAGCCGTTCATCATGGACAACGCGGTGGTGGTGGGCGTGGGCAATATCTATGCGACCGAGGCGCTGTTCGCCGCCGGCATCGACCCGCGTCGGGCCGCCGGAGGCATTTCCCGGGGGCGTTACCTGAAACTGGCGATCGAGATCAAGCGCATCCTCGCCCATGCCATCGAGCGTGGCGGTACCACGTTGCGGGATTTCATCGGCGGCGATGGCCAGCCCGGCTATTTCCAGCAGGAGCTGTTCGTTTATGGCCGAGGCGGGGAGCTGTGCAAGGTCTGTGGCACGGGGCTACGGGAAATTCGCCTGGGCCAGCGTGCCAGTGTCTGGTGTCCGCGCTGCCAGAGCTGATTTGTCCTACGGTCTATAGTCAGTAGTCATACTGCTGCTAAGCCGAAGGATCGCCCCATGAATCTGTTTCGACCTGTCGTTCTTGCGCTGCTGCTGAGTGTCGGTTTGCCTGCCCTGGCGAACAGCGGCAGCGGCGACCCACGCTACACCATCCAGAACCCGCCGGCTTTTGCCATGATCGGCGACCTGCTGATCGCTCGCCCGCTGTTGCTGGCCGCCACTGTGATCGGCGCCGGGGCATTTGTGGTGTCCCTGCCGTTTACCGCGTTGGGCGGTGGTGTTGGCGACGCGGGGAAGGCACTGGTGGTGGACCCGGCGAAGGCCACGTTCGTGCGGTGTCTGGGGTGTGTGGGGGAGGGGTTCGAGCGGCAGGAGTGAGGCAGGCTGTTGGATCTTGGCTGCAGCTGATGGCCCTATCGCGAGCAGGCTCGCTCCCACAGAGATTCGCTGTGCTCACATAATTTGTGTCTTGAGCAAAATCCCTTGTGGGAGCGAGCCTGCTCGCGATAGGGCCGGCACAAACACTGCAAAGTCACCTGGTTCAAGCCTTGCCAGTAATCCTGCGATATTTCGCCATCAACTGTTCTTCAGTTTCCGGATGGGCTTCGTCCAAGGGAATGCAATCCACCGGGCAAACCTGTTGGCACTGCGGTTCGTCGTAGTGGCCGACGCACTGGGTGCACAAGTTCGGGTCGATGACGTAGATCTCCTCGCCTTGGGAAATGGCCTCGTTCGGGCATTCGGGTTCGCAGACGTCGCAATTGATGCAGTCGTCGGTGATGATCAGGGACATGCGGGCTCCTGCCGGGGCGTTGAGCCCGGGCATCTGAAAACGTATGGGCGCAATTGTGCCGCATTGGCGAGCGCAGTGCACGCGGGCGCGATGGACTGCGCTGTGCCGGGCTGCGAAGCGAGTCGCAGCCCGCAGGTCATTTCTTGAAGCGCAGGGTCAGCGCATCGGCCACGGCCGGGTGGACGAACTTGCTGATGTCACCGCCCAACGCCGCAATTTCCCGTACCAGCGTCGAGGAAATGAAGGAATAGCGCTCCGACGGCGTCAGGAACAGACTCTCGACGTCCGGAGCCAGTTGGCGGTTCATGTTGGCCAGTTGGAACTCGTACTCGAAGTCCGAGACCGCACGCAGGCCGCGCAGGAACACATTGGCGTTCTTTTCCTTGGCAAAGTGGGCCAAAAGCGTCGAGAAACCGACCACTTCCACGTTGGGCAGGTGTTTGGTGACCTCGCGGGCCAGTTCCACACGTTGCTCCAGCGGGAACAGCGGGTTTTTCTTCGGGCTGGCGGCGACGGCAATGATCACATGGTCGAACAGGCGCGCGGCGCGTTCGACCAGATCGCCATGGCCCTTGGTAATAGGGTCGAAGGTACCTGGGTACAACACTCGGTTCATCGCGTCGTCCTGGCGGGAGTCCGTTGGGGAGTCGGATGGTATCGCAGCCTTCTCGGTCGGCCAAGTCGGCTGTTACGTAAGAAAGCACTATAGACGCTGCGAATAATCCGGATATTCATGGGTTTTTCAGGCGTTCGACCAGGGCCGTCGCCAATTGCGCGGTCAGCCCGTACACCGATAGTTGTGGGTTGGCGCCGATGCTGGTGGGGAACAACGAGCCGTCATGGATCGACAGGTTGGCCAGTTGGTGATGGCGGCCCAGGCTGTCGGCGACGGCGGTTTTCGGGTCTTCCCCCATGGCGCAGCCACCCATCACATGGGCACTGCCCAGGCGCGTGCGGTACAAGGCCAGGTCGAGCCCGTCGATCAACGTGCGGGCTGCGGCCAGGGTCTTTACGTAGCGAGCATCGCTGTGCACGGGCATGACGGCCTTGGCGCCGCCGGCAAACTGGATCTCGGCCATGCTGTGGAAGGCCCGGCGCAAACCATCCCAGGCATACGGTGAAACGGCGTAGTCGAGCACAGGCGTGCCGTCGCTGCGCAACTCGACGCTGCCGCCGGGGCTGTCCGGATGAAAACCGTCGCGCAACAGCGCCAGCATGGCGTGGGTATGGGGCAGTCGGGACATGTGCAAGGCGTTCTCGGGGCCGTAACCGCCCAATAGCGTGGCGGCGAGGGCCGGGTGCAAGGGCGGGACTTCGAGCTTGTAGGACATTTTGCCGGTGGTTCCGTCCTGCCACTGGAAATGATCCGAATAAATCGATTGCGGCGCACCGTAGAACGGGTTGATGACCTCGTCGAATTGCCCGGCGGACATGTTCACCAAGTGCAGGAACGTGCGCTTGCCCAAGCGTTCATGCGGGTCCGGCGCATCGGAGCGCAACAGCAGGCCCGGGCTGTTGATGCCGCCGCCCGCCAGCACGTAATGCCGCGCCTTGACGGTAATGCGCCGCCCGGTCGGCGCCACGCAACGTTCGTCCATGGCTTGGCATTCGAGGCCGATGACGGCATCGTTTTTGATCGTCAGGCGCTCGGCCCGCGCCAGGTAAAGCAGCGCGCCGCCCTTGTCCAGCGTGGCCGGGATGGTGGTGACCAGCATCGACTGCTTGGCGTTGGTCGGGCAACCCATGCCGCAATAGCCCAGGTTCCAGCAACCGCGTACGTTGCGCGGGATGACGTGCCAGGCGTAGCCCAATTGTTCACAGCCTTTGCGGATCACGTCGTTGTTGGCGTTGGGCGGAATCAGCCATGGCGCCACGCCCAGGCGTTGTTCCATCTGCTCGAACCAGGGCGCCATCTCGGCGGGGCTGTGACCCTTGACATTGTGCTCGGCGGCCCAGTGGACGAGAGTCTGGTCGGGCGTACGGAAGCTGGAAGTCCAATTGATCAGCGTCGTGCCGCCGACGGCCCGGCCCTGGAGAATGGTGATGGCGCCGTCCTTGCTCATGCGTCCGAGGCCTTCCTGGTACAGGCTGCCATAGGCCTGGTCTTCGAGCAGCTTGAAGTCGTGGCTGGTCTTGAGCGGCCCTTCCTCGATCAGCAACACCCGGTAGCCAGCGGCACTGAGGATTTCCGCCGTGGTGCCGCCACCGGCACCGCTGCCGACGATTGCCACGTCCGCTTCCAGGCTCAGGTCCTGGGTCAGTTGCGCGCCGTTGTAGGTGGTCCAGCCACGGGCGAGGCCTTCGCGGAAGGGGTCGGGGACGGACATGTTTGGGGCCTCTTATTGTTATAAGTTTAGCGATGAAGATCCCTGTGGGAGCGAGCCTGCTCGCGATGGCGTCGGATCAGTTGCGTCTGTATTGACTGACACACCGCAATCGCGAGCAGGCTCGCTCCCACAGGGTTTGGATGTGACTGTTAAACTGTTGGCGGCCCTGGATACCCGCAATGCGCCCAGGCCTCGGGTCGGCTGTACCAGGCCATCATTACCAGTTGCAGCAACGAACTGTGGCCTTGTCGCAGCAGGTCCAGCGAACTGTTTTCCCACCGATTGAGGAACTGGCGGATGTCATCGGCGCTGGCGTTTTCCCACGAGCCCCAGACCCCGGTCAGTGGCCCGCGGGTGATGCCCAGCGTGAGCACGTCGAACAGTTGGTGCGTGAGCTTGAGCATCGCAGGGGACAAGTGAGCCAGGCCGCTGTCCAGGCTTCGCAGGGTCGCGTCAGTGGCGGTCGGGATTTGTCCGACGGCCACTGCGCCGTCCAGCATCACGGGGATGATGCTGCGTAAAAACGGCAAGTCGCTATCGCGCAGGGTCGTCAGGCCGTTGGCCGATTGGCTTGGCGAACAACCGCTCAGGCTGGCGGCCAGGCCGACAGTGGCCAGGAACGCGCTGGCGCCGAGGCTGAATTTCAGCAGGCCGCGCCGTGACAGCGCGGGTGTATCGATGAGGCTTGGGTTCATTCTTGTGATTACCCGGGAAGAGACGTGTCAGCGGACAAACAGCTTCTGGATCAGTTTCTGCAACGGCTTGCCGTAGGGTGGATAAATCAGCTTCGCCGCGTTGAATCGCTGCTTGGTCAGAACGCCCTTGGCCTTGCTGAAGGTCAGGAAGCCCTCATGTCCATGGTAATGCCCCATTCCCGAAGGGCCGATGCCGCCGAACGGCATGTCGTCCTGGGCGACGTGCAGCAGCGTGTCGTTCAGGCAGACACCGCCGGAATGGGTTTCGTGGAGCACGCGATGCTGTTCGGCCTTGTTGTAGCCGAAGTAATACAGCGCCAGCGGGCGAGGTCGCTGATTGATGTAGGCGAACGCCTGGTCCAGATGTTCATAGGGCACGATGGGCAGCAGCGGGCCGAAGATTTCATCCTGCATCACGGTCATCTCGTCGCTGACGTTGAGCAACAGACTGTGGGCCATGCGCCGCCCCTGGCTTTGATCGAACAGCTCGATCAGCAGCGCGCCCTTGCTGGTGGCGTCGCTGATATAGCCGTTGAGCCGCGCCAGCTGTCGCTCATTGATGATTGCGGTGTAGTCCGGGTTGTCCGCCAGGGTCGGATAAAACCCGCGAACCGCCTCGCGATAGGCTTCAACGAATTCGCCGACGCGGTTCTGTGGCACCAGCACGTAATCCGGGGCGACACAGGTTTGCCCGGCATTCAGGGTCTTGCCGAAGGCGATGCGTTCGGCGGCGTCCTTGATAGGCACATCGCCTGACACGATGGCCGGCGATTTCCCACCCAGCTCGAGGGTGACCGGGGTCAGGTTTTCGGCAGCGGCGCGCATGACATGCTTGCCGATGCTGGTGGCGCCGGTGAACAACAGGTGATCGAAGGGCAGCTTGGAAAACGCCATGCCGATCTCGGCCTCGCCAAGCACCACGCACACCAGGTCCTGGGGGAAGACCCGGGCCAGCAATTGCTTGAGCAGCAAGCCGGTCGCCGGTGTCGACTCGCTGAGCTTGAGCATCACCCGGTTACCCGCCGCCAGCGCTCCCGTCAGCGGCCCGATGGCCAGGAACAGCGGGTAGTTCCACGGCACGATGACCCCGACCACGCCCAACGGCTGGTGCACCACTTTGGCCGACGCCGGTTGGAAGGCCATGCCGACCTTGCGCCGGGAGGGCTTCATCCAACCCCGGAGATGCCGACTGGCGTAATGGATGCCGTGCAGGCTGGGCATCAGCTCGGCCAGCAGTGTTTCGTCGGCGCTGCGGTGGCTGAAATCCTGACTGATGGCGTCGATCAAGGCTTGGCGTTCGTTGCTCAATACCTCGCGCAGCGCCTTGAGCCATTGTCGGCGCTGTTCGGCCGGTGGCATTGGATGGGCGGCATAGGCCTGGCGCTGGGCATCGAAGAGCGACCGCAGCTCGTCCAGTTGTTGTTGAGACTCGTGCAGGTAGGCAATGTCGGCGGGCATCGTCGGGCACCGGATATTATTAGAGTGGGTGTTTTCTAGAGCTTATACTCTAGAAAGTCAATGGCATCCGTGACGGCGGTGGGTTTTTCCTGTGACCGATAGGTCGTAAGATGCCGATCAATGCCTTCGTCGAATTAAAGCCCAAACCATGGCCCCACGAATGAAAACCAGCGAGCGCATCGTGCAAAACAGCCTTGAGCTGTTCAATCAGCAGGGCGAGCGCAGCGTCAGCACCAACCACATCGCCGCCCACATGGACATGTCCCCAGGCAACCTCTACTACCACTTCCCCAACAAGCAGGCGATCATTGCCGTGCTGTTCAGTGAATACGAGAACCTGGTGGACAGTTTCCTGCGCCCGCCCCAGGGCCGTGCGGCCACGGTGGAGGACAAGCGCTTCTACCTGCAGGAGCTGCTGTCGGCCATGTGGCGCTATCGTTTCCTGCACCGGGACCTGGAGCATCTGCTCGACAGTGACCCGGACCTCGCGGCGCGCTATCGACGGTTTTCCCAGCGCAGCCTGATCCACGGTACCGCTATCTATGAAGGCTTCGTTGCCGCCGGCATCCTGAAGATGGACCGGGTGCAGATCGAGTCCCTGACCCTCAATGCCTGGATCATCCTCACGTCCTGGGTACGGTTCCTGTGCACCACGCGGGAAAACTTCAGTCACCTGAGTGAGCAGGCCATCAAGCGTGGCGTCTATCAGGTCCTGGTGCTGGAAGCCGGTTTCGTGACCGACCAGGCGCGCGATGCGGTGGATGCGCTGTTCAAAGAATTCTACGTCCCCCTGGCCCAGACCCTGGAGGAAGGGCAGTAGGACCGATCCCGACTTAGCCACAGGAGCTCACCATGCCTATTGCGCAACTCATCAGTCCTCAAGCCCTCGAACGGCGGCGATCACAGCCCGGGCTGGTCATCCTCGATTGCCGCTTTGCCCTGGAAGACCCGGATTACGGTCAGCGCAGTTATGCCGAGGGGCACATCGCCGGTGCGTCGTTCGCGGACCTTGAGCGCGACCTGAGCGGGTCGGTGACCAAAGGCGTGACCGGGCGTCATCCGCTGCCGGAGCCCGGGGCCTTGATAGAGCGACTCAAGGCCTGGGGGATCGATAACGATAGCGATGTGGTGCTGTATGACGACGGTCCCGGTGCCTATGCCGCGCGGGCCTGGTGGTTGCTGGCCTGGTTGGGCAAGCGCGATGGCGTGTGCATCCTCGATGGCGGGCTCAAGGCCTGGCATGCTGCCGGCTTGCCTTTGAGCCTGGATCCGCCGCAGAACAACCGCGGGACCTTCAGCGGTGCGCCGGATGCGAGCCTGGTGCTCAGTGCCCAAGCGCTGCAACAACGCCTCGGCCAATCGGAAATGACCCTCCTCGATGCCCGGGCGTTGCCGCGTTTCAAGGGGGAAGTCGAGCCGATCGATCCGGTGGCTGGGCATATCCCGGGCGCCCAGTGCGCTGCGTTCACCGACAACCTGGGCGCCGATGGCCGCTTCTTGCCGGCCGACCAGCTCAAGCAGCGCTTCGCCGAAAAACTGGGCGAGCGCTCGCCCACCGAACTGGTGGCCTATTGCGGCTCCGGCGTGACGGCGTGTCATAACCTGTTTGCCTTGTGCCTGGCAGGGTATCCCTTGGGGAAACTGTACGCCGGCTCGTGGAGTGAATGGATCAATGATCCCCAGCGGGGCGTGGCGACGGGCGAATAACGCTCACACCCCAAACCCCTGTGGGAGCGAGCCTGCTCGCGATGAAGGTATGTCAGTCAGCCTCAATGTCACTGATCCACCGCTATCGCGAGCAGGCTCGCTCCCACAGGGGGGATTCTTGGTGAACACCCATTTCGCGAACACCCCGGAAAAAATTGTGGGAGCGAGCCTGCTCGCGATGACGGTATGTCAGTAAACCTCAATGTCGCTGATCCACCGCTATCGCGAGCAGGCTCGCTCCCACAAGGGATTCTTGGTGAACACCCATTTCGCGAATACCCCGGAAAAAATTGTGGGAGCGAGCCTGCTCGCGATGACGGTATGTCAGTCAACCTCAATGTCGCTGATCTACCGCTATCGCGAGCAGGCTCGCTCCCACAAGGGATTCTTGGTGAACACCCATTTCGCGAACACCCCGGAAAAAATTGTGGGAGCGAGCCTGCTCGCGATGACGGTATGTCAGTAAACCTCAATGTCGTTGATCTACCGCTATCGCGAGCAGGCTCGCTCCCACAAGGGATTTGTTTGGGTTGCAAATCCTGCCATGGTCAGCCACGCCCCAGGCTGGCCAGCCAATCGGGAATCCGCCGCTCCAGGTAGTACCCCGGGCGCCGCAGGGTCCCGTCGACAAACCCTACATGCCCGCCCTGGGCGTGTAGTTCGAGTCGGGTCGAGGTGGATAACTCGTCCGGTTCGGGCAGGCTGTGAGGGAATACAAAAGGATCGTCGGCGGCCTGGATGACCAGGGTCGGCGTGCTGATCCCCGCCATGAAATAACGGCTGGAGGCGCGACGGTAGTAATCCGCCGCATCGGAGAACCCGTGCAGCGGCGCCGTCACCCGACCGTCAAAGTCCCAGAACGTGCGCATGTTCTCCAGCGGGCCAAGCGCCGCCAGGGTCGCCAGGCCTTCGTGGCGTCCGTCGTGCTGGAACTGACGTTGCTTGTTGCGCACATAGGCGACCATCTGCCGCATGAAATGCGCCTGGTAGAACTTGGAGAATCCCTGGCCGATGCGATCGGCGCACTGGTCCAGGCGAAACGGTACCGAGACCGCCACTGCCCCTTGTAACTGGCTGTCGCTGCCGGTTTCCCCCAGGTGCTTGAGCAACACATTGCCACCCAATGAATAACCCACTGCAAACAACGGCGCCAAGGGCCGTCGGGTGCGCAAGTGGGCGATGGCGGCGGCCAGGTCTTCGCTGACGCCCGAGTGGTAGCTGCGGGGCAGCAGGTTCGGCTCGCCCGAGCAGCCACGCCAGTTCAAGGCTGCACTGGCCCAGCCCTGGCGGCCAAGGGCTTGTTGCAGCCCGGCCACGTAAGGTGAGTTGGAAGAACCAGTCAGCCCATGGAGGACCAGCACCAGTGGCGCCTCCACGCTGTGGGGGCCGTGCCAGTCGAGGTCGAGGAAATCACCGTCTTCCAGCCATAGGCGTTCGCGTTGGCGGTCGATGTGAGTGGTCTTGCGCCATAACGGGCCCCACAGGGTTTGCAGGTGCGGATTGCCAAGGCCCGGGGCGGGGACGAAACGTTCGGATGCGGCGGACATCATTCTTGTTCTCGATGCACTGGTCAGCCGTTCAGCCAATGTCCTTTGCCAAACGTTGCCACAACGCATAATACACCCGTCCGGATTTCTGCTCGCGATGCAAGCGCCAATTGCTCGGCAAGCCCAGGGTGGACGGGGCAGTCTCGCTTTCAGTGTAGACCCAGGCATCCTCGGCCAGCCACTGACGCTCCTCGAGCAGCGTGCAGACCGTCGGCAACAGATTCTGGTTGAACGGTGGGTCCAGGAACACCAGGTCGAAAGGCGTCGCCGGTTGGCTTTCCAGATAGCGCAATGCGTCGGCGGTCTGCACCTGGCCGACGGTGCAACGCAGGGTGCCCAAGTGTTCTTTCAGGCTGGAGACGGCCAGGCTGCTGGCGTCCAGTGCCTGGCCCATGGCGGCGCCACGGGACAGCGCTTCGAGAAACAGCGCGCCGCTGCCGGCGAATGGGTCGAGTACCCGGGCTCCGGCCACGTAGGGGGCGAGCCAGTTGAACAGGGTTTCCCGCACGCGGTCGGGAGTGGGGCGCAGGCCCGGGGCATCCGGGAAACTCAGGCGCCGGCTGCGCCATTCGCCACCGATGATGCGCAACTGGTTCACACCGTTGTGCACGGGTTTCTTGCTGGAATTCGATGGACGGGCCATTAGTGCTCCGGGACCCCGAGCGGCTGCTCGGCAGGTTTGTCAGTGGGGGGCGGCAGCGGCTTTTGCGGCACGCTCGGACCGGCGGTGACGATGACCATTTTGTCGGTGCTAAGGTGCTTGTTCAGCGCGGCCTTGACCTGCTCGACCGTCAGTTCCTGGGACTGGCGCATGAAGTCCTCCAGGTAGCTCAGCGGCAAGTCATAGAAGCCCATGGCACCGAGTTGGCCGACGATGTCGGCATTGCTGGCGGTGGACAGCGGGAAGCTGCCCGCCAACTCACGCTTGGCGTCATCGAGTTCTTTTTGGGTGGGACCGTTCTTGAGGTAGTCGGCGAATACGTCCTGCACCAGTTTCAGGGTGCCTTCGCTCATTTCGGCACGGGTCTGCAGGTTGATCATGAATGGGCCGCGGGCCTGCATCGCCGTGAAGCCGGAGTACACGCCGTAGGTCAGGCCGCGCTTTTCCCGCACCTCGGTCATCAACCGCGTGCCGAAGCCACCGCCGCCGAGGATCTGGTTGCCCAGGGACACTGCGGCATAGTCCGGGTCGTCGCGGTCGATGCCCAGTTGCGCGAGCATCAGGTTGGTCTGCTTGGACGGGAATTCGATGTGGCCGATGCTCGCCTTCGGTTCCACCGGTGGCGGGGTTTTCGCCAGGGCCGGGCCTTTTGGCAGTGCGGCGGATACCTGGCTGGCAATCGCTTCGGCTTCGGCGCGGGACAAATCCCCCACCAGCGCGATCACGGCGTTGCCGGCGGCGTAGGCCTTGGCGTGGAAAGCCCGGGCCTGGGCCAGGGTGATCGGGGGAATGCTGTCGGCGGTGCCATCGCTGGAGTGGGCATAAGGATGCTCGCCATACAGGCGCTTCATCAGTTCCAGGCCGGCCAGTTTGCCCGGGTTCTGCTTCTGGTATTCGAAACCGTCGAGCATCTGGTTCTTGATTCGGGCGAAGGAGTCAGCGGGGAAGGTTGGCTTGCCGACGACTTCGGCGAACAGCTTCAGCGCCGGTTCACGCTTGTCGACTGCGCTGAGGCTGCGCAGGGATGCCACGGCCATGTCCCGGTAGGCACCGTTGCCGAAGTCCGCGCCGAGACTTTCGAAGCCTTGGGCAATGGCGCTGACGTCCTTGCCGGCCACGCCTTCGTTGAGCATGGCGTTGGTCAACAGCGCGAGACCGGGGGCGTCGCCGTCCTGGCTGCTGCCGGCGGCGAAGGTCAGGCGCAGGTCGAACATTGGCAACTCCCGGGCTTCGACGAACAGCACCTTGGCGCCGTCAGCGGTTTTCCAGGTTTGCACGTCGAGCTGGCGCCGACTGGGCGCCTTGTCGTTCAGTTCGAGCAAAGATTGCAGTTTGTTGCCGGACTTGGCCTTGTCCAATGCCTGGCTGGCGTTGGAACTGCTCGACGGCGACAGGTAAAAGGCCAGCGCGCCGACCAGGGCGATCGATACCAGGCCGATCAGCACCCGGCGCGATGATTGACGCTCACTCATGAGCTTTCTCCTCGGGCAGGACATGCGCAACGCTCAGGCGCGAGCGGGTGAAATACAGCTGGGCTGCCTTCTGGATGTCTTGTGGGGTCACGCTTTGCAGTTCGGCGAGTTCGGTATCCATCAGCTTCCAGGACAGGCCGACGGTCTCCAACTGGCCGATGGCGGTGGCCTGGCTGGTGATCGAGTCGCGTTCATACACCAGGCCGGCGATGACCTGGGCGCGAACGCGCTCCAGTTCGTCGGCGGTCGGGGCGGTGGTTTTCAACTGCTCAAGCAAGCGCCACAGGCCCGCTTCGGCCTGGGCGAGGGTTTTGTTTTTCTGCGTGTTGGGCGTCGCCGACAACGTGAACAGCGAGTCGCCGCGGGTGAAGGCGTCGTAACTCGACGAGCCGCCGGACACCAGCTCTTCGCCGCGCTCCAGTTGGGTCGGGATGCGACCGCTGTAGCCGCCGTCCAACAGGGCCGAGATCAGCCGCAGTGCGTTGACCGAACCCTTGTCCGTCGCGGTGGCGATGCTCGGCACATTGAAGGCCAGCATCACGCTGGGCAGTTGGGTCTGCACATGCAAGGTGATCTGGCGCTCGCCGGGTTCGGCCAGTTCCAGGGGGATTTTCGCCACCGGCACCGCGCGCCGCGCGATCGGGCCAAAATAACGCTGGGCCAGGGACTTGACCTCGTCTGGCGTCACGTCGCCGACCACCACCAGGGTCGCGTTGTTCGGGGTGTACCAGGATTCGTACCAGTGACGCAGTTCCTCGACGGTCATCCGGTCCAGATCGGCCATCCAGCCGATGGTCGGCGTGTGATAACCGCTGGCCGGATAAGCCATGGCCTTGAAACGCTCGTAGGCCTTGGACATGGGCTTGTCGTCGGTGCGCATGCGGCGCTCTTCCTTGATCACCTCGATCTCACGGCTGAACTCCTCCGGCGGCAGGCGCAGGCTGGCCATGCGGTCGGCTTCCAGTTCGAAGGCCACGCCCAGGCGGTCACGGGCCAGCACCTGGTAGTAGGCGGTGAAGTCATCGCTGGTGAAGGCGTTCTCTTCGGCACCGAGGTCGCGCAGGATCAGCGACGCTTCGCCGGGGCCGACTTTTTCACTGCCCTTGAACATCATGTGCTCGAGGGCATGGGACAAACCGGTCTGGCCTGGCGTTTCGTAGCTGGAGCCAACCTTGTACCAGACCTGGGACACCACCACTGGCGCACGATGGTCTTCGCGCACGACGACCTTCAGGCCGTTGTCGAGGGTGAATTCGTGGGTGGGTTGTGGATCGGCAGCCAAGGCTGAAAGAGGCAGACAAACTGTGCTGAGCAGCAGGCCTGCGGCGCGGCGGGCAAGAGCATTCATTCGTGTTTAAACCTGTTGGGTTGCCCGCTTGGCCTTAGCCTCAGCAGGCGAGGAGGTGCTAGGATACTGATCCGTTTTACTGGCGGCCACGCCTATCGGGTCTTTTATCGACCCCTGGCTGTTTGGGTTCCTCGGAGAAGCCTTGGGATTGCCTGTTGATCCCGGCGTTTTCGCCGATGATGCCGTACCAGTCCTTCGAAAAAATCGACTTTGAGGTGTCCTGGGGACGCTTCGACAAAATGTTGCGCGTGAACAAGCTGGATGAAACGCAGTCTGTTCAGCATTGAATATTTATCACCGAGGCGCCTTCGTGGCGCGTCGCTACCGTGAGATAGCCGTCCTCCATGTTTGGTTCCAACGACGACAAGAAGACCCCAGCTGCGGCTGGTGAAAAAAAAGGCCTGTTCGGATGGCTGCGCAAGAAGCCGCAGGAAACCGTCGTCGAACAGCCACAGACGCTGCCTGAGCCCGATGCCGAGGCGGTAGTCGAAGAAGCTGCGCCAATTATCCTGCCGATTGCCGAGCCGGTGCTGCAACCGGTCGCGCCTGAGCCCGTTGCCGAGCCGGTGGTCGAACAGCCTCTGACCCCGCCCGCCGGGCAAACGCCCTGGTTGACCTTGCCGGTGGCTGAAGAGCCGGTCGCGCTGGTCGAGGAAACGGCGCCCCATATCACCCCGCCGATTCCAGCGCCGACACAGGTTATCGAGACTCCCGTCGTCGAAGCTGTCATTGAACCGCCGGCCGCCGTCGTTGCACCTGTGGTTGCGCCTGCCGCACCCGAACCGGCACCTGCCGTGTTGGAAACCATGGCCCCCGTCGAGCCCGTCCGTAGCGCCGAGGAAAACAAGGTCGGCTTCTTCGCCCGCCTCAAGCAGGGCCTGTCCAAGACCAGCGCCAGCATCGGCGAAGGCATGGCCAGCCTGTTCCTGGGCAAGAAAGCCATCGATGACGAATTGCTCGAAGACATCGAGACCCGCCTGCTGACTGCCGATGTCGGCGTCGAAGCCACCTCGGTGATCATCCAGAGCCTGACCCAGAAAGTCGCGCGCAAACAACTGACCGATGCCGATGCGCTGTACAAATCCCTGCAAGGTGAGCTGGCCAGCCTGCTCAAGCCGGTGGAACAGCCGCTGGTGATCGCTTCGCAGAACAAGCCGTTCGTGATCCTGGTCGTCGGCGTCAACGGCGCAGGCAAGACCACTACCATCGGCAAGCTGGCCAAGAAACTGCAGCTCGAAGGCAAGAAAGTCATGCTGGCTGCGGGCGATACCTTCCGCGCTGCCGCGGTCGAACAACTGCAAGTGTGGGGCGAGCGCAACAAGATCCCGGTGATCGCCCAGCATACGGGGGCCGACTCCGCTTCGGTGATCTTCGACGCCGTGCAGGCGGCCAAGGCCCGTGGCATCGACGTGCTGATCGCCGACACGGCCGGTCGCCTGCACACCAAAGACAATCTGATGGAAGAATTGAAGAAAGTACGCCGGGTGATCGGCAAGCTCGACGCCGACGCACCCCACGAAGTGCTGCTGGTGCTGGACGCCGGTACCGGCCAGAACGCCATCAACCAGGCCAAGCAGTTCAACCAGACCGTCGAACTGACCGGGCTGGCCCTGACCAAGCTCGACGGCACCGCCAAGGGCGGGGTGATTTTCGCCCTGGCCAAGCAGTTCGGCCTACCCATTCGCTATATCGGCGTGGGTGAAGGCATCGACGACTTGCGCACCTTTGAAGCCGAGCCCTTTGTCCAGGCGCTGTTTGCCGAACGGGAGCATTCATGATTCGTTTCGAACAGGTCGGTAAACGCTATCCGAACGGACACGTCGGCTTGCATGAGCTGAGCTTTCGGGTCCGTCGGGGCGAGTTTCTGTTTGTCACCGGCCATTCCGGTGCCGGTAAAAGCACCTTGCTGCGCCTGCTGCTGGCGATGGAACGGCCCTCGACCGGCAAACTGCTGCTGGCCGGCCAGGACCTGAGCACCATCAGCAATGCACAGATCCCTTACCTGCGCCGGCAGATCGGCGTGGTGTTCCAGAATCACCAGTTGCTGTTCGATCGCACCGTGTTCAATAACGTGGCGTTGCCGTTGCAGATCCTTGGGTTGTCCAAGGCCGAGATCATCAAGCGCGTGGACTCGGCCCTGGAGCGCGTGGCCCTGTCGGACAAGACCGACCTGTACCCCGGCGACCTGTCCACCGGCCAGCAACAACGCGTCGGCATCGCCCGCGCCATCGTCCACCGCCCGGCCTTGCTGCTGGCGGACGAACCCACCGGTAACCTCGACCCGCGCCTGGCGGCGGAGATCATGGGTGTATTCGAAGACATCAACCGCCTGGGCACCAGTGTGCTGATCGCCAGTCACGACCTGGCGTTGATCGCGCGCATGCGTCACCGCATGCTTACCTTGCAGCGCGGTCGCTTGATCGGTGACGGGGAGGCTGGCGTATGAGTGCGACTCGCAGCCCGAAAGTGGCCGAACGTGTGGCCCCGAAAGCCTCCGATCCGCAGCCGCAGAAGAAAAAACGCGACGATGACGACGGCCCGGACTTCGCCACGCTGTTGCGCGCCTGGATCGAGAGCCATCGCGCCAGTCTGCTGGACAGCCTGCGGCGCCTGGGCAAGCAGCCCATCGGCAGCTTCTTTACCTGCATGGTGATGGCGGTGGCCCTGAGCCTGCCCATGGGCCTGTCATTATTGCTCAGTAATGTCGAACGCCTGGGTGGTTCCTGGCAGCGTGCGGCGCAGATTTCCCTGTACCTGCAGATGGACGCGAGCCCCGGCGAAGGCCAGGCGTTGCGTGAGCAGATCAAGGCCATGCCGGGCGTGGCCGATGCCGAATACATCGGACGCGAACAGGCACTTGAAGAGTTCCAGCAGCAATCCGGCCTGGGCGAAGCCCTCAAGGAACTGCCGGAGAATCCGCTGCCGGGCGTGGTGCTGGTGACGCCGAATGAAGTCGACAAGCCGACCCTTGAAGCATTAAGACAAAGACTTTCCGAGTTGCCGAAGGTACAACAGGCGCAACTTGATCTAGTCTGGGTCGAGCGTCTTGCGGCGATCCTCAAGCTCGGCGACCGGTTTGTCTTCGGTCTGACGGTGCTTCTGGTTTCTGCATTACTTTTGGTGATAGGCAATACCATTCGTCTTCATATTGAAAACCGCCGCACCGAGATAGAAGTGATTAAACTCGTCGGCGGTACGGACAGTTATGTACGCAGGCCCTTCCTTTATATGGGGGCGCTGTATGGTTTCGGTGCCGGGATTCTGTCCTGGGGTGTATTGGCGTTCGGCCTGGATTGGCTGAACGACGCGGTAGTGGGGCTGGCCGGTTTGTACGGCAGTGATTTTTCCCTGGCCGGAGTGCCAGTCGCCGACGGTCTGTCGCTCTTGCTTGGCGCGGTGCTGTTGGGTTATATCGGTGCATGGATTGCGGTAGCACGCCACTTGCGTGAGCTTGCGCCAAAATAGGGTTTTTGCGCGTATTGACCTTTCAGTTTTTGTGGGAACTTGTCCTACGGTTCCCGGTCAATTTTCGCAGTGCTGAACTGCACGAGTTATGTGAGTCGGAGGTTTTTTCGTATGACCACTTCTTTGCAACCTGCTTATGCTCTGGTCCCGGGTGCGAACCTGGAGGCTTATGTGCACACGGTGAACAGCATTCCTTTGCTGACGCCCGAGCAGGAGCGTGAACTGGCCGAGAGTCTCTATTATGAGCAGGATCTTGAGGCGGCTCGGCAGATGGTGCTCGCCCACCTGCGTTTTGTCGTACATATCGCCCGCAGCTATTCCGGCTACGGGCTGGCCCAGGCCGACCTGATCCAGGAAGGTAACGTCGGCCTGATGAAGGCGGTCAAGCGTTTCAACCCGGAAATGGGTGTGCGCCTGGTGTCGTTTGCGGTGCACTGGATCAAGGCGGAAATCCACGAGTTCATTCTGCGCAACTGGCGCATCGTGAAAGTCGCGACCACCAAGGCCCAGCGCAAGCTGTTCTTCAACCTGCGCAGCCAGAAGAAACGCCTGGCCTGGCTGAACAACGAAGAAGTCCACCGTGTAGCCGAAAGCCTGGGCGTAGAGCCTCGGGAAGTGCGCGAGATGGAAAGCCGCCTGACCGGCCATGACATGGCCTTCGACCCGGCTGCCGAAGCGGACGACGACAGCGCTTTCCAATCGCCGGCCAACTACTTGGAAGACCACCGGTACGACCCGGCGCGTCAACTGGAAGATGCCGACTGGAGCGACAACTCCAACACCAACCTGCACGAAGCCCTGGAAGTGCTGGACGAACGCAGCCGCGACATCCTCTACCAGCGCTGGCTGGCCGAGGAAAAAGCCACGCTGCACGACCTGGCACAGAAGTACAACGTATCGGCCGAGCGGATTCGCCAGCTTGAGAAAAGCGCGATGAACAAGCTCAAGGTGTCGATTGCGGCTTGACCTGCTGTAGTGCAATAAGAAACGCCCCGATCAGTGATGATCGGGGCGTTTTTGTTTGTGCTCACTCTCGGACCCGACACTCCACCTGTGGGATCTGCGGTGTCTTGGTTTACTGCGCCCAAGGCGCTCGCCGCGAATTATTGAGTTCCAGTAAGTAACTGTCGCCCCCCAACTGGCTCATCTGCTGGCGAATCCAGCTCGCCCGCCGTAGCACGTAAGGACTCGGCCGGCTGGCGCTCCACTTGCGCGGATTCGGCAGGACTGCCGCCAGCAGGCTGGCCTGTTGCCGGGACAAGCCGTCGGCGCTGACCCCGAAATGGTGGCGCGCCGCGGCTTCAGCCCCGAACACACCGTCATCCCACTCGACGCTGTTGAGGTACACCTCAAGGATCCGCTGCTTGGGCCAGAACACTTCGATCAGCCCAGTGAACCAGGCCTCCAGCCCTTTGCGCAGCCAGCTGCGACCCGACCACAGGAACAGATTCTTGGACACTTGCTGGCTGAGGGTGCTTGCGCCGCGAATCGAACCACCACGCTCGTTGTGGGCGAAGGCGGCCTGGATCGCGCCGATGTCGAAGCCCCAGTGTTCGGGGAATTTCTGGTCTTCACCGGCGATCACCGCGACTTTCAGGCTATCGGAGATCCGATCCCAAGGCTGCCAGGTGCGTTGCAGGTCAATCGGTTCGCCACCGAACCAGGATTCGACCTTGCGCTCGATCATCAGCGCGGTGAACGGTGGCGGCACCACGCGAAACAGCAGCACGAGCACAACGCTGCCGACGGCGAACCAGAGCAGGGCTTTAAGGAATCGTCGAAACAATAAACGCAGCATAGAGATGGCTTGGCCGAACCCGTCGAGCGGGCCATTATACAGACCCTGTCCACCGAGTCTGATTGGAGTTCTCATGCTGCGTAGCTTTCTGATGCTGGCTGCTTTTTTCGGCTTCACAGGCGTGGCACTGGGGGCGTTCGCCGCCCACGGCCTGAAAAACCGCCTGAGCGCTGATTACCTGGCGATTTTCCACACTGGCGTCACCTATCAACTGGTGCATACCCTGGCGCTGCTGGGCGTCGCGCTGCTGGCCACACACATCCCCGGGCGTATCGTCACTTGGGCCGGGGTTTCCTTTGTAGTGGGCATCCTGTTGTTCTCCGGCAGCCTGTACCTGCTGACCCTCACAGGCATCGGCAAACTGGGCATCATCACGCCGTTTGGCGGCGTGGCGTTCCTGATCGGCTGGCTGTGCCTGGGGCTTGCCGCCTGGCGGCTGGGCTGACCGGGCAGTCCATTTCATGACGAATGGCTTGGGTCACCCAGACTGATCGGGCTAGAATGCCAGCCCCTAAAAATGATGGCGGCATCCGGCATGCGCATTCAGTTGAACGGCGAACCCCTTGATCTGCCCGACGGTGAAACCGTCGCGGCCCTGCTGACCCGTCTGGAACTTGCCGGACGTCGCGTCGCGGTGGAGCTCAATCTGGATATCGTCCCGCGCAGCCAGCACGCCGAAACCACGTTGAACGATGGCGACTCGGTCGAAGTGGTCCATGCCATCGGCGGCGGCTAGTCGCTTCGGTTTCGCAGCATTTCGCAAGAACCTCACCCCAACAGAGGATTTCCCATGAGCATCGTTCGTAGCGACAAGCCCTTCGTCCTGGCCGGTCGTACCTACCAGTCGCGCTTGCTGGTAGGCACCGGCAAATACCGCGACATGGAAGAAACCCGCCTGGCTATCGAGGCCTCGGGCGCCGAAATCGTGACCGTCGCCGTGCGCCGCACCAATATCGGCCAGAACCCGGGCGAACCGAACCTGCTGGATATCCTGCCGCCGGATCGCTACACCATCCTGCCGAACACCGCCGGCTGCTTCGACGCCATCGAGGCCGTGCGCACCTGTCGCCTGGCCCGTGAGCTGCTCGACGGCCACAACCTGGTGAAACTGGAAGTGCTGGCGGACCAGAAAACCCTGTTCCCCAACGTGATCGAAACCCTCAAGGCCGCTGAAACCCTGGTCAAGGAAGGTTTCGACGTGATGGTCTACACCAGCGATGACCCGATCATCGCCCGGCAACTGGCGGAAATCGGCTGCATTGCGGTCATGCCGCTGGCCGGCCTGATCGGCACGGGCCTGGGGATCTGCAACCCGTACAACCTGCAGATCATCCTCGAAGAAGCGAAGATCCCGGTGCTGGTGGATGCCGGTGTCGGTACCGCCTCCGACGCCACCATCGCCATGGAGCTGGGTTGCGAAGCGGTGCTGATGAACTCCGCCATCGCCCATGCCCAGCAACCGATCCTGATGGCCGAAGCCATGAAACACGCGATTGTCGCTGGGCGCCTGGCGTACCTCGCCGGCCGCATGCCGAAAAAACTCTACGCCAGCGCCTCCTCGCCGCTGGATGGTCTGATCAAGTAAGAGCCATTGATGACTGAATCGAACGACACGCCTGTCCTGCCGGAAGAAGGCGAAGAGCGCCAACACCGCCGCATCAAGAGTTTCGTGATGCGCGCCGGGCGCATGACCGAAGGCCAGCAACGCGGCCTGGAGCAGGGCGCGCCGCTGTTTGTCCTGCCGCTTGCCGATGCCCCGGTGGATTTTGACCAGGTGTTCGGCCGCTCGGCCCCGCGCTCGCTGGAAATCGGCTTCGGCATGGGCCACTCGCTGCTGGAAATGGCCGCAGCCGCGCCGGAACAGGATTTCATCGGCGTGGAAGTCCACCGTCCCGGTGTCGGTGCGCTGCTCAACGGCGTGCTGACCCAAGGGCTGACCAACCTGCGGGTCTACGATTGCGACGCCATCGAAGTGCTCAACCGCTGCGTGGCCGACAACAGCCTCGACCGGCTGATGCTGTTCTTCCCGGACCCATGGCACAAGAGCCGCCACCACAAGCGCCGTATCGTCCAGGCGTCGTTCGCTGAACTGGTGCGCAGCAAGTTGAAGGTCGGCGGTGTGCTGCACATGGCCACCGACTGGGAACCCTATGCCGAATACATGCTGGAAGTGATGAATGTCGCCCCGGGCTACCGCAACCTGGCCGAAGACGGCAAGTGCGTGTCACGCCCGGCCGAACGGCCGATCACCAAGTTCGAACGCCGTGGCGAACGGCTTGGGCATGGGGTTTGGGATTTGAAGTTCGAGAAGGTAGCGTAAGCATCACGCGGTAGAAACTGTGGGAGCAAAGCTTTGTGGGAGCAAGGCTTGCCCGCGATAGCAGCACCTCGGTACCAACTTCAACCCGAGTTGCCTGCATCGCGAGCAAGCTTTGCTCCCACAGAAGCCCGCTCCCACATTTGTTTTCTGGTGTTTGTAGGGTCAGCGCCGATCCGCCACGACACCAATCAACACCAGCACCACCAACAACACCGGCGCCAGGCTGTAGTTGTTGAACTGGCTCAAACCCCGGACGACCCACGGCGTGGCGTAGATCAGGGCCGCGCCGCTGCCGATCATGCACAGCAGGGCGATCAGTGGAACGCGCAAGGCGCCGGCGATGCTGCCCAGGCGTTGTTCGACCCAGCCCTTGATGTCGGCGCCAAACAGCACCAGCAGGCAGCCCACCAATGCCAGGGAGATTTCCGACAGGTTGCTGCGGCTCCAGCGGGACACGGTGGCCAGCAGGTCGAGTACCAGATCCATTCGATTTCCTTGTGTTGATCAGCTCAGAAATTTCTGCAGCAAGTCATTGAGAAACAGCTGTCCGCGCTCGGTGGCCGCCAGACGTTCCGGTTCGACCTGCAACAACCCGCTTTGTTCGGCCTCGCGCCGGCCTTCGGCCAGGCTTTGCAGGGGCAGCCCGGTGCGCTCCGGGTACAGCCGCGCTTCGACACCTGCGGTCAGGCGCAGGGCGTTCATCAGGAACTCGAATGGCAATTCTTCATTGGCCAGGGTTTTCTCGCCGGCCAGGAAGCGTTTGGCCGGGTTGAGGTAGTCCTTGGGCAGGCGCGTCTTCCAGGTGCGCACGATGCGCCCGTCCGGGTGGCTGAGCTTGCCATGGGCGCCGGCGCCGATGCCAATGAAGTCGCCGAAGCTCCAGTAATTGAGGTTATGCCGCGCCGCCCGACCGGGTTGGGCGTAGGCCGAGACTTCGTACTGGGCGTAGCCGTGCTCGGCCAGCAGGGCTTGTCCGGCTTCCTGGATGTCCCACAGCGTGTCGTCTTCGGGCAACGTCGGCGGCTGGTTCCAGAACACCGTGTTTGGCTCCAGCGTCAGTTGGTACCAGGACAGGTGGGTCGGCTTCAGGGCAATGGCCTGGCGCAGGTCGCTCAAGGCGTCGTCGAGGGACTGGTCGGGCAGGCCGTGCATCAGGTCCAGGTTGAAGTTGTCGAACCCGGCCTGGCGAGCCATGCCGGCGGCGCGCACCGCCTCGTCACCGTTGTGGATCCGGCCCAGGGCTTCGAGCTTGGCCTGCTGGAAGCTCTGGATGCCGATGGACAGGCGATTGATACCCAAGGCCCGGTAAGCGACGAATTTTTCCTGCTCGAAGGTGCCAGGGTTGGCTTCCAGGGTGATTTCAATGTCCTGGGCGAAGGGAATGCGTGCTTCGACGCCCTTGAGCAACCGGCCCAGGGCCTGGGCACTGAACAGGCTCGGGGTGCCGCCACCGAAAAAGATCGAGCTCAACGGTCGACCATGGACCGCATGCAGATCCTGGTCGAGGTCGGCCAGCAGGGCGTCGACGTATTCTTCTTCCGGTAACTGCGGGCTGGCGGTATGGGAGTTGAAGTCGCAATACGGGCATTTGCGCACGCACCACGGGATGTGGACGTACAACGCCAGGGGCGGCAGCACCGGCAGGGGCGCCCGAGGCGTTTGTGCACCGCCGTGAATCAGCGGTGCCGGAGCGTCATCGATCATTGCAGGCCCAGGCGTTGACGCAGCAGGGCCATGGCGCGGGCGCGGTGGCTCAGTTGGTTCTTTTCCACCGGCCCCAGCTCGGCGCTGGAGCAATTGCGCTCCGGTACCCAGAACAGCGGGTCGTAGCCGAAACCGTGCTCGCCGCTGGCTTCGGTCAGAATGCGCCCATGCCACAAGCCTTCGCAGAGGATCGGCAACGGATCGTCGGCATGGCGCACCAGGGCCAGCACACACACGAATTGCGCGCCGCGCTCGGCTTCGGGCACATCCTTGAGGGCTTCGAGCAGCTTGGCGTTGTTCGCCGCGTCCCCTTTGCCGTCCGCGTAACGCGCCGAGTAAATGCCCGGGGCGCCGCCGAGGAAGTCCACGGCCAGCCCGGAATCGTCGGCCAGCGCCGGCAGGCCCGAGATACGCGCGGCATTGCGGGCCTTGAGGATGGCGTTCTCGACGAACGACAGGCCGGTCTCTTCCGGTTCCACCTGGCTGAACTCGCCAATCGAGTGCAACTGCACCGACCCGCCGAGCATGGCCTGCAGTTCCTTGAGTTTGCCGGCGTTGTGGCTGGCCAGTACGAGTTGGGTGAAGTTGATCATTGGCCCGGGAACAGTTCCTGGTTGAAGTTGATGGTGTTGATCTTGTCGCCGGTTTGCACCTTGATCTCGAAGGTGCGGGTTTCCTGCTGGGGCACCGGGTACTGGGCGATGTAGTAGATCGCGCCTGGCTCGGTCACCTGCTTGAATTGCAGCGGGATGCTCTGGCTGGTGAGGTCTTTCACCGTGCCACTGACCTGGGCCATCAAGGGCTTGCCATCCTTGAGCACCGAGACGTTGATCACGCCCTGTTCCTTGCTGCGAATCAGCTCGGCGGCCTTGGCGATGTCTGGTGTCAGGAAGGTGGAATTGAACGTGTTGTAGTGCACGGTGACGTCACCGAACACTTCCTTGCGCTCGCCCTTGATAACGTCGGCGGCCATGGCGCCAACGCTCAGGCAAACGGTGATGAGAAACAACCCTAGACGTTTCATGTCGTGCTCCTGGTGAGGCCGGGGCTCACACCGCGACCTGGTAATCGGTAAGGCCCGGGCTGCTGACCCGATAGATGCCTATCTCACCTAACAGATTAGGCCATAGCTTGCTGGCCCACCCGTGGCGGTGCTGCTGGTCCACGGCCAGGCGATCGATGACCTTGGCTTCGCGTTCGCGGCACAGCGCCTCGAAGTCGGCGAAGGTGCAGAAGTGGATGTTCGGCGTGTTGTACCAGGTGTAGGGCAGGAACTCCGAGACCGGCATGCGACCCTTGCTCGCCAGGTACCAGCGGCAACGCCAGTGGCCGAAGTTGGGGAAGGTGATGATGCACTGGCGCCCGACCCGCAGCATTTCGTCGAGGATCTTGTCCGGATAGTGCACCGCTTGCAGGGCCTGGGTCATGACCACGATGTCGAAGCTGTTGCTGGCGAAGTTGCCCAGGCCCTTGTCCAGGTCCTGCTCGATGACGTTGATGCCCTTGGCGACGCACTCGGCGATGTTGTCCGGGTCGTTTTCCAGGCCGTAGCCGCTGACTTGCTTGTTGTCCCGCAGCCAGGTCAGCAGTTCGCCGTTACCGCAGCCCAGGTCGAGCACGCGGCTGCCGGCGGGGATCCATTCCTGGATGATTTCCAGATCGGCTCTCATGGCGTCCTCACAGCGTTATACGGTTCATGTAGTTGCCGAACGCCTGCAAGTAGCGCGGGATCGGGATCAAAAAGGCGTCGTGGCCCTGGGGCGCGTCGATTTCCAGGTAGCAGACGTCCTTGCGCGCGGCCATCAGCGCGTCCACCAGCTCCCGGGAGCGCGCCGGGGAGAAGCGCCAGTCAGTGGTGAACGACATCACACAGAACTTGGCAGTGGCATTGGCGAAGGTTTTCGCCAGGTTGTCGTCGAAGTTCGCTGCCGGATCGAAGTAGTCCAGCGCCTTGGTCATCAGCAGATAGGTGTTGGCATCGAAGCGCCCGGAAAACTCCTCACCCTGATAGCGCAGGTAACTCTCGACCTGGAACTCGACGCTGTGGAAGTCGTAGTTGAGCTTTTCGCTCTTGAGGCCACGGCCGAATTTCTCGCCCATGGAGTCGTCGGACAAGTAGGTGATGTGGCCGACCATCCGCGCCAGCATCAGCCCACGCTTGGGGATCACACCGTGTTCCTGGAACGAACCGCCGTGGAATTCGGGGTCGGTGAGGATCGCCTGGCGCGCCACTTCGTTGAAGGCGATGTTCTGCGCCGACAGCTTGGGCGCCGAGGCGATTGCCAGGCAATGGCGCACGCGGTCTGGGTAGGTGATGGTCCACTGCAAGGCTTGCATGCCGCCCAGGCTGCCACCGATCACGGCTGCCCACTGGGCGATGCCGAGGCGATCGGCCAGGCGCGCCTGGCTGTGGACCCAGTCTTCCACGGTCAGCACCGGGAAATCGGCGCCGAAGGGCTTGCCGGTATCCGGGTTGAGGCTGCTGGGGCCGGTGGAGCCGTTGCAGCCGCCGAGGTTGTTCAGGCTGACCACGAAGAACTTGTTGGTGTCGATGGGCTTGCCCGGGCCGATGCAACTGTCCCACCAGCCGGGCTTGCGGTCGTCGACGCTGTGGTAGCCGGCGGCGTGGTGATGCCCCGACAAGGCGTGGCAAATCAGCACGGCGTTGCTGGCCGTGGCATTGAGGGTGCCGTAGGTTTCGTAGATCAGGTCATAGGCTGGCAACGAACGGCCGCAGGCCAGGGCCAGGGGCTCGCTGAAATGCGCCATTTGCGGCGTCACCAGACCAACGGAATCGGGGGGAAAGGCAGTTGGCATCGACCCTGCTCGCGTTGAAATGAGGCGTAAGTCTAAAGACCGCTGTGGCAGGCGGCAAGCAAAGGCGCGGCTGGGCGATTTAACTGTGACGAGGGGATTTATCCCCGTTGGGCTGCGCAGCAGCCCCAATACAGCTAATGCGATCCGTCAGACACGCCGAGGCGACGGCGGGGATAAATCCCCTCGCCACAAGATTGCGCTAACCGATCAGGCCCGTGTCAGGCCTGGCAGCTCCGGCAGCTTCTTCGGCGAATGAATCCGCACCCGTTTCTGTCGGTTCAATTCGCCGCTGATCAGGCTGACCTGGCTCTTGGACACGCCAAACGCCTTGGCCAGGAACGCCATCAGGTAGGCATTGGCCTTGCCCTCGACCGGCGGAGCGGTGAGACGGATCTTCAGGCGGTCACCGTGCAGCCCGGCGAAATCATCGCTGCGGGCTGCCGGTTGCAGGTGGCATTCCAGGATCAGGTCGTCGCCGTCCCAGCGAAAGTAGCTCACCGGGGTCAGATCAGCAGGCGCAGGATTTCCGGCATCATGGTCATCGCCGCCAGGTTGTTGATCACCAGCATGTCGATCAGCTTGAGCACCATGAACGCCAGGATCGGCGAAATATCCAGGCCGCCAAGGTTCGGCACGATACGACGGAACGGCGCCAGGGCCGGCTCGCAGATCTGGTTGACCAGCTCGGCGCCGGGATTGTGGCTGCCCGGAGCGACCCACGACAGGATCACGCTGATGATCATGGCGAAGAAGAAAATCTTCAGGAACAGCGCGGTCACGCCAATGATCGACCAGATCAACAATTGCAGCGGGTTGCCGGTGGTGCCGTAGGTCAGCAGCAGGGTCAGGGCCATCAGCGCCAGTTGCACGAGGATCGCCAGCACCAGCGACGACATGTCCAGGCCGAACAGGCTGGGGATGATCCGGCGCAAAGGCTTGAGCAGCGGCTGGGTAGCCTTGACGACGAACTGGCACAGCGGGTTGTAGAAGTTGGCGCGCACCAGTTGCAGTACGAAACGCATCAGCACGATCAGCAGATACAGGCTGCCGAGGGTTTGCAGCACATAGACCGCTGCGGTGTTCAATCCAATCATGAATGGCTCCTTATTGGCCCAGTTGTTCGGCCATTTCGGCCGAGCGGTGCGCGGCGGCGCCGAGTGCTTTTTCCACCAGGGCTTCGAAGCCCCCGGCCTGGAACGATTTGATGGCCGCTTCGGTGGTGCCGGCCGGCGAGGTCACGCGGCGGCGCAACTCGGCCGCATCGACGTCGCTGGACACGGCCATGTGCGCGGCCCCCAATGCGGTCTGCAAGGTCAGCTGCGCGGCGATATCCCGGGGCAGGCCGAGTTTCTCGCCGGCGGCGGTCATGGCTTCGATCAGCAGGAAGAAGTACGCCGGGCCCGAGCCGGAGACGGCGGTGACGGCGTCCAGTTGTTGCTCGGTTTCCAGCCACAGCGCCAGGCCGACGGCCGACAGCAACTCTTCGGCCTGCTGGCGTTGTGCGGCGCTTACCTGTGCGGTGGCGAACAGCCCGCTGACGCCCTGGCGCAGCAGCGCCGGGGTATTGGGCATGCAGCGTACGATCGGCTGTTCGCCGAGCCAGTTGTTCATGCTGGCGCAGGTGATGCCTGCGGCAATCGACACCACCAGTTGCTGGGGCTTGAGGCTGGGGCGCAGGGCTTCGCACACGATTTTCATCGCTTGCGGCTTGACCGCCAGCACGATGACGTCCGCGCCGTCGATGGCCTGGGTGTTGTCGGCGAAGGTTTCGATACCGTGCTCGGCGCTCACCCGGTTGCGGGTCTCTTCACCCGGATCGCTGGCGCGGATCAGGGAAGCGTCCAGGCCCTTGGCCCGCAGGCCGCCGATCAGGCTGGCGGCCATGTTGCCGGCGCCGATGAAGGCAATACGCGTGTTGCTCATGACAGGTCCTTATAAAGAGATGAGTTGAGCATGCTTCAGGCTTGACCGTAGTCACGGGCACCAAACAGGGCGGTCCCGATCCGCACCCAAGTCGCACCCTGGGCAATGGCCGACTCGAGGTCGTGGCTCATGCCCATGGAAAGAGTGTCCAGTGGCAGGTCGAGGCTGGCTTGCAAGCGTTGGACTGCGGCGAAGGCGGCATCCTGGGCGGCCCGATCGTCGGTCGGCTCGGGAATCGCCATCAGCCCACGCAGCTTCAAGCGCGGCAAGGCGCTGATGGCGCTGGCCAGGGCGGGCAGGTCTGCCGGGGTGCAGCCGGACTTGCTGGCTTCACCGCTGACATTGACCTGGATGCAGATGTTCAGCGGCGGCAACTCGGCCGGGCGTTGTTCGGACAGGCGCTGTGCAATTTTCAAGCGATCCACGGAATGCACCCAGTCGAAATGTTCGGCGATAGCACGGGTCTTGTTCGATTGAATGGGGCCGATGAAGTGCCAGATCAAGGGCAGGTCGGTCAGTTCGACCTGTTTGCCCAGGGCTTCTTGCAGGTAGTTCTCGCCGAAGTCCCGCAGGCCGGTGGCATAGGCCTCGCGCAGGGCCTGGGCGGGCTTGGTCTTGCTCACGGCCAGCAGATGGACACTGTGTTCGACACGTTGGGCGGCCTGCTCCGCAGCGCGGATACGCGATCTAACCTGAGCGATGTTGTCTGCTATCGTGGACATAAAGAAGCGCCAGCGGTGAGGTTCGCGGCATTCTACTGGAATTGAGGAGCGCTATGGATATCACTGAGTTACTGGCGTTCAGCGCCAAACAGGGCGCGTCGGACCTGCACCTGTCCGCCGGGTTGCCGCCGATGATCCGCGTCGATGGCGATGTGCGGCGCATCAACCTGCCGGCGCTGGACCACAAGCAGGTCCATGAACTGATCTACGACATCATGAATGACCGGCAACGGGTAGATTACGAAAAGTTTCTGGAGACCGACTTTTCCTTCGACGTGCCGGGTGTGGCGCGGTTCCGGGTCAACGCCTTCAACCAGAATCGCGGCGCGGGGGCGGTATTCCGGACCATTCCGTCGAAAGTCCTGACCATGGAAGACCTGGGGATGGGCGAAGTGTTTCGCAAAGTGACCGAAGCGCCGCGTGGGCTGGTGTTGGTGACCGGGCCTACCGGTTCAGGCAAGTCCACCACCCTGGCGGCCATGATCGATCACTTGAACAGCCACAAGCACCATCACATTCTCACCATCGAAGACCCCATCGAATTCGTTCACGAACCGCGCAAATGCCTGATCAACCAGCGCGAAGTGCACCGCGACACCCAGGGTTTCTCCACGGCCCTGCGTTCGGCCCTGCGGGAGGATCCGGACGTGATCCTGGTAGGGGAGATGCGCGACCTGGAGACCATCCGCCTGGCGCTGACCGCCGCGGAAACCGGGCATCTGGTGTTCGGCACACTGCACACCACATCGGCGGCCAAGACCATTGACCGGGTGGTGGACGTGTTTCCCGGTGACGAGAAGTCCATGGTTCGCTCGATGTTGTCGGAATCGTTGCAGGCGGTGATCTCCCAGACGCTGGTCAAGAAGATCGGCGGCGGTCGGATCGCGGCGCATGAAATCATGCTGGGAACCTCGGCGATCCGGAACCTGATCCGCGAGGACAAGGTGGCGCAGATGTACTCGGCCATCCAGACCGGTGGTTCGCTGGGGATGCAGACGCTGGATATGTGTTTGAAGGATTTGGTGAGCAAGGGCTTGATCAGCCGCGAACATGCCCGGGAGCGGGCGCGTACACCGGATAACTTCTAGAGGGACAAGCGGTGTGACCTGTGGCGAGGGGATAAATCCCCTCGCCACAGAGGCCGCTGAGTTCTTTGGATCAGCGCTGAACCACCCGCAAACCACCCGGCTCTTTCGGCAGAACCCGCTTGGCCACCACGTAGTGGGTGTCCCAGTACGGCTTGTTCAAGGTATCGATGGTCACCGACTTGCCACGGCGCGGAGCGTGGATGAAACGGTCGTTGCCCAGGTAGATGGCCACATGATTGACTCGGCGGCTCTTGAGCTTGAAGAAAATCAGGTCGCCGGGCTTGAGGTCCTTGCGTTCGACTTTCTCGCCATGACCGGCAGCCATCGCATTGGAGGTGCGCGGCAGGTCGAAGGTGGCGTCGTTGAAGGCGTATTTCACCAAGCCGCTGCAATCGAAGCCTTTACTTGGGCTACTGCCGCCCCAACGATAAGGTGTGCCGAGCACATTCACGGCACGACTCAGCACGTTGCTGCTCGCTTTGGTCGCCATCGGCGGAACCAGTTTGCTGTTGGCCGTGCTCAGGCGCTGGGCGCTTGGCTTGTTCTTGCTCAAGGAAGCAGAAACATGGGATTTCGGGGTGTAGCCGTTGACGTTGGGAAGACGTTGCTCACGATTGGTGGCGTGGGCGGCCAGTGGCAATAATAGGCAAATGGTTAGCCATGTCTTGAAAAATGGACGCATTAGGCAGGGCTCTTAAAGGTTAGCGCGCAACTTTATAACAGCTTTTTTCGCTATTCCGAGGCCGTTTGTCGATTCGAAACCTGGCGCCAACCCCGCATGATTGTGACAAATTGACCCGATTGTCCGACAGAACCCCGACACCACGGGGGTTTCCTTGGTTCAAAGTCGCTCAGGACCGCTTGTCGGCGAGACACAAAAAAGTCACAAAAAATCTGAACAAATTTATCTATCGAGGCAAAAGAGGCCATTCATGAACAGCTATCAGCAGGATGCAATCCGCGATACTCACAGCAAGGTCATCGGGTATCTGCTGTGGATTTTCGGTTTCACTGGTGCCCACCGTTTCTATTACGGCAAGCCGGTCACGGGCACGATCTGGTTCTTTACCTTCGGCCTGCTGGGCATTGGCTGGTTGATCGACCTGTTCCTGATCCCGGCCATGGATCGCGAAGCGGACCTGCGTTTCACCCCAGGGCCTATCGAATACAGCGTGGCGTGGATCCTGCTGACGTTTCTCGGGGTGCTTGGCGTACACCGCATGTACCAGGGCAAATGGCTCAGCGGGATTATCTACCTGCTGACGGGTGGGGTGTTTTTCCTGGGGGTGCTGTATGACTTCTGGACGCTGAATGATCAGGTTTCGATTCGGAATGCGCAGAAGCGGGGGGCTTTTCAGTAAGACCGAGTCGTCTGCATCGCGAGCAGGCTCGCTCCCACATTGGATCGAGGTGTTCACACATCATGTGTTCACCGAGGATCCCTCTGTGGGAGCGAGCCTGCTCGCGAGAGGAGCGACGCGGTATCAGGCCTGGTGAGTAATCCGCCCATCCATCAAGGTGTAACGCACCACACCCGGCAGGCTATGGCCGAGGAACGGGCAGTTGTCGCCCTTGGAGCGCCAGGCTTCACCGGCCACGGTGGACGCGGCAGGGTCGAACAGCACCAGGTCCGCTGCCGCGCCAACCGCCAGTTTCCCAGCTGGCAATTGCAGTGCCTGGGCCGGGCCGGCGCTCAGGCGTGCGAGCAAGGTCGGCAGGTCGAGCAAGCCGTCTTCCACCAGTGTCAGGGCCAGCGGCAGCAGCAGTTCGACGCTGCTGATGCCCGGCTCGGTGGCGCCGAACGGTGCCAACTTGGCATCGCGCTCATGGGGCTGGTGGTGGCTGGAGATGGCTGAGATCACCCCGGATCTCACCGCCTCGCGCAAGCCCTCGCGGTCGGCGCGGGTGCGCAGCGGCGGCTGGACGTGGTAGACGCTGTTGAAATCGATCAGCGCTTCGTCGGTCAGGATCAACTGGTACAGCGCCACGTCGGCGGTCACCGGCAGGCCACGGGCCTGGGCCTGGGCGATCAGCGCCGCGCCGCGAGCACTGGTCAGTTGGCTGAAGTGCGCGCGCACGCCGCTTTGCTCCACCAACAGCAGGTCCCGGGCCAGAGCCACGGTCTCGGCGGTTTCCGGAATGCCCGGCAGGCCGAGGAAGCTGGCGGTCGGGCCTTCGTGGGCCAGGCCGCCTTCGGCCAGGTCGTGGTCCTGGGAGTTGAAGATCACCGTCAGGCCGAAGGTCGCCGCGTATTCCAGGGCGCGGCACAGGGTGCGGGTATTGCGGAAGTTGTTCAGGCCGTTGCCGAACGCCACGCAGCCGGCGTCGCGCAGGGCGATGAGCTCGGCCAGTTGCTCGCCGTCCAGGCCTTTGCTCAGTGCGCCAATCGGGAAGACCTTGGTGTTGCCGGCCTCGCGGGCGCGGTCGAGGATCAGTTCGGCCACGGCCGAGGTGTCCAGCACCGGTTTGGTCTGCGGCGGGCAGCACAGGCTGGTCACGCCACCGGCGGCGGCGGCGCGGGTTTCGCTGACGATGCTGCCTTTGCGGCTGTAGCCCGGTTCGCGCAGGGCGACGTTCAGGTCCACCAGGCCAGGGGCGGCCACCAGGCCTTGGGCGTCGACGGTCTCGACCGCGGCAAAACCGGCCGGGGCGGCGCCCAGGGCGACGATTTTGCAGGCATCGATATGGATATCAGTCACTTGATCCAGGCCACTGGCTGGATCGATCACGCGTGCGCCGAGAATGCTGAGCTTCACTGGGCGTTCTCCTGGTCGAATTGGCGCTGGGCCGTTTGCCCGCTCATGGCCATGGACAGCACGGCCATGCGGATGGCGATGCCGTAGGTCACCTGGTTGAGGATCACTGAGTGTGGCCCGTCAGCCACCGCTGATTCGATCTCCACGCCGCGATTGATCGGCCCCGGGTGCATGACGATGGCGTCCGGCTTGGCCCCGGCCAGGCGGGCGGTGGTCAGGCCGAACAGGCGGTAGAACTCGCCTTCGCTAGGCAGCAGGCCGCCGGTCATGCGTTCACGCTGCAGGCGCAGCATGATCACCACGTCCACATCCTTGAGGCCTTCGGTCATGTCGGTGTAGACCTTCACGCCGTACTGTTCAACGCCGATGGGCAGCAGGGTTTTCGGCGCGATCACGCGGATATCCGGGCAGCCGAGGGTCTTGAGGGCCAGCATGTTCGAGCGGGCCACTCGTGAGTGCAGGATGTCGCCGACGATCGCCACCGACAGGTTCTCGAAACTGCCCTTGTGCCGACGGATGGTCAGCATGTCCAGCATGCCCTGGGTCGGGTGGGCATGACGGCCGTCGCCGCCATTGATGATCGCCACTTGCGGGCACACGTGTTCGGCAATGAAGTGCGCCGCGCCGGAATCGCCGTGACGCACGACGAACATGTCGGCGGCCATGGCCTCGAGGTTGCGCAGGGTGTCGAGCAGGGTTTCACCCTTGCTCGCCGAGGACGTGGACACGTTCAGGGTGATCACGTCCGCCGACAGCCGCTGGGCCGCCAGTTCGAAGGTGGTGCGGGTGCGGGTGGAGTTTTCGAAGAACACGTTGCACACGGTCTTGCCGCGCAGCAACGGGACTTTCTTCACTGCCCGGGCACCGACTTCGAGGAATGAGTCGGCAGTGTCGAGGATTTCCGTCAGCAGCTCGCGGCGCAGGCCGTCGAGGGACAGGAAGTGGCGCAGCTGGCCCTGATCGTTGAGCTGCAGCGGGCGCTTGGTTTCGAGAGGCGTCATCGCGATGGACTCTTACAAGGGCAGTTAAAGGGCAAGGTCTTGCAATTCGAGTTGCAGCGGCGACGGGCCGGAAAGCTTGACCCGCTCGTGGGCGGCCAGCTTCAGCGTCGCACCGACGACATTTGGCCGGATCGGCAGCTCGGCGGCGTCCAGGTCCAGCAGGCACACCAGGGTCACGCTGGCCGGGCGGCCGTAGTCGAACAGTTCGTTCATGGCGGCGCGGATGGTCCGGCCGCTCATCAGTACATCATCGATCAAGACCAGGTGCTGGCCTTCGATCTCGAACGGCAGGGCCGAGGGGCGCACTTGTGGGTGCAGGCCGTTCTGGCTGAAGTCGTCGCGGTAGAACGACACGTCCAGGGTGCCCAGGGGCGCTTGGCTGCCCAGTTCATCGAGCAAGGCCTGGGCGACCCAGACGCCACCGGTGCGAATGCCGATATAGCGCGGTTCGCTGATGCCACGTTGTTCCAGGTGCGCCGTGAGACGAATCGCCATCTGGCTGATCAGTTCGGCAGGATTGGGCAGGCTCATGCTGGCTCCTTCAGGTTCCCGGGCCGATGGTGAGTGGCGCGGTTTGTCGCTAAAAGAAAGCGCCTTGGCGGCGCTTTGTAAGAAATCAGGTTTCGAACAGGGCGGCGTTCGCGTCGAGCCAGCCTTGCAGCAGCAGGGCGGCGGCGATGGCGTCCACCGGATTGTCGCGGTAACTGCCTTTCTGCCCTCCGCGCTCCAGGCGCTCGCCCTTGGCCTCGAAGGTGGTCAGGCGCTCGTCATGGGTATAGAAGGGCAGGTTGAAGCGACCATTGAGCCGGCGGGCGAACTTTTCGGCGCGCAGGCACATATCGCTGGGCGTGCCGTCCATGTTCAGCGGCAGGCCGACCACCACGGCGTCGGGTTTCCATTCCTTGATCAGCGCTTCGACCTGGTTCCAGTCCGGAACGCCGTTCTGCGCCTTCAATGTGCACAACTCGCGGGCCTGGCCGGTGATGACCTGGCCGACCGCCACGCCGATCTGTTTGGTGCCGTAATCGAAGCCCAGCAGCAAGCGCATCGCCATCAGGCGTGTCCTGCCTGGCTGGTCAGCAGGCTGAGGTTGACCCCCAACCGGCTGGCCGCCGCTTCCAGGCGCAGTTCGCTGCTGGTGTTGAACAGGATGTCGGCGTCGAACGGGCAGGTCAGCCAGGCGTTATCAGCCAGTTCGGCTTCCAGTTGTCCAGGTTCCCAGCCGGCATAGCCGAGGGCGATCAGGCTCTTTTCCGGGCCGACGCCGTCGGCGATGGCGAACAGCACGTCTTGGGAAGTGGACAGTGACACGCCGTCCAGATCCACCGTGGCCTGGTATTTGGGGCCCGACGGGTGGAGCACGAAGCCACGGTCGGTCTGCACCGGGCCGCCGATGAAAATCGGCACGTGCTGGCACAGGAGTGGCGGTTCTACATCGGGGCGCAACTGCTCAAGAATGTCCGCCAGGTTCAGCTCCTGCGGGCGATTGATCACCAGCCCCATGGCCCCATTGGCCGTGTGCTCGACGATGTAGGTCAAGGTATGGGCAAAGTTCGGATCGGCCATGTGCGGCATGGCGATCAGGAAGTGATGCTTGAGGTAGGTGGGGCTGACGTTTTTCATAGGCGCTAGTGTGGCGGCGCAGGGCCGAACTGACAAGCTGGGGATGTGCTGCAAATCGTCTGGCGGACACAAATCCCTTGTGGGAGCGAGCCTGCTCGCGATGCGGTGTATCAGTCGCTTCCATGCTGAATGACAAATGGCTTCGCGAGCAGGCTCACTCCCACAGGATGTTCATACTGGCTAAAAGATTGGCGGTGTGTCAGTTGCTGGACAGGCGATCGCCCCGGGCGAATTTCCAGGTGCGGATGATTTCCAGCCGGTCGATGTCCGACAGATCGCCGGTAAACGGTGCGAACGGCGCGGCCAGGCGCACGATCCGCTGGGCGGCCTGGTCCAGCAGTGGTTGGCCGGAGGATTCGAGCACCAGCACTTCATACAATGAGCCGTCGCGGTTGATCGAGACCATTAGCCGCAGGTTGCCATAGATCTGTTTGCGCCGGGCTTCGTCGGGGTAGTTGAGGTTGCCGATGCGCTCGACCTTCTTGCGCCACTCGTCCTTGTACCAGGCGCCCTTGTCGCGCATGGTCGAGGCGGCGCTCAGGCGGTGGATGCGCGGGCGTTTGGCGTAGAGCTGTTGCTCCTGGGCCAGTTCGGCCTCCAGGCTGGCGATGTCACTGGACAGTTGGGAGCTGTCGAAAGTCGGTGCGGGGGCCTGGGGCTTGGGGTCAGGCTTGACCTCTTCCTTGGCCGGGGCTTTTTTCGGCTTTGGCGCCACGGTGGTCACGGCGGCCTTGGGCGCTGTCTCCTGCACTTCGGGCTTGGCCGCTGGCGGCGGGGTGACTTTTTGCACCGTAGTGTCCTGGAACGGCGCGATCTCGGTGGTCTTGGGGATCGCCTTTTTTTCCAGGGTGCCGCTGCCTTGCTGGTTTTCCTGGGCGAGGAAATCGGCCTTCTTGGGCTTGGCCTCGCTCTTGAAGGTGGCCAGGGTGATTTCCAGGGTCTGGCTGATCTGCTTGGGCTCGACCGTGGCAAACCCGACGCCCAGCAGCAAGGCCAAGTGGATCAGCGCCGCCAGGAACAGGGTAAAACCGAGGCGATCAGCCGGGCGCACGCCACGATGGGCGAGCTCTTGGGGCAGATCGGACGGGAGAGTCATGACAAGGAAACCAACATCGCGTTTTTTTCAGGCCGGGCATGATAACGCAATGTGGGTTTCCTTCAGCAGATCTGGATCAACGAGCCTTGAGCTTCTGATCGATGGCATCCATCAGCATCCCGCCGATATCCGTACCGAAGGCGTTGTCGATCTCGCGGATGCAGGTCGGGCTGGTGACGTTGATTTCCGTCAGGTGCTCGCCGATCACGTCCAGGCCCACGAACAGCAGGCCTTTCTCGCGCAGGGTCGGGCCGACCTGGGCGGCGATCCAGCGGTCCTTCTCGGTCAACGGACGGGCTTCGCCACGCCCGCCGGCGGCCAGGTTGCCGCGGGTCTCGCCGGCTGCCGGGATACGCGCCAGGCAATAGTCCACCGGTTCGCCATCGATCATCAGGATGCGTTTGTCGCCATCGACGATGGCTGGCAGGTAGCCTTGGATCATGATCTGCTGCTTGCCGTGCAAGGTCAGGGTTTCCAGGATCACCGACAGGTTCGGATGGCCGGCGGTGTGCCGGAAGATCGAGGAGCCGCCCATGCCGTCCAGGGGCTTGAGGATCACGTCACCGTGGTGGTCGGCGAACTGACGCAACACGTCCGGGCGCCGGCTGACGATGGTCGGCGGCGTGCACTGCGGGAACAGCGTGGCGAACAGCTTTTCGTTGTAATCGCGCAGGCTCTGGGGCTTGTTGACCACCAGCACGCCAGCGCTTTCAGCCTGTTCCAGCAGGTAGGTGGAATACACGAACTCCATGTCGAACGGCGGATCCTTGCGCATCAGGATCACATCCAGGTCGCTCAGCAGCGCATCGCTTTCTTCGCCCAGTTCGAACCACTTTTGCGGGTTGGCGAAGACTTTCAGCGGTTTCATCCGCGCCCGCGCCTGGCCTTCGGCCTGGTAGAGGTCGCGCTGCTCCATGTAGAACAGCTCCCAGCCGCGCTTTTGAGCGGCCAGCAGCATGGCCAGCGAGCTATCCTTTTTATAGGAAATGCTGGCGATAGGGTCCATGACAATGCCGACGCGTACGCTCATGGCTTGGTTCCTCGAAATTTGATGGGCACATATGGCGTGAAAAAGTGGCGTCAGAGTGGCGCCCGGAAGATTGGCGGTCAAGGAAAAACCACCGCGCCGAGCGGCCGATAGATCGGCGATGGAGACTGTGCTAAAAAGGCTGCCATGTGACGTGCGGGCCTTGAACATCAAGGGTTTGCGCTGTCGATCACACTTACGCGTTAAAAATCGGTTCGCAGTGGCAATGGCAGAGCATCTCACGCAGCAACCCAGCGCCTTGAAGGTCATGGTCATCGACGACTCGAAGACCATCCGCCGCACCGCCGAAACCTTGCTGCGCAACGTGGGCTGCGAGGTGATCACGGCAATCGACGGCTTCGATGCCCTGGCCAAGATCGCCGACCATCATCCGGGTATCATTTTTGTCGACATCATGATGCCGCGCCTCGATGGCTACCAGACCTGTGCCCTGATCAAGAACAACAGCGCGTTCAAGGCCACGCCGGTGATCATGCTGTCGTCCCGGGACGGGTTGTTCGACAAGGCCAAGGGGCGCATCGTCGGTTCCGATCAGTTTTTGACCAAGCCGTTCAGCAAGGAAGAACTGCTGGGCGCGATACAGGCCCATGTCCCGGGCTTTGCCGCTGTCCAGCCGCACCAGGCACATTAATGACACTCGGCCATCGGGCCTGGGGTCGACAAGAAAATGGGGAACACCATGGCACGAGTTCTGATCGTCGATGATTCGCCGACTGAAATGTACAAACTGACCGGTATGCTGGAAAAACACGGCCATCAGGTCCTGAAGGCCGAGAACGGCGCCGATGGCGTGGCCCTGGCCCGCCAGGAAAAACCCGACGCGGTACTGATGGACATCGTCATGCCCGGCCTCAACGGTTTCCAGGCCACGCGCCAGTTGACCAAGGATCCGGACACCGGCCACATCCCGGTGATCATCATCACCACCAAGGACCAGGACACCGACAAGGTCTGGGGTACGCGCCAAGGCGCGAAGGACTACCTGACCAAGCCGGTGGACGAAGAAACCCTGATCGCGACCCTGAACAAAGTGCTGGCGGGTTGACGGCGCAGCCATGAGCCAATCGCTGACTGCATTCGAACTGCTGCTACAGATCGATCGGCGTTGCCGGTTGCTGGGAGCGGACTTGCCCTCCCAGCCGACCCACCGCGCCGGTTGGAGCGGTATCGGCTTTCGTTTGGGCGAGCACTGGTACGTGGCGCCGATGGGCGAAGTCAGCGAAGTACTGCACGAACCACGTCACACACATTTGCCCGGGGTCAAGCCGTGGGTTCGTGGTGTGGCTAACCTGCGCGGGCGGTTGTTGCCGCTGATGGACCTGTGCGGTTTCTTCGGTCATGAGCTGTCGCCCGTGCGCAAGCAGCGCCGGGTACTGGTGGTGGATCACGATGAAGTGTTCGCCGGGTTGCTGGTGGACGAGGTCCTCGGGTTGCAGCATTTCGCCCAGGACAGCCTGGAGCCGACACTGATGGATGATCTCGATGGCCCCGAATCGGTTTTCGTCAAGGGTCGGTTTTGCGGCGAGCGCGAGTGGCAAGTGTTCAGCCCGTTTGCCCTGGCGCGTTCGCCAGGGTTCATGGATGTGGCTGTTTGACGAGAAAGGTTGGGTGAATGGGCTGGCCTTTTCGCGAGCAAGCCCGCTCCCACATTTGGTCTCTGGCGCTCACACAGTTTGAGTTCTCAGCAGATCCAATGTGGGAGCGGGCTTGCTCGCGAAGGAGGCGACTCAGTCTGGCAGGTAAGCAAGGCAGTTACCCCCAGGAACAGCGGTGAGTGGGATTGGGCAGTACAGGCGAGAACCGATGATCAAAGCAAAAACAGGCAAGCCACTGGAAGCGTCGCGCAGTCGTTCGCAGATCATCGTGCTGTTCGTCGCGCTGATCGTCTTCATCATGTTGCTGTTCGCCAACTTCGCTTACCTCAATACCCAATCCACCTATGACAAGCAGTACATCGGCCATGCCGGTGAATTGCGGGTGCTGTCCCAGCGCATCGCCAAGAACGCCACCGAGGCCGCTGCCGGCAAGGCTGCGGCGTTCAAGCTGTTGAGCGATGCGCGCAATGATTTCGCCCAGCGCTGGGGCTACCTGAAGCAGGGCGACCCGGTGACCGGCCTGCCACCTGCGCCCGCCACCCTGCGCCCGCAGATGCGCGCCGTGCAGCTGGATTGGGAGCGCCTGCTCAAGAACACCGATGCCATTCTCTCCAGTGAACAGACTGTGCTGTCGTTGCATCAGGTGGCGGCCACCTTGGCCGAAACCGTGCCGCAGTTGCAGGTCGAGTACGAAAAAGTCGTCGAGATCCTGCTGCAGCGCGGCGCGCCGGCCGCCCAGGTGGCCATGGCCCAGCGCCAGTCATTGCTGGCCGAGCGGATTCTCGGCGCGGTGAACACCGTGCTGGCGGGGGACGAAAACGCCAGCCAGGCCGCCGACACCTTCGGTCGCGACGCCGCGCGTTTTGGCCAGGTGCTCAATGGCATGTTGCAAGGTGACCCGGCCTTGAAGATTTCCCAGGTCCAGGACCGCGATGCCCGGGCACGCCTGAGCGAAATCAGCGAGCTGTTCGAGTTTGTCTCGGGCTCGGTGGATGAAATCCTCGAGACTTCCCCGGAGCTGTTCAAGGTCCGTGAATCGGCCGGCAACATCTTCAACCTGTCGCAGACCCTGCTCGACGAGGCTTCGCACCTGGCCACGGCCTTCGAAAACCTCGCCGGCGGGCGTTCCATCAACACCATCGGCGGCTATGTGCTGGGTTTGCTGGCGCTGATGTCGATCATCCTGATCGGGCTGGTGATGGTCCGCGAAACCAATCGCCAGTTGCACGAAACCGCGGAAAAGAACGAGCGCAACCAGAACGCGATCATGCGTCTGCTGGATGAAATCGAGGACCTGGCCGACGGCGACCTGACCGTTACCGCTTCGGTCACCGAAGACTTCACCGGCACCATCGCCGACTCCATCAACTATTCGGTGGACCAACTGCGCGACCTGGTGGCGACCATCAACCTCACCGCCGGGCAGGTCGCCGCCGCCGTGCAGGAAACCCAGGCCACGGCGATGCACCTGGCCCAGGCTTCCGAGCACCAGGCCCAGCAAATCTCCGAAGCTTCGACTTCAATTAATGAAATGGCCCAGTCCATCGACCAGGTATCGGCCAACGCCGCCGAATCGTCGGCGGTGGCCGAGCGGTCGGTGGAGATCGCCAACAAGGGTAATGAGGTGGTGCACAACACCATTCATGGCATGGACAACATTCGCGAGCAGATCCAGGACACCGCCAAGCGCATCAAGCGCCTGGGTGAGTCATCCCAGGAGATTGGCGACATTGTCAGCCTGATCGACGACATCGCTGACCAGACCAACATCCTGGCCCTCAACGCCGCCATCCAGGCGTCCATGGCCGGTGATGCCGGGCGCGGCTTCGCGGTGGTGGCCGATGAGGTGCAGCGCCTGGCCGAACGTTCGTCGGCGGCGACCCGGCAAATCGAGACCTTGGTGCGGGCGATCCAGGCCGATACCAACGAAGCGGTGATTTCCATGGAGCAGACCACCACCGAAGTGGTGCGCGGTGCGCGACTGGCCCAGGATGCCGGTGTGGCCCTGGAGGAAATCGAAGGTGTGTCCAAGACCCTGGCAGCGCTGATCCAGAGCATTTCCAACGCCGCGCAGCAACAGACCACCTCGGCGGGACAGATTTCCTTGACCATGAACGTGATTCAGCAGATCACCACCCAAACCTCGTCGGGCTCCACCGCCACCGCCGAGAGCATCGGCAACCTGGCGAAAATGGCCAGCCAGCTGCGCCGTTCGGTGTCGGGGTTTACCTTGCCGGCAGCGCCTGCGGCGGATGAGGACAAGGCGTGACGGACTGGACCTGTCGGGGGGTGATGAGCCTTTGTGGCGAGGGAATTTATCCCCGCTGGGCTGCGAAGCGGCCCCCAGCAATGCTGAGTCCAGCACTTGTGTCCCAGGCTGGCTATTTTGGGACTGCTCCGCAGTCCAGCGGGGATAAATCCCCTCGCCACAAAGGCTGATAAGCGCCTGCGGCATATGACTTTGATTTGGAGTGGTTATGGGTGATCGGCACGACTACGTGGCCCTGGAATGGGTCAAGGGCGAGATTGCCGAAACGCTGAAGCAGGCTCATCTGGCCCTCAACCGCCTGGTGGACGATCCGCAGGCGTCGGATGCCCTCGGGCAATGCCTGGCCTGCATTCACCAGGTCCATGGCGGCCTGCAGATGGTCGAGTTCTACGGTGCGGCGTTGCTGGCCGAGGAGATGGAACAGCTGTGCGCCGCCCTGCAGGACAACCGCGTGACCCATCGCGACGAAGCCATCAGCCTGTTGAGCCAGGCCCTGGGGCAATTGCCGATCTATCTGGACCGCGTACAAGGTGCCCGTCGCGACCTGCCGCTGGTGGTACTGCCCTTGATCAACGACCTGCGCAGTGCCCGGGGCGAGAGCCTGTTGTCGGAAACCAGCCTGTTCAGCCCCGAATTGCCCGATATCGCGCCGCTCAGCGACGAGGCCTTGCAACGTCTCGAACCCGCTGACCTGCCAAACACCTTGCGCAAATTGCGCCAGACCCTGCAAATGGCCCTGGTGGGCTTGCTGCGCGAACAGGACGACGCGACCCATCTCGGTTACCTGGCCAAGGTTTTCCATCGCCTGGAAACGTTGTGTACCGGGGCGCCGCTCAATGCGTTATGGCAGGTGGCCTCGGCGTTGGTCGAAGGCATGCGTGACGGGCGCATCGCCAACAGCCCGGCGCTGCGCAGCCTGTTCAAGGAAGCCGACAAGGAACTCAAGCGCCTGCTGGAGCAAGGCATGCCCGGCATCAATCAGCCGGCACCGCCCCACCTGCTCAAGAGTTTGTTGTTCTATATTGCCAAGGCCGAACATCCCAGCGGGCAGATGCAGATCATGAAAGAACGCTACTCACTGGACGACGCGCTACCCGACAGCGCCATGGTCGACGAAGAACGCGCACGCCTGGCCGGGCCCGACCGCGACGCCATGCGCTCGGTGCTCGCCGCGCTGTGCGAGGAGTTGGTACGGGTCAAGGAACGCCTGGACCTGTTCGTACGCAGCGATCGCCAGCACGCCTCGGAGCTGGACAGCCTGTTGGCGCCGCTGCGGCAGATCGCCGACACCCTGGCGGTGCTGGGTTTCGGCCAACCGCGCAAGGTCATCATCGATCAGTTGGCGGTGGTGTTGAGCCTCGCCCAGGGCCAGCGCGAACCGGATGACGCGACCCTCATGGACGTCGCCGGGGCCTTGCTCTATGTCGAGGCGACCCTGGCCGGCATGGTCGGCACCGTCGAGCCCGAGAGCCGCGAAGACACCCACCTGCCCACCACCGACCTGACCCAGATCCACCAGATCGTCATCAAGGAAGCCCACACCTGCCTGCAACAGGCCAAGGACATGATCGTCGACTACATCGACGCGGACTGGAACAGCGAGCAGCTACAACCCTTGCCGGCGCTGCTGACCCAGGTGCGCGGCGCGCTGGCGATGATTCCCCTGAGCCGTGCCGCCAGCCTGGTAGAAGCCTGCAACGCGTTCATCCGCGACCATCTGTTGCTGGAGCAGGCCCAGCCGGGCTGGGAAGAACTCGACCACCTGGCCGACGTGATCACCGGCCTCGAATACTATCTGGAACGCTTGAGCGAGGACCCGGAAACCCCTGGCGAGCCCTTGCTGGACGGGGTCGAACGGAGCCTGGCCGCGCTCGGTTATTTCCCTGACGAAGCACGGGTGCCGGTGCTCGATGATGTGTTGAGCCCCAACGAAGCCCAGGTCATGCAGGACTTGCAGGAACTGGATGACCCGCAGACGGTGCAGTCCTTGGCCGAGGTGCTGGCCAGCCCGGTCTCGGCGGTCAATCCGCCGGCCAGGAGCACCCCGGGCAGCCTGTTACCGCCACCGATGGATGAAAATCCGGTGGACGACGAGTTGCGCGAGGTCTTCCTCGAAGAAGCCGACGAGGTGCTCGACGTTCTGCGTGAGTACCTGCCCCGTTGGAGCGCGCATCCCGACGACCCTGTTGCCCTGGGCGAACTGCGTCGGGCCTTCCATACCCTCAAGGGCAGCGGCCGGATGGTCCGGGCCCTGGTGCTCGGTGAACTGGCCTGGGCCGTGGAAAACCTGCTCAACCGGGTGCTGGAGCGCAGCGTCGAGCCGCAGGCCCCGGTGCGCCAGTTGATCGAAGACACGGTGCAATTGTTACCGGACCTGGTGGCCGAATTCGCCGCCAATCGTCAGCGCCAGCGCGACGATGTCGACCGTTTGGCCGCCCGTGCCCATGTCCTGGCCAAGGGCGGCGATGAGGACGATGAAGACGAGCAGGACGTGGCCGCCCTCGATCCGCTGCTGTTGAAGATCTTCGATAACGAAGCCCAAGGCCACCTTGCCAGCCTCAATCGCTTTCTCGACCAGGCGGCCGACCACTTGCCGTTGCAGGCCAGCGATGAGTTGCAGCGGGCCTTGCACACCCTCAAGGGCAGCGCGTCCATGGCCGGCGTGCTGCCTATCGCCGAGCTGGCTGGTGCGATGGATGAGCTGGCCCGGGAATACCGGGCGCACCTGATTGCCCTCGACCTGGATGAGGTCGAGTTGCTGATGGAAGCCGAAGGGCTGCTGCGCCGGGGCCTGCGCCAGTTGCACAGCGAGCCGCTGGCGGCGATCCCTGGTGCCGCGGATCTGATCCGGCGCGCCCAGGCCCTGCAGGCCGAGCGCCTGCACGCCGCCAACAGTGCGCCGGACAAGGCGCTACGAACCAAACGCGACCCACAACTGATCAACAACTTCCTCGCCCAGGGCATGGACATCCTGCTGGATGCCGAAAGCCTCTTGCAGCGCTGGCAGCAGCACCCTGGCGAGGGCCAGGAGCTGAGTGCGCTGCTCGATGAGCTGACCACCCTCGGCGAAGGCGCGCACCTGGCCGACCTGCGCCCGGTGGATGAACTCTGCGAAGCCCTGCTGGACCTCTACGGTGCGGTAGAAGAAAGCAGCCTGGCGGTCAGCGATGAGTTTTTCCGGCAAGCGCAGCTCGCCCATGAAGCGCTGATCGACATGCTCGACCAGTTGGCGGCCGGGCAGCATGTGCATGCGCAGCCGGAACGGGTCCAAGCCCTGCGCCGCTTGCTCCAGGAGAGTCTCGACCCGTCGGCCACCGGCCTGATCCGCAGCGATGGCAGCCGAACCCTGAGCATCCGCGAGCTGGGCCACGCAACAGCGGAAATGGAACGCAACGCGCCCGCCGATACCTCGATGGAGGATGATCTGGCGTCGATTTTCCTCGAAGAGGCCCAGGACATCCTCGAAAGCGCCGCCCAGGCCTTGCAACGCTGGTTGGCCGATCCGGATAACGGCGCGCCGCTGTCCTCGCTGCAACGTGACTTGCACACCCTCAAGGGCGGTGCGCGCATGGCCGACATCCGGCCGGTGAGCGACCTGGCCCAGGAGCTGGAAAACCTCTACGAAGGACTGGTGGACCGCCGTTACAGCTACAGCAAGGAACTGGCGCAACTGCTCGAAAGCAGCCACGAACGCCTCGATCTGTTGCTTGGACAGTTGCAGCAGGGCCAGCCGTTGGGCGATCCCGTGGCGTTGATCGACGCCATACGACGGTTCCGCCAGGACAAGCCTAACGCCATCGAGACGAGCGCAGCGAGCCAGGCCGACGGTGCTGGTCATGATCCCGAGCTGCTGGAAATCTTCCTTGAAGAAGGTTTCGATATCCTCGACAGCTCAGGCGCGGCGCTGTTGCGCTGGCAAGAAGACCCGTCGAACCGCCAGGCAGTGGAAACCCTGCTGCGGGACTTGCACACCCTCAAGGGCGGTGCGCGCATGGTGGAAATCGTCCCCATTGGCGACCTGGCCCACGAGCTGGAAAACCTCTATGAAGGCTTGTCGGCGGGCCTGCTCCAGCCGACCCCGGCGTTGTTCACCTTGCTGCAAAGCAGCCATGACCGCCTGGCGCAGATGCTCGACGCGGTGCGCGCCGGCCACCCGTGCCCGCTGGCCGACCGGCTGATCGCGCAGATCCAGGCGGTGAATCATCCCCAGGAGAATGCCGCGCCGCAGGCCGTCGCGGCGCCGGAGCCGGCCCCCGTCTCCACTCCCATCGTGAGTCCGCCGGCGGCGCCCGCAAGACCTGACCCCGGTGCCCCGGGCGACGGGGCGGACATGGTCAAGGTCTCCGCCGAACTGCTCGATGACCTGGTGAACCTGGCGGGTGAAACATCGATCTTCCGTGGGCGCATCGAACAGCAGGTCAACGACGCACGCGTGGCCCTCGGCGAAATGGAAACCACCATCGAGCGCATGCGCGACCAGTTGCGGCGCCTGGATACCGAAACCCAGGGGCGAATCCTCAGCCGTCAACAGGTGGAGGCCGAGCGCCTGGGCTACGAAGAATTCGACCCGTTGGAAATGGACCGCCATTCCCAGTTGCAGCAGCTGTCCCGGGCGCTGTTCGAGTCCGCCTCGGACTTGCTCGAGCTCAAGGAAACCCTTGATCGCAGCAATCACGATGCCGAGGTCTTGCTGCAACAGCAGGGGCGCATCAATACCGAACTCCAGGAAGGCCTGATGCGCACGCGCATGGTGCCGTTCGAGCGCATGCTGCCACGGCTCAAGCGCATCGTCCGGCAAGTGGCGCAGGAACTGGGCAAGGATGTGGAATTCGTGGTTGGCAATGCCGACGGCGAGATGGACCGTAACGTGCTGGAACGCATGGCCGCGCCCTTGGAACATATGCTGCGCAACGCCGTCGACCATGGCCTTGAGCCGGCCGATGTGCGCATAGCCGCTGGTAAACCGGCCCGGGGACGCATCAGCCTCGACCTGTCCCGGGAAGGCGGCGACATCATTTTCGACATCCGTGACGACGGCGCCGGCGTGCCGCTGGAGGCGGTGCGGAGCAAGGCGATCAAGCGTGGCCTGTTGGCGCCGGACAGCGACATCAGCGACCGCGACGTGCTGCAGTTCATCCTGCAACCGGGGTTTTCCACCGCGGAAAAAATCACCCAGATCTCGGGGCGCGGCGTTGGCATGGACGTGGTCCATGAAGAAGTTCGGCAACTGGGCGGCAGCATGATCATCGATTCCACGCCGGGGCAGGGCGTGCATTTTCGCATCCGCCTGCCGTTTACCGTGGCGGTCAACCGGGCGCTGATGGTGCAATGCCATGAAGACCAGTACGCGATTCCGCTGAACACCATCGAAAGCATCGTCCGGGTGTTGCCCGCCGAACTGGACGGCTATTACCAGCTCGACCCGCCGACCTATACCTACGCCGGGCAACGCTATGAGCTGTGCTACCTCGGCGAGCTGTTGAAAACCGGCGCCCGCCCGAAACTGTTGGGCCAGAGCCAACCGTTGCCAGTGCTGCTGGTGCAGTGCAACGAGCGGCACGTCGCCGTGCAAGTGGACGCTACCGCCGGGACCCGGGAGATCGTGGTCAAGAGCCTGGGGCCGCAGTTCTCGGCGGTGCAGGGTCTGTCCGGGGCGACGATCCTGGGGGACGGCCGGGTGGTATTGATTCTCGACCTGCTGGCGCCCATCCGAGCCTTGCCCCACCAAGTCCCGCGCCGCCCGACAGCGGCGCAAGGCGAGGGCGAACATCAGCGACCGTTGCTGGTGCTGGTGGTGGACGACTCGGTGACGGTGCGCAAGGTCACCAGCCGCTTGTTGGAGCGTCATGGCATGCACGTGCTCACCGCCAAGGATGGCGTGGACGCCATGGCGCTGCTGGCCGAACACTCCCCGGACCTGATGCTGCTGGACATCGAGATGCCGCGCATGGACGGCTTCGAAGTGGCCACCCAAGTGCGCAACGACCCGCGTCTGGCGCACCTGCCGATCATCATGATCACCTCCCGCACCGGCCAGAAACACCGCGACCGCGCCATGGCCATTGGCGTCAACGACTACCTGGGCAAGCCGTACCAGGAATCGGTGCTACTGGACAGCATCGCGCACTGGAGCAAGACCCATGCATGACTTGCATCTTCATCAGCGCACCAGCCCACTTACCGGCCTGCTGCTGCCACTGGCCGACCGGCACCTGGTGTTGCCCAACGTGGCCGTGGCCGAACTGATCGACTACCAGAGCAGCGCATTCGATATGGACACTCCGCCATGGTTCCTGGGCTGGGTGAGCTGGCGCGAACGGCAAATCCCGTTGCTGAGCTTCGAGTCGGCCTGCGGCCAGAAAACCGTGATTGGTGAGCGAGCACGCATCGTCGTGCTCAACGCCCTTGGCGGGCGACCGGAGCTGCGTTTCATTGCCCTGCTGGTGCAAGGCATTCCGCGCTCCTACAAGCTCGACAGCCAGTTGAGCTACGTCGACGTGCCGCTGTGCGGGTTGGAACAGGCGGCGGTGCAGGTGGGCGAGCATGTGGCGAAAGTGCCGGACCTGCTTGCGCTGGAAGAGTTGGTGGCGGCGGCGGGGCTGGTAAGAATTTGAGCCAGACTGTGGAGCGAGCTTGCTCGCGAAGGCGGCTTACTGAGTACATATCCATTTCTGCGGTAACGGCTGCTTATGGTTCCGCCCTGACGGCGGGGCACTTTCGAAAAGCCCGGAAGCCGGCCCAGTCGAAAGTAACCAAAGCGCTTCTGCCCCACCACTCGGTGCCTCGCTTAGGCTCGGCATGCCCTCACTCCGGCATTGCTCCGTGGGCCCGCCGCGAAGGGCCATCCATGGCCCAGCGCGGCTACCTCGGCATCCATGCCGGGATGCCCACTACGCAATACCTACGTTCGGCCATCGTGGTTAACGGGGCGCCGAAATCAACGTCCACCACGAGGCGGCCTGACAGCCGGCCTGGCTCTTGCGGGCGGTGTACACCCATCAGACCTGTTTGGGCTGGACCTGTGGGAGCAAAGCTTGCTCGCGAAGGCGGCCTTATAGCCGGCCTGCTCTTGCGGGTGTACCCAATTCAATTGTGGGAGCGGGCTTGCTCGCGAAGGCGGCGGCACATTCAGCATTGATGCAATTAGACCCACCGCTATCGCGAGCAAGCTTTGCTCCCACAAGATTGGCGGTGGGCACTGATCTTATAAACGACTGAAACCAGTGTGGGAGTGAGCTTGCTCGCGATGGCGGCCTGACAGCCGACCAAGCGTTGTGGGAATGGTCGGACACACTTCCTGACTCAAGTTGATTTTTCCGACGAGCTCTGGCGGTTGCCGGGTGGGAAGAGCTGTCGCTAGTCTTTTCCCGTCGCTGCAAATTCAGCGGCCGGGCTTGGAAATCCGATAAGTAGACGGCGCGAAAGCGCCCTTCATAACGTATGCTTGCGGTCGTTTTTTGACCATGCTTTCGTTATGGCAGCTGTGCGCGGGAGACCTTCGGGTCTGCCGGGCTCGTTTACCCCGGTTTTCCAACCTGCGTACGGCTGCCACCCCCTCGCTTGGAAACGAACGTGGCAGCTCCAACCAGTAAACGGAGTGGCACCCTATGTTCAAAGCCACACCCAATCCCCCCGAAACCGATCCCACCTCAGCCCATGCCGGCCAAGCTTCGCAAAAGCTTGATGAAGCGGCCGAGCGCGCCCTCAGTTTCTATCTCGACCCCAAACCTCAAACCAAAAAGAAACGACCCCCAGGCCAGCTGTTCACTGTCGTGGATGACCTCGACAGCGAATGCCTCCTGTCCAACCTCAGCGAAACCCTCGCCTGCGCCAATGTCATGCTCAACGAGCTGGCTTTCGACCTTGAAGGTTCGCCCCGGCATTTTGCCCTCGGCATCCAGCAGATGATCGACTCAGCGAGTTACTGGCCCATCGGGCGCTGCACATTGTCGACCCGCGCTTAAAGTCGAGCGCACTCTTGTGGCGAAGGGACAAACCCCCTCGCCACAGAATTCGAATCCAGCCACAAGGGCCGTGTTCGCAAACCATTACTCCAACCGTAACGATCCACCACCAAGCTTGATTGATACCCTCGCCCCAACACTCCTAATGTGACCCCCACGACAGCGAACCCGTGGAGTGGTCATGACAACAACAATATCCCCCGACTCGCGCTGGACGCGGCGGCGCGGCGAAAAGCAGCGGCGTCTCGAACTGGTGAAGGGGCTTGCCGACGGTGTGGTGTTGCCCACCGACAAAATCGTTGCGGCGTTGGAGGCGTTGATTCTGCCTGGCGATCGTGTGGTGCTGGAGGGGAATAACCAGAAGCAGGCGGATTTTCTCTCGCGCTCACTGGCCAAAGTCGACCCTTCGAAGCTGCACGATTTGCACATGATCATGCCCAGCGTCGGCCGCTCAGAGCACCTGGACCTGTTCGAACGCGGCATCGCCCGCAAGCTCGATTTCTCCTTCGCCGGCACCCAGAGCCTGCGCATCAGCCAGTTGCTCGAAGACGGGTTGCTGGAGATCGGCGCGATCCACACCTACATCGAGCTCTATGCCCGATTGGTGGTGGACCTGATTCCCAACGTGGTGCTCTCGGCCGGTTTCATGGCCGACCGCGCCGGCAATATCTACACCGGCCCCAGCACCGAAGACACCCCGGCGCTGATTGAGCCGGCGGCCTTCAGCGATGGCATCGTCATCGTCCAGGTCAACCAGTTGGTGGACGACGTCAGCGACCTGCCTCGGGTGGATATCCCGGCGTCCTGGGTCGATTTCGTGGTGGTGGCCGACAAACCGTTCTACATCGAACCGCTGTTCACTCGCGACCCACGCCACATCAAGCCTGTGCACGTGCTGATGGCGATGATGGCGATCCGTGGGATCTATGAAAAACACAACGTCCAGTCCCTCAACCACGGCATCGGTTTCAACACCGCCGCCATCGAACTGATCCTGCCGACCTACGGCGAGTCCCTTGGCCTGAAGGGCAAGATCTGCCGCAACTGGACCCTCAATCCCCACCCAACCCTGATCCCGGCCATCGAAAGTGGTTGGGTCGAAAGTGTGCATTGCTTTGGCACCGAGCTGGGCATGGAAAACTACATCGCCGCCCGACCGGATGTGTTCTTCACCGGACGTGATGGCTCGCTGCGCTCCAACCGCATGGTCTGCCAACTGGCCGGGCAATACGCGGTGGACCTGTTCATTGGCGCCACCTTGCAAGTGGACGGTGACGGCCATTCCTCCACCGTGACCCGTGGTCGCCTGGCCGGCTTCGGTGGGGCACCGAACATGGGCCACGACCCGCGCGGTCGTCGTCACGGCACGCCGGCCTGGCTCGACATGCGTCACGGCGACAGTGAGGCACCGCTGCTCGAACGTGGCAAGAAGCTGGTGGTGCAGATGGTCGAGACGTTCCAGGAGGGCGGCAAACCGACTTTCGTCGAGACCCTCGATGCAGTGGATGTGGCGAAGAAGGCCGGCATGCCCCTGGCGCCGATCATGATCTACGGCGACGACGTCACCCACCTGCTGACCGAGGAAGGCATCGCCTACCTGTACAAGGCCCGCTCCCTGGAGGAGCGCCAGGCAATGATCGCCGCCGTGGCCGGGGTTACCGCCATCGGCTTGCGCCACGACCCCAAAGACACCGCGCGCATGCGCCGCGAAGGGCTGATCGCCTTGCCCGAAGACCTCGGTATCCGCCGCACCGACGCCACCCGCGAGCTGCTCGCGGCCAAGAGCGTGGCCGATCTGGTGGAGTGGTCCGGTGGCCTCTACAACCCGCCCGCCAAGTTCAGGAGCTGGTAAATGCACGCCTTCAACCTGCAACCGAAAAAACTGTCCTTGGCCGAGCGCCTGGCGGATATGGCGGTGGATGCGCTGATCGACGAAGCCGACCTGTCACCCAAGCCGGCTCTGGTGGACCGGCGCGGCAATGGCGCCCACACCGATCTGCACCTGGGCTTGATGCATGCCTCGGCGCTGTCGCTGTGGCCCGCATTCAAGGAAATGGCCGACGCCGCCCTTGGCTGTGGCGAGATCGGCTTGCCACTGCGCGAAGCCCTTGGGCGGATCGGCCGTGAGGGTGAAGCGGCAATGCTCGCCACCACCAACGGCGTGAATACCCACCGGGGTGCGATCTGGGCCTTGGGTTTGCTCGTGGCTGCGGCGGCGCTGGAACCTAAATCCAGCGTCGCCAGCGCCGTCACCTTGCGTGCCGCACGGCTGGCCTTGCTCACCGACCGCTTCGCGCCAACCCCCCTGAGCCACGGCGCCCAGGTCGCCCAACGCTACGGCGTGCGCGGTGCCCGGGAAGAAGCGCAATTGGCGTTCCCGGCGGTCACCGGCCTGGGCTTGCCGCAACTCAAGCGCAGCCGCGCGGCGGGGGCGGGTGAGCAGAACGCCCGGCTCGATGCGTTGCTGGCGATCATGACCACGCTGGCCGACACTTGCGTGCTCTACCGTGCCGGTGAAAAGGGCCTGCAAGCCATGCAGCACGGCGCCAAAGCGGTTCTCGATGCCGGTGGCAGTGCGAGCCTGGGCGGTCGCCGCCAGTTGCACGCGCTCGACCAACAACTGATTGCCTTGAACGCCTCGCCCGGGGGCGCTGCCGACTTGCTCGCCGCCTGCCTGTTTCTCGACCGTATCGAACGCGGCGATGGCCTCTTTCCTGGAGTGTGCTGATGGAAACCTTATCCTTTGAATTTCCCGCCGGGCAGCCGCCACGGGGCCGGGCGCTGGTGGGCTGCGTCGGCTCGGGAGACCTGGAAGTGCTGATCGAGCCGGGGCTGGCGGGCAAGCTGAGCATTCGGGTGCAGACCTCGGTCAATGGCAGCGAACAACGCTGGCAGCACCTGTTCGCCCGCATGTTCGACGGCCAGACGCCGCCGGCCCTGTCCATCGACATCCACGATTTCGGCGCCACCCCCGGCGTGGTGCGCTTGCGCCTGGAACAAGGCTTCGAGGAGATCGGCCATGACTGACAGCGCAGCGTTGCTCAACAAGCACAGCTTCGTCGAACTTGGCGCTCGGCAACGGGCGAAAGCCTTGCTCGATGACGGTACTTTCCGCGAACTGCTCGATCCGTTCCAACGGATCATGTCGCCGTGGCTGTTACGCCAGGGCGTAGTGCCGCAAAGCGATGACGGCGTGGTGATCGCCAAGGGTTCGCTCGATGGCCTGCCGGTGGTGATCGCCGCCATCGAAGGCGCGTTCCAGGGCGGCAGCCTCGGTGAAGTCGGTGGGGCGAAGATTGCCGGTGCGTTGGAACTGGCCGCCGAGGACAACCGCAAGGGCATCCCGACCCGCGCCGTATTGCTGCTGGAAACCGGTGGCGTGCGTTTGCAGGAGGCCAACCTCGGGCTCGCGGCGATTGCCGAGATTCATTCGGCGATAGTCGACCTGCGTCAGTATCAGCCGGTAGTGGGCGTGGTGGCCGGCAGCGTCGGTTGTTTTGGCGGCATGTCCATCGCCGCCGGGCTGTGCAGTTATCTGCTGGTGACCCAGGAGGCGCGACTGGGGCTGAACGGTCCGCAAGTGATCGAGCAGGAAGCCGGGATCGACGAATACGACTCCCGCGACCGGCCGTTCATCTGGAGCCTGACCGGCGGTGAACAGCGTTTCGCCACGGCACTGGTGGACCGTTATGCGGCCGATGATGTGACGCAAATCCGCCAACAGGTCAGCCAGTTGCTGCACCTGGGCGTTCCCGCCCAACATCGCAGCGGCCAGGCTGAGTTGTTCCTGCAACGCCTGGCCCGATTGGACACGCAAGTGCAAATCGAACCGGCAGCGGTTCGCCAGTTGTATCAGGGAGAACGCCCATGAGTGCGTATTCATTAAGAGGCTTGCGCTGGTTCGAGGCATTGAGCGGCGGCGCCAAACCGGTGGACGGATTGCCTGCTTCGTTGAAAGTGGCCGACGTCAGATTGGGTGAACAGAACGTGCGTCTGTTGGCTGTCGTGGCCGATCCCGATAACCGTTTCCCGCGGGCTCGCAACGGTGAAGTCGGCTTGTTGGAGGGCTGGGGCTTGGCCAAAGCCGTGGACGATGCCATCGACGCTGACCGCGCGGCACCGTACAAGCGTGCGCTGATCGCCATTGTCGATGTGCCGAGCCAGGCCTATGGCCGACGCGAAGAAGCCTTGGGCATTCACCAGGCCTTGGCCGGTGCGGCGGACAGTTATGCCCGGGCGCGGTTGGCCGGGCATCCGGTGATCGGTTTGCTGGTGGGCAAGGCCATGTCCGGAGCGTTCCTGGCCCACGGCTACCAGGCCAACCGGTTGATTGCCCTGCGGGACCCGGGGGTGATGGTCCACGCCATGGGCAAGGCTTCGGCGGCGCGGGTGACCCTGCGCAGTGTCGAAGAGCTGGAAGCCCTGGCCGCCAGCGTGCCGCCGATGGCTTATGACATCGACAGCTTCGCCAGCCTGGGGTTGCTCTGGGAAACCTTGTCGGTGGAGCAGATCGAACAGCCGACGGCAGTTGACCTGGCGCAGGTGAGTGATTGCCTGCAACAGGCGATCAACGATATTGCCGGGGCGCCTCGGGATTTGAGCAGTCGCCTGGGCGCGAACCATCGCGCCGCCTCCAGCACGGTTCGCCAATTACTGAGAGCGCAGTGGTGAATCCTTACCTGGCCCATGACCTGCTCTGGGGACTGACCCCGGAGCAGTTGCCCGTGGGCGCGCCGGCATGGGCGGTCGAGTCGATCGGCGCCGGTCAACCGGTAGTGGTCCGGCGTTCGCTGACGGCGCCGGATCAAATCGCGGTTGGCGTGCGCGGGCGCTTGCGCGAGCAGCGTTATGCAACGTCGATGGCGATCGCGGCGATTGCCCGTCGCGTCCGGCCAGAAGACCTTTGTCACGTAGTGCCGACTCGCGACTTGCCAGCCTTGCAAGCGCTGTCCCGACTGCGCCCGATGCTCGACGCCAGTGGCTGGATCTGGGGCGTCAGCGGTAGCGCCGGGTTCGAACTCGCCAGTGGCATCGAGGCGTTGCATGAGCGCAGCGACCTCGACCTGATCCTGCGCACGCCGCAGCGGTTGGATCGCCTCCAGGCCAGGGAATTGCTGGCGCATCTGGATGCATCGGCTTGCGTGGTGGACATGCAATTGCAGACGCCTTGCGGCGCCGTCGCCCTGCGCGAGTGGGCGGGTTCGGCACGCCGGGTCTTGCTCAAGGATGACCGGCAGGCACGGCTGGTGAGCGATCCCTGGCGGTCGGCGTTGGAGGATGTCGCGTGAGCAGCCTCTTGGTGTTTCCCGGCCAGGGTGCGCAGCGAGCAGGCATGCTCCATGGCCTGGCGCCGCAAATCCTGGGTGAGGCGGGTGATGTGCTCGGCGAGGACGTCCTGCAACTGGACAGCGCCGAGGCGTTGCAATCGACCCGTGCCGTGCAGCTGTGCCTGTTGATCGCCGGGGTGGCGGCATCCCGGCAACTGTTGGAACGGGCGCCTGCGCCGGACTACGTGGCGGGGCTGTCCATCGGCGCTTATCCGGCGGCGGTGGTGGCCGGTGCGCTGGGGTTTGACGAGGCGTTGCGACTGGTCAGCCTGCGCGGTGAGTTGATGCAGCAAGCCTATCCGCAAGGCTACGGCATGACTGCGATCATCGGCCTCGACCTCGCGGCAGTGGAAGCGTTGTTGGCACAGGTGCACAGCGACAGCACACCGGTCTACCTGGCCAACATCAATGCGGATAATCAGGTGGTCATTGCCGGCAGCGACGAAGCAATGAGCAACGTTGCCAAGCGAGCGCGAAGCCTGGGGGCCGGGAAGGCCTGTCGGCTGGCGGTGAGCGTGCCGTCCCATTGCCCATTGCTGGAGGCTCCGGCGCAAGCATTGGCCCAAGCGTTTGCCGATGTGGCGTTGAAAGCGCCAACCCTGGGCTATCTCAGCGGCAGCCGCGCCCGCCCGGTGATCAGCCCCGAGGCCCTGCGTGACGACCTGGCGTTCAACATGTGCCGCGTCGTCGATTGGCGCGGCACCGTGCAAAGCGCCTACGAGCGTGGCGTGCGGCTACAGATCGAACTGCCGCCCGGTGCGGTGCTGACCGGGCTGGCGCGCCGGGTGTTCGAGCAAGGCACCGTCATGGCCTTCGACGGTGCCCGGCTCGATACCTTGCAAGCGCTGTTGCGTGAGGAGGGAAGCCGCCAACCCTAGACCACCGACTCAGGCTGCGAATTACAAAAACAACAACTTCGACGATGCACTTTGAGGACTACAACAATGATTATTTACGGTGTGGCGCTGTTGGCGATCTGTACGCTGGCAGGGGTGATCATGGGCGACCTGCTCGGCGTGTTGCTGGGCGTCAAATCCAACGTCGGCGGGGTCGGCATTGCGATGATCCTGCTGATCTGTGCGCGGCTGTGGATGCAAAAACGCGGCGGCATGACCAAGGAATGCGAAATGGGCGTCGGCTTCTGGGGCGCCATGTACATTCCAGTGGTGGTCGCGATGGCCGCGCAACAGAACGTGGTCACGGCCTTGCACGGCGGCCCGGTGGCGGTGCTGGCGGCCATTGGTTCGGTGGTGCTCTGCGGTTGCACCATTACGCTGATCAGCCGGACCCACAAAGGCGAACCCTTGCCCGAGGAACCGGCGGAAGTCACGCCACTCGGTACCCCAGTAGGAGGTCGCTGATATGTGGGATCTCATCGAGAAAGGCCTGGAACATAACGGTCTGATCACGGCGTTCGCGTTCGTCGGCGTGATCATGTGGGTGTCGGTGATATTGTCCAAGCGCCTGACCTATGGGCGGGTCCACGGTTCGGCGATTGCCATCGTCATCGGCCTGGTGCTGGCCTGGGTGGGCGGCACCATGACCGGCGGGCAAAAAGGCCTGGCGGACCTGTCGCTGTTTTCCGGCATCGGTTTGATGGGTGGCGCCATGCTGCGCGACTTCGCCATTGTTGCCACGGCGTTCGAGGTGCAGGCCACCGAAGCGAAAAAGGCCGGGTTGATTGGCGCCATCGCGTTGCTGCTGGGCACGATTTTGCCCTTCATTGTCGGTGCGAGCATCGCCTGGGTGTTCGGTTATCGCGATGCGGTGAGCATGACCACCATTGGCGCGGGTGCGGTGACCTACATCGTCGGGCCCGTGACCGGGGCGGCGATTGGCGCGACCTCCGATGTGATGGCGTTGTCGATTGCCACCGGCTTGATCAAGGCGATCATCGTGATGGTCGGCACGCCCATGGCGGCGCGCTGGATGGGCCTGGACAATCCGCGCTCAGCCATGGTCTTCGGCGGTCTGGCCGGGACGGTGAGTGGGGTGACAGCCGGCCTGGCGGCGACGGACCGGCGGTTGGTGCCGTATGGCGCGTTGACGGCGACGTTCCATACCGGGCTTGGCTGTTTGTTGGGGCCTTCGTTGCTGTACTTCATTGTGCGCGGGATTGTCGGCTAGGTTTCGAATTTGTATCGCCTGTTCTGACGCTATCGCGAGCAGGCTCGCTCCCACATTGGATCGGTGTTCACAAATCCCTTGTGGGAGCGAGCCTGCTCGCGATAGGGGCGACTCGGTTTCAAGCCTGGCGATTGGCATACATCCGGCACTCAGCCAACAGCGCCAGCAGATTCGGGTCACGTTCCTTGGCCTTGAGGAACACCACGCCGATGTGCTGCTGCAACCGGTACTTTTCCTGCAACGGGATCAGTTTCACCCGGTTTTCATACACCGCCGCAATCCTGCCCGGCAGCAACGCATAACCCACCCCGGAGCTGACCATGCTCAGCAGGGTGAAGATGTCGTTGACCTGCATCGCCACCTTCGGCTCGAACCCCGCCTGCTTGAACACCCGGATACCGTCCTGGTGCGTGGCGAAGCCCTGGGTCAGGGTGATGAACGTCTCGTCGCGGACCTCGGCCAGGTCGACTTCGCTGCGCTGGGCAAAGGGCGAATCCGCCGGTGTGGCAAGAAAGATGTCATCGGAAAACAGCGCGATATGCTCGCAGTCCGGGTCGTTCACGCTGTCATCCAGGGAAATCAGGATCGCGTCCACTTCCATGTTCTTGAGTTTGTACAGCAGGTCGATGTTCGAACCCAGGATCAGGTCGATATTGAGTTCGCTGCGGCGGATTTTCAGGCCCATGATCAGTTGCGGCACGGTCTTGACCGTCAGCGAATACAGCGAGCCCAACTTGAAGCGCTCGGCGGAGAAGCCCGCGGCTTCGCGGGTCAGGCGTACACTTTCGACCACGTCCTGGATCAGTTTCTGCGCCCGTTCTTCCAGCACATAGGCGCTCTCCAGCGGCGTGAGGTTGCGGCCTTCGTGCTTGAACAACGGGCAGCGCAGGGCGCTTTCCAGTGAGTGAATGGCCCGGTGCACACTGACGTTGCTGGTCTGCAACTCGGCCGCCGCCCGCGCCAGGTTGCCGGTGCGCATGAAGGCCAGGAACACCTCGAGTTTCTTCAGGGTCAATTCTTCGTCGATCAGCATGGGGCGGACTCTTATTCGTATGGCCTGATTGTGCCCCAATAGGCCTTTGTGGCGAGGGGATTTATCCCCGCTGGGCTGCGCAGCAGCCCCAAATCCTGTCACCTCGGTGTGTCAGGCTGATCGCATTTAGGTGCATTGGGGCCGCTTCGCAGCCCAGAGGGGCGGTGCGACGTTTCGCTAAATTCCCTCGCCACAAGGTATGTCTCCAGGTTTAAAAAGCGAACCATTGCACTTTCAATCGCCAAGCCTGAGCCTTGGCACCTGTTTCTAAATGTGAGGTGGTATTGGATGTATCACGGCGAACGACTCAACGCCTGGACCCACCTGGTCGGGGCGGTGGCGGCTTTTATCGGGGCGGTGTGGTTGCTGGTGATTGCCGGGATGGCAGGCGATCCGTGGAAGATCGTCAGCGTGGCGATCTACGGGTTCACCTTGCTGGTGCTGTACAGCGCTTCGACGGTCTATCACAGCGTGCGCGGGCGCAAAAAAGAAATCATGCAGAAGGTCGATCACTTTTCGATCTATCTGTTGATTGCCGGCAGCTACACCCCGTTCTGCCTGGTGACTCTGCGCGGGCCTTGGGGCTGGAGTTTGTTCGGGATCGTCTGGGGCCTGGCGCTGATCGGAATCCTGCAGGAGATCAAGCCGCGTTCCGAAGCGCGGATCCTGTCGATCGTCATCTACGCGGTGATGGGCTGGATCGTGCTGGTGGCGGTCAAACCGCTGTTGGCGGCCCTGGGCAGCGCCGGGTTCGCCTGGCTTGCCTCGGGTGGCGTGTTGTACACCGTGGGCATTATCTTCTTTGCCCTCGACCACCGGCTGCGCCACGCCCACGGCATTTGGCACCTGTTCGTGATCGCCGGCAGCCTGCTGCACTTCGTGGCGATTCTGTTCTACGTTCTCTAGTCAGTTTCAACCGGCCACCGCGAACAGGCGGTCCAGTTGCGCCTGGGCCTGGCCGGCAAAAATTTCCAGCAATGCGCCGAGGGTGTGCGCCGGAGCCTCATTGGCCCGGGTCACGGCATACAGGGAAATGGGCAGCGGTGGCGACAACGGTCGGATTGCCGTGCGGGTGCTCGAAGCGCCGAGTGCCGTGAATGGGTCGATCACCGCCAGCCCGGCGCCGGATTCGACCATGGCCCGGGCCAGTGAATAGGTCTGTACGGCGATGCTGATGCGCGGCGATGGCTCCACGGCCTTGAGATAGCCGTCCAGCTTGGCCGAAAGCGGGTCGGCGCTGGACAGGCCGATCAACGGTGCGCCGGCCAGCGCCTGCAACGGCATCGGCTGCCCCACCTGCGCTTGGGGCCAATGCCCGCTTGGCGCCAGGGCCACCAGCACGCCGCTGGCCAGGGTTTGGGCCTTGAGGCCCGGATGATCGGGCGGTTGCAGGGTCAGGGCGACGTCGATTTCGCGCATCAACAGGTTTTGCACCAGCTCGCGGCTGTGGGCGCTGGACAACTCGCAGACGATGTCCGGGTAGCGGCGCGTCCATTGATGAATCGCCGCCGGTAGAAGTGACAGGGCCAGGGCCGGCGTTGCGCCGATTCGCAGGCTGTGGCCCGGCTCGCGCCGCAGGCTTTGGGCGAGACGCCGGACACCTTGCAGGCTCTCGCTGACTTTATCGACCTCGCGCTCCAGCTCCAGCGCTTCAGGCGTGGCCTGTAACTTGCCGCGCACCCGCAGGAACAACGCAAACCCCAATTGCTGCTCGGCATGCTGCAACACTTTGGTCACCGCCGGTTGCGAAACATGCAGCAGTTGGGCGGCACCGCTGATGGAGCCGGTCTGGCGTATGGCCTGGAAGATCTCGATATGGCGAAGACGCATGGCGAACCCATAACCTTTGTTTATAGGGAGTCCATCTTTATTCATTGTCCGCGGCCTGTCACCTGGCCCTAACCTCAAGCCACTGAAAACGGATGTGAGATGGACATGGCTCAGCGGGTTTGCATCATCGGTGGTGGCGTGGTCGGGCTGGCGACGGCTTATGCATTGGTGCGCGATGGCGTCGACGTGACGCTGGTGGAGGCCCGGGAGACCTTGGGCAGCGAAACCAGTTTTGCCAACGGCGGCCAGTTGTCGTATCGCTACGTCACCCCGTTGGCGGACGCCGGGGTGCCCTGGCAGGCACTGGGCTGGATGCTGCGCGGTGATTCGCCACTCAAGCTGCGACCGCGCCTGGACCCGGCACAGTGGCGTTGGATGGCCGCGTTCATCGGCGCCTGCCGGACCTCGGTCAACCGGCGCAACGGCGCCCACCTGTTGCGCCTGGCGTTATTGAGCCAGGCAACCTTGCAGGGCTGGCGCGAGGACGATCGCCTCGACGGTTTCAACTGGCGGCGCAATGGCAAGCTGGTGACGTTTCGCGACGCGAGGCATTTCCAGCGTGCGCGGCAGGGCTTGGCGGACAGTGCCCATCAGCAGGTGCTTGGCCCCGACGAGTGCGCGAACCTGGAGCCAGCCCTGGCCGGCGTGCCATATGTGGGCGGGATCTACACGCCGGATGAGGAAGTTGCCGATTGCCATGCCTTCTGCCAGCAATTGGCGATGCGTCTGCGGGCGTCGGGGCGCTGCGAGTTCCTGTTGGGGCACCCGGTCAGCGCCATCGAACACTCCGATGGCGCGGTGCAGGCCATTGTGCTGGACGGGCAGCGGCTGCCGGTGGAGCACCTGGTGCTTGCCGCCGGCCATCGCAGCGCCGCGCTCGCCTTGCCCGGGGTGCGGATGCCGCTGTATCCGCTCAAGGGCTACAGCCTGACCGTGCCTATTGGCCCACAGCATCGGGCACCGGAGTTGAGCATCACCGATTACGACCGCAAGGTCGTCTACGCTCGCATCGGCGAACAACTGCGAGTCGCGGCGATGGTGGACATCGTCGGCTTCGACCCGACGCCGGACCCCAAGCGCCTCGCCCTGATCAAGCGCCAGGCCCAGGAAACCTTGCCCCGGGGTGGGGATTACCAGCGCGCCGTCGAATGGGCCGGCATGCGCCCGGCGACTCCCAGCGGCGTGCCGCTGATCGGCGCCACTGGCTACCGCAACTTGTGGCTCAACCTCGGTCATGGGGCCTTGGGCTTTACCCTGGCGTGTGGCAGCGCTCGCTTGCTCAGCGAGCTGATCCGCCAGCACACACCCTCCATCGACTTGCAGGGCTTGACGCCCCGCGCCGCCTGACCCATCCAACGGAGAACAACAATGCGAAAAATCACGTTGATCGGCTGCACCCTGAGCCTGTTGCTGAGCGTCCAGGCCCATGCCAATGAAGCGGCTCCGACCGGCACATTGGACAAGATCGCCAGTACCCGGAGCATTACCCTGGGCTATCGTGACGCCTCGGTGCCCTTTTCCTACGTCGGTGACAGCAGCGGCCAGCCGATGGGTTACTCGGTGGAGCTGGCGGGCAAGATTGTCGAGCGCATCAAGACCCAACTGGCGTTGCCGCAACTGAACGTGAAGTACAACCTGGTCACCTCCCAGACCCGTATTCCACTGGTGCAGAACGGTACCGTCGACCTGGAGTGCGGCTCGACCGGGGTGACGGCCGAGCGGCAGAAGCAAGTGGCGTTTTCCTACGGTTTCATCTATGTGAAGGGCCAGTTGCTGACGGCCAAGGACAGCGGCATCCACAGCTTTGCCGACCTGCGCGGCAAGAATGTGGTGACCACCGCCGGTACCACCAACGAGCGCTTCCTGAAAAGCTACAACCAGGACAACAACGCCGAGATGTTCATCATCAGCGCCAAGGACCACGGCGAGTCCTTCCAGATGCTCGAGACCGGCCGGGCGGCGGCGTTCTACATGGACGATGCGTTGCTCTACGGCGAACGGGCCAAGGCCCGCGACCCACACAAATGGGTGGTGGTGGGGCAAGAGCAATCGCGGGAAATCTACAGCTGCATGCTGCGCAAGGACGACCCGCAATTCCTGGCGCTGGTCAACGCGACCCTGGCCGATTTGTACAAGTCGGGGGAGATCAACGAGATCTACGCGCGCTGGTTCCAGAAACCGATCCCACCCAAGGGTCTGAACCTGGAATTCCCGATGACCAGCGAATTGAAGGCAATCATTGCCAAGCCGACCAGCGAGCCGGTGCAGTAGGCCGCACGGACATCCACGATCCACTGTGGGAGCGGGCTTGCTCGCGAAAGCGGTGTGTCAGCCAGCATTCGTATTGACTGACACACCGCCTTCGCGAGCAAGCCCGCTTCACAATTGATCTTCAGTGGTCGCGGAGCCTTAGAAATCCCCCCACAACTGCTGCGCCACCGCCAGCGCCACCACGGGCGCGGTTTCGGTGCGCAGCACGCGGGGGCCGAGGCGGGCGGCGTAGTAGCCGGCGGTCTTGGCTTGTTCGACTTCGGCTTCCGACAACCCGCCTTCGGGCCCGATCAGGAATGCCAGGCTCGACGGCTTGGCATGGCTGACCAGCGGCTCGGCCACCGGGTGCAGCACCAGCTTCAGTTCGGCCTCGGTCTGTTTCAGCCAGTCAGCCAGCAGTAGTGGTGGGTGGATCGCCGGTACGGTGGAGCGTCCACACTGCTCGCAGGCGCTGATCGCCACTTGGCGCCAGTGCAGCAGGCGTTTGTCGGCGCGTTCGTCCTTGAGGCGTACTTCGCAGCGCTCGCTGAAAATCGGCGTGATTTCGCTGACCCCCAGCTCCGTGGCCTTCTGAATCGCCCAATCCATACGCTCGCCCCGGGACAGGCCCTGGCCGAGGTGGATGCGCAGCGGCGATTCAGGTTGGCCGGCGAACTGCTCGTCCAATTGCACCCGCACGCGTTTCTTGCCGACTTCGGCCAGTGTGCCGCGAAACTCCTGGCCCGAGCCGTCGAACACCTGCACCGCATCGCCCTCGGCCATGCGCAGCACCCGGCCGATGTAGTGGGCCTGGGCTTCGGGCAGTTCGTGGTCGCCGAGGCCCAGGGGGGCGTCGATGAAGAAACGGGACAGTCTCATGCTGGATCTCTGAAAAGGTTAAAAGTGCAATGAGGGGCTGTGGCGAGGGGATTTATCCCCGTTGGGCTGCGCAGCAGCCCTAAAACCGGACGCTCCGATGCTTCAGGCAAATCGCGTTGCCTGCATTTGGGGCTGCTGCGCAGCCCAACGGGGATAAATCCCCTCGCCACAACAGTATTCCGACAAGAACACCGGGGGGTTAGCCCGGATCGCGATAGCCCGGATGAAAATCCTTCGGCACCGCCACGCTGACCGTGTCCCGGGTGGCGATGTCGATGCCTTCGCTGGCCACTTCTGCCAGGAAGTCGATCTGCTCCGGGGTGATGACATACGGCGGCAGGAAATACACCACGCTGCCCAGCGGTCGCAACAGCGCACCGCGCTCCAGGGCATGCTGAAACACGCTCAGGCCGCGCCGTTCCTGCCACGGGTAGGCGGTCTTGCTGGCCTTGTCCTTGACCATCTCGATCGCCAGTACCATGCCGGTCTGGCGCACCTCGGCGACGTTCGGGTGGTCAGCCAGGTGCGCGGTGGCGCTTGCCATGCGCTGGGCCAGGGCCTGGTTGTTTTCGATGACGTTGTCTTCTTCGAATATATCCAGCGTCGCCAGGGCCGCCGCGCAGGCCAATGGATTGCCCGTGTAGCTGTGGGAATGCAGGAAGGCACGCAGGGTCGGGTAGTCGTCGTAGAACGCGCTGTAGACCTCGTCGGTGGTCACGCACGCGGCCAGCGGCAGGTAGCCGCCGGTCAACGCCTTGGACAGGCAGAGGAAGTCTGGCGTGATGCCGGCTTGCTCACAGGCGAACATCGTCCCGGTGCGGCCGAAGCCGACGGCGATTTCATCGTGGATCAGGTGCACGCCATAGCGGTCGCAGGCTTCGCGCAGCAACTTCAGGTATACCGGGTGATACATGCGCATGCCGCCAGCGCCCTGGATCAGCGGCTCGACGATCACCGCCGCGACAGTGTCGTGGTGCTCGGCGAGGGTCTGCTCCATGGCGGCGAACAGGTTGCGTGAATGCTCCTCCCAACCCATGCCTTCAGGGCGGTGGTAGCAGTCAGGGCTCGGCACCTTGATCGTGTCCAGCAGCAGCGCCTTGTAGGTTTCGGTGAACAACGGCACATCGCCCACCGACATCGCCGCGATGGTTTCGCCGTGGTAGCTGTTGCTCAGGGTGACGAAGCGCTTCTTGTCCGGCCGGCCGCGATTGATCCAGTAGTGAAAGCTCATCTTCATCGCCACTTCGATGCAGGACGAGCCGTTGTCGGCGTAGAAGCACCGGGTCAGGCCTTCGGGCGTCATCTTCACCAGGCGCTCGGACAGTTCGATCACCGGTTGATGGCTGAAGCCGGCGAGGATCACATGTTCCAACTGATCGACCTGGTCCTTGATCCTCTGGTTGATGCGCGGGTTGGCGTGGCCGAACACGTTGACCCACCAGGAGCTGACGGCATCGAGGTAGCGCTTGCCTTCGAAGTCTTCCAGCCACACGCCTTCACCGCGCTTGATGGGGATCAGCGGCAGCTGTTCGTGGTCTTTCATCTGGGTGCAGGGATGCCACAGCACCGCGAGATCGCGTTGCATCCACTGGTTATTCAGGCCCATGTACAGTCTCCTCGAGGCGGCTCGCGGCGGGCGCGGGCAAAACAATCGCGCAAGCCTATGCAATGGCGGCCCCGGGGACAACCCATTGTGTCATCGCGGCTACTTTGAATGAGGCGATAGACGTCGCTGGCGGCGTTTTGATGGCTGACGTATTCTTCGCCGTTCCCTGAGCCGACTGGCTCGAAAACTGAAATTTCCTACGTTTTAATCCGGAGTTCGTTGAATGTCTGCTGGTTGGCTGCGCGCCTGTGCGCTGGTGATGATAGGGCTGTTCAGCGTTTCGGCGCTGGCCAAGGACAAACAACCGACGGCCATCGTCATCGGCGGCGGTTTGGCGGGGCTCACCGCGGCCTATGAGTTGCAGAACAAGGGCTGGGCGGTGACGCTGCTGGAGGCCAAGCCGGACCTGGGCGGACGGTCGGGCATGGCCACCAGCGAGTGGATCGGCAACGAGAAGACGCAGCCGGTGCTGAACAAGTACGTCTCCATATTCAAGCTGAGCACCACGCCGGCCCCGGAATTCGTGCGCACCCCCAGCTACCTGATCGACGGCACCTACTTCACCGCCGCGGACCTGGCAACCAAACAGCCGGCCACCGCCGAAGCCCTCAAGCGCTACGAAACCACCCTGGACGACCTGGCGCGCTCCATCGAAGACCCGCAGAACCCGGCGGCCACCAACACGCTGCATGCGTTGGACCAGATCACCGTGTCCAACTGGCTCGATCGTCTGCAACTGCCGGCCACGGCGCGGCAGTTGGTGAACCAGGAGATTCGCACTCGTTATGACGAACCTTCGCGCCTGTCGCTGCTGTATTTCGCCCAGCAGAACCGCGTCTATCGTGGCGTATCTGACCGCGACCTGCGGGCTTCGCGCCTGCTGGGCGGCAGTCCGACCCTGGCCCAGGCGTTCGTCAAGCAACTGAAGACCATCAAGACCAATTCACCTGTGTCGGCCATCTCCCAAGACAAGGACGGTGTGACCGTCAAGGTCGGCAGCGTCGGTTACCAGGCCGATTACGTGGTGCTGGCCGTGCCCTTGCGAGCCCTGAACAAGATCCAGTTGACCCCGGCCCTGGACGCCCAGCACCAAGGCGCGATCAAGGGTACCAACTACGGCTGGCGTGACCAGATCATGCTCAAGTTCAAGAACCCGGTCTGGGATAGCAAGGCGCGTATGTCGGGCGAAATCTACAGCAACGCCGGCCTGGGCATGATGTGGATCGAACCGGCCATGAAGGGCGGTGCCAACGTGGTCATCAACTTGTCCGGCGACAACGCCCGGGTGATGCAGGCGTTCGGCGACAAGCAGATGGTCGATCAGGTGCTGATCCGCCTGCACGCATTTTATCCACAGGCCCGTGGTGCGTTCACTGGCTATGAAATCCGCCGCTACAGCACCGACCCGTCCACGGGCGGCGCGTACCTGGCCTTCGGCCCGGGCCAGATCAGCAAGTACTGGCGTCTGTGGGAAAAGCCATTGCAACGCGTAGCCTTTGCCGGCGAGCACACCGACACCCTGTACCCGGGCACCCTGGAAGGCGCGCTGCGTAGCGGCCAGCGGGCGGCCAGCCAGGTTGAGGACTTGGCGGCGGGCAAATCGTTCGAACCGGCCAAGGTCGCGCCAGTTGCAGCGGCGGCAGCGGCGGGTGCGGTAGCGGCGAAGAAGGGCAACTTCTTCAGCAACCTGTTTGGTGGTTCGGATGACGACAAGAAACCGGAGCCGGTCAAGGCACCGGAGCCGGTAGCGCCTGCACCAGCGCCTGCGCCGACACCCGTCCCAGCCCCAGCACCCGTGGAACCGCCAGCGCCTGCTCCGGCGAAGGTTGAGCCAGCCAAGAAAGCAGCGACCAAACCGGCGGCGAAAAAACCAGCCGCCAAAGCTCCGGCTAAAAAAGCGCCGGCCAAGGCCCCGGTGAAAAAGGCCGAGCCGGTGAAGAAGCCAGCAGTCAAACCGACGACGGCTACTGAGACGAAGGCTCAGTAACGATCAGGTGGAAAGAACGCGGCTCAAGGGCCGCGTTTTTTTATCCAGCATCAAGCGTACCGGCGGCACCACTCAAAGCCCGGCATCGCTTAATAAGCGCTACGTCCTACACGCCTTGGCGATACATCGGAAACTTCCCACCCTTTAACCGGAAGCAGGCGATAGCGCGCACCAAGCCACAAATCTAGGCTCCACCAAAAACAGGAGCGCGTATGAAAATACTAATGGCAGTAGTCGTATTGGCTTCGATATATGGATGTGTGTATGGCGAATGCCGAGATCCTTTGACGATTCCGATGATTCCAAAAGAGATCCGCAGCTAGCACACAAATGCTCCATTGATCCATATAGGGCTGAGTGCTCGGTAAACTAATAATTCGAAATTTTTACCTCGTGAAAGCTGGAGTTAACATGAAATTGATAGCGGCCTTAATGCTATTGGCAGTATTCGGTGTCAGTGGTTGCACTGCTGATGGCCGTATGGTTCTGAAAAAGCACGATCCTCAATTAGTTTATAGATGCGACATGGATCCTTACAGGCCTGAGTGCGTCAATAAGTGACTCTAAAGAGGCGGCAACGAAAACGACCAAGTTTTAATCTCAAAGTTCTCAAATAAAATTTTGACCCACTTTGGCTTGGACATACGTCCCGGGACGAAGCCATAGCGGGCCCAGCAAAGATCCCCTGTTCGCATGTCAAAAATGACCAGGTTTCCATCGTCCTGCATGAGCATATAGGTGTTGAACCAAAGAGATTTGTCTGTGCTGTGGGTGCTTTCGGCGATCCACAATCGCCGTCTGGACGGATCATAAAGAAAGCCGCTGTTGCTGACGACGAATTGTAGAGGTTCACGCATTCTCCTTGGATACAACGTGACGCTGTAAGGTTGTTTATCACCAGCGGTCCAGATAATTGCCTCGCGGTCCTTGATTACCAAGTTTCCATCGGCCTGTAAGATCAATCGGAACCGCCCATTGCTGGATTTTAGGTATTGCCCCGGGGACATTGTTTGATTAGGCGGTAGTTGCGGCGAGCCGCTAGCTTTGAAAGGGGTATAACGAACAGCCATTTTGTTCACCTTGTTCAATGAGTTGTTGAGCGCTCATTTGATCAAGGGTAAAGATGAAAAATGGCAATACATATATATTACATGGCGAAAATAGTTGGGCGGCGGTGACAGCCCCTGCGCGGCCTCCTGTGGGAGCGAGCCTGCTCGCGATGAGGTTCATACAGGCCCCTAAAGGCTGCCCGACCCCCTCGTCATCACCACCTTTTTCCCTTTAATCTTTCCTTAACCCACCCCCTCCAGACTGATGATCGTATTTCTCGATATTTCAAAGCGAAATTTTCCGCTTTAATTCGATAGATAACTCGCTAGTCTTGATCGCAGTTTTTACAGGATATGAGCAATGCAGCTACGCAACTCCTCTTCTCGCTATGGCTGGGTCAGTATCGCTCTGCACTGGGGCGTGGCGCTGGCGGTGTACGGGCTGTTCGCCCTGGGCTTGTGGATGGTTGGCCTGGATTACTACAGCGCCTGGCGCAAAGACGCACCGGACCTGCACAAGAGCATTGGCCTGGTGTTGCTGGCGGTCATGTTGCTGCGAGTGCTCTGGCGTTTCGTCAGCCCGCCGCCACCGACCCTTGAAACCTATGGTCGCCTGACTCGCGCCGGCGCCAAGCTTGGCCATGGCGCGCTGTATCTCGGGCTGTTCGCCGTGATGATTGCCGGTTACCTGATTTCCACCGCAGACGGTGTCGGGATTCCGGTGTTTGGCCTGTTTGAAGTACCCGCGCTGGTGTCCGGACTGCCCGATCAGGCAGACGTCGCCGGCCAGATTCACCTGTACCTGGCATGGGCGCTGGTCATTTTTTCCGGCCTTCATGCGTTGGCTGCATTGAAACACCACTTTATCGACCGTGACGCGACCCTCAAGCGCATGCTGGGACGCCAAGCCTGATGTTCAACCTCGACTCCAAAGGAATAGAAAGCATGTTGAAAAAGACGCTCGCCGCCCTGGCAATCGGTTCTGCCCTGCTGTCGGCCGGTCAGGCCATGGCTGCCGACTACGTGGTCGACAAGGAAGGCCAGCACGCCTTCGTCGACTTCAAGATCAGCCACCTGGGCTATAGCTACATCACCGGTACCTTCAAGGACATCGACGGCAAGTTCAGCTTCGACGCCGCCAAGCCTGAAGCCAGCAAGATCGAGTTCAACGTACGTACCGCCAGTGTGTTCACCAATCACGCCGAGCGCGACAAGCATATCTCCAGCAAGGACTTCCTGGACGTAGGCAAGTTCGCCGATGCCAAGTTCGTGTCCACCAGTGTCAAGCCCACCGGCAAGAATGCTGATGGTAAAGACACTGCCGACGTGACTGGCGACCTGACGCTGCACGGCGTGACCAAGCCAATCGTGGTCAAGGCCACGTTCCTGGGTGAAGGCAAGGATCCGTGGGGCGGCTACCGTGCTGGTTTCGAGGGCACCACCAGCATCAAGCGTTCTGACTTCGGCAAGATGATGGACCTGGGTCCACAATCCGACGTCGTTGAGCTGTACATCTCGTTTGAAGGTGTCAAAGCGAAGTAACCTTTGCGCCTGACAAAAAACGCCCCTGGTCTTGCGATCAGGGGCGTTTTTTATTGCGCGGATTTTGACAACACAGTGTCCCTGTGGGAGCGAGCCTGCTCGCGATGAGGCCGGTGCATGAAAAGAGCGGTGACTGACCCACCGCTATCGCGAGCAGGCTCGCTCCCACAGGGTTGGATCAGAGCCCATCAAATGAAATGCCCCAGGTCGCGAGACCCGGGGCATTTTCAAGGCTTGGAAAAACTCAGCGATTGCGGGTCAGCAACGCCGGCTTCTCGCCCCGTGGACGGCTTGGCAGTTGATCCAGTTGCTCAGGCGTCGGGAAGCGATCGGCTTTCGATTCCTTGTGCATGATCTTCGGCTGGTTGCTGCGCGGGTTCTGCACGGCGGGTTCCTGACGCGGCTGGTCGTCACGGGCCGGGCGGCGCGGGCGGGTGTCATCGCGACGAGCCTGGCCGTCACGTGGGGCACCGTTGCGTGGGCCGTTGCGCTTGGCCGGCGGGGTGCCGGTGGACGAGCCGTTGCTGTTGCGCGGGCCGTTCTGGCGTCCCTGTGGCTGGCCACTGCGCGGAGCGCCTGCACCTTGTGCCGGGGCACCTGGACGGCGACCACGGCCCTGGGCCGGTTTCTGCTGCGGCACGTAGTCGACGCGGTTACCGAAGTTGTCGATGTCGTCGTCCAGGAACTCGTCCGGGGCACGATCGGCTGCGGCGCGTGGGATTGGGCGCTGCTGTTCACGGGCTGGCGTGCCTTCGCGGGGCTTCTGCTCGCGAGCTGGGCGTTCGCCACGGCTGTTGCTGGCCGGTTTTTCCTTGCCCTTGTCCTTGCCTTTGTCCTTGCGGCCACCGCCGCCACCGCCGCCATTCGGACCGTCGCCACGTGGGCCACGGGCGTTGCGCGGGTTACGCACGTCCGGACGTTCACGCACTTCAGGCTTCTCGGCCTCGATGGTGCTGGCATCGAAGCCCATCAGGTCGCCGTCGGCAATTTTCTGCTTGGTCATGCGCTCGATGCTTTTGAGCAGCTTTTCTTCGTCCGGCGCGACCAGCGAGATCGCTTCGCCCGAACGACCGGCCCGGCCCGTACGGCCGATACGGTGAACGTAATCTTCATCGACGTTTGGCAGCTCGAAGTTGACCACGTGGGGCAACTGGTCGATGTCCAGGCCACGGGCCGCGATGTCGGTGGCTACCAGGATGCGTACCTCGCCGGCCTTGAAGTCGGCGAGGGCCTTGGTGCGGGCGTTCTGGCTCTTGTTACCGTGGATCGCCACTGCCGGCAGGCCGTGCTTGTCCAGGTACTCGGCCAAGCGGTTGGCGCCGTGCTTGGTCCGGGTGAACACCAGGACCTGTTCCCAGGCACCGGCGGTAATCAGGTGCGCCAGCAGGGCGCGCTTGTGGCTGGCTGGCAGGCGGAATACGCGTTGCTCGATGCGCTCGACCGTGGTGTTCGGCGGCGTGACTTCGATGCGCTCCGGGTTGTGCAGCAACTTGCCAGCCAGGTCGGTGATGTCCTTGGAGAACGTTGCCGAGAACAGCAGGTTCTGACGCTTGGCGGGCAGGCGGGCGAGCACTTTCTTCACGTCATGGACAAAGCCCATGTCGAGCATGCGGTCGGCTTCGTCCAGCACGAGGATTTCCACGTGGGACAAATCGACGCTGCCCTGGCCGGCCAGGTCCAGCAGGCGGCCGGGGCAGGCCACCAGTACATCGACGCCACGGGACATGGCCTGGACCTGGGGGTTCATGCCGACGCCGCCAAAAATGCAGGCGCTGACGAACTTCAGGTCGCGAGCATAGATCTTGAAGCTCTCGTGGACCTGGGCCGCCAGTTCGCGGGTTGGGGTCAGGACCAGTACGCGCGGTTGGCGCGGGCCATGACGCTGGGATTTGTCTGGGTGACCGTTGGGAAACAACCGCTCCAGGATCGGAAGGGCGAAACCGCCGGTTTTACCAGTACCTGTCTGCGCCGCGACCATCAGGTCGCGACCTTGCAACACGGCGGGGATGGCCCGCTGTTGCACCGGGGTAGGCTGGGTATAGCCGGCGGCTTCGATAGCGCCGACTAAAGCCTCGGAGAGACCGAGGGAAGCAAAGGACATGAGTAATCCTGTTTTAGTGAGGGCCTGGCCCAATGGGATAGTCTTGCCGGGCGCGAATGACGTTCAACAAAAAGACGTCATCCCGTCCGGTCCTGCCGGGCCTCGAAGGCGGGTCCGGACAAGGCTCGCGCGGGCTGTAGGCTGCGCTGTAGCGGTGTCGGGATGCCTTTTGCAAGGCCGGGCGTCCGGGCGTGAGCCTGGCGGGAAGGCCGGAGTATAACAGAGCAAACGCCGTGCGCCGCTTTCCCGCTGCTCAACGGTTTATTTCAGCGTTGCCTGACCGGGCGAGGCGACCTTGGCAATCGGGCCGGCGCCGTAACGAGCGCTCAGTTCGGCATAGGCCGGTTCGCGCTTGAAACGCTTGAGTTCGGCACCGAAGCGTTGCACCAGCAAATCCATCCCGGCGTTGCGTCGTACCGCCAGGTATTGGCTTTGACGGCTCACGACCGTCGGGTTTTCGGTAATCTGGTCGCCCAACCGCATTTGTTCAAGTACATGTCGGCCCACCCTACGGTCGGTGATGAGCAGATCGATCCGCCCCAACTGCAACTTGCCGAAATTGGCTTCGTGGGTGGGCGCCGTTTCACGGGTGAACAGGGTCGACTCACTGAAAGCCTGGCTGTACAGATAACCGGGCGAAGTGCCGATGGTCAGGCCGCCCAGGTCATCGAGCGTGCGAAACGGATGGGGCCGGGCATTGGCGTAGAACATCACGAACTCCACGTCCGACAGCGGTTCGCTGGGGTAAAGCAGCATGGCATCGCGCTTATCGCTGTGGAAAATGTCCAGCGCACCGTCCGCCAGCCCCTGCTCCAGCATCACCAGGCAACGCTTCCACGGCAGGAACTGCCATTCCACGTCGATGCCCAGGCGCTTGAACACGATGGCCGTGGTTTCGTAGTCCAGGCCTAGCATCTTGCCCTGCTCTTCGTAGACATACGGGGCCCAGGGTTCGGTGACAATGCGCAACTTCTCGGCCCGGGCAGTCATGCTCAGGCACAGGAGGATAAGGGCGGTCAGCAGTTGGACAATGACGGGCATGGCCTGAGGTTACGACGAGAGCTCACCAAATAGCTAGAGCGCTCTGGCCTGCGCCCTGGTGGCCTGTGTGGTTAGTCCTGTCAGTTCAACTTCTGGCATCCGGATTTGAACTGACGAACTAACCACGCAGGCCACTAGTGGCCCTTTGTCTGCATCAAGTGCTCATAGATGACTTCGCGGCGCTCACCCAGTACCAGGCGAATCACCGGATGATTGAGCCAGCGCTTGAGCTCATGGTCCTGCAACGGCTTTTCCAGGCGGTGTTCGACGTTCTCCAGGGCCTTTTCCCACCAGACCGGCGCGCAGGCCTGGTCGAACTGGTTGGTGTGGCGGTAGCAGCCGTAGAGGATCTCGCGCATGAACTGGCGTTTATGATTGGGCAGCGCCAGGGTAACGACCTTGTAGGCCAGGCGTTGGAGGGCCGGCGGTCGGGGCAGGGTGGCGGTGACTTGCCCGGTTTCATCCAGGGCCCGTTGGCAAATCGGTGCGGCGCGGTGTTTGTCGAGCCAGGCTTTGGTCTTGGCGCGGAACAGTTGCTTGCGGCTCCAGTAATGATGAATCAGGTCCGGGCATTCGCGCACTTGCACCGAGCGATAGGCCGCTACCGAAAGGCAGAACTCTTCCAGTGTGTAGGCCCCCTGCGCCAATGGATACAGTTCATCCATCAGGGCGATCGAGCGATCCAGGACCGCGGCGTCCGTGCAGTTGAGGCCAATGACCCCCGAGTTCAACAACGGCATGTCGTCGTCTGCCAATTGCCGCTGGCGCAGTGTGTCGGCCAGTGTCAGGTACAGCCCGGAATCCTTGTTGGCGCCATACTTCAGGCCGAAGGCGTTGCACAGCAGCGTCCCAGGCCGGACGCGGCGGAACAGTTCCAGGGGGGAGCAGTGGAAAAAAGTGTCGGTGTCGATCAGCAGCGCCAGTTCGGCTTCTTCGAGCACTTTCTGCATCACCACGTGCTTGGCGCGGAAGTGGTAGCCGTGGGGTTGGATCCAGGCCTGGCGGGTCTCGTTGTCCAACGGGCGCAGACGCACCGGCAGCCCTTCGTAAGGCGCGGGATTGTCGGTGAACACCTGGATATCCAATGCTTCGTCCGGCGTCTTGCGCAGGCCGGCCAATGCGCTGGCAATGCTGAACAACGCTTCCTGGTGATAGGTCTCGGCCCCGTAGACCAGGTAAATGAGTTGTGGGGTCGTGAGCCTTTGACCATTAGGCATCTACTGCAATCCTCCAGTCGTCTTTGCTTAAAAAAAAGGCCTTGGTTTTCGCCAAGGCCTCTTTGTACCCCCGCATCAAGTCATCAGCGCGGCAGCTTGAGGTTGTTCCATACCGCGAGGCTGGGCTCGGCCTGGTTAAGGGTATAGAAATGTAGCCCTGGCGCACCACCTTGCAACAAACGCTCACACATTTGCGTGATGACTTCCTCGCCGAAGCTTTGAATGCTGGAGGTGTCATCGCCGTAGGCTTCCAGCTGCTTGCGAATCCAGCGTGGGATTTCTGCACCGCACGCGTCGGAAAAGCGCGCCAGCTTGCTGTAGTTGGTGATCGGCATGATTCCCGGCACGACAGGAATGTCGACCCCCAACTTGCGTACACGCTCGACGAAGTAGAAGTAACTGTCGGCGTTGAAGAAGTATTGGGTGATCGCGCTGTTGGCTCCAGCGTTGGCCTTGCGCACGAAGTTATGCAGATCGTCTTCGAAATTGCGCGCCTGGGGGTGCATTTCCGGATAAGCGGCGACTTCAATGTGAAAGTGCTCGCCAGTTTCTTCACGAATGAAGCTCACCAGTTCGTTGGCGTGGCGCAGCTCGCCGCTGGCCATGCCCATGCCCGACGGCAGGTCGCCACGCAGGGCGACGATGCGCTTGATGCCAGCGGCCTTGTATTGGGTCAACAGGCTGCGCAGGTCGTCCTTGCTGTCACCCACGCAGGACAGGTGAGGAGCGGCGGGGATTTTGACTTCGCTTTCGAGCTGCAGCACGGTGTTCAGGGTGCGGTCACGGGTCGAACCGCCAGCGCCATAGGTGCAAGAGAAGAAGTCGGGGTTGTAGCTGGCCAACTGCCGGGCAGTGGCGATCAGTTTTTCATGCCCAGCATCGGTCTTCGTCGGGAAGAACTCGAAGCTGTAGCGACGGTCTTGGGACATGGTCATATCCTTGGAAACTCGTAGGCCGGTAAGGCTTGCATATCCCTTGTGGGAGCGGACTCATGTGGGAGCGAGCCTGCTCGCGATTGGCATTACCTCGGTCCGATAGCTGGGTCGAGGTGTCTGCATCGCGAGCAAGCTTTGCTCCCACAGGCCCCTCCCACAGGGAGGGGCGCCTAGTCAGTAGCGGTAAGCGTGCGGCTTGAACGGGCCTTCGACGGTGACGCCGATGTAGTCAGCCTGTTGCTTGGTCAGCTTGGTGACCACGCCGCCGAAACCGCGGACCATTTCCAGGGCCACTTCTTCGTCGAGTTTCTTGGGCAGTACTTCCACGGTCAGGCGCTCGGCTTTCTGGGCTGGCGACAGGTCGGCGTATTTCTGGCCGAACAGGAAGATCTGGGCCAGGACCTGGTTGGCGAACGAACCGTCCATGATGCGGCTTGGGTGACCGGTGGCATTGCCCAGGTTCACCAGGCGGCCTTCGGCCAGCAGGATCAGGTAGTCGTCGTTCTGCGGGTCGAAGCTGCCAGTGCCAGTGCGGTGAACCTTGTGCACCTGTGGCTTCACTTCTTCCCATGCCCAGTTCTTGCGCATGAAAGCGGTGTCGATTTCATTGTCGAAGTGACCGATGTTGCAGACCACGGCGCGCTTTTTCAGGGCCTTGAGCATGTTGGCGTCGCAGACATTGACGTTGCCGGTGGTGGTCACGATCAGGTCGATCTTGCCCAGCAGCGCTTTGTCGATGCTCGCTTCGGTGCCATCGTTGATCCCGTCGATGAACGGCGAAACCAGCTCGAAACCGTCCATGCAGGCTTGCATGGCGCAGATCGGGTCGACTTCGGACACCTTGACGATCATGCCTTCCTGACGCAGGGACTGGGCCGAACCCTTGCCCACGTCACCGTAGCCGATCACCAGCGCCTGCTTGCCCGACAACAGGTGGTCGGTGCCGCGCTTGATGGCGTCGTTGAGGCTGTGACGGCAACCGTACTTGTTGTCGTTCTTGCTCTTGGTCACCGAGTCGTTAACGTTGATGGCCGGAATCTTCAGTTCGCCCTTGGCCAGCATGTCCAGCAAGCGGTGCACACCGGTGGTGGTTTCTTCGGTCACGCCGTGGACTTTTTCCAGCACGGCTGCGTATTTCTTGTGCAGCAGCTCGGTCAGGTCGCCACCGTCATCGAGGATCATGTTGGCGTCCCATGGCTGGCCATCCTTGAGGATGGTTTGCTCCAGGCACCACTCGTATTCTTGTTCGGTCTCGCCTTTCCAGGCGAATACCGGGATACCGGCAGCGGCGATGGCGGCAGCGGCCTGGTCCTGGGTCGAGAAGATGTTGCAGGACGACCAGCGCACTTCGGCACCCAGGGCAACCAGGGTTTCGATCAGCACGGCGGTCTGGATGGTCATGTGGATGCAGCCGAGGATCTTCGCGCCCTTGAGCGGTTGCTCGCCGGCGTACTTGCGGCGCAGGCCCATCAGGGCTGGCATTTCGGATTCGGCGATGATGATTTCGCGACGGCCCCAGGCGGCCAGGGACATGTCGGCGACTTTGTAATCGGTAAAAGCAGCAGGCGTGATAACAGCGCTCATGAAGAGCCTCCATTCGTAATGTATGCGAATGGGCGCCGTTGTGCGTTTAGTGTCCGTATGGGGAGCCCCGTACGAACAACGCCCCATCCGAGCCTGACAGGTCGAGCCTGCTGCAGCGCCCCTCGGACAGGTGGCGGGAACGGTCCAAAGCGTGGACCGGTAAAGCGGGGCGATTATAACGGGCTAACCGGATCTTCCAAAAGGGTTTCTGTCGGCAAATCGAAATTGCCGATGATCGTTATAGGGGCCGCGACGTAGAGCCTGCCTGCCCGGTCTGCCATGATGCAGTCATTCATCGGCCAGACGCTCAGGAGTGAACATGAATTTCCACACCCGCAAATGGGTCAAGCCCGAAGACCTCAACCCCAACGGCACGCTGTTCGGTGGCAGCCTGTTGCGTTGGATCGACGAAGAAGCGGCGATCTACGCCATCGTCCAGCTGGGCAACCAGCGCGTGGTCACCAAGTACATCTCGGAAATCAACTTCGTCAGTGCTTCGCGCCAGGGCGACATCATCGAATTGGGCATCACCGCCACCGAATTTGGCCGCACCTCCATCACCCTGACCTGCGAGGTGCGCAACAAAATCACCCGCAAGAGCATCCTGACCGTGGAGAAGATGGTTTTCGTCAACCTTGGGGAGGACGGCTTGCCCGCGCCCCATGGGCGGACCGAGATCAAGTACGTCAAGGATCAGTTCAAGGATGATGTAGTCGAGTGAGATCGACGCCGCCATCGCGAGCGGGCTCGCTCCCACATTGATTCGGTATTGATCATGGGATTTGTGTTCGCCATCAATCCCCTTGTGGGAGCGAGCCTGCTCGCGATGACGGCTTCAAGGTCCATGAACATCAGTCCACCACTGAACAGCTCCGAGCGCCACGTGTCGTAGGTACATCACGCCACCGGTTCAGGAGCTGTATGGACACCCACAAAGACGGCAAGACCCCTGACCTCTCGGCGCAGGAACAGCACGAAGTCGACCGCAACCAGCCGCCACGGGCTGCCGTGTTGCATGAAATCATCCGCACCCAGGGCAACCAGGAACTAGAGCGCAGTATCGCCGCGCTCTGGTGGTCGGCCCTGGCGGCGGGGTTGACCATGGGCCTGTCGCTGATGGCGATGGGGTTGCTCAACTCCCGGCTGCCGGACCACGAAGGCTTCAAGGTCATCGCCAGTTTCGGCTACTGCGCCGGTTTCCTCGCGGTGATCCTGGCCCGCCAGCAATTGTTCACCGAAAACACCCTGACCGCCGTGCTGCCGATCATGAGCAAGCCCACCCTGGGCAATTTCGGCCGGTTGATGCGGCTCTGGGGCGTGGTGCTGGTGGGCAACCTGTGTGGCACCTTGCTGGTGGCCTACGTGATGCTGCACCTGCCGATTTTCGACCAGCGCACCGACCAGGCTTTCCTGGAGATCGGCCGCAAGGTCATGGAGAACGACACTGGCCAGATGTTCGCCAAGGGCATCATTTCCGGCTGGATGATCGCCACCATGGTCTGGATGATCCCCTCCATGGAAAGCGCCAAGATGTGGATCATCATTCTGATCACTTACCTCATGGCGCTTGGGGATTTCACCCACATCGTCGTCGGCTCGGCGGAAGTATCCTACCTGGTGTTTGCCGGTCAGTTGTCGTGGGAGGACTTCTGGATGGTGTTTGCCGGGCCGACGTTGGCGGGCAATATCGTCGGTGGGAGTTTTATCTTCGCTTTGATCAGTCATGCGCAGATTCGTAGCGAAGTGGGCCCGCCCAAAGATAAACGCCCAGATAAACCTACGCAGCGCAAGGGCTCGGAGTAGGCGGGAACCTGACCCCAGGCTCCCGGCGAGAGTGGCGGTTATTTGAACAGCATGTTGCGCAGTGTATTGACGGTTGTTGAATTCGGATTGGGCATCCCAGTGGAGCGAGACCTGTAGTTGGCGATGACCCCTTCGAGTGCTCCGTTGAACGCGTTCTTCTGGTCCTGTGAGTTGTTGAGCTCTGGCACTTTTTGCAGTTTCTGGATGGCCTCGTCTATCAGCTGAATGTTCGGACCGGGCTGACCGAAGAGATAGCGCGCGGTATTCAGTACGTATTGCGTGGCGTAACGGATGCGCGTGGCAATGTCCTGCATGTGCATTTGCTCGATGGCGCGATGGGTCACCCTGGATGCGCTGGGTGCGCCTTTGTCCCACTCGGCGGCGGCCTGCAGGAACTGCATGAAGTCCGGATCATTGCCATGATTGAGGCGTTTAGCCAGCCATTCCTGCCGCTCGGGAGTTGTTGCAAACTGATCGATTTGCCATATGGCTAGGGAAATTTGCGGGGTGAGTTTAAGCGCGAGGTGTTCGCCTTGCGGGGTGGTGAGGCTGTTGGCGTTCTGAATCGCCAGTTTCAATAGCGTCAATGCCGTTTCTGTCTCTTGTCTGAAGAAGATCGCCTCGGCGCAGGCTTCGTCACTCTCCAGTTCTGTCCTTAGCTGCTCGAATTCTTTGTCACCCAACGCCAACAGTGCATCCTCGGTGGAGTCAAACGAAAAGGTTTGTTGGGTAGCGCTGTGCCTGTCCAGATGGGTTTGGGCTTTCTTGCCCAGTTCTTCCTGAAGATAATTTTTGATCTCGTTGGGCATGCTGAAGTTAACTGTCCCGCCCAACAGGGTGCTGTAATCACCTTTTTCGGATGTCAGCGGCACGACGATGATCTGGTCGGCAAAGTGCTTTAGTTGTTCGGCATTCCATGCGGAGCTGGCCGTATGGGGTGCGTTGAGAAATTTGTCGATCAGGGCCGAGATGCCCGTACCCCGCTGGTTTTCCTGGTCCGATTGTTCCGGCTCGAATACCAGGATCAAATACTCTCTGTCCGGGATCGGGCTCATGGACCTCACCGGGTTAATGATGGCACCTACCGGTGTGTTGTTCAGGACGCCGCCATCGGCACATGCCGTGGTGGCGTCCTTCGGTTGGAACGGCTGCCCTTGCAGGATCGGCTTGCTGAACACCACCGGCAGCGACGCGGAGATATGCGCTGCCACGGCAATGTCCATCTCAGGAGTGGTTTCCTTGCTGAATACCACCAATTGCGTGCCTTCCTCGAACATGACGGTGCCGGTGATTTCCACGGTCTTGATCTGATCGATTTCCTTGCTCAGGGTCGCCAGGTCAGCAAAGGTGACGTACTGATTTTTTTTCACATTGGCAACGGCTTGTTGCGCTTTGTCGGAAAGAGGTTCCGTATGCTCTTTGCAACGCTCCAAAAGCGCCTCGCAGGATTCCTTCCGGATCAGATCCTCCAGCGGCATCCCCTTGGAACCCAGGCGTGGCAACAGATCACACAACAATTGCGCCAGCGGAAGGCTTTTCAGGTTCTCACCCAGCTTCGACCATCCGTTCTGGATTGCTTTAACGATAGGGTGGGTGCTGTCGAGCAAGGACGGGAGGGGAATATCGTCAAGAATCTTGTCGAAACGCGCATGACCCATGCCGCTGGCGAGTACGGCGGCCGATATGGCACCCGCGGAAGAGCCTGAAATCTTTCTGATATTGTCCATGAGGCGGTTGTCTTCGAGAGTTTTGACGAGCCCGGAATAGGCCACTCCCTTGGCGCCACCACCACTCAGGATCAGGTCGCTAATGGCGGGGCGCTTCATAGTGACATCGACGCTACCGTCGCCATGTCGAATGATGGATATAGACCGGTCTGTAGCGCGCTCTACCAGTATGCAGTCATCGTCGGGATTCGCCTGTTTTACGGTCCGGTCGCTGTTCTCGAAAGAGAGAGGTTGAAGGGGGGCGCGCGAGATGGGGGCTAGCATTGTGGTTCGTTCCTTGTACCTATGGAGGGACCGAACTCTAAGCAAAATCCGAGGGCTTATTGCGTTGCGACTCAATTGGACAAACATCCGCCGACTGCAAACAGCACTCGGCGGACTTCAATGAAAAGCGCTCTGGAACAAGGCTTCTGGCAGGTAGGTAAAACAGCTCGCACGGATGGGGACAAAGTCTTACTGAAAGCGTCGCCCATTCGCTCACGGGCAGGGCAGATTTCTCAGGCCCTCAAACAGTGACTGCCGCCAAGCGTCGTTGTCGTTGGATAAAGAACAAGGCAGTCAATACCGTGAGGCCTCCGACCGCTGCCCCGGTCCACGGTAGATCCGCCAGATCCGCACCACTGGCCACCACCAACCCGCCAATCCACGCCCCAGCCGCGTTGCCGAGATTGAACGCGCTCTGATTCAGCGTAGAGCCGAGGTTCGGCGCCTCAAAGGCCTGATCGATGATCAGCAATTGCAGGATCGGGCACAGGGCAAAGGCGAAAATGCCCCACAGCACCAGGGTAATCGCCGCCGGAATCACCGACTGGCTGGTCTGGCTGAACGCGGCCAGCACCAGCACCACGGCCAGGGCCATGGCCACCAGCGAGGGCAGCAGGCGTCGGTCGGCCAGGCGCCCACCGAGAAAACTGCCCGCCGTCAGGCCGACGCCGAACAACAGCAACATGATGGTGATGCCGTGGGGGCTGACACCGGTGATGTCTTGCAGGATCGGCGCGATGTAGGTGAACACGCTGAACAGGCTGGTGGAGGCCAGCACGCTCATGCCGAGGGCGAGCAACACGTTGGCCTTGCCCAGGACTTTGAACTCGCTGGCCAGGTTGGCCTTGTCCATGGGGATTTCCTTGGGCAGCCAGGCCCATTGGGCGATGGCGGCGATCACCCCGATCACCGACACGGCCCAGAAGGTCGAGCGCCAGCCGGCGTATTGGCCCAAGGCCGTGCCCAACGGCACGCCCAGCACGTTGGCCAGGGTCAGGCCGGTGAACATCATGGCAATGGCCTGGGCCCGTTTGTTCGGCGCCACCAGCCCGGCCGCCACGACCGAGCCGATACCAAAGAAGGCCCCGTGGCACAGCGCGGTGATGACTCGTGCGGCCATCAACGTGGCGTAGTTCGGCGCCAGGGCGCAGAGCACGTTGCCGAGGATGAACATCAGGGTCATGCCCAGCAGCGTCGCCTTGCGCGGCATATTGGCGGTGCCGATGGCCAGGATCGGAGCGCCGAACACCACGCCCAGGGCATAGCCGGTGATCAGCAACCCGGCCTGGGGAATGCTCACCGCCAGGTCACGGGCGACATCGGGCAACAGCCCCATGATGACGAATTCAGTCGTGCCGATGCCGAAAGCGGCGACGGCCAAAGCAAGCAAGGCGAGTGGCATGCGCAAGGTCTCTGTCTGTAGTCTTGACGCTCTGATCAGGCATACGCAGGCCGGCACCACCGGTTCGAGTGAACGGGGCAACGGCGAAATTATTGGAATAGGTGTATGCGCAACTGAGTGCGGCGTGGTCGCTTGCAGTATAAACGGCTGCGGATGGATGGCGAATCAATTCTCAATGGAATAAGGAGCGTGCCGTGCTTGCAACGGCCTTGGTGTTGGTGGCGGCGCTGTTGCATGCGGCGTGGAATACGCTGATCAAGTTCAGTGGCGAGCGTTTGCTGGTGGTGGCGTGCATGGACAGTGTCGCGCTGCTGTTCGGGACGCTGGCCCTGGGCTTCGTGGCAGTTCCGCCGTTGGAGATCTGGCCGTGGATCCTGGCCTCGGCGCTGTTCGAGCTGTTGTATCGCTATCTGCTGATCCAGGCTTATCGGGTTGGTGACCTGGGGCTGGTCTATCCGCTGATGCGCGGCCTGTCGCCACTGGTGGTGCTGGCCCTGACGTTTATCTTCGCCGGAGAAGTGCTGACGAACCAGCAGGTCATCGGCATTTTGCTGATCCCGTTCGGCATGCTTTGCCTGTTGTGGCAGGGCGGCGGTGGCGAGCGACTGCCTTGGTCGATGCTGCCGGTGGTGGCGCTGATCGGCCTGTGTATCGGTTGCTACACCTTTATCGACGGCCACGCCTTGCGGCGTTGGTCCCATCCGCTGGATTACCTGGTCTGGGTCACGCTGCTCAGCGCCTGGCCGTTTCCATTGTTGGCGTTGGTGGGCAAGCGACCGGCGTTCCTGCTGTTTTGGCGCGAGCAGTGGCGGTTGGGGTTGGCGGTCGGGTTCTGCGTATTGTTCAGCTACGCTCTGGTGCTGTGGGCCATGCAACTGGGCTCGATTGCCGAGGCTGCGGCGTTGCGGGAGATCAGCGTGATCCTGGTTGTACTGTTTGGCATGCGCTACTTGAAAGAACCTTTTGGGCGGCCGCGGCTCTTAGCTTGCGCGCTGGTGCTGATTGGCATGCTGGTGATGAAGTTCTGACCGGCGCTGGACTTGCGATTTCTATAAAACTCAAAGAAGGAACTGCCTCATGACGGTTGCCCTGTGGTGTATTTTGATTGCCTTTCTCCTGCCTTACCTGTGCATCGCCATTGCCAAGATAGGTGGAAAATTCAGGCTGGCAGATAACCACGACCCTCGGGACTTCCTGGAAACACTCGAAGGCGCTCCCCGGCGGGCATACGCCGCGCAATTGAACAGCTTCGAAATCAGCCCGTTTTTCGCCGCCGCTGTGATCGTCGCGCACCTGGCCGGCAATGCCGAGCTGGTGACCATCAACGTGCTGGCGGTGCTGTTCATCACCAGTCGCCTGCTTTACATCATTTGCTACCTGGCGGACTGGGCCATCTTGCGGTCGCTGGTGTGGTTCGTGGGGGTGGGGTTGGTCTTGAGTTTCTTTTTTGTTTCGGTCTGAGCCTGGCGGTTGAGACATAGTGTCTGTGAGGCCCTATCGCGAGCAGGCTCGCTCCCACAATGGATCTAGCCGTACACAAAATATGTGTCCACTGGAGATCAACAGTGGGAGCGAGCCTGCTCGCGATGGGGCCGGGACAATCAACACACCTCTTCAGGGATTGGCGCTGACCGCATTCGCCACTTGCGGCACTTGCGGCAACGCCATGCCCTTGGGCCACAGCATCCAGATCTGCCCCTGCTGCTTCATGTCCCCGGCCAATTGCCCCGCCGCCTCGCCCGTGCCCCAGAACAGGTCCGCCCGCACCTCGCCGGCAATCGCGCCGCCAGTGTCCTGGGCGGCCACCGGCCGGTTCAAGGGACTGCCATCGGGGCGAGTGGTGGAGAGCCACAGCAAGCTGCCCAGCGGAATCACCTTGCGGTCCACCGCCACGCTGTAGCCGGCGGTCAGCGGTACATTCAGCGAGCCTCGCGGGCCTTCGTTGCTGTCGGGATTGCGGTTGAAGAACACATAGCTGGGGTTGCTGCCGAGCAATTCAGGAATACGGTTCGGGTTGGCCTTGGCCCAGGCACTGATGGTGCCCATGGTCACGTCTTCTTTCTTAAGCTCGCCTTGCTCAACCAGCCAGCGCCCGATGGGGCGGTAAGGGTGGCCGTTCTGGTCGGCATAACCGATGCGCAGTTGGCGGCCGTCATCGAGGCGAATGCGTCCCGAGCCCTGGATTTGCAGGAATTGCAGGTTCATGGGGTCGGTCAGCCAGGCGATGACCGGGGCCTTGACCCCTTTGGTTTCGATGGTGGCTGCGTCGTCGTACGGCTTGAGCACCCGGCCTTCGAGGCGACCGCGCAGGCGTTTGCCCTTGAGCTCAGGGTAAATGCTATCCAGCGCCACAATGATCATGTCGTCAGGCACACCGTAGACCGGGATATTCGCCGTAGCGGTCTGGGTGAGGCTGCCGGGGTAGACCGGCTCGTAGTAGCCGGTAATCAGGCCATTGGGGCTGTTATCCCCCGAGCGCAGGCCATAGACGTCCAGGTTCTGTTTCAGGAAATTGCGTACATCCGGTGCGGTTTGCGGCACATTGGCCGCTGCTGCGCAGGTCGGGCCCCAGGTCGCATCGGCCTTGAGACGGGTGCAAGCACTGCGCCAGGAGCCGAAACCGGCCAGCAGGTCTGCATCGGACACCGACGGCAGCGCCTCCCACGGTGCGCTGACATAGGTGGCGAGGGCATGGGTCTGAGGCTCTTCGACCTTTTCGCCCCGATTACAACCGGCCAACAGTGCGATCAGCGGTAGGGTCAATGCCAGGCCTTTGTGCCAGGTCTTGATGCGGCTGTTCATGAAGATTTCCTTTGCAGTCATTCGGACGCTGTCAGGCGCTCGAACAACCCGTATTGTTGATAGGGCCATTGGTCTTTACCGATGACCCGAGGATACTAACCGCCGTTTCCTGCCCCGAGGCCAAGATGTTTGTAAAACGATTTTCCATGGCAGTACTGGCCTGCCTGATGCTGTCCGCCTGTGGCGGCGTCGATCCCAATTCTCCCCTGGGCCAGCGCAAGGCGATCTTCAAGCAGATGCTCAAGACCAACGAAGAGCTGGGCGGCATGTTGCGTGGCCGCGTCCCGTTCGATGGCGCACGATTTGCCGACGGCGCGGTGCAACTGGATCAACTGTCCCATGAGCCGTGGAAACACTTCCCGCAGGTACGCGAGCAAGACCACACCAGCGCCCGGGATGAAGTCTGGCAAAAACAGGCGCGCTTCCAGGAGCTGGCCCGCAATCTTGAAGCCGCCACCGGTGAGTTGGTGACCGCCAGCAAAGTCCAGCCCTACAAGGCCAGTTACCTGGGGCCGGCGGTGCAGAAGGTCGAGGATGCATGCAGTGCCTGCCATAAGGAATTTCGGGATCATTGATTTTGAAGCTGCTGCAAGCTGCAAGTGTGGAGCTTTGAACTTGCAGCTAGAAACCTATTTATCCAACTCATCCACCGCTTCCTGCAGTTCCTTGCGGGAGGCTGCCAGCTTGTCCTTGCGTTTGTTGATCCGCTCGGCGTCGCCTTTCTTCATGGCCTTTTCCAGGTCGGCCTGACGTCGGCTGACCTCATGCTTGGCGTCGAGCACCTTGTTTTCACGCTCCTTGCGCAAGGATGCATCGGTGCAATGGGTGGTGACTTCATTCAGCGCGGTTTCCAGGCCTGCCTGCTGGTCCTGGTTGCCACGGGACTTGGCCAGTTCGATCTGGTTGATGATGCCCTGGCGCTTGGCCGCGCAGCCGGTGAGCTCCGGGGCTTGCTCGTCCGCCATCAAGGGGGCGGCCATGGCGCTGCATAAAACCAGCAGGGCAACGGGGGACAGGAAATTCATAGCAACTCCGTAAAAAATCGCGAGCGGTCGGTACAGATGCGCTGTTGGAACGCATGCTTGCCCCTTGGGTTCAACCGCACGGGCCCGGATTAAAAACCGTCGACCCCGGCGGTGCGTAATTCCTCACTCAAGGCCAGCACCTGCGGGTCGCGAAAGAACGCGCTCAATTGCGCGGCGCGTCCCGGTCCGATGCCGGCTTCGGCTTGCCATTGTTCGGTATTTCGCTCGGCCAGCACTTGCCACGGCCCTTCCAGCCGGGCCTCACCGACGGGCGGCAGGCCCAGGGCCTTGAGCCATTGCCCGAAAGGGCGTTGCCGGGCGCTGTCCAGGCTGGCGAGCAGGCGCGCGCTACTGCGTTCGCCAAAGCCGCCAATGTTAGCAAGCTCGGCGGCATCAAGGGTCAACCAATCCAGCAATCCATGCACTCGACCTGCTGCCAGGAGTTTTTCCCAGGTCCCGGGGCCGACATGGGGCAGGGCGAGCCCGTGCTTGCCGCTGAGCCAGTTCAGGCGTGCGAGGAATTGGCTTTCACAGCCGGGCGTCGCTTGCCAGCAACTCAAGAAGTGATGGTCGGTCGCCGCAGGGGCATTTACGTCCTGGCGCTCGAGGCTGCGCAGCACGACGTCGTCGAGGCGCGGGATGGTCAGCCCGGCCAGGCTGATGGCGACCTGATCGCCGGGACGAATGTCCATTTCCTCCCAGCGCTTGAGGGAGCTGACGCTCACTCGGCGGATCCAGCGATCATCGAGCTTGATGGGCTCAAGCTCCAGCACCGGGGTGATGCGTCCGGTGCGCCCGATCTTGAAACGGACCTTGCGGACCTCGGCCAGGGCCTGGGCATAAGGGTACTTCCAGGCCGCGCTCCAGAACGGCGCCTTGGCCTGCCAGCGGTCGGCGGGGGGACGGCGGCTCTGGCGCAGGACGATCCCGTCGCTGGCGAATGGCAGCGGTGTGCGATACCAGTGGTCGCGCCAGTGTTCGGCATCGGCCAATGTCTGGACGGGCTGGTTGTAGTCGAGGGTGTCAGCGAAGCCCAGCTCACTTAACGCGCTCATCCGCTCGGGCAGGGTGTCGGGCCCTTCAGGCCAGTCCCAGACAAACAGGCCGATATCCGCCCCCTCTTGCGCGGTCAGGTTGCTGCGCGCCATCAGGCCCGCCACGGTCGCCCGGGCGTTGAGGCTACCGTTGTCGGCCTGGACATGGGCGTTCAGTCGCCAGTACAACTCGCCCTGCACGAGCAGGTCCAAAGGCTGGCGCAACCGATGGGGGATACTGCTGATCTTGTGCACGGCCCAGGTCCAGTCCTGCCCCTGGATGCCATCGCCGCGGCTGATCGCCTGGTGCAGGCGTCCCTTCCTATAGATCAGGGTCACCGCCACGCCATCGACTTTCGGTTGGGCCCAGACGTCCGTCCGGTCGTGCAACCAGGCCTTCACGGCATCGGCATCCTTGAGTTTGTCCAGGCCGGTATGCAGTACCGGGTGCGGCACCTTCCCGCCCGCCGAGCGCAAAGGGTTGTCGCCGGGTGCTTCAAGACCAAAGCAACTGCGCCATCGGTCCAATTGCAGGCGGGATTGATCGTACAGCTCGTCGGCCACCAAGGAACGACCGAGACGGTGATAAGTGTCATCCCAGGCATCGATTCGCTGTTGCAGCGCGATGACCTCTGCCTGGGCGCGTTCGGTGGGCCAATCGGGGCAGGGCGCGGCGATGGCGGGGGAAACGAGGCACATGAAACAGGTGATTGTACGGAGTAACGGCAGCATCGAAGCATCCTTGCTTGGTGGTGTGCTTGAAGGCTAGCCACTGTGGCGCAAGGTGCGAGGCCTGGAGCGTTACCGGATTTTGCGGCGCCTGCTGGCAAAGTCGCGGCGGTACAGTGCGGCACGATTTAGCCGTGCAACTGTCCCTTGAACCCCTCAAGGGCCGGTGCAGAATGGACCTTCGTTTCGCTTCTGCCAGGAGTGCCCCCGATGGACCTGACGACCCTCGCCGTTTTCATTCCGGCCTGCTTCGCGCTGAACATGGCGCCGGGGCCGAACAACCTGCTGTCCATCAGCAATGCTTCGCGCTATGGCTTCGTCCGCGCATGCAGCGGTGGCCTCGGTCGGCTGGTGGCCTTTGCGATCATGATCGCCCTGGCCGCGGTGGGGCTCACCGCCGTGTTGCATACCTCGGAACTGTTGTTCCTGGGGATCAAGCTCGTCGGTGCCGGTTATCTGTTCTACCTGGCCGTGCAATTGTGGCGGGCCCAGCCCGAGGCCGGCAGCGAAGCGGCGGTCGCGTCGATGAGCAGGGTCGGCCTGGCACGCCAGGAGTTCCTGGTGGCGATCGGCAATCCGAAGGCGATCCTGTTGTTTACCGCGTTCCTGCCGCAATTCGTCGACCGCACGGGCACCGTCACCCAACAATTCGCCGTGCTGGGGGGCTTGTTCCTGGCGCTGGAGTGCATTGCCATCGGGTTGTATTGCTACATGGGCATTTACGCTCGGCGGCTGTTCGCCCGGCCCAGTGGCAAGCGGCTGTTCAATCGGCTGTGTGCGGGCTTGTTGGCCAGTGCGGCTTCGTTTTTGCTGGTGGCGCGACGGACCTGAGTTCGATGGAGGTCCCTTGTGGCGAGGGGATTTATCCCCGCTGGGCTGCGCAGCAGCCCCAAAATGGTCAAGCATGGTTAACCTGACACACCAAGGCAGCTGATTTGAGGCCGCTTCGCAGCCCAGCGGGGATAAATCCCCTCGCCACAGCAGGCATGAAAAAGCCCCAGGTGACCGAGTCGCCAGGGGCTTTTTCTTTATGCGTGGGTATTACAGGCCGGCAGCGGCGCGCAGGGCGTCGGCACGGTCGGTCTTTTCCCAGGTGAAGGTGGTGAAGGTATCGTCACCGACCGTCTTGGTTTGTGGCGTACGACCGAAGTGACCATAGGCTGCGGTGTCCTGGTACATCGGGTGCAGCAGGTCGAGCATGGTGGTGATGGCGTACGGGCGCAGGTCGAACACTTCGCGGACCAGGTTGATGATCTTGTCATCGCCGATCTTGCCAGTGCCGAAGGTGTTCAGCGAGATCGACGTAGGCTGTGCCACGCCAATAGCGTAGGAAACCTGGATCTCGCAGCGCTCGGCCAGGCCGGCAGCCACGATGTTCTTGGCCACATAACGACCGGCATAGGCCGCCGAACGGTCGACCTTCGATGGATCCTTGCCGGAGAACGCGCCGCCGCCGTGACGGGCCATGCCGCCGTAGCTGTCGACGATGATCTTGCGCCCGGTCAGGCCGCAGTCGCCCACCGGGCCGCCGATGATGAACTGGCCGGTCGGGTTGATGTGGAACTGGGTGTCCTTGGACAGCAACTCGGCAGGCAGCACGTGCTTGACGATCAGTTCCATCACACCTTCGCGCAGGTCCTTGTAGGACACATCGGGGTTGTGCTGGGTCGACAGGACGACCGCGTCGATACCGACCACCTTGCCGCCTTCGTAACGGCAGGTCACCTGGGACTTGGCGTCCGGGCGCAGCCAAGGCAACAGGCCGGATTTACGGGCTTCGGCCTGGCGTTGAACCAGCTGGTGCGAGAAGGTGATCGGGGCTGGCATCAGCACGTCGGTTTCGTTGCTGGCGTAGCCGAACATCAGGCCCTGGTCGCCGGCGCCCTGATCTTCGGGCTTGGCCCGATCGACGCCTTGGTTGATGTCGGGGGACTGCTTGCCGATGATGTTCATCACCCCGCAGGTCGCGCCGTCGAAGCCGACGTCGGAGCTGTTGTAGCCAATGCCCAGGATGACGTCCCGGACGATCTGTTCCAGGTCGACCCAGGCCGAAGTGGTGACTTCGCCGGCGATGATCGCCACGCCCGTTTTCACCAGAGTCTCGCACGCCACGCGGGCGAACTTGTCTTCAGCAATAATGGCGTCCAGCACCGCATCAGAAATCTGGTCGGCGATTTTGTCCGGATGCCCTTCAGACACGGACTCGGAGGTGAAAAGGGAGTATTCGCTCATCTCGATGTTTTCCTACAAGTTACCGTTGGTGAGTGTCGCCAGTGGCCGCTGAAAGTGGCGAACCTGGATCTGGAAACCATTACGTAAGCCTATATAGAGGCTCTCCCCGGGCACGAGGCCCGCAGCGGTGGCCCAGCGGGCCAGGTCGTCCTGTTCAAACCCGAGCCAGAGATCGCCGCAGGCCTCCCTGGCCCAGCTCTGGTTGTGGCTGCATAACTCCGTCACCAGCAGGCTGCCGCCCGGTTGCAGCAGGCCGGCCATGTGCCTGAGTGCATCGGCCGGCGCGGCGAAATGATGCAGCACCATGTTCAATACCACGCAGTCGGCCTGCAGGCTCATGCCACCCAGTGCGTCGGCCAGTTGCAGGCTGACATTAGCCAGGGCCTCGCGTTCGCATACCTGGCGCGCCAGTTCGAGCATGGCCGGGCTGTTGTCCAGCGCCGTCACCTGGCTGAAGCGTCGCGCCAGCTCCGGCAGAAAGGCGCCATCGCCGGGGCCGACTTCGATCGCCGTGGCCGTGGGTTCGAAGCTCAGTTTGTCGAGCAGCGCCACAACGCTTTCACGGTATTGCGGCAAGCCGGCGATCAGGTCCTGCTGGGCGCGAAATTTTTCGGCGACCCGTGCGAAGAAGTCCTGGCTGGCGGCGGCCCGTTGTCCGTGTACCTGGGCGATGCGAGCCTGCACGTCGGTCGGCAAGGTCAGCGCATCCACTTCGTCCAGCAGCGCCGCGTGCAGCTTGCCACCCAGCAAATCGGTGTGGGGCAGGGCGCGGCGATAGAAAATGGCGTTGCCTTCCCTACGGGTCGCCACCAGGTCGGCCTGGGCCAGGACCTTGAGGTGATGACTCATGCCGGACTGGCCGATACCGAAGATCTGCGCCAGCTCCAGTACGCCGAACGAATCGTTGGCCAGGGCGCGCAATACATTGAGCCGCAACGGATCGCCGCCGGCCTTGCAAAGGGCCGCCAGCTCATCGCAGTCGTCAGGGCGAATGGAGGGCGCGGGTAAGTTCATGGTGAAGCAGTCTAGTGAGGGGTTTGGATCATCGCAAGTTCAATATCAAAAAGTTTTGATATTGGTGGATAAATGGCACTTCCCAACCTGTGCTTGACTCTACAATCCATCAGCGGAAAGGTTTCACTTGGTGAATGCGGCTTTATCCACCGGAAAAACGCCCAAGGATGACTATCTGTCATTGCCCCGGGGCGGGTGGGTGAGGGAAAATGCTCGCCTTTTTCAGTTTCGTTTTATTCATTCTCGATTCAATACCCGCAGGAGAACAGCGATGCCCAGCCGTCGTGAGCGTGCCAATGCCATTCGTGCCCTCAGCATGGATGCCGTGCAGAAAGCCAACAGCGGCCATCCCGGTGCCCCCATGGGTATGGCGGATATCGCCGAGGTGCTTTGGCGCGACTACCTCAAGCACAGCCCGAGCAACCCATCGTTCGCCGACCGTGACCGCTTCGTGCTGTCCAACGGCCACGGTTCGATGTTGATCTACTCGCTGCTGCACCTGACCGGCTACGACCTGTCGATCGATGACCTGAAGAACTTCCGCCAGTTGCACAGCCGCACTCCGGGCCACCCGGAATACGGCTACACCCCAGGCGTGGAAACCACCACCGGTCCATTGGGCCAGGGCCTGGCCAACGCCGTGGGCTTTGCCCTGGCGGAAAAAGTCCTGGCGGCGCAGTTCAACCGCCCAGGTCATAACGTCGTCGACCACCACACCTACGTATTCCTGGGTGATGGCTGCATGATGGAAGGCATTTCCCATGAAGTCGCCTCCCTGGCCGGCACCCTGGGCCTGGACAAGCTGATCGCCTTCTATGACGACAACGGCATCTCCATCGATGGCGAAGTCGAAGGCTGGTTCACCGACGACACCCCCAAGCGCTTCGAAGCCTACAACTGGCTGGTGATCCGCAACGTTGACGGTCACGATCCGGAAGAGATCAAGACCGCCATCGAGACGGCCCGCAAGAGCGCCCAGCCGACCCTGATCTGCTGCAAGACCACCATCGGTTTCGGCTCGCCGAACAAGCAAGGCAAGGAAGACTGCCACGGCGCGCCACTGGGTGCCGAGGAAATCGCCCTGACCCGCGCCGCGTTGAAGTGGAACCACGGCCCGTTCGAAATCCCGGCCGACATCTATGCCGAGTGGGATGCCAAGGAAAAAGGCCGTGCGCTCGAAGCCGAGTGGGACCAGCGTTTCGCCGCCTATTCCGCCGAGTTCCCGGAACTGGCCAATGAACTGGTCCGTCGCCTCAGTGGCGAGCTGCCAGCCGACTTCGCCGAAAAAGCCTCGGCCTACATCGCTGAAGTTGCCGCCAAGGGCGAAACCATCGCCAGCCGCAAGGCCAGCCAGAACACCCTGAACGCCTTCGGCCCGCTGTTGCCGGAACTGCTGGGCGGTTCGGCCGACCTGGCCGGTTCCAACCTGACCCTGTGGAAAGGCTGCAAAGGCGTCAGCGCCGAAGACGCCAGCGGCAACTACATGTACTACGGCGTGCGCGAGTTCGGCATGAGCGCGATCATGAACGGCGTGGCCCTGCATGGCGGCCTGGTGCCTTACGGCGCCACCTTCCTGATGTTCATGGAATATGCCCGCAACGCCGTGCGCATGTCGGCGCTGATGAAAAAACGCGTGCTCTACGTGTTCACCCACGACTCCATCGGCCTGGGCGAAGACGGCCCGACTCACCAGCCGATCGAGCAACTGGCAAGCCTGCGCTGCACGCCGAACCTGGACACCTGGCGCCCATGCGATGCCGTGGAATCGGCAGTGGCCTGGAAATACGCCATCGAGCGTAACGACGGCCCGTCGGCGCTGATCTTCTCCCGCCAGAACCTGCAGCACCAGAACCGCGATGCCGACCAGATCGGCGACATCAGCCGTGGTGGCTACGTGCTCAAGGACTGCATTGGCGAGCCAGAACTGATCCTGATCGCCACCGGTTCCGAAGTCGGCCTGGCCGTCCAGGCCTACGACAAACTGACCGCCCAGGGCCGCAATGTGCGTGTGGTTTCCATGCCTTGCACCAGCGTGTTCGATGCCCAGGATGCCAGCTACAAGCAAGCGGTGTTGCCGCTGCAGGTCAGTGCGCGGATCGCCATCGAGGCAGCCCACGCCGATTACTGGTACAAGTACGTGGGCCTGGAAGGCCGCGTGATCGGCATGACCACCTACGGCGAATCGGCGCCTGCGCCGGCGTTGTTCGAGGAGTTCGGCTTCACCCTGGAGAACATCCTGGGTCAGGCTGAAGAGCTGCTGGAAGACTGAGCGTAAAGTCGCGTCATCTGGACTGACGCCATCGCGAGCAGGCTCGCTCCCACAAGGATCTCCATTGACCCCTGTGGGAGCGAGCCTGCTCGCGATAGCGTTGGTCCAGGCGCCACTGCCTTCACGGATTCAATCAGGTCAGAGAACCCCCATGCCCCAACCGCGTCCCTACAAAGTTGCACTCAACGGCTACGGCCGGATTGGTCGTTGCGTCTTGCGTGCGTTGTTCGAGCGAGGAGCCAAGGCCGGGTTCGAGATCGTGGCCATCAATGATCTGGCCGACATGGCCAGCATCGAATACCTGACACGCTTCGACTCCACCCACGGCCGGTTTCCCGGCGAAGTGCGGGTCGAGGGCGACTGTCTGCATATTAATGGCGACTGCGTGAAAGTCCTGCGCAGTGCCACCCCTGAAGGCATCGACTGGGCGTCCCTGGACGTCGACCTGGTGCTCGAATGCTCCGGTGCCTACCACACCCGCGAAGACGGCCAGCGCTTCCTCGCCGCCGGCGCGCCACGGGTGTTGTTCTCCCAGCCGATGGCCAGCGAAGCGGATGTCGACGCGACCATCGTCTACGGTGTGAACCAGGATTGTCTGAGCGGCGATGAGCTGCTGGTGTCCAACGCATCCTGCACCACCAATTGCGGCGTGCCGCTGTTGCGCCTGTTGGACCAGGCCATTGGCTTGGAATACGTGTCGATCACCACCATCCATTCGGCGATGAACGATCAGCCGGTGATCGACGCCTATCACCACGAGGACCTGCGCCGCACTCGTTCGGCGTTCCAGTCGGTGATTCCGGTGTCCACTGGTCTGGCGCGTGGCATCGAACGGCTGCTGCCGGAACTTGCCGGGCGAATTCAGGCCAAAGCCGTGCGGGTGCCGACGGTCAACGTGTCCTGCCTCGATATCACGATGCAGACCGTGAGCGATACCGACGCCACCGAGGTCAACCGGATCCTGCGCGAAGCCGCCACCAGCGGCCCGCTCAAAGGCCTACTGGCCTACACCGAGTTGCCTCACGCCAGTTGTGATTTTAACCACGACCCGCATTCGGCCATCGTCGATGCCAGCCAGACCCGTGTTTCCGGGCCACGGCTTGTGAACATCCTGGCCTGGTTCGACAACGAATGGGGTTTTGCCAACCGAATGCTGGACGTTGCCGAGCATTACCTGCAAACCGCTTCTAACAAACCTGCTCTCTAAACAGTTACCCAGGAATTGCGACCCATGACCGTGTTGAAGATGTCCGACCTCGATCTGCAAGGTAAACGCGTACTGATCCGCGAAGACCTCAACGTCCCCGTCAAGGACGGTGTCGTCACCAGCGACGCGCGTATCCTGGCTTCGCTGCCGACCATCAAGCTGGCCCTGGAAAAAGGTGCGGCCGTGATGGTCTGCTCCCACCTGGGCCGCCCGACCGAAGGCGAGTTTTCGGCGGAAAACAGCCTCAAGCCTGTCGCCGAGTACCTGAGCCGTGCCTTGGGCCGTGACGTGCCGCTGGTCGCTGACTACCTGGGCGGCGTGGACGTGAAGCCTGGCGATGTCGTGCTGTTCGAAAACGTGCGCTTCAACAAGGGCGAGAAAAAGAACGCCGACGAACTGGCCCAGCAATACGCCGCCCTGTGCGACGTGTTCGTGATGGACGCGTTTGGCACTGCCCACCGCGCCGAGGGCTCGACCCACGGCGTGGCGAAGTTCGCCAAAGTCGCCGCTGCCGGCCCGCTGCTGGCCGCTGAGCTGGATGCGTTGGGCAAGGCCCTGGGCTCGCCGGCCCAGCCGATGGCCGCCATTGTTGCCGGCTCCAAGGTCTCCACCAAACTGGACGTGCTCAACAGCCTGAGCCAGGTCTGCAACCAGTTGATCGTCGGTGGCGGCATCGCCAACACCTTCCTCGCCGCGGCCGGTCACCCGGTCGGCAAATCCCTGTACGAGCCAGACCTGCTGGACACCGCCCGGGAAATCGCCGCCAAGGTCAGCGTGCCATTGCCAGTGGACGTGGTTGTGGCCAAGGAATTCGCCGAAAGCGCCACCGCCACCGTCAAACTGATCGATGACGTGGCCGAGGACGACATGATCCTCGACATCGGCCCGCAAACTGCGGCCAACTTCGCCGAACTGCTGAAATCCTCCCAGACGATCCTGTGGAACGGCCCGGTTGGTGTGTTCGAGTTCGACCAGTTCGGCAACGGCACCAAGGTACTGGCCCAGGCCATCGCCGAAAGCGCTGCGTTCTCCATCGCCGGTGGCGGCGACACCCTGGCGGCCATCGATAAATATGGCGTGGCCGAGCAGATCTCCTACATTTCTACCGGTGGCGGCGCGTTTCTCGAGTTCGTCGAGGGTAAAGTGCTGCCTGCCGTGGAAGTCCTGGAAAGCCGGGCCAAGGCCTGACGCCGCGTTGACCAGGCAAAGGAGTGTTCTGATGGTCAAGACGTTCACGTTGCTGCTGGCCGCGACGATGTTGGTGGCCTGCTCGAGCAGCCCGAAGGCAACGGCCCCGGAAACCGGGACGCCGGCGCCTGAAGAGGGCTGCTACCAGGCCGACTGGCAGGCAGAGACCAACCCGGTGCTGAACAAGCGTTCCGGACCGGATGGCCTGGACAAATACGAGACGCAAACCCCGGCCAAGGAACATGGTTGTCCTTGACGGGTCTGACTCTTAACTCATGGCTGGCGGCATGTGCCGTCAGTCGAGGAACACGGATGAAAGGCTTGATCGCCGTCGTGGCGTTGGCATTGCTGGGCGGTTGTGCACAGTTGGACTTCTTGCACACCTCCGAACCTGTTGAAGGCTGGACGACCTGGACCTGTGACAGCGAGGCCAAGGTGCTCTGGCGCTACGCCGATGCGGCCCACAAGGAAGTCGACGTACGCCTGGGCGGTGCCGATAAGGTTTACCGCCTCAAGCTTGAGCCGGGAGCCGAAGGTTCGCTGTACAGCGATGACATGCTGGCGTTTCACGTCAAGGGTGAGGAAGGCCTGGTGTACTGGGTTGCCACCAATGACTTGATTGGGCGTGGCTGTAAGGCTGAGTGATTCAATAGATAGCCAATGTGGGAGCGAGCCTGCTCGCGATAGCGATGTATCAGGCGCCAGAGATGTTGACTGTTAGGCCCTCATCGCGAGCAGGCTCGCTCCCACAGGGGCCTCTATAGTTTCGAGATTTTGTTTCACCGAACACGCAGACCGGGGCCGACCCCCGATCCGCAATGACTTGAATAGCCGCCGCCGCTCCGGCAGGCTGGCACGATTAACGACCCTCGACCGGGAGAGAGACACAATGGCACTTATCAGCATGCGTCAGATGCTGGACCACGCAGCCGAGTTCGGCTATGGCGTTCCAGCCTTTAACGTCAACAACCTTGAGCAGATGCGCGCCATCATGGAAGCCGCTGACAAGACTGACTCTCCGGTGATCGTCCAGGCTTCGGCCGGTGCCCGCAAATACGCCGGTGCGCCGTTCCTGCGTCACCTGATCCTGGCGGCGATCGAAGAATTCCCGCACATCCCGGTGTGCATGCACCAGGACCACGGCACCAGCCCTGACGTCTGCCAGCGCTCCATCCAGCTGGGCTTCAGCTCGGTGATGATGGACGGTTCCCTCGGCGAAGACGGCAAGACCCCGACCGACTACGAATACAACGTACGCGTCACCCAGCAGACCGTCGCCATGGCCCATGCCTGCGGCGTTTCGGTAGAGGGTGAGCTGGGTTGCCTGGGCTCGCTGGAAACCGGCATGGCCGGTGAAGAAGATGGCATCGGCGCCGAAGGCGTGCTGGATCACAGTCAGATGCTGACCGACCCGGAAGAAGCCGCGGACTTCGTCAAGAAGACCCAGGTCGACGCCCTAGCCATCGCCATTGGCACCAGCCACGGCGCCTACAAGTTCACCAAGCCACCAACCGGCGACGTGCTGGCTATCGACCGTATCAAGGAAATCCACAAGCGCATCCCCAACACCCACCTGGTGATGCACGGTTCTTCCTCGGTTCCGCAGGAGTGGCTGGCGATCATCAACCAGTACGGCGGCGACATCAAGGAAACCTACGGCGTGCCGGTTGAAGAAATCGTCGAAGGCATCAAGTACGGCGTGCGCAAGGTCAACATCGACACCGACCTGCGCCTGGCCTCTACCGGTGCCATGCGTCGTTTGATGGCGACCAACCCTAGCGAGTTTGATCCGCGTAAGTTCTTTGGCGCGACTGTGACGGCGATGCGCGACGTGTGCATCGCACGTTACGAAGCGTTCGGTACTGCCGGCAACGCCTCCAAGATCAAGCCGATCTCGTTGGAAGCGATGTATCAGCGTTATCTGAAAGGTGAGTTGAACGCTAAGGTTAACTAAGGCTTCAGCGTTGTGGTTGTGAGAAAACCCGCAGTGATGCGGGTTTTTTTATGCGTGGGATTTGTGTGTATATCCGTTTTTTGGGTAACGGCTACTTATGGTTCCGCCCTGACGGCGGGTCACTTTCGAAAAGCGCGAAAGTAACCAAAGCGCTCCTGCCCCACCACTCGGTGCCTCGCCTAGGCTCGGCATGCCCTCACTCCGGCATTGCTCCGTGGGCCCGCCGCGAAGGACCATCCATGGTCCAGCGCGGCTATCCCGGCATCCATGCCGGGATGCCCGCTGCGCAATGCCTGCGTTCGGCCATCGTGGTTAACGGGGCGCCAAAATCTACGTCCACCGCGAGGCGGCCTAGTAGCCGACCTGGCTCTCCTGGTCGTACACCTGTCAAATCTGTGGGAGCAAAGCTTGCTCGCGAGGCGGCCTTATAGCCGACCTGTTTCTTTCTCCCGGGAGTACTCCGATCCAATTAATGTGGGAGCGAGCCTGCTCGCGATGACGACAGCACATTCAACATCTTCATCGACTATGACACTGCCTTCGCGAGCAAGCCCGCTCCCACAATTGGACTGGGTACACCCGCAAGAGCAGGTCGGCTATAAGGCCGCCTCGCGAGCAAGCTTTGCTCCCAAAGGTCCAGCTCAAACAAGTCTGATGGGTGTACCCCCCCCCGCAAGAGCCAGGCCGGCTATCAGGCCGCCTCGCGGTGGACGTAGATTTCGGCGCCCCGTTAACCACGTTGGCCGAACGCAGGCATTGTGGAGTGGGCATCCCGGCATGGATGCCGGGATAGCCGCGCTGGACCATGGATGGTCCTTCGCGGCGGGCCCACGGAGCAATGCCGGAGTGAGGGCATGCCGAGCCTAGGCGAGGCACCGAGTGGTGGGGCAGGAGCGCTTTGGTTACTTTCGCGCTTTTCGAAAGTGACCCGCCGTCAGGGCGGAACCATAAGTAGCCGTTACCGCAGAAATGGATATGTACTCAATCAGACCGCCATCGCGAGCAAGCTCGCCCACAGGGGATCATCGCCCACCGGGAGGGCTTTATTGGTCTTCGAGGCCGCGCTGTTCAATGACACCAAACACATCGGTGACATCCTGGACCAGGATCCGAGCCACATTGGTAAGGGTATTGAAGTCGCTGGCGGCCGAGTCTCGCAGGCTGGCGCAGGCCATGAGCGTCAGGTAATCGAGGGTGGCATGCAGGCGTTCGCTGGCGCAGGCGTGAAGCTCTGTTAGCGGGACGGTTTTGTCGATGAACAGAACAGGTTGGGTGGTGGCGATTGGGGTGAGAGGGGTGAAGCGGCTGATTGCTTGAGTCGTCGTCATAAGGTTTGGCTCTATTTAAGAAAAATAAATTGCCACCTTCTTGCTGCGAAACAAATGGGTGGCAGTTGCGCGCGGGTTCGCAGACCGAGATAGAGACCAAACCCGGCAGACCCGAAGATCTCCCGCGCGCAACCGCCATAAAATGAACGCAGGCGAGTTTGCCTGAATTTTCATTTGACGGTGCAAAGTCTCTGTTCTGTCAGTGGGCTGCGAAACCCCTGCCCACCGACTAAAGCCAGCAGACCCACCGAACTATAGAGGAGATTCTCGAAGCCAAAATCGACCTGTAGGACTCACCGCGCCACCGTGGCCAGAGAGCTAGCCCCCGCTCTGGAGCGCAGCCGCCGCAAAACCGGCGCATGCGGTAGGTCTGACGAAAGGAGAGGGCTGCTGCGCAGCCCAGCGAGGATAAATCCCCTCGTCACAAGGGGATGTTTCCTACGAGATTTTCGGAAGCACTTTTTAAGTGTTGTGATCGATATCCAGCTTGCTGAACGTCACTTTCCCGCCTTCGCTGGTATAGCCGCTGTTGTCTTGCACGTACACGCCAGCCTTGAAGTACAACGGCTTGACCCGCCACGTAGAGCTGATGGTGGTGTACCAGCTACGACCCGCCGCGGTAATGCCCAGGTCACCGGTGCGATCGAGGTGGAGCCGATAATTGAAGGCCTGATTAAGTTTCACGCCGCTGGCGACAGTGATGACCCGGCCTTTGTCATCATCGGGGCGCATGCGCACTTTGGCGACGATGTCCCCGGTGCTGCTGGCATCCTTGTATTGGTATTCCAGCTTCACCATGGGCTTGCTGCTGTCCTTGGCATGAATCTGACCGATGACGATCTTGCCACTGCTGGGCACCTGGTTGACCACCAGGGTCGCGCTCAATTTATTGTCGGCATCGGGATACAGCCAATTGCGCAAGGTGCCGTCTTTATAGGTCTCTCGTAATTCGCTGCGCGGATAGATCGCGTTTTCAGTCTTGGTGCCGGTAACCGGTGACCAGAAGTACACCGTACTACCTTCGGAGTTGAAGTATTTATCCCGGAATCCATCCACCAGCCGAGGCGTTTCAATGGTTTTCGGCGGGCTGCCCTCGGGGATGCTCAAGTTCCAGGTTGCAAGATCGACCATGCTCGGATCCTTTCTATACATAAGAAATGATTTACGCCACAGCCGAAGGCTCTAGGACGCGCTTTCGCTGACGCCAGGAGGCGGCGGGATCGAACGTTTTCCACGTGGACCCGGCGGAGGGTTGACGTCAGCAGACCGTCAGAGTGGCGTTTGCCGGTTTGGTGCCCGAGACAAGCGACCGTTAGTCGGCTAAAGCGTATTTTTTTTGAACGATGGCGATATGGCACCGCACACACGGCCTCTGTTCGAAGGCGCTTGAGGCGCGAATATCAAGGGTGGAGGAAGGGCCCAGGCAGCATCCGTGCTGCCATGGCGCCAAGCAAAGCGATCAGATGTTGTGATTGATTTCCAGCTGGCTGAACGTCACTTTCCCGCCTTCGGTGGTGTAGCCGGTGTTGTCCTGCACGTACACGCCCGCCTTGAAGTACAGCGGTTTGACCTTCCAGGACGGGTCGATCGTGGTTCTCCAGTTGTAACCCGCCGCGCTGATGCCCAATGCGCCCTTCGGGCTGAGATGGATCATGTAGGTAAAGCTGCGGTCGAGCTTCACGCCGGTGGCGATGGTGATGACTTGGCCGGTTTCGTCGTCGGGGCGCATGCGTACCTTGGCGACGATGTTGCCGGTGGAGCTATAGGTTTTGTACTGGTACTCCAGTTTCACCATCGGGCTGGTGCTGTCTTTGGTGTGGATCTGACCGATCACGATCTTGCCGCTACTGGGCACCTGGTTGACGGTGACGGCGGCACGCAGGATGTTGTCCGCCGCCGGATACAGCCAGTTGCGCAGGGTGCCGTCGCTGTAGGTTTCCCGCAGTTCGCTGCGCGGATAAATCGCGTTTGCAGTCTTGGTGCCGGTCACCGGCGCCCAGAAGAACAACGTGCCGGTGTCGGAATGGAAATATTCGTCCTTGAAGCCTTGCGCCAGCCGCGGCGTTTCGATGGTCATTGCCGGGCTGCCTTCGGGGATGCTCAAGTTCCAGGTGTTGAGATCGATCATGGTCGGATCCTGCGTAACGGGCGTAAAAGTGCTGAGGACCAAAGCGGGAGGCTCTACTCCAAGCATTTGGGGTGTGTTGATCACGCAGGAAGGAGATTTTTTGAATGACCATCCGGCGGATGTTTGACGTCAATTGTTCGTCGAATAGGTCATTTGCAGCATCTGTGCCTGGGTAGGCAACCGTTAGTCGGCTGTTTCAAACCCACACTGAACGATTTCTTATTGATAGGGTCGCCCGGGCGGACAGCATTGCGTTGCTGCCCTGGCGCCCCGCAAAGCGTCTAGATGTGATCGATATCCAGCAGGCTGAACGTCACGGTCCCGCCTTCGGTGGGATAACCGGTGTTGTCCTGCACGTACACGCCCGCCTTGAAGTACAGCGGCTTGTCGCTCCAAGTGGAACTGATGGGGGAGCTCCACTGGTAACCCGCGCCATTGATGGTCAGGACGCCGGCGGGGCTGAGATGGATCAGGTAAGAGAAGGACTGGTTGAGCTTGATGCCCGTGGCGATGGTGATGACCTGACCCGATTCGTCGTCGGGGCGCATGCGCACCTTGGCGACAATGTTGCCGGTGGAGCTGTAGGTCTTGTATTGGTATTCCAGCTTCACCAGGGGGCTGGTGCTGTCCTTGGCATGGATCTGGCCAATGACGACCTTGCCGGAGCTGGGTACCTGGCTGACGGCCAGGGTGGCAGCCAGCTTGTTGTCCGCCGCCGAGTACAGCCAATTGCGCAAGGTGCCGTCGCTGTAGGTTTCACGAAGTTCACTGCGCGGATAAATAGCATTGGCGGTCGTGGCGCCGGTCACCGGTGCCCAGAAAAACACCGTGCCGGAGTCGGCATGGAAGTACTGGTCTTGGAACCCTTGCACCAGTTGAGAGGTTTGGATGGTCGTCGGTGGGCTACCTTCGGGGATGCTCAGGTTCCAGGTGGCGAGATCAATCATGATCGGATCCTACGTAACGGGAGTGAAAATGCTGAACGCCCAACGAGAGGCTCTAGCCCGCGCTTGTGGGCGGATTAATCACGCAGGAGGGAAATTTTTTTGATAACCGTCCGGCGGATGACTGACGTCAATTGTCTGTCGAAGATGTCTTTGCAGTTTCTGTGCCCGAGGAGGGTGACCGTTAGTCGGCTATTTCGGGCTTTGCCTGGATGATGGCTCGTTGACACCTACTGCTTTTCAAAATCCCGGTCTAGAGTGAGGGGACAGTATTTGTCCGCTTTGCTACGTAAAAACGGACGTGGCGCCCGATAAGAGAAGCAGCATGGAATGCGCGCAACCACCGCTCGGCGAAGACAGCTCTGTCCTTTTGATTGTTGATGATTACCCTGAAAATCTGCTCAGCATGCGGGCCTTGTTGCAGCGTCAGGATTGGCAGGTCATGACCGCGTCCTCGGGGGTCGAGGCGCTTAACCTGCTGCTCGAACATGACATCGATCTGGTGCTGCTGGATGTGCAGATGCCCGACATGGACGGTTTCGAAGTGGCGCGCCTGATGCGCGGCAGCCAGCGCACGCGGCTTACGCCGATCATTTTCCTGACCGCCAACGAACAATCCCAGGATGCGGTGATCAAGGGCTACGCCAGTGGTGCCGTGGATTACCTGTTCAAACCCTTCGATCCGCAGATCCTCAAGCCCAAGGTCCAGGCGTTGCTCGAGCACCAGCGCAATCGCCGGGCCTTGCAGCGCCTGAGTCAGGATCTCGAAGCGGCCAGGGCTTTCAACGCCTCGGTGCTGGACAACGCCGCCGAAGGCATCCTGGTGGTGGATGAGAATGGGTGTATTCGTTTCGCCAACCCGTCGACCTGCCGCTTGCTCAATGCCACCGCCGAGCATTTGCAGGACATGCCGTTCCTGGATTTCCTGCAGAAACCGCACATCCCCGAATGGATCGATTCCGATATCCACAACGCCTACCGTCGTGGTGAAACCTGGCGTTTGCATGATGCAGTCCTGCGCACGGCACCCGGCCAACAGGTGTCGGTGGCCTTGTCTTGTGCGCCGTTGCCCTCGGAGCAGAAAGCGATGGTGGTGACACTCCAGGACATGTCCGTGGTCCGCCACTTGCACCAGCAACTCGAATACCAGGCCGTCACGGACCCGCTGACCGGATTGCTCAACCGCCGGGGGTTCTACCAGACCGCGGAAAACCTGTTGATGCGCAGCGAGCGACTGGAAAGCAACTGGGTGCTGCTGTACCTGGACCTCGATGGTTTCAAACGGGTCAATGACTCGCTGGGGCACGATGCCGGCGACCGGGTTTTGCGCTGGGTATCGGAGCAGTTGAAGGCGTGCCTGCGGCCATTCGATATCCTGGCGCGGCTGGGCGGGGACGAGTTCACGGCGCTGCTGGACCTGGAGTTTCCCGAGCAGGCTGCCAAGATCGCAGAGAAGCTTATCGAGCGAGTCGCGATCTGCCAGCAGATCGAAGGCATGGACGTGGCCCTGGGGGCCAGCATCGGCATCGCGACGTACCCGGATTGTGGCGCCAATCTCGATGGATTGCTGCGGGCGTCCGACATCGCCATGTACGAGGCCAAGCGTGCCGGTCGCCAGCAATACCGTTTTTACGACCACGAAATGAACGGCCGGGCCCGCTCACGGCTGATGCTCGAAGAAAGCGTGCGCTCGGCCATCGAGAATCGTGATTTCAATATGGTCTACCAGCCGCAGGTGAGCATCGTCGACGGGCGGATTCGCGGGTTCGAGGCGTTGTTGCGCTGGCAGCACCCCAGCGTCGGCGATGTTCCGCCGGGCCTGTTCCTGCCCCTGCTGGAAGAGGCGCGGTTGATCAGTCGGCTGGGCAGCTGGATTTATCATCGCAGCGCGGCCCAGCGCAAAGTCTGGGAGCGCTTGTTCGCTGACGACCTGGTGTTGGGGGTGAGCCTGAGCAGCACTCAGTTCGGCATGCCAAACCTGGTGACCGAATTGCGCCAGGTCCTGGAGCGCCATGCGTTGAAGCCACGGCAGCTGGAAGTCGAGGTGACCGAGGATGCGCTGATGCGCAATCCCGAGGAAACCCGAAAGCAATTGCGCCTGCTGCGCCACCTCGGGGTGCGCGTGGCCTTGGACGACTTCGGTTCGGGGCCTTGCTCACTGACGCATCTGCGCGACCTTGAGCTCGATACCCTCAAGCTCGACCGACACCTGATTGCCCGCCTGCCAGGGTCGCCCCGGGACGCCGCGTTGGCGGCCTCGGTGATCGACCTGTGTACGCAACTGGGCTTGCGGGTGATTGCCGAAGGGGTGGAAACCCACGAGCAATATCGGTGGCTGCAGGCCCATGGCTGTGAGTACGTGCAGGGGTTCCTCGTGGCGCGGCCCTTGATGGCCGAAGACACCAATGCCTTCGCCACGCCATTCGACTGGAGCGCGGTGCAGGCCTGAATTCGCTACACTGGCGGCCTCTTGTGACTGTGTTGCCCTTTGATGACCGCGCTCAAATACCTCCAGGCCTACCCCGCCGCCCTGCAAGCCCAAGTGCAGCAATTGATCGCCCAGGACCGTCTGGGCGAGTACTTGCAACAGCGCTATCCCGGGCGACATTCGATCCAGAGCGACAAGGCTCTGTACGGTTATGCGCTGGACCTCAAGCAGCAATACCTGCGTAACGCGCCAGCCATCGACAAGGTGCTGTTCGACAGTCGCCTGGATCTGACCCACCGCGCCCTCGGCCTGCACACGGCGGTATCGCGGGTACAGGGCGGCAAGCTCAAGGCCAAGAAGGAAATCCGCATCGCTGCGCTGTTCAAGGACGCGGCGCCCGAGTTCCTGAACATGATCGTGGTGCACGAACTGGCGCACTTCAAGGAGTCGGACCACAACAAGGCGTTCTACCAACTCTGCGAGCACATGCTGCCGGGCTATCACCAGTTGGAATTCGACCTGCGGGTGTACCTGACCTGGCGGGACCTGCAACCCCACAAGGAATGACCCGATGGACGTCAGCAAGACCAAGACCAGCTTTTACCGTCGTTTGTATGTGGCGTACCTGATCGACAGCGGCGTGGCCAGCAACATCCCGGCTCTCACCGAAGCCACCGGCATGCCACGGCGCACCGCCCAGGACACCGTCGTCGCGTTGGCTGATCTGGATATCATTTGTGAGTTCGAGCAGGAGCAGGGCGCGCGCAATCATGCCGGGCGTTATCGGATTCGCGATTGGGGGGCGATCGATCGGGAGTGGATCGAGGGGAATTTACCGCGGATCAAGGCGGTGCTGGAGTATCCCTGAGTTATGTCGGTGTCGGTGCGGGCCCCTTCGCGAGCAGGCTCGCTCCCACATTTTATTCATCTTTGTATACAGATTTTGTGTTCACTGAAGATCCACTGTGGGAGCGAGCCTGCTCGCGAAAGCATTCTCAGGGCCGATGCATACCTATGTGTGGAATCCCATCCTCCAGATATTCAACACCCACCACCTCAAACCCATACCGCCCGTAATACCCTTGCAAATGCGCCTGGGCCGACAATGAGATCGACGTGCCGGGCCAATGTTTCTCGGCCTGCTTGAGTGCCTCTTCCATCAGAGTGTGGCCCAGCCCCTGGCCGCGTGCTTGCGGCGCGATGATTACCCGCCCGATCACCACGTCACTGTTTTGCGAGTGCGGGTCGAGCAAACGCAGATAGGCCACCAGGTGGTTGTCCTGCCAGGCCATCAGATGGCAGGTGTCGCCTTCCAGGTCCAGGCCGTCGACGTCCGGGTAGGCGCAGTTCTGTTCGACGACAAACACCTCGGCACGTAATTTGAGGATGGCATACAGCTGTTCCTTGCTCAGGTCACTGTGATGTTTGCAGACCCATTCGATATCCATTTTTTGAATTTCCTGAAGAACCTGATGCCGATATTAAGCGTGCTTTGCCCGGAAGTCTCTTTACTCGGGTGGCTGGAAAATCTGCAACAAAGATCAAAATGCCATCATTCCCCTGTCGCGGCGTTGTCTTCTTTGTGTAATCTTCATGCCAGCGCTGCGTAGCGGTCGTGATGAGCTAATGTTAGGACCGGATGTCTGCGGATATCCGTTGGGTTTCGGCTAAAAACAAACCGGGCTTTGAACCCGTCAAGGATGTTTGGCATGCCGCGATTGCATCGAGCTCTTGCATTGATCGGGTTGCTGTTGCTGAGCTACGAGGCTTGCGCGCAAAAGCTGCGTCTGGTCGCCGATGCCTGGCCGCCCTTTACCGATTCCACACTGGTCAATGGTGGCCTGGCGACCGATATCGTCGCCACGGCCCTGGCGCGGGCCGGCTATGCCACGGACTTCGAACAGGTGCCCTGGGCCCGGGCGATGCTGGGTATCAGCGAGGGCCGCTATGACGTGCTGGTCAACGCCTGGTACAGCGAGGAGCGCACTCAAATCGGCCAGTTCTCGGCCGAATACCTGCTCAACCGCGTGCGCTTCATCAAGCGCAAGGACGAATCGATCCAGTTCGACGGCCTGCAACAGCTGCACGCCTATCCCATCGCCGTGGTCCGCGGTTATGCCTATTCCAAGGACTTCGACGAAGACCCACAGATGCAGAAAATTCCTGTGCATAACTTCGCGATGGCGGTGCGCATGCTGGCGGCCGACCGTGTGAAGTTGACCCTGGAAGACGAGTATGTCGCGCGCTATTACCTGGCCCGCGAATCGGCCAAGGTGCGCGGCGCCGTGGAATTCCTGCCCAAGCCGTTGAGCGAAAACAGCCTGCACATTCTGGTCAGCCTGAAGAACCCGGAGCATGAGCAGATCGTGGCCGGGTTTGACCGGGAGATCGCGGCGATGAAGGCGGATGGCAGTTATGCGCGGTTGCTCAAGCAACATGGGATGTGAGCTTACTTAAAGCTTGAGTTGCCTGGAATGGCCTCTTCGCGAGCAAGCCCGCTCCCACAGGAGTACGCATTCCAAAGGTGGGAGCGGGCTTGCTCGCGAAGGGGGCGGCCCATTCTCCACACCCCTCAAGCCTCGCTGGTGTCCTTGATCAGATGCGCCGCCAAGGTCCGCAGTGGCCCTAGCTGCCGACAGATCAACCCCAGTTGCGTCTGTACCAAACGCTGCCCCTCGTCGATCTCATCCGGCATCTGCTCAAGCTCGCTGGCCAGGGCTTCCTCCTCGTCGCTCTGGATTGCAATTGGTTGTTTGCTCGCCAGACCCTGGGCGATTTCGTCGATGCTTGCCGCCAGTTTCACCCCGGCACCGTCGATCAACTGTTCACGCACTTGTGCCGGCAGTTCAGTGCCCCGGTGGGCGCCCAGGCCGGACAGGTAACTGAGCAAGGTGTGGGACAACACCAGGAAACGGAACCCCACATCGGCTTCCTTACGGAAATGCCCCGGCTCCATGAGCATGTTGGCGAGCGTGGTGGACAGTGCGGCGTCGGCGTTGTGGGCGTTGCGCCGGGCCAGGCGGTAGGCCAGGTCGTCGCTTTTGCCGGCGGCGTACTGTTGCATGATCTGGCGCAGGTAAATGCTGTTGCAGGTCAGCGTATTGGCCAGCACCTTATTCAGCCGCCGGCCTTGCCAGTCGGGCAGGAACAGGAACACCGCAAGCCCGGCGATCAGGCTGCCGAGCAAGGTATCGAACAACCGCGGCAGCAGCAGCCCGTAGCCGTCGCCCACCTGGTTGAAGCAGAACAGCACCATGATGGTGATCCCTGCAGTTGCCAGGGTGTAGCGGGTCGTGCGGTTGGTAAAGAACACCACCCCGGCGACAATGGCGAAGCTCGATTGCACCAATGGGTTGGGAAACAGATCGAACAACGCCCAGGCCACTGTCAGGCCGATAGCGGTGCCGATGATCCGTTGGCCGAGCTTGCGCCGGGTGGCACCGTAGTTGGGCTGGCACACGAACAGGGTGGTGAGGATGATCCAATAACCCTGGGACGGGTGGATCATGTGCACCACGGCGTAACCCACGCTCAGGGCCAGGGGCAGGCGCAGGGCATGGCGGAACAGCAGCGAGGTGGGCGTGAGCTGCGTGCGCAAGCGCAGCCAGACATCCTTGAGGTTGCGCGGCGAGCGGTCGAGCAGGCTGCTGTCGGTGGCGTCGGCCAGGGCGTCGGGGTTGCTGGCATCGCTGAGCAGGCGATCCATGGTGGCAAGATTGACCGACAGGGCGCGCAACGACCGCAGCAAGCCGCGCCAGGCCGGGTTGCTCTGGATGCGCAGGTGTTCGAGGGAGGCGTGCAGGTCGTTGAGCGCCTCGGCAAAGGTGTCGTCGTAGACGAACGGCTGGCGTAGCTGGATCGACTCGGCCAACGCCTGGCAGGCCTTGCCTTGCTGGCGCAACAGGCGCTGGCAGCGGAACAGCACGTCGCTGTGGAAGAAGGCCTCGGCCAGGGCGTTGTAGGGGTAGTGCGAAGAGCTGGCGCGTTCGTGGATGTCCTGGGCCAGGAAATACAGTTTCAGGTAGCGGCTGACTTTCGACCCGGGGCGGCCATTGCCCACGCGGTGCAGGATGATTTCCTTGGCGCTGTTGAGCGCAGCGACCACTCGGCCGTTTTGCTGGGCCAGTTCCAGGCGTCGGGCTTCGATGTCCAGTTGGCGGATCGGCTCCAGGAGCGACGATTTGAGTTTCAGGTAGCGCCCCAGCTCACGAAACAGCCGCGCCAGGCTTTGCTGCACCGGTTGGTTGGAAAACAATGCCTGCCACAACACCGACAGCAGGCCATACCACGCGGCGCCAGCCACCAGCAGCAGGGGTTCATGCCAGAAGTCGGTGACCGCGCCACCGCGCTGGTCCACGCCGATCATGGTATAGACCGAGAGAATCAAGGTAGCCGAGGCGATGGCGCCATAGCGCTCACCCAGGGCGCCGAGCATGGTCAGGCCAAAGGCCGCCAGGGCCAGGGCGATGATGAACAGGATGGGGTAGGGGAACAGCAACTCCACCGACAGCGCCGCGACGGTGAAACACACCAGGGTCACGGCCAGCGCGTTGAGGCGGCCCTGCCAACTGTCGTCGGTCTCGGCCAGGGCGCTGGCGATGATGCCCAGGAACAGGGGGATCAGTAGTGCCATCTCATCGAGATACCAGCACAGCCCCATGCTGCCGGTCAGGGCGATGAACACCCGCACGCTATAACTGAACTTATCCAACGCCCAAAGGCGACGCAAAGACTGGCTAAACGAGTTCGATGACATGAAGTGCACGGGCCTGACGGGCAATGACGCTAAATTGAGGCAGTAATGGCGCCGACGCAATGGCGGCGATCACATCTGACAGCAAAAAGTGTTCCGGCATACACCTGAGGCCACTTTATCTGTGGCGAGGGAGCTTGCTCCCGCTGGGCTGCGAAGCAGCCCCTTTGGTCTACGCGCGCTCTTTCAGATAGAGCACGGTGCCTGTTTTGCGACTGCTGCGCAGTCGAGCGGGAGCAAGCTCCCTCGCCACAAAAGCAGGCTCAGCATCGATTGGGCTCAGACGTATTGCGCGGCAGCGTATCCCGAAGCCCACGCCCACTGGAAGTTGAACCCGCCCAGGTGTCCAGTGACGTCCAGCACTTCGCCAATGAAATACAGCCCGGGGCTTTTCAGCGATTCCATGGTCTTGGACGAGACTTCCCGAGTGTCGACGCCGCCCAGGGTGACTTCGGCGGTGCGGTAGCCTTCGGTGCCGGCCGGGACGACGTTCCAACATGCCAGTTTCTCGGCGATGTCGGCCAGTTCCCCATGGGTGTATTGCTTCATGGGTTTGGAGACGAACCAGGTGTCGGCCAGCAGGTTGGCCATTTTCTTGGTGAATAGCTCGCCCAGCAACGTCTTGAGTTCGCTGTTGGGACGTTCGGCCTGTTGCTGTTGCAGCCATTGCGGCACGTCATGATCGGGCAGCAGGTTGATCTGCACCGTGTCCCCCGGCTCCCAGAACGAGGAGATCTGCAGGATCGCCGGACCGCTCAGGCCGCGATGGGTGAACAGGATGTTCTCGCGAAAGCTCTGGTCGTTGCAGCTTACCAGGCAATCCACCGATGTCCCTGACAGCTCGGTGCACAGCGCCTTGAGCTGGTCGGTGATGGTGAACGGCACCAGCCCGGCGCGGGTCGGCAGCAGTTGGTGACCGAACTGCTTGGCCACCTGGTAACCGAAACCGGTGGCTCCCAGGGTCGGGATCGACAGCCCGCCCGTAGCGATCACCAGGGATTGGCAGGCGATGGTGTCGAGGGTGGTTTGCAGCAGGTAGCCGCCGTCGGTTTTTTCGATCTGCGTGATCGAGGTGTCCAGATGCAGGTTGACGCCCGCTTGGTCGCATTCATCGAGCAGCAGGCCGAGAATGTCGCTGGACTTGTTATCGCAGAACAACTGGCCGAGTTTTTTCTCGTGATAGGGCACGCCGTGCTTGGCCACCAGGGCGATGAAATCCCACTGGGTATAGCGGGCCAGGGCCGATTTGCAGAAGTGCGGATTCTGCGAGAGGAAATTGCCCGGCTCGGTGTACATGTTGGTGAAATTGCAGCGTCCACCGCCCGACATGAGGATTTTCTTGCCGGCCTTGTTGGCGTGGTCCAGCAACATTACCTGCCGCCCGCGCGCAGCGGCGGTCAGCGCACACATCAACCCCGCGGCGCCAGCGCCAATGATCACGACTTCGGTAGAGCGCAAAACGGTGTCCTCTAATGTGTCAGCACAAAACCCATTGTGGGAGCGAGCCTGCTCGCGATGAGGCCGGTACATTCAACATTGATGTTGTCTGACAGTCCGCCATCGCGAGCAGGCTCGCTCCCACAGTTTGATCTTTGTTTGCCTGAAGATCGGTTACAGGATCCGCACCCGCAACGACCGCCCCTTGATCTTGCCATCGTTCAGGCGTTGCAGCGCCTGTTTGGCGATGCCGCGCTCCACGGCCACGTAGGCCTGGAAATCGAAGATCGCGATCTTGCCGACCTGGGCGCCGGGGATGCCGGCCTCGCCGGTCAGGGCGCCGAGGATGTCGCCGGGGCGGACCTTGTCCTTGCGCCCGGCGCCGATGCACAGGGTGCTCATGGCTGGCAGCAGAGGGCCGCCGCCCTGAGACTTGAGGTTGTCCAGTTGGTCCCAGCTCAGCGGCGACTTCTGCAGTTGCTCGATGGCTTGGGCGCGGTGGGCTTCGGACGGCGCCACCAGGCTGATGGCGATGCCTTTCTCGCCGGCGCGGCCAGTGCGGCCGACGCGGTGGATGTGGATTTCCGAGTCCCGGGCCAGTTCGACGTTGATCACCATGTCCAGGGCGTCGATGTCCAGGCCGCGGGCCGCCACATCGGTGGCCACCAGCACCGAGGTGCTGCGGTTGGCAAACATCGCCAGCACCTGGTCGCGGTCACGCTGTTCCAGGTCGCCGTGCAGGCCGACGGCAGAGATACCCTTGGACGTCAGGTGGTCGACGGTTTCCTGGACCTGTTGCTTGGTGAAGCAGAACGCCACGCAAGAGGCCGGACGGAAATGCGCCAGTACCTTGACCACCGCGTCCATGCGTTCTTCGGGAGCGATCTCGTAGAAACGCTGCTCGATCTGCGCGTCGGAGTGGAACGCCTCGGCTTTGACTTGCTGCGGGTTGCGCATGAACTTGGACGACAGTTGCTTGATGCCCACCGGGTAGGTGGCGGAGAACAGCAGTGTCTGGCGGCGTTCCGGGGTCTGCTGGATGATGTCTTCGATGGCGTCGTAGAAGCCCATGTCGAGCATGCGGTCGGCTTCGTCGAGGATCAGCGTGTTGAGGCCGTCGAGCACCAGCGAGCCCTTGCGCAGGTGCTGCTGGATGCGTCCCGGCGTGCCGACGATGATGTGGGCGCCGTGTTCCAGGGAGGCGATCTGCGGGCCGAAGGACACGCCGCCGCACAGGGTCAGGACCTTGATGTTGTCTTCGGCGCGGGCCAGGCGGCGGATTTCCTTGGCGACCTGGTCGGCCAGCTCGCGGGTCGGGCACATCACCAGTGCCTGGCAGCCGAAGAAACGCGGGTTGATCGGGTTCAGCAGGCCGATGCCGAAAGCCGCGGTCTTGCCGCTGCCGGTCTTGGCCTGGGCGATCAGGTCCATGCCCTTGAGAATCACCGGCAAGCTTTGCGCCTGGATCGGCGTCATCTGGGCATAACCGAGTGATTCGAGGTTAGCCAGCATGGCGGCGGACAGCGGCAAAGTATTAAAAGCGGTGGCAATGGTGGTCACGGGACTGGCCTGCAAAACAAAATGTCGCGCAGTGTAGCAGCCTCGTGCCACTTTCTTCGAAAGTTCTGGACGAGCTGTGGGGCCTCTGGCCGATCACAACTGTGGCGGGTGTTCAATCTGTGGCGACGGATTTTATCCCCGCTGGGCTGCGCAGCAGCCCCCAAAAGAGTGAATGCGTTCTGCCTGCCTTACCGAGGTGACAGCTCTGGGGCTGCTTCGCAACCTAGCGGGGATAAATCCCCTCGCCACAAAAGCTCGCCGAGCTCGGCTTAATGCTCGATATGCTCATCCGGCCGCTTGACCCGCCGCCCATCCTGTTTCGACAACTGGGAAAAAATCGTCGCCGCCAGCATCGCCATGATTCCCACCGTGACGAACGTCAGCTGGAACGCCCCCAGCACCGTCTCCACCCCGTCGTTGCCAACCTGGGCCGTAAAGCCGCCGAGCAAGGCGCCAGCGCAGGCTACGCCGAGGCTCAGGGACAGTTGTGCCACCACCGACAGCAGGCTGTTGCCACTGCTGGCGCTGGCGTCGTCCAGGTCGATCAGGGTCACGGTGTTCATCGCGGTGAATTGCAGCGAGTTGATCGCCCCCAGCACCGCCAGTTGTGCCAGCAGCAGCCAGTACGGTGTCTGCTCGCTGACCAGACCCATGCTCGCCAGCATGATGCCCAGGGCCAGGGTGTTGCCGGTCAGGACGATGCGGTAGCCCAGGCGTTCGATCAACGGCCGGGCCACGGACTTGGCGAACATGGCCGCCGCTGCCAGGGGCAGCATGCTCATGCCGGCCTGGGACGGCGAATAGCCCAGGGCCACTTGCAACAGCAACGGCACCAGAAATGGCAGGGCGCCGCTGCCCAGGCGGGCGAACAGGTTACCGAGGATGCCCACGGCGAAGGTCCGGGTCTTGAACAGCGATGGTGCGAACAGCGGATTTTCGACATGTCCGGCCCGCAGCCAATAAGCCGCCAGGCAGGCCATGCCGCCGAACAGCAGCAACATCACCCGCAAGTGCGGCAGGTGCAGTTCGCCGAGGCCCTCCATGGCAACGGTGATCAACACCATTGCCGCGCCGAACAGCAAAAAGCCCAGGCCATCGAACCGGGTGCGCTCGCTGCCGCGCAGGTCGGGGATGAACTTCCACACTGCATAACAGCCCATCACCCCCACCGGCAGGTTGATCAGGAAGATCCAGTGCCAGGTCAGGTACTCCACCATCCAGCCGCCCATGGTCGGGCCGATCAGCGGGCCGAGCAGGCCGGGAATGGTGATGAAACCCATGATCCGCACCAGCTCCGAGCGGGGGTAGGCCCGCAGTACCACCAGCCTGCCGACCGGTATCATCAGCGCACCACCCAGGCCCTGGATAACCCGTGCGCCGATCAGCATGCTCAACGAATGGGACAGGGCGCACAGCAGCGAGCCGAAACTGAACAACAGGATCGCGCCGAAGAAAATCTTCTTGGTGCCGAAGCGGTCGGCGATCCAGCCCGAGGCGGGGATCAGCAACGCTACGGTGAGCATGTAGGCAATGATCACGCCTTGCATGCGCAGCGGGTTTTCCGCCAGGTCACTGGCCATGGCGGGCAAGGCGGTGTTGAGGATGGTCCCGTCCAGGGACTGCATGAAGAAGGCAATCGCCACGACCCACGGGAGCCAGCGGGCGGTGACGGCGTCGAGCGGTGCGCGGTTGGGCATGGGACCTCTTGTATGGAGTGTTGATCAGGAACAGATGCTGCTGTTTTGAATGTAAGGACACTGCTCTTGTGGCGAGGGGATTTCTCCTGCTGGGTTGCGCAGCGCCCCCCAGAACGATCACCTCGGTGAATCAGGCAGAACTCATTCACCCTTTTGGGGTTGCTTCGCAACCCGGCGGGGATAAATCCCCTCGCCACAAGTCATCTCTTTTACAGGCTTGCGTTAGGGCTACAGTGTCAAGGTCAACCGCTTGACCAGCGCTCCCGGCAACAGCATCGAAGCCGTGGTCCGCTGGCTGTAGGTGCTGGCCGAAAGCAGCAGTTCGCGCTCCCGGGTCAGGCCTTCGAGTTGTGAGCCGAGCAGGCTGTAGACGCTGTCGTCGAAGCGCATGGTACTGACTGGCGCCACGATCTGGCCGTTCTCGACCCAGAATGTGGCGAAGCGGGTCATGCCGGTCAGGCGCGCGGCCGGTTGGTCCGAGTAGTTCAGGTACCAGAGGTTGCTGATGTACAGCCCGGTGCCGAGTTGTTCGAGGATGTGTCTTTGCTCCAGTTGTCCGCCCTGCATGTCCAGCGCGGTGGGGTATTCGTAGCTGCTGGCGCCATTGGCGGCAAGGCCGTATTCGGCGGCGCTGCGGGAGTTGACCAGCCGCGCATTGGCCGTGCCCTTGGCGATCAGCGCCAGGTCATCACGCGGATAACCTTCGTCGGAAAACGCCGGGCTCAAGGAGCCTCTGACCTGCTCGCTCAACCACACGTTGGGGCTCAAGCTGGCTTCGTTGGCGTAGAACTTCTGCAACGGGCTCTGCTTGCTGGCAATCGCCCGGGCCGAGAATCCGCCCCAACTGAGCATGCCCATGATTTCTTCCAGGGCGGCCGGTGCCAGGTAGGCGCGGTATTCGCCGGGCGCCAGCGTGCGCAGTGGTCGGCCGAGGAACGCCAGTTGCTCGCGGGCCTGCTCGAAGCGCCGGGCGAATCCTTTGCTGCTCCAGGCATGCCCGGCGTAGCTGGCTTTCACTGCCTGGCCGTTTTCATGGAACAGGCTGAAATCGAAGTTGAAGCTGTTGGCCTGATGCCAGCCGAACGCGCCCGAGGAACTGGCGAAGCCCCGGCTGATGGGCCCGGCGGCGTAGAAACCCACCAGGTCCAGGCCTGCGGCGGCGCGGGTGATTTCGGCCACGGCCTGCTCGGTATCCGGCAGCGGGTGGTCCTGCACGTTATGACTCTGCCAGTGGTTGGGATTGAGCAGCAGGTAGGGGTCGCGGGGCAGCAACGGCAAGGTTTCGCGCAGTTGTTGCAGGCCTTCGGCCAGGCGTTGCAGATCGGTCTCGGTATTGCCGGACAAGGTGATCTGCAAGTCGGCGTGGCGCCCGTCGTCGATCAATTTGAAACTGATATTGGCCTGTTGCACCTGCCCGGCCTGGCGCACCTTGCCGTGGTTGAAGCGCACGAAGGCCGAGGACTCGGCGGCGTAGCCGAGGGTGAACTGTTCAGGCTCATGCAGCGCAGCGCGCAGCCAGTCGACCAAAACCTTGAATGCCTCGGCCTGATTCTTGACGGTGCTCATATTTTCGGAGCTCATCAGGCATCTCCCCCAAACACATCAACGTTGCTGAACACACAAGCCGGCGAGGCATGGCCGACACGGATGACCTGGTTCGGTTCGCCCTTGCCACAGTTCGGCGTGCCGAGGACCTGTAAGGTGCTGGCGTCGCCCACAGCGCGCAGGCTCTTCCAGAATTGCGCGGAAATGCCCCGGTAGTTGGGGTTTTTCACCACGCCTTTGAGCTCGCCATTCTCGATCAACTGGCCCCATTCGCAGCCGAACTGGAACTTGTTGCGAGCATCATCGATGGACCAGGAGCGATTGGTACGCATCAGCACGCCGTGCTCGGTGCCCTGGATCAGTTGCTCCAGGGTCTGGTCGCCAGGTTCGATGTTCAGGTTCGCCATGCGGTCGATGGGCGGACGATTCCAGCCGCAGGCGCGACTGTTGGCGACACCGGCGAGGCCGGCGCGGAACTGCGACAGCGCACCGCCCAGCGGCCGCAGCAGCAGGCCTTCACGAATCAGGAACTGTTTGCTGGCGGCGGTACCGTCGTCGTCATGGCTGTAACTGGCCAGCTCCTCGGGAATGTCCGGGTCGAAGGTCACGTTCAGCAGGCTGGAGCCGTATTGCAGGTGGCCGAAGTCGCTGGCCTTGACGAAGCTGGTGCCAGCGTAATTGCGCTCGTCTCCCAGGATGCGGTCCAGCTCCAGCGGATGACCGATGGACTCGTGGATCTGCAGCATCATCTGGTCGGGCATCAGCAGCAGGTCGCGGGGGCCTTGCGGCGTGTTCGGCGCCATCAGCAATTGCAGGGCCTGGTCGGCGATTTTCAGTCCGGCGCCGATCAGGCCGCAGCGACTGATCACATCGAAGCCGCCCTGCTGGCCGAAATTTTCCCGCCCCAGGGTGCGGGTCTGGCTGTCGTGGCCATCGAAGGCGGTGACTTCCAGGGCCGGGTAGACGAAGCGTTGGGCCTGGCGCAGTTCAGCGCCGGCACTGTTGAGGTAGATCTGCTCGACCTGGGTCAGGCCGATGCTGGCCTGCCAGTTCACCAGGCGTTCGTCCAGGGGGACTGCGGCCGATTCGTCGCCGAGCAATTGGTAGCAATCGCTCAGGGCAGGGAAGGCCTGGTCGAAATTCGGCGAGAAATAATCAGCGCGGTCGCTAGACACCGCTTGCTCGCGCAGATCGAGCAGGGCGTGGGGCTTGAGCTGGCGAGCGTGTCGTTCGGCCTGTTCCAGCGCCGCTTGCAGGCCGGCCTGGGACAGGTCGTTGGTTGCGGCATACGCCTCGACGCCATTGACTCGCGCGGTGAGCATCGCGCCTTCATCACGGCTGAGGCTGGGCGGCTCGGCGACATTCTTGCGCACCGACAAATGCTGGCCGGACTCGCGCACGTAACGCAGGGAAAAGAATTCAGCGCCCGTGCGCAAGGCAGCAAAGCGCTGCTTGAGCTGGGGGTGGAAGTCGAACATGGAACCTCCTTGTCTGGAGTGGCGGTGCAGCGGCGTGTGGCGTATTGACGCGGTGGCTCTAGAGTAGGCCTGGGGTGGGGGAGGGATCAAGGCAGATGGGAATTTGGGGGGGCAGGTTGGACGCCATCGCGAGCAGGCTCGCTCCCACAGTGGATCTTTGGTGACCACAAAATCTGTGTCCGCCGCAAACCCTTGTGGGAGCGGGCTTGCACGCGAAAGCGGTGTAACAGGCAGAGAAGATGTTGGCTGTGAGGGCCCCCTTCGCGAGCAAGCCCGCTCCCACAGTTGATGGTTGTCGGGCACAAAATCTGTGTCCGCCGCAAACCCTTGTGGGAGCGGGCTTGCTCGCGAAAGCGGTGTAAGGGGCAGAGAAGATGTTGGCTGTGAGGGCCCCTTCGCGAGCAAGCCCGCTCCCACAGTTGATGGTTGTCGGGCACAAAATCTGTGTCCGCCGCAAACCCTTGTGGGAGCGGGCTTGCTCGCGAAAGCGGTGTAAGGGGCAGAGAAGATGTTGGCTGTGAGGGCCCCTTCGCGAGCAAGCCCGCTCCCACAGTTGATGGTTGTCGGGCACAAAATCTGTGTCCGCCGCAGATCCCTTGTGGGAGCGAGCCTGCTCGCGATGGCGGTGTGATGTCTTACTGTGCCATAGGCCCCACTTCACGCACCGGCTTGCCGCGCACCGGCGCATCACCAGCCACGTAGTACGGCGCAGTGCTGCGAGGCAGGGGGTTGCGGCCACGGATCTTGTCGGCGATTTTCTCCGCGATCATGATCGTCGGCGCATTCAGGTTGCCGGTGGTGATGATTGGCATGATCGAAGCATCGACCACCCGCAGCCCTTGCATGCCATGCACGCGCCCTTCGCCGTCCACCACCGCCATGTCGTCGGTGCCCATCTTGCACGAGCAGGACGGGTGGAAAGCGGTTTCGGCGTGCTCGCGGATGAACTGGTCCAGTTGCTCGTCCGTCTGCACCTCGATGCCCGGGCTGATCTCGCGGCCCCGGAATGGATCGAGCGCCGGCTGCTGCATGATCTCGCGGGTCAGGCGGATGCCGTCGCGAAATTCCTGCCAGTCCTGTTCGGTGGCCATGTAGTTGAACAGGATGCTCGGATGCTGGCGTGGGTCCTTGGACTTGGCCTGGATCCGGCCGCGGCTTGGCGAGCGCATGGAGCCCATGTGCGCCTGGAAACCGTGCTCCTTCACACCGTTGCTGCCGTTGTAGTTAATCGCCACCGGCAGGAAGTGATACTGGATATTCGGCCAATCGAATTCCGGACGCGTGCGGATGAAACCACCGGCCTCGAACTGGTTGCTGGCGCCAATGCCGGTGCCGTTGAACAGCCACTCGGCACCGATGGCCGGCTGGTTGTACCAGAGCAGCGACGGGTACAGCGAAACCGGCTGGGTGCAGGCGTATTGCAGGTACAGCTCGAGGTGATCCTGCAGGTTTTCACCGACGCCCGGCAGATCATGAACGACTGGGATGTCGAGGCTTTCCAGCAGTTTGGCCGGACCGACGCCGGAACGTTGCAGGATCTGCGGCGAGGCGATAGCGCCGGAGCACAGCAGCACTTCCTTGCGCGCCCGGGCTTCGACGCGCTCTTCGGCGGCGCCTACCAGGTAACGCACGCCGACTGCCCGTTTGCCTTCGAACAGGATCTTGTCGGTCAGGGCGTGGGTGACGATGGTCAGGGTCGAGCGCTTCTTGGCGATATCCAGGTAACCGCGCGCGGTACTGGCGCGACGGCCGTTGGGCGTGACGGTGCGGTCCATCGGGCCGAAACCTTCCTGCTGGTAACCGTTGAGGTCTTCGGTACGCGGGTAACCGGCCTGCACGCCGGCTTCGACCATGGCGTGGAACAGCGGGTTGTTGCCAGCCTTGGGCGTGGTCACGCTGACCGGGCCATCGCCGCCGTGATAGTCGTTCGGGCCGATGTCGCGGGTTTCGGCTTTGCGGAAATACGGCAGGCAATCCAGGTAGGTCCAGTCTTCCAGGCCCGGCAGCTTGGCCCAGTTGTCATAGTCCAGAGCGTTGCCGCGGATGTAGCACATGCCGTTGATCAGCGAAGAACCGCCCAGGCCCTTGCCGCGACCGCATTCCATGCGACGGCCGTTCATGTGCGGCTCCGGGTCGGTCTCGTAGGCCCAGTTGTAGCGCCGGCCTTGCAGCGGGAAGGCCAGGGCGGCGGGCATTTGCGTGCGGAAGTCCAGGCGATAGTCCGGGCCGCCGGCTTCGAGCAACAGGACGGTGACGCCTTCGTCTTCGGTCAGGCGGGTCGCCAGCGTGTTACCGGCCGAACCGGCACCGATGATGATGTAATCGAATTCTTGGGACATGAAATGCACCCTCTTTTTGAGTTGGGTTCAGGTCGCGGTTGCCTGTGGCGAGGGGATTTATCCCCGTTCGGCTGCGCAGCAGTCGTAAATCAGCGACTGGGTTTGTCTGAAGAATGAGGGGGCTTGAGAGGGGCTGCTACGCAGCCCCACGGGGCGGTGCGAGGTTTCGCTAAATCCCCTCGCCACAACGGCGTTCACTCAAGGCCTCGTCTCAGATCAGAACACCGACGCGTAATCGCCCAGTTCGACCTGTACCGATTTGATGCGTGTGAAGTTGTTCAGCGAGCTGATGCCGTTCTCCCGGCCCACGCCCGATTGCTTGTAGCCGCCAACCGGCATTTCAGCCGCGGATTCACCCCAGGCGTTGATCCAGCAGATGCCGGCCTCGAGCTGGTGGATCACGCGGTGGGCGCGGTTCAGGTCGCGGGTGACGACACCGGCGGCCAGGCCGAAATCGGTGTCGTTGGCGCGACGGATCACTTCTTCTTCGGTTTCATAGGTGAGGATGCTCATCACCGGGCCGAAGATTTCTTCGCGCACGATGGTCATCTCGTCGGTGCAGTCGGTGAACACGGTCGGGGCGACGAACGCACCCTTGGCCAATTCGCCGTCGGTCAAGCGACCACCGCCGCACAGCAGGCGCGCGCCCTCGGCCTTGCCTTTCTCGATGTAGCCCAACACGCTTTCCATGTGGGCGAAGCTCACCAGTGGGCCGAAGTTGGTGTTCTCGTCCTCTGGATTACCGATGCGGATGCGCGCCACGCGTTCGGCGATCTTGGCTTCGAAGGCGGCCTTGAGGTGGCTCGGCACGAACACGCGGGTACCGTTGGTGCAGACCTGGCCGGAGCTGTAGAAGTTGGCCATCATCGCGGTGTCGGCGGCGCGATCCAGGTCAGCATCGTCGAAGATGATCAGCGGTGACTTGCCGCCCAGTTCCATGGTCACGTCCTTGAGCGAAGAACTCGAGGCGCTGGCCATGACTTTCTTGCCGGTGTCGGTGCCGCCGGTAAAGGAGATTTTCTCGATGCGCGGGTGCTCGGTCAGCCAGGTGCCGACTTCGCGGCCGCTGCCGGTCAGCACGTTGAACACGCCCGCTGGAACGCCGGCTTCGGTGTAGATCTCGGCCAGTTTCAGGGTGGTCAGCGAGGTGACTTCGCTCGGCTTGAAGATCATCGCGTTGCCAGCCGCCAGGGCCGGGGCGGATTTCCACAGGGCGATCTGGATCGGGTAGTTCCACGCGCCGATACCGGCCACCACGCCCAGCGGCTCGCGACGGGTGTAGACGAACGACGTGGTGCGCAGCGGCACCTGCTCGCCTTCGATGGCAGGCACCAGGCCGGCGTAGTACTCCAGCACGTCGGCGCCGGTAACGATGTCGACGTAACGGGTTTCGGAATAGGCCTTGCCGGTGTCGAGGGTTTCCAGGGCAGCCAACTCATCGTTGCGCTCGCGCAGGATCTCCACGGCGCGACGCAGGATGCGCGAACGTTGCATGGCGGTCATGGCGGCCCAGACTTTCTGGCCCTTTTCGGCGCTGACCACGGCACGCTCGACGTCTTCTTTCGTCGCCCGCTGCACTTGGGCAAGAACTTCACCGTTGGCAGGGTTGATGGCTTCGAAAGTGGCGTCGCCGCTGGCATCGCTGTACGCGCCATCGATGTAGAGTTTTTGCAGTTCGAAACGGGCCATAAAGTCCTCGCAGGTGCATAAGTGGTTGGCTGGCCACCGAGCGTGTCGTCTATAGCTGACTACGCGATTCGGCGACGGTTCAGGAGCCGAGCGGTTCTGTGTGCTCTGATACCCCTGCCTTGGCCAGTTGGAAATCCATGTATTCGTAAGCGATCCGGTGCGCCTGGGCGGTATCGAACGCGTCTCCCGACAGCGCCCCGCGCAGCCACAAGCCGTCAATCAGCGCGGCCAGGCCCCGTGCCGCGCTGCGGGCCTCATCGAGGGGCAACACGCGGCGGAACTGGCAACACAGGTTGGAATACAGGCGGTGGTCGTTGATCCGCTGCAACCTGTGCAATGACGGGTGATGCATGCTGGTGGCCCAGAAGGCCAGCCAGGTTTTCATTGCCGGGCCATTGACCTGGCTGGCGTCGAAGTTGCCTTCGATGATCACCTTCAGGTGCGCCCGTGGGCTCGGGTCCTCGAGCGCCTGGCGGCGCGCGGTGACGTTCTCGCTCAGGACTGTCATCAGGTACTGGGCCGTGGCCGCGATCAGGCCATTCTTGTCCTGAAAGTAGTGACTGATGATGCCGTTGGAAACACCGGCCAAACGGGCGATCAGCGCAATGCTGGCGTCCCCCATGCCGACCTGATCGACCGCTTGCAACGTGGCTTCGATCAATTGTTGACGGCGGATGGGTTGCATACCGACCTTGGGCATCTAGCACATCTCCTTAGGCCATCCGGCGCACGAATGTCGTCTGCCGGAACGAAAGCCAGTCTATTTTGTTTTGATTGAACGTTCAATCAACAAAAACCAGGTTCTATGACAAGTCATCGCTGTCTGTCGGGATTGCACGTGTGGATGGCGCATGAAAACACGTGGAAAGCCGCGGTACAGGGGCGAGGACTTTCTTCGGGATGCCTTTATAACACTCGTCGGTTAGCGGTCGGCCAAAGGATTGCTCTGGTAACTGTGTGTCTTGTCCTTGTGCAATAGAGGGTTGGGAACACAGTCATCTGCATTCCGAGTCAGGCAGTCAGCACCACACAAACAAAAACGCCGCGAACATCTCGCGGCGTTTTTGTCTGTGGGCTCAGCCCAGGTTCTTGCCGAGCAGTGCGTGGTACAGCTCGCTGTCGCCCAGGATCCCGACGACTTTCTGGTTATCGTGGAGCACCAGTTTGTTGCCGGTCTGGTAGCGGATCTGCAAGGCGTCGCGCATGCCGATGTTGGAGTCCACCAGGGTCGGGCGACGGCCCAGTTCCTCGACGGCTTGGCCGGGTACCCAGTTTTGCAGGTCCAGCGCCGCGCCGTTCTGCCGGGCGCCCTTGATGGTGTTGCCTTCGGCCAGGTCGAGCCAGGAGTCGCCGCCCGGGTCCAGGCACACCGAACCGTTGATACGCTTGCAGTTGTCCAGGGTGCGCATCAGGCTGCGACCGCAGAGGACGTTGAGCGGATTAGTGTGGGCGACGAAGGTGCGCACGTAGTCATCCGCCGGGTTCAGTACGATTTCTTCCGGCTTGCTGTACTGGATGATCCGGCCGTCTTTCATGATCGCGATACGGCTGCCCAGCTTCAGCGCTTCGTCGAGGTCATGGCTGACGAACACGATGGTCTTGCTCAGCTTGCGTTGCAGTTCCAGCAGCTCGTCCTGCAGGCCTTGGCGGATCAACGGGTCAAGGGCGGAGAAGGGTTCGTCCATCAGCAGGATGTCGGCGTCCATCGCCAGGGCGCGGGCCAGGCCGACCCGTTGCTGCATGCCACCGGACAGTTCGTCGGGTTTCTTGTTGCGCCACTGGGTCAGGCCCACCAGCTCAAGCTTCTCGTCCACCAGCTTGCGCCGTTCCTTTTCCGGGCGGCCCTGCATTTCCAGGCCGAAGCTGATGTTCTCGCGCACTGTCAGCCAGGGCATCAGGGCGAACTTCTGGAACACCATGGCGATGCGCTTGGTGCGCATCATTTTCAGTTCAGCGGGGCTGCAGGACGCGATGTCGATCTGCCGGCCGTCGTGCTCGACGAACAGCTTGCCGCGACTCACGGTGTTCAAGCCGTTGATGCAGCGCAGCAGGCTGGATTTACCGGAGCCGGACAGGCCCATCAATACGCAGATTTCGCCTTTCTCGATGTCCAGGCTGGCTTTTTCCACGCCGACGATTTGCCCGGTTTTTTTCAGGATTTCGTTGCGGGTCATGCCCTGGTCGAGCAGTTTGAGGGCCTCGCGTGGATCCCTGGAAAAGATCACGTCGACCTGGTCGAAGCGGATTATGCTCATGCGTCACCCCCTACTTTGGCGTCGGGTTGCTTGCAGATTCGGTCGAGCATGATCGCCAGCAATACGATCGCCAGGCCGGCTTCGAAGCCCAGGGCGATATCAGCGGTGTTCAGTGCGTTGACCACGGGTTTGCCCAGGCCATCGGCACCCACCAGCGCGGCGATCACCACCATCGACAACGACAGCATGATGCACTGGGTGATACCGGCCGCGATGCTCGGCATCGCATGGGGCAGTTCGATACGCGACAGCAGTTGGCGACGGGAGCAGCCGAAGGCTTTGCCGGCGTCCATCAGTTCGTCCGGAACGTCGCGGATGCCCAGGTAGGTCAGGCGGATGGGCGCGGCAATCGCGAACACCACCGTGGAGATCAGGCCCGGGACCACACCCAGACCGAAAAGGGTCAGGGTAGGAATGAGGTAAACGAAGGTCGGTACGGTCTGCATCAGATCGAGTACCGGACGCATCAGGGTGTAGAACATCGGCTTGTGCGCGGCAACAATGCCCAGCGGCACGCCGATCAGTACGCAAACCAGGGTCGCGAACAGCACCTGGGCGAGGGTTTCCATGGTCTCTTGCCAGTAACCCAGGTTGAGGATCAGCAGGAAAGACGCGATGACGAATACGGTCAGGCCCCATTTGCGCTGGATGAAATGCGCCAGTAGCGCGATGAGGCCGATCAGGGCCAACGGGTTGAACCAGGTCAGCGCAAACGTCACGCCGTGAATCATCGTTTCCAGGAACAGCGCGATTGCGTCGAATGTGCTGGCGCCGTGTTGCGTCAACCATTCAACGAAGCCGGCGATGTACTGGCCTAAAGGTATTTTCTGATCAATGAGCATGGTAGTGAACGTCCGCATGCAAGGGAATAAACAGCCCGGGCGAGCGAACCCGCCCGGCATAACATAAGCAGTTACTGCGCAAGTTTGGCTTTCACGGCTTCCAGGCCAGGTTTACCGTCAATGGTGGTCACGCCAGCCAACCAGGTATCGAGTACCTGTGGGTTTTTCTTCAGCCAGGCCTTGGCAGCGGCCTCAGGCTTCATCTTGTCATCGAGCACGTTGCCCATCAGCTCGCTTTCCATGTCGACGGTGAACTCCAGGTTTTTCAACAGCTGGCCAACGTTGCTGCATTCCTGGCTGTAGCCCTTGCGGGTGTTGGTCGCCACGGTCGCGGCACCGAAGTCGGGGCCGAAGAAGTCGTCGCCGCCGGTCAGGTACTGGATCTTGAAGCGGGTGTTCATCGGGTGTGGCGCCCAGCCGAGGAACACCACATCGGTGCCACGCTTGGCGGCGCGGTCGACTTGCGAGAGCATGCCGGCCTCACTCGACTCGACGACTTTGAAGCCGGCGTCCTTCAGGCCGAAGGCGTTCTTTTCGATCATGCTCTGGATCAGGCGGTTGCCGTCGTTGCCGGGCTCGATCCCGTAGATCTTGCCGTCCAGTTCTTTCTTGAATTTGGGGATGTCGGCGAAGTCGTGCAGGCCTTTGTCATACAAGGCCTGGGGCACGGCGAGGGTGTACTTGGCGCCCTTGAGGTTGGTGCGCACGGTGTCCACGGTGCCGGCTTCGCGGTAGGCCTTGATGTCGTTTTCCATGGTCGGCATCCAGTTGCCGAGGAACACGTCCATGTTCTTGCCGTCGGCCAGGGACTTGTAGGTCACCGGCACGGAAATCATGGTGGTCTTGGTCTTGTAGCCCAGAGCGTCGAGCACCACGCTGGTGGTGGCGGTGGTCACGGTGATGTCGGTCCAGCCGACATCGGAGAAGTTGACGGTTTTGCACTGTTCGGGTTCAGCAGCGTTGGCCAGCATCGGAAGACTCAGCATGGCGGCCAACAACAACGACGTGGAACCTTTCATGGGTGGACTCCTGGTGTTTTATCGGCAGTGTCCTGTCAGGACAACCGCGCTTAATTGGATGTTGCGGTTGGTGGCGCGTGGGCACTCTCTGACACGCGGCCTTGCAAACGAGCCGTAACCGATCATGTACCAGTGCAAATCTGACGCCTACAGGGTGGGTCGTATCCAGTACAGGGATGGTCGCATCCAGTGTTGGTGACGTCGTTTACAGATTTTTTCCGCCCCTGGAGGACCTCTGACACGCAGAAAAACGGCGCAAAACCGGGGTCGGGAAGGGGCGGCGCTGCCAGGCATGATTGCGTCGGTGTCAGACGTCGCGCCCCCAGGTAAAAACCGGATGATGCGGCCATCCCGGCGTTGAGCGTAGCAGCTCCGTCACCGGACGCTCCTGCGCCCGGATGTGCCTGTTCTGGAGGTTATCGGCAATGGCAATCAGCGTTTTCGACTTGTTCAAAATCGGTATCGGCCCGTCCAGCTCCCACACCGTGGGCCCCATGCGTGCGGCGGCGCTGTTCGTTGAAACACTGAAGGCAAAGGCCCTGCTCAATGACGTGCGTCGGATCGAAGTGCAGTTGTTCGGTTCGCTGTCGGCCACCGGTATCGGTCACGGCAGCGACAACGCTGTGATCATGGGCTTGATGGGCGAGTGGCCGGACGCAATCGACCCGTCGCAGATCGGCCCGCGTATCGAGCGGCTGCGCGAAACCCAGACCCTGCTGCTCGACGGTCGCCTGCCGGTGCCGTTCATCTGGTCCCGGGACATGCGCCTGATCGACGAGAACCTGCCATTCCATCCCAATGCCATGACCCTGGTGGCCGAGGGCGCCAACGGCGAGTTGCACCGTGACACTTATTACTCGGTGGGCGGTGGCTTTGTCGTCGATCAGGCCCAGGCCTCCAGCGGCGTGGTGGATCTGGACAGCACCGAGCTGCCTTATGATTTCTCCAGTGCCGAAGAATTGCTTGAGTTGTGCCGTACCCACAACTTGCGGGTGGCCGAGTTGATGCTGGCCAACGAAAAGGTCTGGCGTTCCGAAGATGAGATTCGCAGCGGCCTGATGAAACTCTGGCGGGCCATGCAGGATTGCGTCGAACAGGGCCTCAAGCATGAAGGCATCCTGCCTGGTGGTTTGAATGTGCGCCGGCGTGCGGCCAAGTTACACCGCAGCCTGCAAGAGCTGAACAAACCCAACGTCATTGGCTCGACCCTCAGTGCCATGGAATGGGTCAACCTGTTCGCCCTGGCGGTCAACGAGGAGAACGCCGCCGGTGGACGCATGGTCACGGCGCCGACCAACGGTGCGGCGGGGATCATTCCGGCGGTGTTGCATTACTTCATGAAATTCAGCGAAGCGGTCACCGATGCCAACGTCGTGGATTATTTCCTCGGTGCGGCGGCCGTCGGGATCCTGTGCAAGAAGAACGCATCGATCTCCGGCGCCGAAGTCGGTTGCCAGGGCGAGGTGGGATCGGCTTGCGCCATGGCGGCGGCTGGCCTGGCGGAGATCCTCGGGGCCACCCCGGAACAACTGTGCAACGCGGCGGAAATCGGCCTGGAACACAACCTTGGCCTGACTTGCGATCCGGTGGGCGGCCTGGTGCAGGTGCCGTGCATCGAGCGCAATGCGATCGCTGCGGTCAAGGCCATCAACGCCGCGCAAATGGCGCTGCGCGGGGATGGTCAGCATTTCATTTCCCTGGACCGGGTGATCCGCACCATGCGTGATACCGGTGCCGACATGCATGACAAATATAAAGAGACCTCGCGCGGCGGCTTGGCGGTCAGTGCGGTGGAGTGCTGAGGCTGCCTTCGCCACAAGAACCTCAAATTGCTCGTAAAATGAACACCCATCCGCAAACGCGCCACCTTTTAGCGCGTCGCAAACAGACAAGACACCGGTTGTCGGGTTTGCCTCCATACGCCCCTCGACCGTCCGTCGTCCGTACCTGTGGTGATACTCGTCGCGCAAGCGGCGCAGCCCAGTTCCCACAAGTGCTACCGATCTGCTCACAGCCCGCTGTGACAGGTGCCTGCCGCCACTGATGGCGCTTATAACCCGCACTCGACACACGCCTTATATAGACAGGTCGCGATGTCGTTTTCAGGATTTATTGAACACGCATTCAATTTTAGGCATGGCAATTGCTCTATCCCGATAAAGCCCGTCTCGGCAAGAGAATGATGGCAATAACAAGAGCCTCCGCCTGAGGCCATTACCCGCTTTGTGTGAGGAGATACCGCGATGACGACGTCCAACTCCGGGGCTCAACCCCAGAACCGTGCGCCTCAATCCATCGGCTTTTTGCTGCTGGACAATTTCACGCTGATTTCCCTGGCGTCCGCGGTAGAACCGCTACGCATGGCTAACCAATTGTCCGGTCGCGAGCTGTATCGCTGGACCACCCTCACCGTCGATGGCGGCCAGGTCTGGGCCAGCGACGGTTTGCAGATCACCCCCGACGCCTCCATGCACAAGGCGCCGTCCCTGGACACCGTCATCGTCTGTGGCGGCATCGGCATCCAGCGCACTGTCACCCGTGAACACGTGTCGTGGCTGCAGAGCCAGGCCCGTCAATCCCGTCGCCTCGGTGCGGTCTGCACCGGCAGCTGGGCCCTGGCCTGCGCCGGCCTGCTGGACGGGTTCGATTGCAGCGTGCACTGGGAATGCCTGGCGGCGATGCAGGAAGCCTTCCCTCGGGTCTCGATGAGCACCCGTCTGTTCACCCTCGACCGTAACCGTTTCACCAGCTCTGGCGGCACCGCGCCGCTGGACATGATGCTGCACCTGATCAGCCGCGATCACGGTCGTGAACTGTCGGCAGCGATCTCGGAAATGTTTGTCTACGAGCGCATCCGCAACGAACAGGATCACCAGCGTGTGCCGCTCAAGCACATGCTCGGCACCAACCAGCCGAAGTTGCAGGAAATCGTCGCGCTGATGGAAGCCAACCTCGAAGAGCCGATCGACCTGGACGAACTGGCGGTGTACGTCGCCGTGTCCCGCCGTCAGTTGGAGCGGCTGTTCCAGAAGTACCTGCATTGCTCGCCGTCGCGCTATTACCTCAAGTTGCGGCTGATTCGCGCGCGGCAACTGCTCAAGCAGACGCCGATGTCGATCATCGAGGTGGCCTCGGTGTGCGGCTTCGTCTCCACCCCGCACTTCTCCAAGTGCTACCGCGAATACTTCGGCATTCCACCGCGTGACGAACGCGTAGGTTCCAACACCACGCAACAGGTGGCGATGATGCCGCTGCCACAGGCACTGGTGCTGTCGCCGCTGTCAGGCCCGCTGTCGGCGTTGAGCCAGGCGCGCAATGAGTCGACGTTTGCCAGTGTGAGGCTCTGAACCGAGGCGCCTGTATTCGCGAGCAAGCCCGCTCCCACATTTAACCGAGCTCCTTCAGGAAGAATACGGGCGAATGTGGGAGCGGGCTTGCTCGCGAAAGCGATCTATCAGGCGTTGTGGTTCTGCTGGTATTGCGCCAATGCCGGCAGCAATTGCTTATCGATCGCCTGGCGCACGGCCGGCAGGATGGTCGCACTGCTGGTGTACATCTTCTTGACCATCAGGCGCAGTTCATTGGCACGGGCCTGGTCCAAACCCCGCACGGCACACTCGCATGCCTGCTCGGCAGTGCAGCCGTTGGGTATTGGCAGCCCCAGGGCCTTGAGCTGGCCCAGCAGGTCTTCCTGGTCGATCAAATCGGCGTGCATCATGACGCTTTTCCTTGTTCAGGGATTGGGGTCGTGTCTCGATTCTGGTAGCCACCCGAAGCGGCGGCAAGGGCAAATGGTCGCCATGTCATGAATGACTATGGAGGCGTCGTTTTCGGCTAACTTGCGCGGGCCTGGACTGGGCACACTGACCCCAAGCTGATTCACGATGGTTTGGTCACCCTCGCGCGACAGCTCCTCCAGTAACGCACCTGCCCCGATCCTGTCACGGCTTGATCGGGGATTTTTTTGCCTCGGTGAATCAGGGGGAGATGGGTTGCCGGAAAGACCGCTATCGCGAGCAGGCTCGCTCCCACATTGAATTTTGTGAACGGCACAGAACTCTGTGGGAGCGAGCCTGCTCGCGATGAACGATGACGCGGTCTACCTTTGCAACACCAGAATCCGCGACAACAATTCATCCCGATCCACATAGCACCCCTGGAAATGCCGAGCCCCGGTAGCCGGGTCGAAAGCGTTGCGGGCATGGAGCGTGCGGCGGTTGTCGAAACACCAGAGCTGGCCGGGTTCGAGGCGCTGTACCAAACGAAATTGTGCCTCGCGGGTCAGGGCGATGAAGCGGCGGTAGGCGCGGTAAAGCCTGGGCATCTGCTCGACCGAGGTGTCGAACGGCCCGCGCAGGAAGTTCGCCATGCGGATTTCCGCAACCTGTCCCAGGGCATCCAGGGCGATGATCGGCGCCAGGCAGCGGTAGTCACTGTGGCGGTCCTTGTTGCGAAACTCCACCGGGATTTCACACAGCGCGGCAAAGGCCTCGGGATCTTCCTGGCGCAGGGCCTCGGCGATGGCGAAACCGTCGACAAAAATGCTCTCGCCACCTTCGGCGTCATTCACCAGGCAATGCAAAAACTGCAGCCCCGGCTGCAACTCCCGGGTTGGCAGATCGCTGTGCAGCGGCAGGTTGAAAGCGGTGTAAGCGTTGCTGTCGGCATCGGCCTTGGATTGCACGTTGAACAGCACGCCGAAGTTGCTTTCGCGGATGAACGAAATGCGTTGGGCGATCAGCTTCAGCGAACCGGGTTCGGTGGGCACGCCGCGCACTTGGGTCAGGCCGATGTCACGCACCGCCAGCAGCCATTTCAGCAAGGCATCGGCGTCGTCCATCAGCGCCTGGTAATCGAATACCGGCAATTGCAGGTCGTGCCGCCACAGTTGGCTTTTGGGCTTGTTCGCCAGGCGTTCGGCCCGGGATTGGTCGTCGTAGGCGTGGGCGCGCAACCAGCCCGGGTCGAAACGGCTCTGGTGGCCGTCCTGCCAATCCACGCACAGGCAACCTTGGTCGTCGAGGCGGGTTGCGGCGGGTGCCAAGTCTTCGGGTACATCAATGATCTCCAGCACCTGCTCGCGGGTGACGCTGTAGACGCATTGGGGGCAAGGGCAGTTGTCCCGCAGCCATTGATGATGAAAGGGGCTGGTCCGACCGTCGGCCCAGGTGACTTGCACCCGGTCGGCCAAGGGCCTTGCGGCGGTCAATGCGAAGATCAGGGGATAACGGCGGAAGTCGGCAAAAGCGGCAGCGGTGTTCATGGCGATCTCCTGTTCGAGGCTTATCGGGCGGGCGGCAGGGCGATGACCCGACCGATGTACGCCGGAGGCGGCAGATCGGCTTGTTGGTCGAGCAGGGCTTTGAGGCGGTCCAGGGTCGGTTCTGTAAAGGGGGCCGAGCGCGGGCCGGCCAGGTCGACGTGCAGCAGCATTTGCTCGTTGCCAGCCAGCTCTTTATCGCCGCCGACCAGATGCAGGCTGTGGTAGAGGTGCAGGCGCTTGGCGTCGTGGCCGATGATTTGCGTGTGCACCTCCACTTCGGCGTCGAGCTTCACTTCGTGCAGGTAATTGAGGTGCAGTTCGAGGGTGAATAGCGAGTGGCCGCTGGCTTCGCGGTTCTGGCTGTCCATGCCGAGCCGGTCCATCAGCGCGTCGGTGGCGTAGCTGAAGATCAGCAGGTAGAAGGCATCGCGCAGGTGGCCGTTGTAATCGACCCATTCCGGGAGGATGCGGGTTTGGTAGGTGGTGAGGGTGGGCATGATCCGGGTTCCGACAGTTGTGGTGACTGGGCTGGCGCTATCGCGAGCAGGCTCGCTCCCGCAGGGATTTGGCGGTGTGAACACTATTTATTTCACCCAGAAAATCCCCTGTGGGAGCGAGCCTGCTCGCGATGAGGCCAGATAGGCTGGCCCCAAAAGCCAAGGGTTACTCGGTGAAGGCCATTCCGTGCTTGGCCTTGGTGGTCTTCACCGCCTCCAGCACCGCCAGCAGGCAATCATCACGATAGCGCTCCAGGGCCGAAATGCTGTGGCTGCCCAGTTGCTCGCTGGTCCCTTCCACTACATCGTCGATCAGCTTCTCGGTCAGCTCCGGCGCCGGCAGATAGGTCCACGGCAACTGCAACGCAGGGCCGAACTGGGCCATGAAGTGACGCATTCCGGCATCGCCGCCAGCCAGGGTGTAGGTCAGGAATGTGCCCATGAACGACCAGCGCAAGCCGGCCCCGAAACGGATCGCGTCATCGATTTCCCCGGTGGTGGCCACGCCATCGTTGACCAGGTGCAGGGCTTCGCGCCACAGCGCTTCGAGCAGGCGGTCGGCGATGAAACCGGGTACTTCCTTGCGAACGTGCAGTGGTCGCATGCCGAGGGATTCGTACACCTGCATCGCCGCCTGCACGGCCTCGGGCGCGGTGTTTTTGCCGCCCACCACCTCCACCAGCGGCAACAGGTAGACCGGGTTGAACGGGTGGCCGACCACGCAGCGTTCCGGGTGGGTGGAGCCCTCGTAGAATTCGCTTGGCAGCAGCCCCGACGTGCTGGAGCCGATCAGTGCGTTCGGCTTGGCGGCGGCGCTGATCTGAGCGTGCAGCTCGAGTTTCAATTCCAGGCGTTCGGGCGCGCTCTCCTGGATGAAATCGGCGTCGCGTACGCATTCTTCGATGGTCGCGACAAAGCGCAGCCGATCCTGCGAGGCGCCCGGGGCCAGGCCTTGTTTTTCCAGTGCGCCCCAGGCGTTGGCGACGCGTTTACGCAGCGCCGCTTCGGCGCCGGGTGCCGGGTCCCAGGCGACCACGTCGAGGCCATGGGCCAGGGCGCGGCTGACCCAGCCGCTGCCGATCACACCGCTGCCCAGGGCGGCGAAGGTTTTGATGTCGGTGATAAAGCTCATGGGTGATTTCCTGAGAGTGTCGATGATCTAAATGTGGGAGCGAGCCTGCTCGCGATGGCGCAATGTCAGTCGGCACATCAGTCGCCTGTTGCACCGCTATCGCGAGCAGGCTCGCTCCCACAGGGAAAGGTGCCGGTTGGGCTCAGCCGCGCTGGGTCAAGCCCATCTTCTTGCGCCCCTCAGCCGGTGTGAGCACCCGCGCCCCGAGGCGGCTGAGGATTTCGCTGGCGCGCTCCACCAGTTGGCCGTTGGTGGCGAGAACGCCTTTGTCCAGCCAGAGGTTGTCTTCCAGACCGACCCGTACGTTGCCGCCCAGCAGTACGGCCTGGGCCGCCATCGGCATTTGCATGCGGCCGATGCCGAAGCCGGCCCACACGGCATCCGCCGGCAGGTTGTCGACCATGGCTTTCATGGTGGTGGTGTCGGCCGGTGCGCCCCACGGGATGCCCAGGCAGAGTTGGAACAGCGGATTGTCCAGCAGGCCTTCCTTGATCAGTTGCTTGGCGAACCACAGGTGGCCGGTGTCGAAGATTTCCAGCTCGGCCTTGACCCCCAGTTCGGTGATGCGCTTGGCCCCGGCCCGTAGTTGCGCCGGGGTGGAGACGTAAATGGTGTCGCCGTCGCCGAAGTTCAGGGTGCCGCAATCCAGGGTGCAGATTTCCGGCAACAGCTCCTCGACATGGGCCAGGCGAGTCAGCGGGCCCACCAGGTCGGTGTTGGGGCCGAACTCCATCGGCCGCTCACCTGCACCGATTTCCAGGTCGCCGCCCATGCCGGCGGTGAGGTTGACGATGATGTCGACGTCCGCTTCACGGATGCGCTCCATCACTTCGCGGTACAGCGCCACGTCACGGCTGAACTTGCCGGTCTGTGGGTCGCGGACGTGGCAGTGGACCACCGTGGCCCCGGCCTTCGCCGCCTCGACGGCGGCGGCAGCGATCTGTTTCGGGGTGACCGGTACGTGAGGGCTCTTGGCGGTCGTGTCGCCAGCACCGGTGAGTGCGCAGGTGATGATGACGTCGTGGTTCATGGTGCGGATTCCTTCAGGCGTGGTAAGTCACTGCGCAGCCGTTTGGTGCTGCGCAGATGGATGACGGTTATTCAGTTGCTGGTCAGTTTCAGGTTGTCGGCAGCGGGCTTGCCATCGAAGGTGGTCACGCCTTCGAGCCAGCGCTGTTTATCTTGCGGATGATCCTTGAGCCATTGCCGGGCCGATTCCAACGGGTCCTTGTGATCCAGCAGCGGCTGCATCATCCGGCTCTCATCCTCGGCAGTGAATGTCAGGTTGCTCAGCAAGCGTCCGACGTTCGGGCATTGCTGGGCGTAGTCCGGCGCGGTGACGGTCCACACGGTGGCCATGCCTTCGTTCGGGCCGAGGGCGTCGTCGCTGCCGGTGAGGTAGGTCATTTGCACGTTGACGTTCATTGGATGCGGTGCCCAACCAAAGAACACCACCGCTTCCTTGCGTCGCACGGCGCGATCCACGGCGGCGAGCATGCCGGCCTCGCTGGACTCCACCAGTTGGAATTTGCCCAGGCCGAACTGGTTCTTGGCGATCATGGCCTTGATCTGGGTGTTGGCGCCGGAGCCGGGCTCGATGCCGTAGATCTTGCCGCCCAGTTCCTTCTCGAACTTGGCGATGTCGGCGAAGGTCTTCAGGCCCTTGTCGGCCAGATAAGTCGGCACGGCCAGGGTCGCGCGGGCGTCCTTGAGGCTGGGTTGTTCCAGCACCTTGACCTGCTTGGCCTCGACGAACGGGGTGATGGTCTGGGTCATCAGCGGGTTCCAGTAGCCCAGGAACAGATCCAGGCGCTGGTCGCGGATGCCGGCGAAGATGATTTGCTGGGAGGCGCTGGTTTGCTTGGTCTTGTAGCCGAGGCCGTCGAGCATCACCTGGGTCAGGGCGCTGGTGGCGATGACGTCGGTCCAGTTGACCACGCCCAGGCGCACGTTCTGGCACGCGGCGGGCTCGGCTGCCATGGCGGCGCCATTGAGGAAAGTGGTACCGCAAAGTGCAAGAACGCAGGAGCTGATCAGTCGTTTCATGTCGGGTTCCTCGGCAGCTTATTGTTATGGGGTCCGGAGTCTGCGCGCCGGTGATGCCAAGTTACGCAGCCCCGAGCGGGGCAAAACGCACAGCGGCGACGTGCTCTTGCACTGCAGCGACCTGTGCGCTTGAACACCGCTTGCAACTGGCGTATCAAGGTCCGCACGCTACCCGTCAACCGAGTGCGCTCCATGTCCCAGGATTTCTACTTCTTGTTGATGCCGGGTTTCTCGGCCATCGGCTTCATTTCGGCCATTGAGCCGTTGCGGGTGGCCAATCGTTTTCGCGGCGAGCTGTACCGCTGGCATGTGCTGAGCGCCGATGGCGGGGCGGTGCTGGCGAGCAACGGCATGTCGGTCAACGCCGATGCCGCACTGGAGCCACTGAAGAAGGGCGCGACCCTTTGGGTGGTGGCCGGGTTCGAACCGCTCAAGTTCATGACCCCGGCGTTGGAGCGCTGGCTGCATCGGCTGGATAACGAAGGCGTGACCCTTGGCGGCATCGACACCGGCAGCGTGGTCCTGGCCGAGGCGGGCCTGCTGGATGGGCATCGCGTGACTCTACACTGGGAAGCGATCGAGGCGTTCAAGGAGTCTTATCCACAGCTCAGCGTGACCCAGGAGCTGTTTGAAATCGACCGTCGCCGCATCACCTGCGCCGGCGGCACCGCATCCATCGACTTGATGCTGGATCTGATCGGCCAGGCCCATGGTTCGGAATTGGCGATCCAGGTCAGCGAACAGTTCGTGCTGGGGCGCATCCGGCCACGCAAAGACCACCAGCGCATGGAAATCGCCAGCCGCTACGGCATTCGCAACAAGAAGCTGGTGCACGTCATCGGCGAGATGGAAACCCACAGCGAACCGCCCCTGAGTACCCTTGAACTGGCCGAGTCCATCGGCGTTACCCGCCGCCAGCTCGAGCGCCTGTTCCGCCTGCACCTGAACGACACCCCGAGCAATTTCTACCTGCGCCTGCGCCTGGAGAAAGCCCGGCAGTTGCTGCGCCAGACCGACATGAGCGTGCTGGAAGTGAGCATTGCCTGCGGTTTTGAATCACCGTCGTACTTCACCCGCAGCTATCGGGCCAGGTTTGCGCGCTGCCCACGGGAGGATCGGCGGCGGCTGAGCGTTTAACATTGATGTCGCTAGTACTCTTTCCTTCTTGAGCATTTTCCTTTCAAAGGATTCAGTCGGGAGTGCTAGATAACTGGATGTTAACTATCCTGTCTACTGAGGGTTCGTCAGAGTAAAGTTGCTCCACTATCTGCTCTCTTAATCCTTCGCAAACAGACTCGGAATCAAAAACGTTTTCCGTATCTACAGGCTTAAATAAATAGTTATAGCCTTCCTGTTTGTCAAAAATGTTGCACTGGTATTGGTGGGTTGTATTCGCTTGTTCGCTGAAAACAATAAGGGGGGATAGGGTTAGACAGTTGCCGGTCTCGTTGTCATAAATGTGGCACTCGCTTTGACTAAAAGGAATTGTTCCGTTGTAGAGCAGCGTGTCAACAAAAGGTTGGTTGTCGATTGCTGATCTAAATAATCCTGAGAATTGATTTCTTCTTATTCCAGAAGAGGAGATTCGCTCAAAAAAGCCAAAGAGCCGGTCTTCTAAGGCTAGATTGCAAATGTTCATTATTAATGTTAGGTGGCGATGTGCTTCAACTTTTCCGCTTTCCAATTTTGCGTGTTTGTGGTCTGTGAATTGAGTTATTGCTAGTTCAAATTCAGGCTTTAGTTCTGCAAACAGTTTTTTATATTCTTTTGAGAAGTGTGCGTTGGATTTTAAGTTTGTCAAACTGCATTCAAGAAGTGACTTAAGAGGTCCCATGGATCTATGAGCAAATGCATTAAAGGACTTGCCCAGCACGTTATTTGCTTTCGCTTCGGCGGCTGCAGTGTAAGCAGCAAAGCTGAGGGCTGCTTCAAACGCATCTCGAGCAAGGTCTATAGCATTTTTTTCATGGTTGATCTGTAGATATTTACGCAGTGGGATGGCTATTGGGTAGGGGAGGTTTGGGAGTATTTTTCTTAGATCAGACCAAGTTGAGTCATTTGACCTTTTTGTAATGGTCACGATATTTTGATCTGTTAATTCGCATATCGAAGAGTTGCTTGTTCCAAAGTCGAATCCTATAAAGAATTGCGTTTGCTTGTGTGTGGAATCAGAGGTCATATCAATAACAAAGGGTTTTCCTTCGAAAGATGTCTCTGGAATATTTTTGTCAGGGTTTCCTGATGCGTATATGAATCTTGGGGTGGTGGTTCCGTCGTCCTTGATTGTAAGCTCGACTTTTGTCTTGCTTTCAAAAAAAACATCGCCGCGCGTATGGATTTTGCTACTCTCAATATTATAACGCTCTTCTATTGATATGCCTGACGGTTCAACCTGGGGGCGCAAGAAATAGTACTCAAGAAAGCGTTTTGGAGGAGATGATAGTTTGACTTTCCATGATAGTGGTTCGTCGATGAAGTTTTTTAAAGATTGTGCTGAAGGGATTAAATCTCCATCTTTTGTGCTGGACATATCAATTTTATCGTGGATAGATGTAAAGCGTTTGCTTTCCAGTCCTTTTTCATCTGGGTTTAATATTAGTTTTATGGGGTTGTAAGTTACAGATATAAATTCGCTGTCATGATCGAAGTAGCGGCGAGCACATTCAATAGCAAGCCCTTTTGCGACGACTTCTTGGAAGGAAGAACTCAAAGGTAACGGTCTGGCGTGTCCTAGCTCTTCAGAAAAATCTCTTTCGAGAAGTTTTTCTAGAATTCTTATATTGGAAGATCCTCCTGAAATTAAAGTTGAGGTTATGGGGCGCCCTCTGAGTTCCTCGCGTCCTCTGGCGATCACTTGGGAAATTGTTTTTTTAAGTTGCTTATCCCAGATGTCTCGTTCAAAAACAGTTTTAAATTGGTGTCCTATTAGCTCGGATTCATACCATGTTGTATCAGCTATAAAAGGATTTTTAGGGAGTTTTATCGGTGATTTTTCATAGCAAGTTGTGTACCCAAGGGCCCAGTCAGTGATTTGATTAGTAAGTGTTTTTTTTGTCTGCTCTATCTCTTTTTCTATTTGCTCAAAATTTCTTATAAATGAGCGTTTTTCTTCGTTTAATTGCTCAAATTTTAGCTCTCCCTTGCGGTATCTCTGGGCAATGGTTATATGTTGTCCGATTTTACTTTTTATGGTGGGGTCGTCAAAATCACGCTTTATTAAATATTCGGCTAATATAGTGTTTATATAAAATCCGCCAATTGGAATAGATGCGGCAGCTAGAGGTTTTGCATGCTTCCCGCTTTGACTGATATCTCCATTGTTTGTGGATTCGATGATGCAAGCATCAAATGTGCCTCCGCCAAAATCTATGATAAGAGCAATGTGCTTGATGTTGTCAGACAGTTGGGGAGTTCGAAGGCCATATCTATAGTATTGATAAACAGCGAAGGGCTCGGGTAGAAAATCAATTGATTCGAAGTTGTGTAGTATTCGTTTTATATTGTCTCGATAGTTTTTTATCCAATTTTTTCCGTGAGTTTCTATCTGAAAAGATAGAGGTTCGGCGACAATTATTTTGGCATTTATACGGTGTTCTAAATTTTTTGTCTTGAACGCCAATGTGTGAGCTAGTACTTTCTCAAAAAAATTTTTTGTTAGCTCGAAAGCGCTTTTTTCAGTGTCGATATTTGTGTGAAATTTTTTTCTATCAAGTAAAGATGAGCCGGCAATTATATCGCCCAAGTCAACTTTGAAATTTTTATTGGATATTTCACCTTTGGATTCCTCTGCCTCAGCTTCTGATCCAATGAGAAATGCTTCCTCGCTCTTGTAAGTTATAACTGTTGGGATGTATGTCTCGCCATTTATCTGTTTTAATTGGATGCTATCAATCCAGATTGTTTTTTCAGTTTTGCTCATTACGATTTCCCTACCTGGAGTGTTATTTGTTATTTGTTATTTGTTATTTGTTATTTGGCCTGGGTTGTGTGCTTGACAAGCAAAGGAATAGCTGTGAGGTGGATGGTAAAGATGTATTTGTTTGATGGCTCTCGTGCCAATTTTTTGGGGTTATAGTGTTTTTGACGTCAGGTAGGCTTAAGATTTTTTTATGTATATAAAGCGTATTATTTGTATGTGGACTAAGGGAACTTGGCAGGGGTAAGTGAAAGACTGATTGAAATGGTATTGTGCTTTCGTTGTATAGGAAGGAATTTTTAGTTGATTGCAGTTGTGTGATGGCTCGGTATGCAAGGTGGCCGTGGTTTTTTTTTGATTTTTTACTGTATATCTGACCAGTCACAGTAGTCCCTCTGCGTCTTAGGTAGATCATCATTTATTGTAGGCACCCTTTGCCTCTTGAAGGGTAATCCGAGCAGAATTATTTTGCCATCATCGTTTGCATTGCAAAAATGCCCACTCTGGGAAAATCTATTGCATTGGATAAGTGACTGCTCAGTCAGTCCGGGTATTTTCCGTTGCGAACGCTTAAGTATTCTGTGGCGGGACTGTCCTAGAGCAAGAGAGGCGAGCTGGTGCTATAGCACTTCGTCAACACCGAACACGCCGCCTTGTATGCCTCATGCTGATACTTGTTCAGCGTCTCCGGCAGGGCGAGGTCATAGATCTGTGCATTGATGGTTTGCGGCGAGAGCAGGGTCGCCCACAACCTCCAGCAACAGGGAAACCCCTCCGTACTGGCCGCGAATGCCTTGACGTTGACGGCATCGACACCGGCAGCGTGGTCCTAGCCGAGGCGGGGCTGTTGGAAGGGCACCCATGACCTTGCATTGAGAAGCGATCGAGGCGTTCAAGGAATCTTTCCACAGCTCAGCGTGACCCAGGAACTGTTTGAAATCGACCGCCGCCGTATCACCTGCGCCGGCGGCGTCGCGTCCACCGACCTGATGCTCGATCTGATCGACTAGGCACACGGCGCCGAGTTGGCGATTCAGGTCAGCGAACAGTTCGTGCTGGGGCGCATCCGTCCGCGCAAAGACCCTCGCGGGAAGACCGGCGGCGCCAGGGGGATGGTCGGGGCTGGTTTGACAGGCATTTATACTCAATTATACTCGTGACTATAAATTATACCTGTCGCCATAATTGAGTATAAAACCATGTCCAAGCACCCCGGTTTTGTCTTCCGGCGCCCCGATCTGGCCCGCAATATTGTCGATGGGCTGGTGGGCGCCGGGATCCAGGATTACACCTCAGGCCTGTTCCTGGCCGCTCCCAGACGTACCGGGAAAAGTACCTTCCTGCGTGAAGACTTGATCCCCGAATGTGAAGCCCGTGGCTGGCTCGCGGTCTACGTCGACCTGTGGGTCAACAAGGAAAAAGATCCCGCCGAGTTGATCGCCGCGGCCATCGCCGCGGCATTGGTGCCTTATGAAAAGGGCATCCGCAAGCTTGCCAAGTCCATGGGTATCGACAAACTCAGCTTCTTGCGAACGTTGTCCTGGGATTTCAGCGTGCCGCAATTGCCCGAAGGGGCGACGCTGACCCAGGCGCTGGAGTTGTTGCACAGTGCTGCTGGTAAAACCGTGGTGCTGGTGATCGACGAAGCCCAGCATGCGTTGACCACTGAGGCCGGGGTCAACGCGATGTTCGCCCTCAAGGCCGCCCGTGATCAGCTCAACCAAGGGCGTGAAGACGCTACCAGCGGCCTGCGGCTGGTGTTCACCGGCTCCAACCGAGACAAACTCGCGCACTTGGTGCTCAGCCGCAACCAGCCTTTCTATGGATCCAGCATCACGCCGTTCCCCTTGCTGGGCAAAGCGTTCACCAAGGCCTATGCCGCTCATTTGAACGCGCATCTGGCCCAAACCAACCAGTTCAATGCCGATGACCTGGACCAGGCTTTTGAACTGGTCGGACGCCGTCCTGAAATGCTGCGCAGCGTCATTGGCGAAATTGCCTTGGAACTGGGTGAGGCCAGTCATTTGGGCGAACTGCTGCGCAACAGCGCCGAAATGCTCCGCGCCGGCGTCTGGACTGAGTTCGAGAGCGCCTGGAACGCCCTGACGGTGCCGCAACGCGCCGTGCTGCAGGTCATGGCCGAGCGCTCGCAAAGCAACGAGCCCTTTGCGCCGTTTACCGATTCAACGCTGGAGGCCGTGGGCAAGGTGCTCAGGAACATGGGCAGCGAAGTCGTGCCTGGCACTCAGACCATCCAATCCTGCATCGATGCGTTGCGCGACAAGGAACTGGTGTGGAAGTCCAATCGTGGTGGTTATGCGCTGGAGGACAAGGCTTTTGCCGACTGGTTGAAGGGGTATCGCAAGCAGTAGAACTGATGCTAACCGGATGAACTGTCGAGCGAGGAATCTGTGGCGAGGGGATTTATCCCCGTTGGGCTGCGCAGCAGCCCTGAAACCTGGCGACTCGGTGTGTCAGATAGATTTAATAGCTGCTATTGGGGCTGCTACGCAGCCCAGCGGGGATAAATCCCCTCGCCACAGGGACGGTGTCTGGCTGGACATCGGTAGAAAATCTATTTCTTCATCAGCGCCGAACACGCGGCCTTATAAGCCTCATGCTGATACTTGTTCAGCGTCGCTGGCAGGACAAAATCATGCTTCTTGCTCTGCGCATTGATGGTCTGCGGCGACAGCAGCGTCACCTCGCAACCTTCCAGCAACTGGAACACGCCTTCGATCTTGAACGTGGTCGGCCCACCGGCGAACTCGCCTTTCTTGCTGCGCTTCTTGATGGCGATGCGTTCGATACCGTTGTCCGTCACGAACGCCCGCACCTGGGCGGCGAAAGCCCTGACGTTGGCGGCTTCGTCATCGTCGTCCAGGGCGATTTTCTTGGTGTTGAGGGCGATATGGGTCAGCGCCTGTTGATCCAGCGAGGCCACGGCGATGATTGCTTCGCTGCCTTTGATTTCGATGCCGCAGATTTTCATGGGAGTCCTTTTACCAGGTGGTGAGGTGCAGCCTACAGCTCCAGCTGATCGGGATGGATACCAAAGGCTGCGGCAATTTTTTCACGTGTCGCCCGGCGAGGTTTGGCGACTGATTCCTGCTGCGCAAACGCCGGTTGAGAGATGCCCAGGCGTCTGGCGACCTCATCCTGGGTCAGGCTCAGATGTTCGCGCCAGGCGCGGATGGGCGTGGCGCCGTCGACGATACGGCTGACCACTTGATGGGGAATCAGATCGGGTTCCAGCTTCTGCGCAACGTATTGTGCATAGGGGATGACCACAAATGCCGGGTTGCCGTCTACATCGTTGATGATTTGATAATCAATAGGTACGTTCGTTCTCATAGGGTAAATATAAGTCTTTTATAAGGTTTGCGAATCCTGACTTATATTCCTCCTAAGGCCAACGCGTGAACGGTGTCTGGATATTGCTCCGTGGGTAACCCCCTTACTCCTGCCCAATCGACTCCAAAAACTCCGACCGATCGTCGCTCACCTGGGCCATGCAGTCGTTTTCGGCGATTTTGTACGCTTCGCTGCCGGGTTTGGCCGGGAAGGCGGCGATGGCGCAGTCGGCGTCGCGTTGTTTGAGCCACAGTTGCTGGGCGGCCTTGACCTTGGTGGTGATGTCGTTGAGCTGGGCCTTGTCGCTGGCGTAGCGGGTTTGCAGGCGCTCGAAGAGGCTCTGCAGGTTTTCGTTGAGCAATTGTTCTGCGGCGGTCTTGCCGTAGGCCGAGCAGGCCAGGGTCTGGACGTCGTTTTCCACCGCGTCGCAAGGGTTTTGCTCGGTGTCTTCGGTGGCGTGTGCCACGGTGCTGATCAATGCCAAAGCCAGGAAGAGTGATTTCATTGCGTTGCCGCTCGAGTCCAGTGAAAACCAGTGATGCGGCGGATTCTGGCGCAAGCGCCGGGTAAAGAACAGACGGGCAGGGTGGGCCTGTCGTAGCCCATTGTCGCGGATTGACGCTTTCGGCAATTCCCCTGTCGTTTTTGCACCCGGTCGCCACGGCCCTCAGGCATATGCTGGCCCCAAAGCGCCGGCACACGATTCGGCGCATGAATCGCTGACAAAAGGGGACTGCCTGATGAGCCCAGCCGAATTGCACGCCGACAGCATCGTTATCGACGGGCTGATCATTGCCAAGTGGAACCGCGACCTGTTCGAAGACATGCGCAAGGGCGGCCTGACCGCAGCCAACTGCACCGTGTCGGTGTGGGAAGGTTTCCAGGCCACTATCAACAACATCGTGGCCAGCCAGAAACTGATCCGCGAGAACAGCGACCTGGTGATCCCGGTGAAAACCACCGCCGACATCCGTCGCGCCAAGGAACAAGGCAAGACCGGCATCATCTTCGGCTTCCAGAACGCCCACGCTTTCGAAGACCAGCTCGGCTATGTCGAGATCTTCAAGCAGCTCGGCGTGGGTGTGGTGCAGATGTGCTACAACACCCAGAACCTGGTGGGCACCGGTTGCTACGAGCGTGACGGCGGCCTGTCGGGCTTCGGTCGCGAAATCGTCGCCGAGATGAACCGGGTCGGCATCATGTGCGACCTGTCCCACGTCGGTTCCAAGACTTCCGAAGAGGTCATCCTCGAATCGAAGAAGCCGGTGTGCTATTCCCACTGCCTGCCGTCCGGCCTGAAAGAGCACCCGCGCAACAAGTCCGATGAAGAACTGAAGTTCATCGCCGACCATGGCGGCTTCGTTGGCGTGACCATGTTCGCGCCGTTCCTGGCCAAAGGCATCGATTCGACCATCGACGACTACGCCGAAGCCATCGAATACACCATGAACATCGTCGGCGAAGACGCCATCGGCATCGGCACCGACTTCACCCAGGGCCATGGCCAGGACTTCTTCGAAATGCTGACTCACGACAAGGGCTACGCCCGTCGTCTGACCAGCTTCGGCAAGATCATCAACCCCCTGGGCATCCGCACCGTCGGCGAGTTCCCGAACCTCACCGAGACGCTGCTCAAGCGCGGCCATCCTGAACGGGTAGTGCGCAAGATCATGGGTGAAAACTGGGTCAACGTCTTGAAAGACGTCTGGGGCGAATAACCGCCACCGCACCGCTAATCCTCTACCTGCGGCCCTCTGCGCCGCAGGCAATACCACGAATTTCCGGAGTCAAGTTTTCATGGCCAAGATCGCCCCGCAACTGCCTATCGAAGTCGACAGCGAAACCGGTGTCTGGACCTCCGACGCCCTGCCGATGCTGTACGTGCCGCGTCACTTCTTCGTCAACAACCACATGGGCATCGAAGAAGTTCTAGGCGCCGACGCCTATGCCGAGATTCTCTACAAGGCCGGCTACAAATCCGCCTGGCACTGGTGTGAAAAAGAAGCCGAATGCCACGGCCTGGAAGGCGTCGCAGTGTTCGAACACTACATGAAGCGCTTGTCCCAGCGCGGTTGGGGCCTGTTCAAGATCCAGGACATCGACCTGGACAAAGGCACCGCCAGCGTCAAGCTCGAACACTCGGCTTTCGTCTACGTGTACGGCAAGGTCGGGCGCAAGGTCGACTACATGTTCACCGGCTGGTTCGCCGGCGCCATGGACCAGATCCTGGCCGCTCGCGGCAGTTCGATCCGCACCGTGGCCGAGCAGGTCTACGGCGGTTCCGAAGAAGGCCACGACGACGGCCTGTTCATCGTCAAGCCGTTGTAAGTCGAGGATTGCGCCATGGCTTTTGAAGCAATGTTCCAGCCGATCCAGATCGGCAAACTGACCATCCGCAACCGCGTGCTCAGCACTGCCCACGCCGAGGTCTACGCCACCGACGGCGGCATGACCACCGACCGGTACGTGAAGTATTACGAAGAGAAGGCCAAGGGCGGCATCGGCCTGGCGATCTGCGGTGGCTCGTCGGTGGTTGCCATCGACAGCCCGCAGGAATGGTGGAGTTCGGTGAACCTGTCCACCGACCGCATCATCCCGCACTTCCAGAACCTGGCCGACGCCATGCACAAGCATGGCGCCAAGATCATGATCCAGATTACCCACATGGGCCGTCGCTCGCGTTGGGACGGCTTCAATTGGCCGACCCTGATGTCGCCGTCCGGTGTGCGTGAGCCGGTGCACCGCGCCACTTGCAAGACCATCGAGCCGGAAGAGATCTGGCGGGTGATCGGCAACTACGCCCAGGCGGCACGGCGTGCCAAGGCCGGTGGCCTGGATGGCGTCGAGCTGTCCGCCGTGCACCAGCACATGATCGACCAGTTCTGGAGCCCACGGGTCAACAAGCGTACCGACGAATGGGGCGGCACCTTCGAAGGCCGGATGAAGTTCGGCCTGGAAGTGTTGAAAGCCGTGCGTGCCGAGGTCGGTGACGACTTCTGCGTGGGCATGCGCATCTGCGGTGACGAATTCCACCCGGACGGCCTGTCCCACGAGGACATGAAGCAAATCGCCAAGTACTACGATGACACCGGCATGCTGGACTTCATCGGCGTGGTGGGCTCGGGTTGCGACACCCACAACACCCTGGCCAACGTCATCCCGAACATGAGTTATCCACCGGAGCCGTTCCTGCACCTGGCGGCCGGTATCAAGGAAGTGGTCAAGGTCCCGGTCCTGCACGCGCAGAACATCAAGGACCCGAACCAGGCCACGCGGATCCTCGAGGGCGGTTACGTCGACATGGTCGGCATGACCCGCGCCCATATCGCCGACCCGCACCTGATCGCCAAGATCAAGATGGGCCAGATCGACCAGATCAAACAGTGCGTCGGCGCGAACTACTGCATCGACCGCCAGTACCAGGGCCTGGACGTGCTGTGCATCCAGAACGCCGCAACGTCCCGTGAATACATGGGCGTGCCGCACATCATCGAGAAGTCCACCGGGCCGAAACGCAAGGTGGTCGTCGTCGGTGCCGGCCCGGCCGGGATGGAAGCGGCACGTGTGGCCGCCGAACGTGGGCACGACGTGACCCTGTTCGAGAAGAAAGAATTCATCGGCGGGCAGATCACCACGGCCTCGAAAGCCCCGCAACGGGACCAGATCGCCGGTATCACCCGCTGGTTCCAACTGGAGCTGGCGCGGTTGAAAGTGGACCTGCGCCTGGGCGTGGCTGCTGACGCGGCGACCATCATGGACCTGCGTCCGGACGTGGTGGTGCTGGCGGTCGGCGGGCATCCGAACCTGGAGCAGAACGAGCACTGGGGCGCCGCCGAAGGGCTGGTGGTCAGCAGCTGGGACGTGCTCGACGGCAAGGTCGCGCCAGGCAAGAACGTGCTGGTCTACGACACCATTTGCGAATTCACCGGCATGTCGGTGGCCGACTTCCTCGCCGACAAGGGCAGCCAGGTCGAGATCGTCACCGACGACATCAAGCCGGGCGTGGCGATTGGCGGGACGTCTTTCCCTACCTACTACCGCAGTATGTACCCCAAGGAAGTGATCATGACCGGGGACATGATGCTGGAGAAGGTCTACCGCGAAGGCGACAAGCTGGTGGCGGTGCTGGAGAACGAATACACCGGTGCCAAGGAAGAGCGCGTGGTGGACCAGGTGGTGGTGGAAAACGGCGTGCGGCCGGACGAAGAAATCTACTACGCGCTCAAGGAAGGTTCGCGCAACAAGGGCCAGATCGACGTTGAAGCCCTGTTCGCGATCAAGCCCCAGCCGTGCCTGGAGCAGAGCGGCGACGGCTACCTGCTGTTCCGCATCGGCGACTGCGTGGCCCAGCGTAATACCCACGCCGCCATCTACGACGCCCTGCGGTTGTGCAAGGATTTCTAACGGCTTGTGGATAACCCTGTGGGAGCGGGCTTGCTCGCGAAAGCGGTGGATCAGTCGACATCGATGTTGAATGTCAGTCCGTCTTCGCGAGCAAGCCCGCTCCCACAGGAATCGAGCAAGACATCCAGGTTTCTGTGCCTGCAAGACCCGAGGTCTTTGGGAGCTTCACCATGCTGAACACCCTTCTCCCCATCCTGCTGTTCGCTGCCCTGGGCCTCGCGGTCCTTGGCGCCTTGCGGCGGGTGAACATGTGGCGCCGGGGCCGACCGGCCAAGGTCGACCTGATCGGCGGCCTCTTCGCCATGCCCAAGCGCTACATGGTGGACTTGCACCATGTGGTGGCGCGGGACAAATACATCGCCAACACCCACGTCGCCACGGCCGGTGGTGCGGTGGCGTCGGTGGTGCTGGCGATCCTGGTCCACGGGTTTGGCCTGCATAACCGCTTCCTCGGCTACGCATTGCTGTTGATGTCGGCCGTGATGTTCGTCGGCGCGATCTTCGTCTACCTGCGTCGACGCAATCCGCCGGCCCGTTTGTCCAAGGGCCCGTGGATGCGCCTGCCGAAAAGCCTGCTGGCCTTCTCGGCGTCGTTCTTCCTGGTGACCCTGCCGGTGGCGGGCATCCTCCCGGAAAACTTCGGCGGCTGGCTGGTGGCGGCGATCCTGGGTGTCGGCGTGTTGTGGGGCGTGTCGGAGTTGTTCTTCGGCATGACCTGGGGCGGGCCGATGAAACACGCCTTCGCCGGTGCCCTGCACCTGGCCTGGCACCGTCGTGCCGAACGCTTTGGCGGTGGCCGTTCCACCGGCCTCAAGCCGCTGGACCTGAACGATCCCGCCGCGCCGCTGGGCGTTGAGAAACCCAAGGATTTCACCTGGAACCAACTGCTCGGTTTCGACGCCTGCGTACAGTGCGGCAAGTGCGAAGCTGCCTGTCCGGCCTTTGCCGCCGGCCAGCCGCTGAACCCGAAGAAACTCATCCAGGACATGGTCGTCGGCCTGGCCGGCGGCACCGATGCGAAATTCGCCGGCAGCCCGTACCCAGGTAAACCGGTGGGCGAACACGCTGGCAATCCCCATCAGCCGATCGTCAGTGGCCTGGTGGACGCCGAGACCCTGTGGTCGTGCACCACTTGCCGGGCCTGCGTCGAGGAATGCCCGATGATGATCGAGCACGTCGATGCCATCGTCGACATGCGCCGTCACTTGACCCTGGAAAAAGGCGCCACGCCGAACAAGGGCGCCGAGGTCTTGGAAAACCTCATCGCCACCGACAACCCGGGCGGCTTCGCCCCGGGCGGGCGGATGAACTGGGCGGCGGACCTGAACCTCAATCTGCTCAGCGAAAAGAAATCCACCGACGTGCTGTTCTGGGTTGGCGACGGTGCTTTCGACATGCGCAACCAACGCACCCTGCGCGCCTTTGTCAAAGTGCTCAAAGCCGCGAAAGTCGACTTCGCCGTGCTCGGCCTCGAAGAGCGCGACAGCGGCGACGTGGCCCGGCGCCTGGGTGACGAAGCGACCTTCCAACTGTTGGCCAAACGCAACATTCAGACCCTGGCCAAGTACAGCTTCAACCGCATCGTCACCTGCGACCCCCACAGCTTCCACGTGCTGAAAAACGAATACGGCGCCTTCGATGGCAACTACCTGGTGCAGCACCACAGCACCTACCTGGCGGAGATCATCGACGCCGGTGCGCTGAACCTTGGCCAGCACAAGGGCGACAGCGTGACCTATCACGACCCGTGCTACCTGGGCCGCTACAACGGCGAATACGAGGCGCCGCGCCAAGTGCTGCGTTCGCTGGGTATCGAGGTCAAGGAAATGCAGCGTTCCGGTTTCCGCTCGCGTTGCTGCGGCGGTGGCGGCGGTGCGCCGATCACCGACATCCCGGGCAAGCAGCGCATTCCGGACATGCGCATGGAAGACATCCGCGAAACCGGTGCCGAGCTGGTGGCCGTGGGTTGTCCACAATGCACCGCGATGCTTGAAGGTGTGGTCGAACCTCGACCGATGATCAAGGACATCGCCGAACTGGTGGCCGATGCGCTGCTGGAAGACGCGGCCCCGAGCAAGCCCGTGGCCCCAGCCAAACGTGAACCCGCGGAGGTGCATTAATGAGCGACATCATCCGCCGCGACCCTCGCGCCGAGTGGATCGCCCGCAACCGCCTGCACCCGTTGCATGCAGCCATGCAACCGGTACAGCACAGCTGGATGGGGCCCAACGGCATCATCCGCAAGAATGTCCATGGCGTCGGTTTCATCGGCCCCAACGGCATCAAGCGCATCGACCGTAGCGGTGCCCAGCAGGGGGGTGCGACCAAGCGTGTCGCCGCCGCCGAGGTGCAACTGCCGCTGCATCAAGTGCCGCAACCGGCCTTCTACATCAGTGTGGTGCCGGACATGGTCGGTGGTCGCCTCAGCAGCCACGACCGCGATCTGCTGGGCCTGGCCCATCAATTGGCCGGTACCGACGGCGCGGTGCTGGCAGTGGTGTTCGGCGAGCATAAGGAAAACGCTTTTGCCACCGCTGGTGTGGACCGCTTGCTGGTACTGGAAGGCGATGAGTTCAGCGGTTATGCACCGGAACAACGGGTGCAGGGCCTGCGAGCTGTGGATAACCAATTCAATCCACGCCATTGGCTGCTGCCCGACAGCCGCACCGGTGGCGGCGAGCTGGGCCGACGTTTGGCTGCGGCCCTGGGCGAGCGCCCGGCGACGCGGGTCTGGCAGGTCAAGGGCGAGGAATGCATCGGCCGTGCCGGTGCCGGCCTGCAAGACTTGGCCCGCCCCCTGGCGCGCTTGATCCTGGCGGCCGCCGAATGTGCCGAGCCGGTCAGCGAAACCCGTCACGAAGTTCTGCCGGTGGAGTTATCCACAAGCGTGGCGCGCAGTTTGTCGCGCATCGAGGATCTTGGCGCGGTGGCGGTGGACCCGGGGGCGATCCCAATGGCCGAAGCCGAATTCATTTTCTCCGGTGGCAATGGGGTCAAGGACTGGGAGCTTTTCCACAAGACCGCTGCGGCCCTGGGCGCCACCGAAGGCGCTTCGCGGGTGGCGGTGGACGATGGGTTCATGGCCCGCGACCGTCAGGTCGGTGCCTCCGGTACCTGGGTCACGGCGCGGGTCTATGTGGCGGTGGGGATTTCTGGCGCGATCCAGCACCTGCAAGGCATTGGTGCCTGCGACAAGGTGGTGGCGATCAACCTCGACCCGGGCTGCGACATGATCAAGCGGGCAGACCTGTCGGTGATCGGCGACAGTGCGGCGATTCTCCAAGCCTTGATCGCGGCGGTAGAGGCCTACCGCAACGAAGCCAAGCGCGATGCGGCTTAAGCTAAGGATTCAACCATGAGTACTCAAGTGATCAGCCTGGTGTCCATCGGCGCCCACCCCACCTCCGGTCGGCCGCGCCGCGCCGAACAGGACGCCCGGGCCGTGGAGCTGGGCTTGCAACTGGCCGGCAACGACTTGCAAGTGCTGCACGCGGGCGACGTGGCCGAACCGGCCCTGCGGGCTTACCTGGGCATGGGCCTGGACGAACTCCACGTTCTGGAAAATCTCGTCGGCGCCGACGCGTTGCCGGCCCTGACCGACTACCTGCGTGACGCCGGCGCCCAAGTGGTGCTCACCGGCAGCCAGGCGGAAACCGGTGAAGGCTCGGGCATGTTGCCGTTCCTGCTGGCCGAGAATCTGGGTTGGCCGCTGGTGGTGGGGCTGGCCCAGGTCGAGTCCATCGACGGCGGCGTGGCCCTGGTGCTGCAAGCCCTGCCGCGTGGGCAACGGCGACGTCTCAAAGTCCGCCTGCCGTTCCTGGCCACTGTGGATAACGCCGCGCCAAAACCTCGGCAAAGCGCCTACGGCCCAGCCCGGCGTGGGGCGTTGCATGCCGAGGAAGTCGAAGTGATCGACGACACCCTGCTGGCGGTGGCAACCCTGCAACCGGCCAAACCACGGCCCAAACGCTTGAAAGTGATCAAGGCCAAGAGCGGCGCCGACCGCATGAAAGCCGCCACGGCCAAGGCCAGCGGCGGAGGCGGGCAAGTGCTCAAGGGCGTGAGCGCGGAAGCGGGGGCCGAGGCGATTCTCAAGTTGTTGGTGGAGGAAGGGGTGGTTCGCTAAATCCAAGCTCACCACAAACCCTGTGGGAGCGGGCTTGCTCGCGAAAGCGGCGTGTCAGGCAACATGTTCATCGACTGGCACACCGCTTTCGCGAGCAAGCCCGCTCCCACCATGGGGCCTGTATTTACCCACAAACCCTGTGCGCGCCTCTGTGGATAACCTGTTCGATCCTATCCGGACACCGCGCAAAATCAGGCCTTTCAAGCCTTCGCTTAAAAAACGATCAACCTGACCTGCTGCAGCATCCAGCCATAAAACCGCTGGCCCGGCGTGTTGCCGCGCCTCAAACCTGCGCGTAAGAAAACCGCTTGTCAGCCAAAGGAGCCCTATCAGTGGAAGTTGAATTTCGTCCAGCCTTGCCCACGGATACCCGGGAGATCGCTCGTTTGTTCCGGATTTCCTCAGAGGGCGCATCGGATTACATCTGGAGCCAGTTGGCGGAGCCAGGGCAGGACTTGCTGGAGGTGGGGGCTGCGCGTTATGCCCGCGAGGATGTCGATTTTTCCTACCAGAACTGCCTTATCGCAGAAGCCGGCGGACAGGTCATTGGCATGATGCATTGTTATGTGACACGTTTTGATCCGCTGGCGACTCCCACCACCGATCCGATCCTGGCGCCCTACGCCGACATGGAAGTCCCCGATACCCTCTACATTTCAAGCCTGGCCCTGCATGAAGGCTGGCGTAACAAGGGGCTCGGAGCGCGCTTTCTCGAACGGGCGCAACAGCGGGCCGATCAACTGGCGCTCAACGGCCTGAGCCTGATCGACTACGCCGCGAACACGGGTGCCCGCCGGTTCTACGAGCGCCATGGCTTTGGCATCGTCAAGACCTGCCAGGTTGTTCCGCATCCGCTGATTCGGGTGACGGGGGAGACGTATCTCATGCATCGGCCTTGAGTCATGTGGGGCTTGCTCGCGAAAGCGGCGTGTCAGGCAACATGTTCATCGACTGACACACCGCCTTCGCGAGCAAGCCCGCTCCCACAGTAGGATTGATGTTTACCCACAATCCCTGTGTGCGCCTCTGTGGATAACCTGTTCGCCCCTCGCTACACCCTATGCAAACCAGGCCCTGCAGGCCTTCGCTCAAAAAATAGTCAGCCTAACCCACGGTTTTTATTGGTTTTTATCTGTGAATAAGAGGCCGTTCCAGCCTCAACTTACCCCCAATCTCTGTTGGCGCTTCTGTGGATAAGATGTTCGCTCTACGCTGCAGGCCATACAGACCGTGGCGTTCAGTGGGTTGGTCATAAAATGATCGATTGACCGTTTTTATCAGGAAAACCTCTGGAAAACCCCGCCTTACAAGCCGTTCAAAGGGTTTTCCACAGAATCGTCAAAATTACCCCCAAACACTGTTGGCGCTTCTGTGGATAAGGTGTTCGCTCACCGCCACAGGCCTTGCTGGTAAAGGCTTTCAGGTGTTTGATCAAAAAACGACCGACAGCCCGGGAAAACCGTCATTGTCCATAACTCACGGTTTTTATTCACTTTGCCGCTGAAAAAATACCGGACATACCCACACTTGTCCCCATTTGCTGTGGGTGGCCGTGTGGATAACTTGTTCGCCAAACGCTGCAAGCCACGGTTTGTATAGCGCAAATCGCGATAGATCAAATTTCATACAGTTCTAAGCCGCGCCCTTGACGAGGGTCTGTCGGCTGTCTTCACTTCCATGGCACAAGGACATCGCACTTTATCCACATCAGGTTCAGGGAGAACACATGATGGATAGCACAGCCCCCCGCTTGCACCTGCTCTCACCGGTGACCTGTGTCCCGGCACTTCCCACCTCTTTACATAAACGCATTCATCGACGTGCCGCCAATCAGCGTGCGCGTCTATAGCGCCCGGGTTTTCCCCCAGTAGCACCGCTGACTGCCGCCGGACCCTGCAAGGGACGGTGGCCAGGCGTTCGTGCGCCTGTCGATTTGCAGGCAACCGCAGAGTTGCCCCATCTGCCTGAGAGGACTTGAACATGACACGGATCTCGACCCCCATCAGTGATATCCAGGAGCACTACGATGTGATTGTCATCGGTTCCGGCTACGGTGGTGGCATTGCTGCCTCGCGCCTGTCCCGGGCCGGGCGCAAGGTTTGCCTGCTGGAGCGTGGCCGGGAAATCCAGCCCGGCGAATACCCCAACACGCTGCTCTCGGCCACCGAAGAACTGCAAGTCCACGACCCGGATGGGCACATCGGTTCGCGCACCGGGCTGTTCGACCTGCACGTCAACGCCCAGCAGAACGTGGTGGTCGGTTGTGGCCTGGGCGGCACTTCGCTGATCAATGCCAACGTTTCGCTGGAGCCGGAGCCTGGTGTGTTCGAGGACCTGCGCTGGCCCCAGGCGGTGCGCGAACACCGCGACACGCTGCTCAAGGATGGCTACGCGCGGGCCCGGGAGATGCTCAAGCCCAATCCCTATCCAGCTTCGCAGCCGAACCTGCCCAAGCTCGATGCCCACAAGAAGTCGGCCGACTACCTCAAGCAAGGCGCGCATTTCTACAAGCCGCCGATCAATGTGACCTTCGACAAGCTGCCCAACAACCTCAACCACGTCGGTGTTGAACAGTTGCCCTGCAATGGTTGTGGCGATTGCGTCTCGGGCTGTAACAACAAGGCCAAGAACACCACGCTGATGAACTACCTGCCGGATGCCTGGAACCACGGCGCGGAGATTTTCTGCCAGGCCGAGGTGCGGTACCTGGAGCGCGACGGCAATGGCTGGATCGTGCACTTCCAATACCTGGACAGTGGCCGCGAGATGTTCTCGGCGCCGACCCTGTTCGTGCGGGCCGATATCGTGGTGGTGTCTGCCGGCACCCTGGGCTCCACCGAAATCATGTTGCGCTCGCGAGACAAGGGCCTGTCGATGTCCAGCCAGTTGGGCGAGAACATGAGCGGCAATGGCGACATCCTCGGTTTCGGCCACAACTGCGACCAGGTCATCAACGGCATCGGCTTTGGCGCCCATTCGGCCAAGGAGCTGGAACCGGTGGGGCCTTGCATCACCTCGATCATCGACATGCGCACCGAGGGCGACTGGCGCAGCCGCATGGTCATCGAAGAAGGTTCGATTCCCGGCGCCCTCGGCTCAGCCATGGTGCCGAGCATGGCGGCATTCGCCGGGATGATCGGCGTGCCTACCGACACCGGTTTCGGTGCCAGCCTCAAGTACAAGGGCCGGGAAGCCGAGAGTTTCCTGCGCGGCCCCTACTACGGTGCGCTGCATAACATGCAGACCTACCTGATCATGAGCCATGACAACGCCAAGGGCCGCATGCTGCTCGATAGCAAGGACCAATTGCGCATCGATTGGCCCGGCGTCGGCGAACAGGAAAACGTCACCCTTGGCAATGAACGCCTGCACCAGAGCACCAAGGCCCTGGGGGGGATCTGGGTCGAGAACCCGATCTGGACCAAGCTGCTCAAGCACAGCATCGTCTCGGTCCACCCGTTGGGCGGTTGTGTGATGGGCGAAGATGCGACGCAAGGGGTGGTCAACCACAAGGGCCAGGTGTTCAGTGGCACCAGCGGTACCGATGTCTACCCGGGCCTGTACGTGAGCGACGGCGCAGTGATCCCGACGTCCCTGGCGGTCAACCCACTGTTGACCATCTCGGCGGTGAGCGAGCGCAACATGGGGCTGCTGGCGGCTGATCGGGGCTGGATCATCGACTACACGCTGCCCTCGGCCCCGAGCAAACCTGTGGCGGCGCCGACACTCGGCGTGCAGTTCACCGAAACCATGAAGGGCTACTTTTCCACCGCCTTCACCCAAGCCCAGGGCACCGACCTCAGCCTGTACGAAGCGGCGGCCAAGCGGGGCAAGGCCGACAACTCGCCCATCGAATTCACCCTGACCATCACCGCCGCCGACCTCAATCGCCTGATCAAGGAACCGGAGCACGCCGCGACCCTGGTAGGCACTCTCGATGCGCCTCTGCTCTCATCGCAGCCGTTGGTCGCCAGCAACGGCGTGTTCAATCTGTTCGAGCAGTACCAGGAACAGGTTGGCGTGCGGCACATGAACTACGACATGAAGCTGACCGCCGAGGATGGCAGCGACTATTACTTCAGCGCCTTCAAGACCGTGCCCGAGGACAACGGCGTGCTGAACATCTGGCACGACACCAGCACCCTTTACGTCACGCTCTATCGCGGGCCGGACAAGACCGGCGCGGTGATCGGCTCCGGGGTGATGCACATTCTGCCGGCCGACTTCGCCAAGCAGATGACTACCATGAAAGTGCTCAACGCCCGCAACGAGCGCGAGCGTGTGGAGGCACTGGCGCGGTTCGGCAAGTTCTTCGCCGGGATCCTGTGGGAAAGCTACGGCGGGGTTTTCGCCGGCGACGTCTACTTCAACCCGGATGCGCCGCCCCGCTTGAAACGGCCGTTGGTTGCGCCAGCGCCGGCGGTGCATTTCTTCCAGACCGAAGACAACGTCGAGCTGCGCCTGACCCGCTACCAGGCCGGTACCAAGGGTCCGGTGATGTTGGTTCACGGCCTGGGCGTGGGTTCGAATATTTTCTCTACCGACACTATCCATACCAACTTGCTGGAGTACCTGTGCAAGCACGAGTACGACGTCTGGTTGCTGGACCTGCGGGTGAGCATCCTGCTGCCGGCCAGCAAGCATGAATGGAACGGCGACCAGGTGGCCCAGTACGATTTCAAGGCCGCCATCGAGCAGATCCAGCAAGCGACCCTGGCCCGTGACGTGCAATGCGTGGTGCATTGTTATGGCGCGACGACCTTCTTCATGTCGATGTTGGCAGGGCTGCAAGGGGTGCGTTCGGTGGTTTGTTCGCAGATCGCCGCTGACACGGTGGTCGCCACCGCCACCGGGCTGAAGGCCGGTTTGCACTTGCCGGGGATGCTCGATGCCATCGGCATCAAGTCCCTCACGGCCTACGCCGACACCAAGGAAAGCTGGTTCAACAAACTCTACGACAAGGCCCTCAACGGCTATGCCCGGATCGAAGCCCAGGGCTATTGCACCAACCCGGTCTGCCATCGCATCACCTTCATGTATGCGTCGCTGTACCGCCACGACACCCTCAACGAAACCTTGCACGACAACCTGCATGAATTGTTCGGCGAGTCGAACATCCAGACGTTCGAGCACCTGGCGCTGATCGTGCGCAAGGGGCATTTGGTGGACTTCAAGGGCAATGACGTCTACATGCCGCATTTCGATCGGCTGAAGCTGCCGATCTGCTTCATCAGCGGCGCCGACAACCAGTGCTACCTGCCGCAAAGCACCCTCAAGACCTACGAGCGACTGTGCGAGATGCATGGCCCGCAGTTGTTCAGCCGCCACGAAGTGCCGGGGTACGGTCACATCGACTGCATGTTTGGCAAGGATGCGGTGGTGGATGTGTATCCGCTCATCCTCGAACACCTGGAGAAGACTGCGCTGGGCTAGTTCTGGGCCGAGTTGACCGCATCGCGAGCAGGCTCGCTCCCACACAGGATTTGCGTGGTACACAAGTTCAGTGGTTAACACCGCGCACTGTGGGAGCGAGCCTGCTCGCGATGGCGATCGTTACAGCGCTGCATCTCGTGAGTCAGGAATAAGGAAAAAGGATGCCCATGAACACTTACATCCGCTGGTTCCAACGCGTCATCTGGATCGGGATTGTCATGAACATGTTCTTCGCGATCCCGGCGCTGTTCGCGCCGGCGTTGCTGACGTCCATGCTCGGCTTGCCGCCCGTGCTGTCCGATCCCTGGCTGGAAAACACCGGCATGTTACTGGTGGGGATCAGCCTGTTCTACATGCCCTCGGGGTTCAACGCGCCACGTTTCGTGGTGCATTCGTGGTTGTGCGTGCTGTCGCGGCTGGTGGCGGTGGTGTTCTGGATCTACTTGATCAACACCAACAACCAGGGCCCATTGTTCGTGCCGATGTTGATGGGCGACTTGAGCATGTTCCTGATCCTGGGCGTGCTGCTGTACCTGGGCAGCCCGGTGGCCAATCGTCCGCTGGCCTTGCTCTGCGCCGGTTGGCGGGAGTGGCGTGCCGGTTGGGTGCGGCGCTGGCAGAGCCATGCTTTCAAGGTCGGCACGCTGGTGGTGTTGCTGCTGTTGGGCTTCATCGGCTACCAGACCTGGTACCAGATGATCCGGGAAGTGCCGCAACCGGACTTCGCTTCCGACGAGGATCATTACAAATACGCCGCCATCGGCCTGGGCATCGAGGCGCGGATTCCCTACTACCTGTTCGCCGTGCTACCGCAGATGTGCCCGGAAAAACTGCCCAAGCCGGGCGGCTACGAGGTGTTCGGTTTCCTCTATGAAAACGGCAAAGACTTGCCCATCGGTATGGCCAAGCGGCAACTCGGCTACCCCACCGTGGAGCCCAACTGCGCCCTGTGCCACACCGGTTCCTACCGGGCCAATGCCACTGACGTAGCAATTCCGGTCGCCAGCGCGCCGGCCAATACCTTGCAGCTGCAGGCCTTCCAGTGGTTCGCCTATGATTGCGCCAGCGACCCGAAATTCACCCCCGATGCGGTCATGGCGGCGATCAACAGCAAATTCCAGCTGGGCTTTTTCGAGAAACTGTACAACCGTTACCTGATCATCCCGATGGCCAAGAGCGCGCTGCTCAAGCAGAAGCAGTCCTACGCCTGGCAGAAACTGCGTCCGGCCCAAGGCCCTGGGCGGACCGACACCTTCAACCCGACCAAAATGGTGGTGTTCGGCTTCCCGGATGACTCCACCATTGGCACCGTGGATCTGCCGCAGGTCTGGAACCAGAAGCCCCGCGAGTCGATGTACCTGCATTGGGACGGCAATAACAACAAGATCCACGAGCGCAACTACGCGGCGGCGATGGCCGTGGGCGCGACGCCGGAATCGGTGCTGCCACCGAGTTTCAACCGCGTGACCAACTGGCTGCTGGGCCACAAGGCACCCGCCTGGCCGTTCGCCCTGGATCAGGCGAAAGTCGCCCAGGGCAAACCGATCTGGGAGAAAAACTGCGCCGGTTGCCATGACTTCGGTCGCAGCGACACCGGCCAGGTCACCACCAACATCGACCAGTTGGGCACCGACCCCCATCGCCTGAATTCCTTCACCACCGGCCTGGTGACGGCGTTCCATGGCTTCAAGAAACCACCGTTCGACTTCGGCGCCTACCGCAAGACCCAGAGCTACAGCAACACGCCCACCGACGGCATCTGGTTGCGCGCGCCATACCTGCACAACGGCTCGGTGCCGACCCTGTGGGATTTGCTGCAACCGCCGGAGCAACGTCCGCAGGTGTTCTACACCGGCTCCGACATCTACGACCCGGAGAAGGTCGGTTTCATCACCAGCGGTGCGCAGATGAAGGCATCGGCGGACTTCAAGTACGACACCCGCCTGGAGGGCAACCACAACGGCGGCCACCTGTATGGCACGCAACTGTCGGACGTCGACAAGCGAGCCCTGATCGAATTCATGAAGACCCTGTAGCCCGGGGCATTGCGAAGGAGCGTCCACATGTCATTACTGCACCATTGGGAACATGAGTTCGACAAGGTCAAAGTCCGCCTGCACGGGTTGGTTACGCGGCTGGAAATGTCCTGGCAGAAACTCGTCAACGAGCTCGAACCCGAAGAGTTCGAGGCCATCGTCAAGCTGCTGCAGCGAGGTCACGACCAGGCGCAATACGTCATCAAGCATGGCGAACTGCCGGACGATGAACCGGCCGTACCGTGGGAACTTGCCCATGGCCTGTCGATCCTCAAGATCGGCAATCCCAGCCCCTTGCCGCAAACCGTCGCCGAGCTCCCTACTCAGGTACTCAAGGACGGCACCTTGCTCGGCTGTCGCAAATGGGAACTGCTGGACCTGTTGTGGAGCGAGGCCCTGCTCAAGTGGATCGAGAACCTGCGCCATCACGCAACGTTCGCCACCAACCCGGCGCTGGTGAAAATGGACAGCGACGTGGTGCTGGCCATTGCCGGCGACTGGGGCACCGGGCCTTTCGACAGTCACGCACCGGCGGTGGCCGTGGCCAATCAGATGCAGCTGGCCGAGGCCGATTTCACCGTCCACCTGGGCGATGTGTATTACGCCGGGACCCATTCCCAGGAAGACGTCGACATGGCCGGCTGGCCCCAGGGCAAGCAGGGCTCGTTCACCCTCAATTCCAACCACGAGATGTACAGCGGTGCCCACGGCTATTTCAAGGAATTGGCCAAGCGTTTCCCGGTGCAACAAGGCACCAGCTACTTTGCCTTGTACAACGACGACTGGCTCGTGGTGGGCCTGGACAGTGCCTATGCCTCGGACGCCATGAACCTGTACATGGATGGCACCCTCAACACCCAACAGATCGAGTGGATGAAAACCCTGCCCAAGCGCAAGAAGTTGATGGTGCTCAGTCATCACCAGGGCTTCGATATTTCCGGGCACAACAAGACTGCACTTTACCAACCGGTGTGCGACGCCCTGGGGCGCGAGCCGGATTACTGGTATTGGGGGCATCTGCACAACGGTATCTGCTACGCGCCGCAAGGCGGATTGCATGCGCGTTGCGCTGGGCACGGGGCGATTCCCTATGGCACCACCAGCGAACTGAACGGGCATGTGCGGGTGTTGTGGTCGGAAACCCAGTTGGCGGGAGACGAGGCGTATCCGCTGCGGGTGTTGAATGGGTATGTGAAGGTGCAACTGAAGGGGGAGGAGATTGTCGAGACGTTTTATGGGGAGGATGGTTCGGTGCGGTGGTCTTCCAAGTAGTCGGTGAATATTAGACCGCTATCGCGAGCAGGCTCGCTCCCACATTTGATCTTCGGTGCGCCAAAGATTCCTTGTGGGAGCGAGCCTGCTCGCGATGCTTTTAGTTGTCAGCCCTGGACTGGAACACCCTTGAGGTAAGGTGCCGGTTCGGCCCCCAGGTTGTTGAGCATGCGCTCGCTGTACCAGTCGACGAAGTTCACCACGCCGAACTCATAGGTCTTGGAGTACGGGCCTGGCTGGTAGGCGGTGGAGTTGATGCCGCGCTGGTTTTCTTCGGCCAGGCGACGGTCCTGGTCGTTGGTGGCGTCCCAGACCTGGCGCATGCGCTCGACGTCGTAGTCCACGCCTTCGACCGCGTCCTTGTGCACCAGCCACTTGGTGGTGACCATGGTTTCCTGGGCGCTGATCGGCCACACGGTGAACACGATGATGTGGTCGCCCATGCAGTGGTTCCACGAGTGCGGCAGGTGCAGGATGCGCATCGAGCCCAGGTCCGGGTTCTTGATGCGCCCCATCAGCTTGGCGCAACCCTGCTTGCCGTCCATGGTCATCGACACGGTGCCCTTGAGCAGCGGCATGCGCACGATGCGGTTACGCAGGCCGAAACTGGCGTGGGCGTAAGGGATCTTCTCGGCTTCCCAGGCGGCGGCGGAGGCGGCTACATGGTCCTTGAACGCCTGGTCGGCCCGTGGGTCGGTGACGTCGTCCCATTCCAGCAGGGTCTTGAGCAGTTCCGGGTGCGAACCGCCGCAGTGGTAGCACTCGCGGTTGTTTTCCAGCACCAGTTTCCAGTTGGCTTTTTCCATCAAGGTGGTTTGTACCGCCACCTTGGTGTTTTCCATGTCGTAGGGTTCCATGTAATGGGCCAGGGTCGACAGGAAGTCATCGATGGCCGGCGGGTTCTCGGCCAGGCTGATGAAGATGTAGCCACCGGCGGTCTTGACGTTCACGGGCTTGAGGCCGTACTGCTTCATGTCGAAGTCGGCGCCCATCTCGGTGCCGGCGAACAGCAGGCGACCATCCAGCTCGTAGGTCCACTGGTGATAGTGGCAGACCAGCTTGGCGACCTTGCCCTTTTCACTGGTGCACAGCCGCGAGCCACGGTGACGGCAGACGTTGTGGAACGCGTGGACCACGCCGTCGGCGCCGCGAATCACGATGATCGGGTTCTTGCCGACTTGCAGGGTCAGGTAGTTGCCCTTGGCCGGGATTTCGCAGGTCATGCCGGCGATCAACCATTCTTTCTGGAAGATTTCCTGCATATCGATATCAAACAGGCGCTCATCGGAGTAGAACGGCTGCGGCAGCGAAAAGGTCCGCTCGCGTTCCTGCAGCATCTGCGCGGTGGCCTTGCGTGCGGGTTCCAGCGGATCGCCCAGGCTCAGGGTAGTGGTGACGTCCATCGTTTTATCCTCATGGCCCTCTACGTGGCCGGCGAAAAATGACTAATCGGTTGTGCTACGCAAGGCAGAAAACTTTGTTTATCTGTTGGGGCGAGTGTGGGGCCGCGCAGGGGCCGAACCTTATCCATGGGCGACATGGCCCAATCTGTTCCCGACGCGCAAGCCCCGGTAGTTGGGGGCTGGTCGCGATAAGTATGTGAATGTCGCAGATAGGTAAATGGTCACCCAGGCGCCTGCGCACAATCGCCATCATGAAGGCCGACAGTCGGCCGTGGAGATCAGCATGTCCAATAACTTCCTGAACCCGGTCACCACCCAGACCTGGGCCAATGGCCGACATATCGTACGTTGCGTCAAAGTCATCCAGGAAACCTGGGATGTGCGCACTTTCTGCTTCATGGCCGACCAGCCGATCATGTTCTTTTTCAAGCCGGGGCAGTTTGTCACCCTGGAGCTGGAAATCGAAGGCCAGCCGGTCATGCGCTCCTACACGATCTCCAGTTCGCCGTCGGTGCCCTACAGTTTCTCGGTGACCATCAAGCGCGTGCCGGGGGGCAAGGTGTCCAACTGGCTGCACGATACCCTGCACGAAGGCCAGGAACTGGCGGTGCATGGGCCGGTGGGGTTGTTCAACGCCATCGACTTCCCAAGCCCGAAAGTTCTGTACCTGAGCGGTGGTGTGGGGATCACGCCGTGCATGTCCATGGCGCGCTGGTTCTACGACACCAACGCCAATGTCGACATGACCTTTATCCACAGCGCCCGCTCGCCCAAGGACATCATCTACCACCGCGAGCTGGAGCACATGGCGTCGCGGATCGACAACTTCAGCTTGCACCTGATCTGTGAAAAGCATGGCCTGGGCGAGCCCTGGGCCGGGTATCGCGGTTATCTGAACCACAAGATGCTGGAATTGATGGTGCCCGACTTCCTCGAGCGCGAGGTGTTCTGTTGCGGCCCGACCCCGTACATGACCGCGGTCAAGCGCCTGTTGGAAGCCGCCGGCTACGACATGAAGCGTTACCACGAGGAATCCTTCGGCGCCACGCCACCGGAAGCTCGCGCCGACGCCGTGGAACAGGCCGAACAAGCGGCCGAGGCTCCGGAAGTCGATGCGGCAGACCTGCACCTGGTGGAGTTCACCTCCTCAGGCAAGAGCATTCGCGTGGGCCCGGGAGAAACCGTCCACGCCGCCGCCGCCAAGCTCGGCATGATGATTCCCAAGGCCTGTGGCATGGGCATCTGCGGTACCTGCAAGGTATTGAAGCTGGGCGGGGAAGTGGAGATGGACCACAACGGCGGGATCACCGAAGACGACGAGGCCGAGGGCTACATTTTGTCGTGCTGCAGCGTGCCGAAAGGGGATGTGCGGATCGAGTTTTGATCAGCACTCTCACTGGTGGGCGCTGAAGATCTTGTGGCGAGGGGATTTATCCCCGCTGGGCCGCGAAGCGGCCCCAAAGCAGTCAACTCGGTTAACCTGATACACCGCATCCGCAGGTTTTAGGGCCGCTTCGCGGCCCAACGGGGATAAATCCCCTCGCCACAGATAGACTTCTTCCACAAATGGGCTGGGCAGGCTTTGAGTCTGTCTTCCTAGCCCGCCATCACTTCCCGAATATCCGCCGCCAATTCCCTTACCCGCGCCTCTTCCGTATCCCACGAACACATGAACCGCGCGCCGCCCTTGCCGATGAAGGTGTAGAAGCGCCAGCCCCGGGCGGTGAGGGCCGCGATGGCCGGCTCCGAGAGTTGCAGGAACACGCCGTTGGCCTGGACCGGGAACATCAGTTCCACGCCGGGAATGTCGCTGACCAGCTCTGCCAGCAATTGGGCGCAGTGGTTGGCGTGGCGGGCGTGCTTGAGCCAGGCCTGGTTCTGCAGCAAGCCGACCCAGGGCGCGGAGAGGAAGCGCATTTTCGAGGCCAGTTGCCCGGCCTGTTTGCAGCGATAGTCGAAATCCACGGCCAGGTCATGGTTGAAGAACAGGATCGCTTCGCCCACCGCCATGCCGTTTTTCGTGCCACCGAAGCACAACACGTCCACGCCGGCCTTCCAGGTCAGGTCCGCCGGGGAGCAGCCGAGGAAGGCGCAGGCGTTGGAGAACCGCGCGCCGTCCATGTGCAGGTTCAGCCCCAGTTCCTTGCAGGTGACGCTGATGGCGCGGATTTCATCCGGGGTGTAGACGCTGCCGACTTCCGTGGCCTGGGTCAGGGTCACGACCCGTGGCTTGGGGTAGTGGATATCCTGGCGCTTGAGGGCGATCTCACGGATCGACTCGGGGGTCAGCTTGCCATTTTCGGTGCGTGCCACCAGCAGCTTGGAACCGTTGGAGAAGAACTCCGGCGCGCCGCATTCGTCGGTTTCGACGTGGGCGGTTTCCGAGCAGATCACGCTGTGATAACTCTGGCACAGTGAGGACAGCGCCAAAGAGTTGGCCGCCGTGCCATTGAACGCGAAGAACACTTCGCAGTCGGTTTCGAACAAGGCCCGGAAATCATCCGCCGCGCGGTGGGTCCATTCGTCGTCGCCGTACGCGCGTTGGTGACCCTGGTTGGCTTCTTCCATGGCCGCCCAGGCTTCGGGGCAAATGCCGGAATAGTTGTCGCTGGCGAACTGTTGACTCTTGTCGGTCATGGCCTTGCTCCTGATATAGAGAGTCCTGGATAAAGAGATCCCTGGCGGAACGCCCGGATGGGGCGTTCCAAGGTTCGGCGTGCTTGGGTCCACAGCGCCGTGGTCGATACTGGTGCGCACTTTACCCAAGATTAGCGAGGGAACACACCGGATGTTTCTGTCAGGAAATCACAAGGTCATCGAGTCCCTTTACTCATGAGCAGGCGTGACGGTGCCTTGGATCTGCTCAAATGGCTGGCACTGTTGTCGATGGTGCTCGATCACCTGCGATATGTCGGTTATTCCATCGATTGGCTCTATGTGCCGGGACGGTTGGCCTTCCCGTGGTTCTGCCTGGCGATGGCGGCGAACCTGGCACGTGGTGGGGCCAGTGCCGCCCCATGGCGATACTTGGGCTGGTTGTTGCTATTTGGCGCAGTCAGCGAAATTCCCTATCGCTTGTTCATTCCTGACCCCGCCACTTTGAATGTACTGCCAACCTTGGTCCTGGGCTTGCTGGTGGCGCGTGGCTGGCAAGCATCGACGTTCGAGGCGCGCGGCCTGGCTGCGGTGGCATTGCTGTTGGCAGCGCTGTTTTCGTCGCAGTTGATGTTTGGCTTCTTCGGCGTGTTGCTGCCGCTGGCGATGTTGCTGGTATTCAAGCGCCGTTTGTACATGGCCTTGTTGCCGGGGCTGGTCTGTGTGGCGGCCAACCAATGGCGGGTGTTGTATGGCGCGGCGTGGCTGGGGGATGGGGTGGCGTTGTGGGGCCTGGTGGCTTGCCTGATCGCGCCATGGCTTGGGTTGATGCTTTTGCGACAGGCTGGTCGTTTTCATCCACCGCCCATGCGGCGCTGGGCCTACAGCCTTTATCCCGTGCATTTCCTGATATTGCTCGCGATTCGCAACTGGCTGGCTTGATGAGGGACCCTGTGGCGAGGGGATTTATCCCCGCTGGGCTGCGAAGCAGCCCCAAAGCCTCCAATCCAGGCACTACCTGACACTCTGAGGCGCCTGTTTCAGGGCCGCTTCGCGCGCCAGCGGGGATAAATCCCCTCGCCACAAGGACCGTGTCTGTTCCCATGTCGTAAACGCACCTTTGCGTGGCGTCCATAGGCATTTGACCTGCCTGCGCCAGCCATACCATCGCATCCAAAGGGCACGACCGAACGGTCCGTGCCTCACCGAGACGAAAGGCGCACCGCCGCCGCTGGGAGAGACGCGATGTTCAGCAAGCAAGACCAAATCCAAGGCTACGATGATGCACTGCTGGCGGCGATGAACGCCGAAGAGCAACGCCAGGAAGATCACATCGAGCTGATCGCGTCAGAGAACTACACCAGCAAGCGCGTGATGCAGGCCCAGGGCAGCGGCCTGACCAACAAGTATGCCGAAGGCTATCCGGGCAAGCGCTACTACGGTGGCTGCGAGCACGTCGACAAAGTCGAAGCCCTGGCCATCGAGCGCGCCAAACAACTGTTCGGCGCCGATTACGCCAACGTCCAGCCGCACTCCGGGTCTTCGGCCAACAGCGCCGTGTACCTGGCTCTGCTGCAGGCTGGCGATACCATCCTGGGCATGAGCCTGGCCCACGGCGGTCACTTGACCCACGGCGCCAAGGTGTCGTCCTCGGGCAAGCTCTACAACGCGGTGCAATACGGCATCGACACCACCACCGGTCTGATCGACTACGACGAAGTCGAGCGCCTGGCGGTCGAGCACAAGCCGAAGATGATCGTGGCCGGTTTCTCCGCTTACTCCAAGACCCTGGATTTCCCACGCTTCCGCCAGATCGCCGACAAGGTCGGTGCCCTGTTGTTCGTCGACATGGCTCACGTCGCTGGCCTGGTCGCCGCTGGCCTGTACCCGAACCCGCTGCCGTACGCCGATGTGGTCACCACCACCACCCACAAGACCCTGCGCGGTCCACGTGGTGGCCTGATCCTAGCCAAGGCCAACGAAGAAATCGAGAAGAAGCTCAACGCCGCGGTATTCCCGGGTGCCCAGGGCGGCCCGCTGATGCACGTGATCGCCGGCAAGGCGGTGTGCTTCAAGGAAGCGGCGGAGCCAGGCTTCAAGGCCTATCAGCAGCAAGTGATCGATAACGCCCAGGCCATGGCTGGCGTGTTCATCAAGCGCGGCTACGATGTAGTGTCCGGCGGCACCGATAACCACCTGTTCCTGGTCAGCCTGATCCGTCAGGGCCTGACTGGCAAGGACGCCGATGCCGCCCTGGGCCGCGCCCACATCACCGTCAACAAGAACGCCGTGCCGAACGACCCGCAATCGCCGTTCGTGACTTCCGGCCTGCGCATCGGCACCCCGGCGGTGACCACCCGCGGCTTCAAGGTTACCCAGTGCGTCACGCTGGCCGGCTGGATCTGCGACATCCTCGACAACCTCGGCGATGCCGATGTCGAGGCCAACGTTGCCCAGCAAGTAGCGGCCCTGTGCGCGGACTTCCCGGTTTATCGCTGAGTCGGTTTTGGAGTAATGACTATGCAACGCTATTCGGGCTTCGGCCTCTTCAAACACTCTCTCAGCCATCACGAAAACTGGCAGCGGATGTGGCGCACGCCGACGCCGAAAAAAGTCTACGACGTGGTCATCGTCGGCGGTGGCGGGCATGGCCTGGCGACCGCCTACTACCTGGCCAAGGAACACGGCATCACCAACGTGGCCGTGGTCGAGAAGGGCTGGCTGGGCGGCGGTAACACTGCGCGCAACACCACCATCGTGCGTTCCAACTACCTGTGGGACGAATCGGCCCATCTGTACGAACACGCGATGAAACTCTGGGAAGGCTTGTCCCAGGACCTGAACTACAACGTGATGTTCTCCCAGCGTGGCGTCTACAACCTGTGCCACACCCTGCAGGACATCCGTGATTCCGAGCGTCGCGTCAGCGCCAACCGCCTCAACGGCGTGGACGGTGAATTGCTCACCGCCAAGCAAGTGGCCGACGAGATCCCGTACCTGGATTGCTCGAAAAACACCCGCTACCCGGTGATGGGCGCCACCGTCCAGCGTCGCGGCGGCGTGGCTCGTCACGATGCCGTGGCCTGGGGCTTTGCCCGGGCGGCGGACGCCCTGGGCGTGGACCTGATCCAGCAGACCGAAGTGATCGGCTTTCGCAAGGAAAACGGCGTGTGCATCGGCGTGGAAACCAACAAGGGTTTCATCGGCGCCAAGCGCGTCGGCGTGGTGACGGCCGGTAACTCCGGGCACATGGCCAAGCTCGCGGGCTTCCGCCTGCCGATCGAATCCCACCCGCTGCAAGCGCTGGTGTCGGAGCCGATCAAGCCGATCATCGACAGCGTGATCATGTCCAACGCCGTGCACGGCTACATCAGCCAGTCCGACAAAGGCGACCTGGTGATCGGTGCCGGTATCGACGGCTACAACGGCTACGGCCAGCGTGGTTCGTACCCGGTGATCGAGCACACCATCCAGGCCATCGTCGAGATGTTCCCGGTGCTGTCGCGGGTGCGCATGAACCGCCAGTGGGGCGGCATCGTCGACACCACGCCGGACGCCTGCCCGATCATCTCCAAGACCCCGGTGCCGAACATGTTCTTCAACTGCGGTTGGGGTACCGGCGGCTTCAAGGCCACCCCAGGCTCGGGCAACGTCTTCGCTGCAAGCCTGGCCAAGGGTGAAATGCACCCACTGGCCGCGCCGTTTTCCATCGACCGTTTCCACAACGGTGCACTGATCGACGAACACGGCGCTGCTGCCGTCGCCCACTAACAGGAGAAATCCCTATGTTGCACATCTTCTGTCCTCACTGCGGCGAACTGCGCTCCGAAGAGGAATTCCATGCATCCGGCCAGGCGCACATCCCGCGTCCGCTGGACCCCAACGCCTGCACCGACGAGCAGTGGGGCGACTACATGTTCTTCCGCGATAACCCGCGCGGCCTGCACCACGAGCTGTGGATTCACGCCGCCGGTTGCCGCCAGTACTTCAACGCGACTCGCGACACCGTGACCTACGAGATTCTCGAAACCTACAAGATCGGCCAAAAGCCGCAATTCACCGACAAGGCTGACAGTCCGAAAGCGGCCGCACAGGCTCTGGGAGAGAAGGTATGAGCCAGATCAATCGCCTGTCCAACGGCGGACGGATCGACCGCAACAAAGTGCTGAGCTTCACCTTCAACGGCCAGGTCTACAAAGGTTTCGAAGGCGACTCCCTGGCCGCTGCACTGCTGGCCAACGGCGTCGACATCATCGGTCGCAGCTTCAAGTATTCCCGCCCGCGCGGCATCTTCGCCGCCGGTGCCGAAGAGCCGAACGCGGTGCTGCAGATCGGCGCCACCGAAGCCACGCAAATCCCTAACGTACGGGCCACGCAACAGGCGCTGTACCAAGGTCTGGTCGCCACCAGCACCAACGGCTGGCCGAACGTGAACAACGACATGATGGGCATTCTCGGCAAGGTCGGCGGCAAGCTGATGCCGCCGGGCTTCTACTACAAAACCTTCATGTACCCGCAATCGTTCTGGATGACTTACGAGAAGTACATCCGCAAGGCTGCCGGCCTGGGTCGCTCGCCGACCGAGAACGATCCGGACACCTACGACTACATGAACCGTCACTGCGACGTGCTGGTGGTCGGTGCCGGCCCTGCTGGCTTGGCCGCCGCATTGGCTGCGGCCCGGAGCGGCGCGCGGGTGATCCTGGCCGACGAGCAGGAAGAGTTCGGCGGTAGCCTACTCGACTCCCGCGAAAGCCTGGACGGCAAGCCAGCGACCGAATGGGTGGCCGCTGTTGTCGCGGAACTCAAGTCGATGCCGGACGTGGTACTGCTGCCGCGTGCCACGGTCAACGGTTACCACGACCATAACTTCCTGACCATTCACGAGCGCCTCACCGATCACCTCGGTGACCGTGCGCCAATCGGCCAGGTGCGCCAGCGCATCAACCGCGTCCGCGCCAAGCGTGTGGTGTTGGCGACCGGTGCCTGCGAGCGCCCGCTGGTCTACGGCAACAACGACGTGCCGGGCAACATGCTGGCTGGCGCGGTCTCCACCTACGTGCGCCGCTATGGCGTGGCACCGGGCAAGAAACTGGTGCTGAGCACCAACAACGACCACGCCTATCGCGTGGCCCTGGACTGGTTCGACGCTGGCCTGCAAGTGGTGGCCGTCGCCGACGCCCGCAGCAACCCACGGGGTGCGCTGGTGGAAGAGGCGCGTGCCAAGGGCATCCGCATCCTTACCGGCAGCGCCGTGATCGAGGCCCGCGGCAGCAAGCGCGTCACAGCTGCACGTGTCGCCGCGATCGACGTCCGCGCCCACAAAGTCACCAGCCCCGGCGAGTGGTTGGACTGCGACCTGGTGGCCAGCTCCGGCGGCTACAGCCCGGTGGTTCACTTGGCTTCGCACTTGGGCGGCAAGCCGATCTGGCGCGAAGACATCCTCGGTTTCGTACCGGGCGAAGCACCGCAGAAGCGCGTGTGTGTCGGCGGCGTGAATGGCGTCTACAGCCTCGGCGACAGCTTGGCCGATGGTTTTGAAGGCGGCGTGCGCGCGGCCAGCGAAGCCGGCTTCAAAACCGTCGAGGGTGTGTTGCCCAAAGCCCTGAGCCGTCACGAGGAGCCAACCCTGGCGCTGTTCCAGGTGCCCCACGAAAAAGCCACCGCACGGGCGCCGAAGCAATTCGTCGACCTGCAGAACGACGTCACCGCCGCCGCCATCGAGCTCGCCACCCGCGAAGGCTTCGAGTCGGTGGAACACGTCAAACGCTACACCGCATTGGGCTTCGGCACCGACCAGGGCAAGCTGGGCAACGTCAACGGCCTGGCTATCGCGGCCCGTTCGCTGAACGTGAGCATCCCGCAGATGGGCACCACCATGTTCCGCCCGAACTACACGCCGGTGACTTTCGGCGCGGTAGCCGGCCGGCACTGTGGGCACATCTTCGAACCGGTACGTTTCACCGCGCTGCACGCCTGGCATGTGAAGAACGGTGCCGAATTCGAAGACGTCGGCCAGTGGAAACGCCCATGGTATTTCCCGAAGAATGGCGAAGACATGCATGCCGCGGTGAAGCGCGAGTGCAAAGCCGTGCGCGACAGCGTCGGCCTGCTGGACGCCTCGACCCTGGGCAAGATCGACATCCAGGGCCCGGATGCCCGCGAGTTCCTCAACCGCATCTACACCAACGCCTGGACCAAGCTCGACGTGGGCAAGGCCCGCTACGGCCTGATGTGCAAGGAAGACGGCATGGTCTTCGACGACGGCGTGACAGCCTGTCTGGCGGACAACCACTTCCTGATGACCACCACCACCGGCGGTGCGGCCCGCGTGCTGCAATGGCTGGAGATCTACCAGCAGACCGAATGGCCGGACCTGAAGGTGTACTTCACCTCGGTCACCGACCACTGGGCGACCATGACCCTGTCGGGGCCCAACAGCCGCAAGCTGCTGAGCGAAGTCACCGACATCGACCTGGACAAGGACGGCTTCCCGTTCATGACCTGGAAAGAAGGCCTGGTGGGCGGCGTGCCGGCGCGGGTGTTCCGCATCTCGTTCACCGGTGAGCTGTCGTACGAAATCAACGTGCAGGCCGACTACGCCATGGGCGTGCTCGAGCAGATCGTCGAGGCCGGCAAGAAGTACAACCTGACCCCGTACGGCACCGAAACCATGCACGTGCTGCGGGCCGAGAAGGGCTTCATCATCGTCGGCCAGGACACCGACGGCTCAATGACCCCGGACGACCTGAACATGGGCTGGTGCGTTGGCCGGACCAAACCGTTCTCGTGGATCGGCTGGCGTGGCATGAACCGCGAGGATTGCGTGCGCGAAGACCGCAAGCAACTGGTGGGCCTCAAGCCGATCGACCCGAATGTCTGGTTGCCGGAAGGTGCGCAACTGGTGTTCAACACCAAGCAGGCGATCCCGATGACCATGGTCGGTCACGTGACCTCCAGCTATGCCCACAACTCCCTGGGTTATTCATTTGCCATGGGTGTGGTCAAGGGTGGCCTCAAGCGCATGGGCGAACGCGTGTTCGCGCCATTGGCCGACGGCAGCGTGATCGAGGCAGAGATCGTTTCTTCGGTGTTCTTCGATCCGAAAGGGGATCGGCAGAATATCTAAAGGGACTTTGGTCCTGTGGGTGGGCAGTTACACCGCGTCGCCTGATTCGCGAGCAAGCCCGCTCCCACAGGATCGAAGTCGCCAAAGGAATTTGAGCCAGGCATCAATCCAATGTGGGAGCGGGTTTGCTCGCGAAGGCGGCAGAACAGCCACCACAAAGGCCGGAACTACAGAATTCAAGACAGGTGCTCCATATGACCGCAGTCAACGTGTACCAACAACGCCCAACCACCGGGGCCAAGGCCGAGTCGTCGCTGCACCATGCCGACCTCGCCAGCCTGGTGGGCAAGGGCCGCAAGAACGCCGGCGTGACCGTGCGCGAGAAAAAACTCCTGGGTCACCTGACCATTCGTGGCGATGGCCACGACCCGGCGTTCGCCGCCGGCGTGCACAAGGCCCTGGGCCTGGAATTGCCCGGGGCACTGACCGTCATCGTCAAGGGTGAAACCAGCCTGCAATGGCTCGGCCCGGACGAGTGGCTGCTGGTGGTGCCGAGTGGCGAAGAGTTCGCCGCCGAGAAAAAACTGCGTGAAGCCCTGGGCGACCTGCATATCCAGATCGTCAACGTCAGCGGCGGCCAGCAGATCCTCGAACTGTCCGGCCCGAACGTGCGTGACGTGCTGATGAAATCCACCAGCTACGATGTACACCCAAGCAACTTCCCGGTGGGCAAGGCCGTGGGCACGGTGTTCGCCAAGTCGCAACTGGTGATCCGCCACACGGGCGAAGACACCTGGGAACTGGTAATCCGCCGCAGCTTCTCCGATTACTGGTGGTTGTGGTTGCAGGATGCGGCGGCTGAGTATGGCTTGAGCGTGCAGGCCTGACTAAGGTCGGACGCTGTCCTTTTGTGGCGAGGGGATTTATCCCCGCTGGGCTGCGCAGCAGACCCCAAACCTGCCACCTCAGTACGTCAGGCCGATCACATCAAGCTTTTTGGGGCTGCTTCGCAGCCCAACGGGGATAAATCCCCTCGCCACAGGAGTCACTGCAATGAGCCGCGCCCCAGACACATGGATCTTGACCGCCGACTGCCCCAGCGTGCTCGGCACGGTGGACGCGGTGACCCGCTTTCTGTTCGAGCAGGGCTGCTACGTCACCGAGCACCATTCCTTCGACGACCGGCTCTCGGCGCGTTTCTTCATTCGTGTGGAGTTCCGCCAGCCCGATGGTTTTGACGAGCAAAGTTTCCGGGCCGGTCTGGCCGAACGTGCGCAAGCCTTCGGCATGGTCTTCGAACTGACGCCGCCCAACTACCGGCCCAAAGTGGTGATCATGGTCTCCAAGGCTGATCACTGCCTCAACGACTTGCTCTACCGTCAGCGCATCGGCCAGTTGTCCATGGACGTGGTGGCCGTGGTCTCCAACCACCCCGACCTCAAGCCGTTGGCCGACTGGCACCAGATTCCCTACTACCATTTCCCCCTGGACCCGAACGACAAGCCCTCCCAGGAGCGGCAGGTGTGGCAGGTGATCGAAGACACCGGCGCCGAGCTGGTGATTCTCGCCCGCTACATGCAGGTGCTGTCGCCGGAACTGTGTCGCAAGCTCGACGGCAAGGCGATCAACATCCATCACTCGCTGCTGCCGGGCTTCAAGGGCGCCAAGCCGTATCACCAGGCCTACAACAAAGGCGTGAAACTGGTCGGTGCCACGGCGCACTACATCAACAACGACCTGGACGAAGGCCCGATCATCGCTCAGGGCGTGGAAGTGGTGGATCACAGCCACTATCCCGAGGATCTGATCGCCAAGGGCCGGGACATCGAGGGGCTGACCCTGGCCCGGGCCGTGGGGTATCACATCGAAAGACGAGTGTTCTTGAACGCCAATCGCACTGTCGTTCTTTAGATTTTGGGGCCGCTTCGCAGCCATTCGCGAGCAAGCCCGCTCCCACAGGATCTGTGCCGGTATACAGATCTCAGTTGCACCAAAAAACATGTGGGAGCGGGCTTGCTCGCGAAGAGGCCCTTACAGACAACAAAGAAACAAGACACAAGCACTACCCGAGCAATCAACGCGCTGCCTGCCTGGGCAACGCGGTTCCATAAAAACAACAGCGAGGTGAAAGCATGTCTGGCAATCGTGGTGTCGTGTATCTCGGCAACGGCAAGGTCGAAGTACAGAAAATCGACTATCCAAAAATGCAGGACCCGCGCGGCAGGAAGATTGAGCACGGTGTCATCCTGCGCGTGGTTTCCACCAACATCTGCGGCTCCGACCAGCACATGGTGCGCGGCCGTACCACCGCCCAGACCGGTCTGGTCCTGGGTCACGAAATCACCGGTGAAGTGATCGAAAAAGGCAACGACGTCGAGAACCTGAAAATCGGCGACCTGGTGTCGGTGCCGTTCAACGTGGCTTGCGGGCGCTGCCGTTCCTGCAAGGAGCAACACACTGGCGTCTGCCTGAGCGTCAACCCGGCCCGTGCCGGCGGTGCCTACGGTTACGTGGACATGGGCGACTGGACCGGCGGCCAGGCCGAATACGTGCTGGTGCCGTACGCGGACTTCAACCTGTTGAAACTGCCGGACCGCGACAAGGCCATGGAGAAAATCCGTGACCTGACCTGCCTGTCCGACATCCTGCCGACCGGCTACCACGGCGCCGTCACCGCCGGGGTTGGCCCTGGCAGCACCGTCTACATCGCCGGTGCCGGCCCGGTGGGCCTGGCGGCAGCCGCTTCCGCGCGCCTGCTGGGTGCCGCAGTGGTCATCATCGGTGACGTCAACCCGATTCGTCTGGCTCACGCCAAGGCCCAGGGTTTCGAAATCGCCGACCTGTCCCAGGACACCCCGCTGCACGAACAGATCGCCGCCTTGCTGGGCGAACCCGAAGTCGATTGCGCCGTCGATGCGGTAGGCTTCGAAGCCCGCGGCCACGGCCATGACGGCGTCAAGCACGAAGCCCCGGCCACCGTGCTCAACTCCTTGATGGGCGTGGTTCGCGTGGCCGGCAAGATCGGCATCCCCGGCCTCTACGTCACCGAAGACCCGGGCGCCGTCGATGCCGCGGCAAAAATGGGCAGCCTGAGTATCCGTTTCGGCCTGGGCTGGGCCAAATCCCACAGCTTCCACACCGGCCAGACCCCGGTGATGAAGTACAACCGCCAACTGATGCAGGCGATCATGTGGGACCGCATCAACATCGCCGAAATCGTCGGCGTGCAGGTGATCAGCCTGGACGACGCGCCGAAGGGGTATGGCGAGTTCGATGCGGGCGTGCCGAAGAAGTTTGTGATTGATCCGCATAAGTTGTTTAGTGCGGCGTAAGTGTGTTTTAGGCGAGATAGGGCGACGTTAAGTCGCCCTTTTAATACATTCTGGGTGGGTAAGATCGAGTCATTGCCTGAGAATATCGATCGATGTGTCAGCGAGCGTGCCGTTGATAGGGTGGCGTAATTTTTGTTCGTTTTTTTCAATTATATTCATTATGGTATCAATTGCTTCTTTTGTAGGTGTGTGGTTGGGGTCTGGTGAGTTAAGAGAATGTATTAGTTTTTCAACCATTTTCTTTTCTTTTTCTATAGATAGCTGTAAGGCTTTTTTGTAGGTATCGCTTGTTGGTTGTCTCTCAGGTGCTCTTGAAATTACACTGCGTTCAGTAGTGTCAAGATTTAGTTGCTCGATTTTTTTATAATTTCCCACTAAATTGTTTGGTGTGGCAGGTGTTCGGCGAGTTTGTTTGATTTTTGAAAATGGTTTCCAGAATTTCAGCTTGAATGGTGGAAAAAAGGAAAATGACCGGTTGAATCGCTTCTGTTTGTCGGATCGCCCTTGCAATACATATACGCATTCAGTCCTCCCTCTCCAAACGGACTCAAACTGTCCGGGCTGTTGAACCGCATCAACGCCGGATTGAACGCTCGGTAACCATTACCCAACAAATAATGCCCGGTCACCGGGTCGGGCCGTTCGCCGTTGAAACCGAGCAGGCTGAGCAGGCCGCTTCCCGGGGGACGGTGACCGTATGGCGTGTAGACAAGGGGGTGAGGGCGCGTGGCGTCGAGTGCGTGTAGCACCGAGCGCTGTTGGTCGGTGGCGAGCAAAGTGGTTTCCATGGTGCCTGCCTGGCGCAGTTGCTGCGCCAGGATCTGATCGTCCTGTTGGAGAATCGAGCGTTGCAACGAGCCTTGAATTTCCGAGGTCAGACGATCTTTCAGGTAAAAGCGCTGGGTACCAGCCTGCGCTGAGGGCGTACAGTTGGTTAGGCGATCCAATGGGTCGTAGTGGTAGCGGCAGAGTAGGATTTGCTGATTCATGGGCATCGCTTTGCTTCCTTGAGCAGTTAATGTTTTGAGCCCAGCTTTAAAACGATGATCGACGTAGTGCCTTCCCGGTTGTCCGGAAGTTGTGATCCAGTGCGCCACTGGAGAGGGGGGCGAAAACACTATTGAAAACGAAACCGACAAAGCTTTCAGGAGTCCGTTCTTGAACAAATATTCGACGCCACGATGCTCCTGATCTGACGTGGGCACCGGTATTGCTCATCCTTCCATAGTTTACCTCCTGAACAAGTTCGCCGTATCTGATCGCCTGCTTTATGGAAAGAGTGTCGTTGCCGTGGCTAGCCAGATTTTTGTTGACGGCTCTAAGTCTTGTTGCAAAGGGAGGAGGGTCGGGCATGGCTTTAACTATTTTATTTATATGCTCTCTTGGCGGTGACATAGAGCCGGATGGGACGGTTGCATTTCTCGATACTGATTGCCGCGCAGTCTCAAGAACGGCAACGATAAAATTTGGTTTTACCTCTGTAACGGATGTAGCGTTTCCAACGGTCGCGGTTTTGGCCGGGGCTCTAAAAGAGTCAAAGGCGCTTATTACTTTCACCAGCAGTGGTATGTATCCAGTTGGGTCCACCCGATTCACCGGGTCTCCGACGCAATATGCATACGTATTCATACCGCCCTCTTCAAAAGGACTCAACCTGTCCGGACTGTTGAACCGCATCAACACCGGATTGAACGCTCGATAGCCATTGCCCAACAAATAATGCCCCGTCACTGGATCCGGTCGTTCGCCGTTGAAGCCCAGAAGGCTGAGCAAGCCGGTTTCCGGGGCACGGTGGCCATAGGGGGTGTAAGCGAAGGGATGAGGCCGCGTGGCGTCGAGTGCGTAAAGAACCGAGCGTTGCAGGTCGATGGCGAGCAAGGTGGTTTCGACGACGTCATCCTGGCGCTGTTGTTGCGCCAGGAGTTGATCGCCCTGCTGGAAAACCAATCGCTGTACCGAGCCTTGGATTTCGCTGGTCAGGCGTTCTTTCAGGTAGAAACGCTGAGTGCGGGTCTGGGCCGATGGGGGGCAATCGGCCAAGCGATCCAGTGGGTCGTAACGATAGCGGCAGAGCGGCGTTTTGCGGTTTGCCGACATCAGGTGGTTCTCTAAATGAACTGAAATTTATTCTGGCGTCACTCTCGTGGCCTGCATGCCTTTGTCGCCCTTTTCGATTTCAAAGGAAACGGTTTGCCTTTCCTTCAACGTTTTATAACCTTCGCCGGATATCGCCGAGTAATGAACGAACAATTCCTCGCCTCCTTTGCCACAGGTGATGAAGCCATAGCCCTTTGCGTCGTTAAACCATTTAACGGTTCCTTTGATTCGGTCGCTCATTTTTATTCTTCCTGCTGGCCCGAATGAAGAAAGGCACAGGGACTGTGGGTTGCCCATCGCCTTGTTTTCGTTGTAACGGCTGGAGCTTAGAGCCCCGACAAACAGCTGCCTACTGTCAACATTGACAGTAGGCAATACCGAGATGAAATAACGGGTTGTGCGTTGATAGTCGGATGACTTCCGCAGCAGTCATACCATGGCTTGCGCCTGCAATCGCCGGCCGATCACGTCCAGTACATCGCAGCCGTCGCGTAACGGAATTGCCAGGAGCAGGGCGAAGTCATGGAGGACGACGGCGTCGGAACTGAGTTCCTCGCGAAAGGCGATGTTTTCCAGCAATTGGGTGACGGCGCGGATGCGGTAGGCAGCGGTTTCGTAGAGGACATCGAGGGGAGCCTGGGTGTCGATGAGCAGGGTGGCGGGGGGGCAGTCGACGCCGGTGATGGGGATGTGGGTCGTGGACGCTGTGTAGGCGCTGCCGAGTGAGACGAGGTTGCGATCTTTGCCCAGACACTTGAGTCTCAAGCGAAAGATCGAAAAATCGCAGGCTTCGCCAGGGTCCAAGCGCCCTCGCCACGGTTATGGATGGGCAGTAGCGGTCCTGACTCGCGCGCAGAATTCAGGGTAGAAACCCTGGGCGCTAGGGCCTTGGCAATAGTCCCGCGCTTGGGCCAAGGCGTCGCCGCTGAAATTCAGCTTGCGGGGCATGCTGGCAAAGGTGACGTAGCCCTCCTGCTGCGTCTTGATCGCGTCGAAGCCCGGCATGTCGTAGACCAGTTCCACGTCATCATCGGCCAGCAGGCGCGCCTTGACCGTCACTTGCGTGTATTGCTTGCCCCCTGGCGCGCCATTGAGCGCTGCCAAACCATGGCCGACAACGCGCAGCATGTGCGGAACCCAGGGCTCGCAGTCATCCGCGCAAGCGCCTGGACGGTAAAGCACGGTCAGCGCTTGCTGCTCGCGGCTCACCTCGGTCAGCGCCGGATCGGAGCGCTTGATGCGGTGCTCGATGGTCAGCCAAGTCTTCTGCTCTTCACTGATGCCGTCGGCCAGTTCCGGATTCAGCGGGCCGCGCTGGCATTCGTTGACGCCCAGGGCAATGAGCATCCCCGTCAGGATGACCGCGAGGGTCGCGCCGCCGATTTTTACGTTCATAGGCAAACTCTGCTGGAGGAGCCGCACTGTACGGTAACTGTGCAGGCGATGGCAGGATGCTTTGAGAGAACAGTGACCGAGTTGCCATTACCTATCAAAAATCAGGTTGAAGTAATCGTTGTCCATCAACCTGCACATTCGGGTATCCCGGCTTTCGCAGCGATTGTTCGCCCATCTTGAAAATGCCGGTTCCAGGATCTGTTGATACGCCAACTTCAGATTTATATCCCCGTACCTACAAGTGATGGTCGCTAACCTGGCTGCTTGCTTATCCTCGTCGGACTCATGGATAACGTACTCGGCCCCTTCGAATCGCAGCGAGGTCGGGTCAACCACGTCCACTAGGCTTTCGCTCGCCCATTCGTGATTTTCCTGCCCGTCGACAGAGTAAACGTCTTCCAGCGCTTCAATGTTCCTATGAATGCTTGTAGCGGCCGGACACGTTATTTCACCGGCATGGACATGGCCGATGATCAGCATGAGTAACACCGCGCCTCCAGCCGGTATTTTTTTCATTTGCCAAGCTCCTTGGCTCCGTTAAGCGATACTCGCGGCTTTGGCCGGGCGGGCTACTGTCAAGGTTGGCAGTTATTTATGTCAATTTAGAACTGTGTAGGGATGTTTGGTAACTTTTGGCGATAACAAGTGACTCGATTCTCGTTAAATCAGATGTTTCCCACTGTCTTGAAAGATTTGTCTGTAATAACTGTCGGTCGAAGCGCATACAACGCCTAGGAACAATAGCTGTTCGCGCCAGTCCAAAGCACGCTTTACGCCGCTCTATATGGGCGGTTTTTTCATGCTCAAGAGGATGTCCCGGATGAAGGTTTCACGCGGTTTTGCACTGTCTTGCCTGTTGACTCTGGCCGCCAGCCCGGCTTTCGCGCAGTTCAGTCTCAGCGATGCGGCGAATGTGGTGTCGGCGATGCAGGGCAACTCAGGTGAGGAGGAGGGTGTCGTGGCCGCTGCACCGAAAGCCGCGGGGCTGCTCAATACCCTGGGCTCGGAACTCAAGATCACCCCGGAACAGGCCATCGGCGGTGCCGGTGCGATGCTGGGGCTGGCGAAGAATCGGCTCAGCGAGCCGCAGTTCTCCGAATTGAGCAAAAGTGTGCCGGGCCTGGACCAGATCGCCGGAAACAGCGCCATCGGCGGGCTCAATGGCCTGGGTGGTTTGCTCGGTGGTGGCTCGGATAAAAACGCCTTGCTCGACGGGTTGCTGGGTAACGTCAAGGACACCAATGACCTGAACAACGCATTCAGTGCGCTGGGCATGGACAGTGGGATGATTGGGCAGTTTGCCCCGATCATCCTGCAGTACCTTGGTCAGCAAGGGGTTGCCGGTTCGTTGTTGCAGAACCTGGGGGGTATTTGGGGCACGGGTGCGGGTGTTTGATGAAGGTGGCGACATCGAAAGTCCGCCACGAAACCATCAGAATCTCAAGCTGAAGTAGTCGGCGCTCGCGCGCCTGCAGGTGTTGGCGTCTCGGCTGCCGCAACGGTTGGGCACCAAGGGCAACGATGTCGGCCCTTGGAAGTCGAGGTAATCCAGCGTGAGATTGTTCTCGCCGTAATTGCAGGTGATGGTCACTCTCCTCGGTATCTGTTCATCTTCGTCGGGTTCATGGATCGCGAACTCGGCGTCGTTAAGTTGCAGTACCGCCGGGTTGGCCTCTTGTCCTAGGTCCTGGCTCTGCCATTGGCGATCATCTTGGATTTCTATTGTTTCAGTGGTGCCATGGATTTGTGTTGCCGCCGGGCAGGTGACTTCTCCGGCATGGACATGGCCGATGATCAGCAAGCACATTCCAGCGCCGCCGTCCGTTATGAAGTTTCGCATGGACTTGCCTCCGCAATATGTCCCGGCAACATGTTTGCGGCTGTGGTTGGTGAGGGCTACTGTCAGGGTTGACAGTTTTTATGTTGATTTGGAATTAAAAAATTCTGTTTTGATCCTTGAAGTAGGTCAGAAAAGGACAAGCAGTCTCGAGGTCTGGTTGGGGCTTGCTCGGTTGCGGAGGTTCAAGTCGTAACTATGCTCTTTCAAACCACCAAAATTATCGGCTACGAATCGTTTGGCGAGCTTGTGCTAGATCTAAATAAGCTAATTGTTTATCCCAGAGATCCTGTTTGATGTTCCGTGAGGCTAGGGTCACTTCCGGGCGTTTTGGTATGGGAGGTCCCAAAAGGCTCGGCGTTGGCACCGGTGGCCGCTGAGTTCTTTTTGACAAAAGCTCTTGGTGTGTATCGTTCAGCTTTGCTTTCAGCTTTGCAATTTCGTCGGCCTGACTTGAAATAATTCCTTCGTACTTTATGCCCTCAATCAATTTTGCGTTCTCTATTGCATCTAGTTTCGATGTCGCCTCTGCTAGCTTGATTTCTGCCTGTTCTAGTTGTACTCCCTTCTGAGCTGCCGTTCTCTGGGCCAGTCTGGCTTCGTGTTTGTAATGGGTTTTGGACGATCTGAACACGTTGCGCCATAACGAGCGAATACCCTTGAAAAGCGAGAAGTGCCCTGTTGGATCAATCCGGTTTCTCGGATCTCCCACACAATAGCCATACGCACTCAATCCTCCTTTCCCAAACGGACTCAAACTGTCTGGACTATTAAACCGCATCAACACCGGATTGAAGGCCCTATACCCATTCCCCAACAAATAATGTCCCGTTACCGGATCCGGCCGCTCGCCGTTAAACCCAAGCAAACTGAGCACTCCGTTTCCCGGTGGGCGATGGCCATAGGGTGTATAGGCGAGAGGATGAAGCCGGTTCGCATCGAGCACATTCAACACTGACCGCTGCTGATCGGTCGCCAACAGGGCGGTATCGATCTTCACATCCTCGCGACGAAGTTGCGCCAACAACTGGTCGTCATGCTGGAAAACGCTACGTTGCACTGCACCCTGTATCTCCGTCACCAATCGGCTTTTGCAATAAAAGCGCTGAATACCAGCCTCAGCGGAAGTTGCACAATCGACCAGCCGATCCAGCGGGTCGTAGCGGTAGCGACACAATAAGGTTTCACGAGGGGCAGCAGGCATGCTCCGAACTCCGTGCAAGGTCCAAAAAACCGGACCTCCAGCATCGGAGGTTTTCCAGCCGCTGCCTACTATCAGAACTGTTAGGCTCTATCCCCTTCGCTGCGCAAAGCCGCAATACGCCGATCCTTCTCCGTCCAGAGCTGATTAACCCAATCCTGTACAAACTGGCGAAACACCGGATCGTTTTCGTAATCGCCCTGCCACAGCGCCGGGTCCAGCTCGCGGGTCTGGATGTCGATGATCACCCGGGGCACCGCGCCGCTGATCAAGTCCCAGAACCCGGGAATGCGCGCTTGCGGATAAACCACGGTCACGTCCAGTACCGCGTCCAGTTGTTCACCCATGGCTGCGAGCACGAACGCCACGCCACCGGCCTTGGGCTTGAGCAGGTGGGTGAAGGGCGATTGCTGTTGTTGGCTTTTGGTGGCGGTGAAGCGGGTGCCTTCGAGGTAGTTGACCACGGTGACCGGTTGACGCTTGAACAGTTCGCAGGCGGCCTTGGTGATTTCCAGGTCCTTGCCGGCCAGTTCCGGGTTTTTCGCCAGGAAGGCTTTGGTGTAGCGCTTCATGAATGGGTAGTCCAGTGCCCACCATGCCAGCCCCAGGAACGGCACCCAGATCAGCTCTTTCTTGAGGAAGAACTTGAAGAATGGCGTGCGTCGGTTGAGGGTCTGGACGAGGGCGGGGATGTCGACCCAGGATTGGTGATTGCTGATCACCAGGTAGGACGTGTCGCCGCGTAGGTCGGCACCGCCACGGATGTCCCAGCGGGTGGGGATGCACAGGGCAAAGATCAGCTTGTCGATCTCGGCCCAGGTCTCGGCGATCCACATCACCGCCCACGAGGCATAGTCGCGAAAGCGCCCGGGCAGGACCAGTTTGAGCAGCGCGAACACCATCAACGGTCCGAACAGCACCAGGGTATTGAGCAACAGCAACAGGGTGACAAAACAGCCGGTGAGCAGGCGGCGCATAGATGACTCTTGCAAACGGGTGGGCGGGCCATGATAAGCAGCTTCGGGCGGTAGGCCAAATCGAGGTGAAACGAGCAACTTGTGGCGAGGGGATTTATCCCCGCTGGGGTGCGAAGCATCCCTGAAACCAGGCATCTCGGTGTGCCAGACTGATTGAGTTGGCTGGATTGGGACTGCTTCGCAGCCCAGCGGGGATAAATCCCCTCGCCACAAAGGCAGCGCATGCCATCGAAGGCAACCGAACGAATCCATCTGTCACGGTCTAAAAACCCACCCACACAGGAAGCCCAATTGCATGAAATCCTTTCTCGCCCTGCTTTCCCTGGTGGCCCTTCCAGTGTTGGCCGCCGAGCCGACCCTGTACGGGCGCTATGAGTACATCGCGCTGCCGGAAATCGGCGGTGAAGTGCTCAAGGCCAAGATGGACACCGGCGCCCTGACTGCCTCGCTGTCGGCCAAGGACATCGAGACCTTTACCCGTGACGGCGATGATTGGGTGCGCTTCCGCCTGGCGACCAAGGATGCGAGCAACAAGGTCTACGAACACAAGATTGCCCGCATCAGCAAGATCAAGACCCGTTCCGAAGAGGATGAGGACGACGACGAAAAAATCGCCCCCACCAAGCGCCCGGTGGTCGATCTGGAGTTGTGCCTGGGTAACGTCAAGCGCACGGTGGAGGTCAACCTGACCGACCGCAGCAGTTTCAATTACCCGCTGTTGATCGGCGCCAAGGCCCTGCGCGAGTTCGGTGCAGCGGTGAACCCGGCCCGCCGCTTCACCGCAGACAAGCCCGACTGCTGATTTCCCCGATTGACGTGCCCCGAGGCTTGGGGCACCGTTCCGGCAACTTTACTGCCGGGCTCGCAAGCCATGCCTCATATCCTGATTGTCGAAGACGAAGCCGCCATCGCCGATACGCTGGTGTTTGCCCTGCAAGGGGAGGGATTCGACACCACTTGGCTGAGCCTCGGCGCGGCCGCCCTCGATCACCAGAAAAGCACCCCGGCGGACCTGATCATCCTCGATGTGGGCCTGCCGGATATCAGCGGATTCGAGACTTGTAAAAATCTCAGACGTTTCAGCGACGTTCCGGTCATCTTTCTTACAGCCCGGGATGCTGAGATCGACCGCGTGGTGGGCCTGGAAATCGGTGCCGACGATTACGTGGTCAAGCCCTTCAGCCCCCGCGAGGTGGCAGCCAGGGTCCGGGCGATCCTCAAACGTGTGGCGCCGCGTCCAGCGGTGGAGCCGGGCATGGGGTTGTTTCAGGTCGATGCCGACCGGGTGCAGATCAACTATCGTGGCAAACCGCTGAACCTCACTCGCCACGAGTTTCGCCTGCTGAACTGTCTGCTGGAGCAACCCGAACGGGTCTTCAGCCGCGAACAACTGCTCGACGCTTTGGGCGTGGCCAGTGATGCCGGCTACGAACGCAGCATCGACAGTCACATCAAGAGCGTGCGCGCCAAGTTGCGCCTGGTCCGGGCCGAGGCCGAGCCGATCCAGACCCATCGGGGCCTGGGCTACAGCTACAGCCCGGGGCACAGCTGATGTCGCTGGGGATCCGGATCTTTTTGGTGTATGTGCTGTTCATCGGTTTGACCGGTTATTTCGTGCTCAACACGGTCATGGAGGAAATCCGCCCTGGCGTGCGCCAGTCCACTGAAGAAACCCTGGTGGACACGGCCAACCTGATGGCCGAGATCCTGCGGGACGATTTCAAGGCCGGCACCCTCAACCAGAATCGTTGGCCGCAATTGCTCAAGGCCTACGGCGAGCGCCAGCCGGCGGCGACGATCTGGGGTTTGCCGAAGAACCAGGTCAGCCACCGCATCTATGTCACCGATGCCAAGGGCATCGTGGTGCTCGACTCCAGTGGCGTGGCGGTGGGCCAGGATTATTCGCGCTGGAACGACGTCTACCTGACTCTGCGCGGCCACTACGGCGCCCGTTCGAGCCGCAGCGATCCGGACGATCCAGCGTCTTCGGTGATGCACGTCGGTGCGCCAATCCGCGACAACGGCCGAATCATCGGTGTCGTCACGGTCGCCAAGCCCAACAGTTCATTACAGCCTTATGTCGATCGCACCGAGCGGCGGCTGCTGGCGTATGGCGCCGGATTGGTGGCCCTGGGCCTGTTGCTGGGCGGCTTGCTGTCCTGGTGGCTCAGCGCGGCGCTGCGACGGTTGACGACCTATGCCCAGGCGGTCAGCCAGGGGCGTCGGGTGGAAGTGCCGCATTATCGCGGTGGCGAGTTCGAGCAACTGGCGGGCGCCGTGGAACACATGCGCACCCAGCTCGAAGGCAAGGCATACGTCGAGCGTTACGTGCATACCCTGACCCACGAGCTCAAGAGTCCGCTGGCGGCGATTCGCGGTGCCGCCGAACTGCTGCAAAGCGACATGCCTGTTGCCCAGCACCAACGCTTCGTCAGTAACATCGGCAACGAAAGTATGCGCATGCAGCAGTTGATCGAACGGTTGCTCAACCTGGCCCAGATCGAGCAGCGCCAGGGGCTGGAAGAAGAAGTCGCGGTGCCGCTGGCGGCATTGATGGATGAGTTGCTGGAAGCGCGCAGCGGTTGGATCGAAAGTCGCCAGTTGAGCGTTGAACAACACATTGCAGCCGACCTGGTGCTGACCGGCGAGCCATTTTTGTTGCGTCAGGCCTTGGGCAATTTGCTGGAAAACGCCTTGGACTTCACCCCCGTCAACGGCCTGCTGCGCATCAGCGCCGAGCGCAGCGGCAATCGGGTCGAGATCCGCCTGTTCAATCAGGCCGCACCGATTCCCGACTATGCGCTGCCACGCTTGAGCGAGCGTTTCTACTCCCTGCCGCGGCCGGACAGCGGTCGCAAGAGCACCGGCCTGGGGCTCAACTTTGTGGAGGAAGTGGTGCAGTTGCATGGGGGGGCATTCAGTATTGGCAATGTCGAGGGTGGGGTCGAGGTGGTGTTGCGGTTGCCCTGAAACCGAGGCGTGGCCTTCGCGGGCAAGCCCGCTCCCACAGGTTCAGTGCAGTCCTTGTGGGAGCGGGCTTGCTCGCGAAGGGGGCCGTCCAGTCTCCACACAATCTCCATAATCTCTCCATAAGCCCAGCACACAACCACCCCAGACTCTCCCCCATACGAACAGGGAGAGCCCCACATGAACCGCAGCCTCGCCATAAAACTGGGCATGATTGCCCTACTGATTCTTTTGCTGATGATCCCGCTGTTGATGATCAACGGCCTTATCGACGAGCGCCAGGAGCTGCGCGACGGTGTGTTGCAGGACATCGCTCGCAGCTCCAGCTACAGCCAGCAACTCATCGGGCCGATGATTGTGGTGCCGTTTCGCAAGGACGTGAAAGTCTGGAATACCAACGAGAAAACCGGTGTGCGTTTCCTGGAAACCGTCGAGCGGACGGGCGAGTTGTATTTTTTGCCGGATGCGTTCGAACTCGACGGCCAGGTCCGCACTGAAACCCGTGCCCGGGGGATCTACGAAGCGCGGTTGTTCCATGCCGATAACCGGATCGATGGCCGCTTCAAGGTGCCGGAGCGCTACGGTATCGCCGCCAAGGACTTTGCCGATTACCGTTTCGACGAACCGTACTTGAGCGTGGGCATCAGCGACATCCGCGGCATCGAGAATGCGCTGACCCTGACGCTCAACCAGCAGACCGTCGACTTTTTGCCTGGTTCGCGGCTCGGCTGGCTGGGGCAGGGTGTGCATGTGCCGCTGCCGATGATCACCGCCCAGGGCAGCCCGGAGCTGACCTTTGGTTTCGATCTGCGCCTGCAAGGTACTGGCGAGTTCCAGGTTCTGCCAGTGGGCAAGTCCACCAAGGTGCACCTGTCGGCCGACTGGCCGCATCCGAGCTTCATCGGCAACTACCTGCCGGTCAATCGTGAGATCAATGAGCAGGGCTTCAGTGCTGACTGGCAGACGTCGTTTTTCTCCACCAACCTCCTGGAAACATTGCAAGCCTGCGAGCCCAGCGATAGTTGTGAAGCGTTCCGCAGTCGCGCCTTCGGTGTGAGCTTCATCGACCCGGTAGACCAGTACCTCAAGAGCGACCGGGCGATCAAATATGCGCTGCTGTTCATTGCCCTGACGTTTGCTGGCTTCTTCCTCTTCGAAGTGCTCAAGAGCCTGGCGGTGCACCCGGTCCAGTACGCCTTGGTGGGCGTGGCGCTGGCGTTTTTTTACCTGTTGCTGTTGTCGCTGTCGGAGCACATCGGCTTCACCCTGGCGTACCTGGTGTCGGCCAGTGCCTGTGTGGTGCTGATCGGGTTTTATGTCTGCCATGTGCTGCGCAGCGTGAGCCACGGCCTGGGATTCTCGGCGGGGCTGGCGGGGTTGTACGGCTTGCTCTATGGCTTGTTGAGCGCCGAGGACTACGCGCTGTTGATGGGCTCGCTGTTGCTGTTCGGCCTGTTGGGCGTGTTCATGGTGTTGACCCGTAAGCTGGATTGGTACGGGGTTGGGTCCAAGTCGGCCGCTGCGATGAGCTTTGACTTGGGAGAGGTGAAATGAGCCGGTCGTTGGGGTTGCGTGAGGATCAGCGAGTGCGCGAAGTGTTGGTGATGCGGATTGCCGGGTTGTTTCCTGTGGATCCGGTGCGCTGCCATCGCGAGCAGGCTCGCTCCCACAAAGGGCGACACGATCAAGTGTGGGAGCGAGCCTGCTCGCGATGAGGGCGGAACGGTCAATGCAAATCTAAACCCTGGGCACCGTCTCAACCATCGAAGGCCGCAAGCTCACTTCGGCGAACCATGCCGCCAGTTGCGGATTGGCCTTGCGCCATTCCAGGTCTGGATGGCGCAGGTCCAGGTAGCCCAAGGCGCAGGCCACGCTGATGGAGGCCACGTCGAAATGGCAGGCCAGTTCGGCAATCGCCTCGGCTTCGAGCATGGCCAGGGCCCGGCGAATCTTGTCCCGCTGCGCATCGAGCCATTCGTCCCAGTGTTTTTCCGCCGGACGCAGGGCGGTTTCGTAGCGGATCATCACGGCCGCATCCATGATCCCATCGGCCAGGGAGGCCAGGGTCAGGCGCCGCCAGCGGGCTGCGCCATCCCGGGGGATCAGCGGATTGCCGACGTGCTGGTGATCGAGGTAATCGAGGATGACGCGGCTGTCATGGATCACGCTGCCGTTGGCCAGGCGCAGGGCCGGGATCTTGCTCAATGGGTTGTCGTCGATCAGGACCCGGTCCGGTTTGACCGGCGTGAGCTGGCTGAGCTGCAACGCCACGCGGTCTTGCTGGCCGGTTTCGTGGAGCAGCACCAGGACCTTGCGAACGAAGGGCGAAGCGGGATTGTGGAACAGCGTCATGCTGGGGGTGGACATGCAGGTATCCTCGATAAACGGCAGTGGCTTAGCCTAGACAGTTCCAGAGCGGCTGGCGAGTGGTCCTAAGGCGTGACAGGTTCCGAATGTGGGAGTGTCGGGCTCAGGTTATCCTCGCTTGATCAGTCCCCAGGCGCCCAGCGCTGTCGGCACGCCCAGTCCGACCCAGCTCACGGCATCCCATGCGCCGTCGCCCAGCAACGCCGAAAACAACCCCGCCGCGCTAAGCGCACCGATCATCAGGGGAATACCGAACACTTTCCAGAAACTCGATTGCCGAGGCCTCACGAGGCGACCTCCGCGACAACGCTTGCACGCTTGGCCGCCTTGCGCCGCACCAGCCACAGGTAAACACCGCTGCCGAGGACGATGATGGTCAGCACGTCGAGGGTGGCCCAGAAAATCTGCATCGGTCGGCCACCGTAGTCACCGAAATGCAGCGGCAACGACAGGCTCATGACATCCATGTACCACGGCCGTTCGGCCACGGCGGTGACCTCCAGGGTGCTGGCGTCGATCAGTACCGGCGTCAGCAAATGCGAGGTCAGGTGGGTGCTGCCTTTCATGAACACGCTGTAGTGGTGTTCGCTGGAAAACAGCGTGCCGGGGAAGGCGATGAAGCTCGGCGCCATGCCCGGCGCGACGTCCTTGGCGATGTCCAGCAAACGGGTGGCCGGTGCCAGTTGGGTCAGCGGCGGGGCATTGCGGTAGGGTTCGATCATGGCGCTGAGGCTGTCGTTGCGCCAGGCGGCGATGATCAGGTCGGCGCACGCGGCGATCACGCCGGTGACGCCCACGGTCAGCGCCCACACCAACGTGACCACGCCGATCAGATTGTGCAGGTCGAGCCAGCGCAGGCGCGTGGATTTGTCCTGGCGCACTGTGGCGAACTTCAAGCGGCGCATGAACGGCAGGTACAGAACCACCCCGGAGACGATGGCAATCACGAACAACAACCCCATGAATGCCAGCAACAATTTGCCCGGCAACCCGGCGAACATGTCCACGTGCAGACGCAACATGACCATCATGAAGCCGCCATTGGCCGAGGGCATTTCCAGGGCCTCGCCGGTGCGCCCATCGAGCATGAAAGTATGGGAGGAATTGGGTTCGGTGCCCGGTGTCGGCGCCATGATGGTGATGACGCCGTTTGGTTCGTCTTCGTCCCAGCCAAAATACTGGACCACTTCGCCCGGGCGATGGGCCTTGGCTTTTTCCACCAGTTGTTGCAGATCCAGCGGCGGCGTGTCGGCCGGCATTTCTCGAAGCTGGGGGGCGTCGCCCAGCAGGTGTTCGATTTCATGGTGGAAGATCAACGGCAGTCCGGTGATCGCCAGCATCAGCAGGAATACCGTGCAGATCAGGCTGGTCCAGGTGTGGACGAAGGACCAGCGGCGAATGGTTTTGCTTTTCATGGGCGATCCGAATGCAAGAGGGCCACGATGCTTGAGGCCAGTCAGTCAAATCGCGAAACCTGTGGGAGCGAGCCTGCTCGCGAAAGCGCAGTGTCACTCAACATCAATGCAACTGACTCACCGCCATCGCGAGCAGGCTCGCTCCCACAGGTATTTCATTTAACTGATCGACCTCAGTGACAGATGACCCTCAAAAAGATTTTGCAAATGCTAACCGTTTACCATTTGTAATTCACGCTGGCGACGACGTTGCGTTGGTCGCCGTAGTAGCAATAAAAGCCATCGCAGGTGGACAGGTAGTCCTTGTTGAAGATGTTCTTCGCGTCCACCGCTACCGTGACCCCCTTGAGGGTCTTGTTCAAACGGCCCAGGTCGTAATGGGCCGAGGCGTCGTACACGGTGTAGGACCCGACATGGCCCCAGTCGGTGTTGGTGGTGTTGCCGTAGGTGTCACCGACATAACGCACGCCGGCGCCGACGCCGAAACCGTCGAGCGGGCCGTTATGCCAGGTGTAGTCGGCCCAGGCGGTGGCCTGGTGACGCGGCACCTGGGCCATGCGCTTGCCTTTTTCCGCCGTCGTGCCCTTGGTGATTTCACTGTCGTTGTAGGTGTAGGAGCCGATGAGCTTGAGGTTGTCGGTCACGTCGCCCGAGGCTTCCAACTCCACGCCACGCACCTGTACTTCACCCACTTGGCGGGTGACGTTGTTTTCGGTGACAGAGTTGTTTTTCTGAGTCAGGTCGAACACCGCTGCGGTCAGCAGGGTCTTGGTGCCGGGTGGCTGATACTTGATACCCGCTTCGTATTGTTCGCCTTCGGTGGGTTTGAATGCTTCGGTGCTGTTGACGGTCGAGCCTGCCGCCGCCTGGAACGACTGGGCGAAGGAGATGTAGGGCGTCACACCGTTATCGAAGACGTAGCTCAACGCCGCGTTGCCGCTGAATTTCTTGTCGCGCTGGGTGTTGGTGACGTTGTTCTGGTTGTGGAATTCGGTGCCGGTGTGAATCCAGTCTTCACGACCGCCGAGGGTCAGGCGCCAGTTGTCCAGGGCGATCTGGTCCTGGACGTACAGGCCGGTCTGGTTGGTCTTCTGGTTGTAGTCGTACATGGTGAAGTACTGGACGTTGGAGAAATCCTGTCCATAGATCGGGTTGTGGATGTTGCTGGTCGGCACGCCGGTCGACCCCCACAACCAGCGCGAATTGCTGTTGGAGCGCTGGTGATCCAGGCCCAGCAGCAAAGTGTGGCTGAGGGCGCCGGTCTGGAAGTCGGCCTGGAAGTTGTTGTCCACGGCGAACTGGCTGATGTCTTCGTCGACGACACTGGCACTGCGCTTGACGGTGCCATCGGCGCTCACCGCTTCATCTGGACCCGCCGGCCAGAATTGCCCACCGGCGGAGATGCCCTGGGTTTCCAGGTCGCTCTTGGTGTAGCGCAGGTTCTGGCGGAACTGCCAGGTGTCGTTCAGGCGATGTTCGAACGCATAGCCGAGCGCGTAGTAGGTACGGTCGTAGAATTCCCAGTCCGGGTCGCCGAGGTTCTTGTGGTGGGAAATCTTGCCCGCTGGCGAGGACAGCTTGGTGCCTTGCAGCGGCAGGAATTGCCCGGTGATGCCGGTGTCGTCGCGGGTGTACTGGGACAGGAAGGTCAGGCGCGTGTCGTCGTTGATGTTCCAGGTCAGGCTCGGTGCGAGGTTGTAGCGCTTGTCGGGGATGTGATCGACCTGGGAATTGCTGTCACGCACGGTGCCGCTGAGCCGATAGAGGAACTGGCCTTCGTCATCGACTTTGCCGGTGCTGTCGAAGTTGATCTGCTTGTGTTCGTAGCTGCCGGCCTGCAACTCGACCTCGTTGCTGTTTTCGGCCTGTGGGCGCCGGCTGACCATGTCCAGCATGCCGCCAGGTGGCGTCTGGCCGTAGACCGAAGAAGCCGGGCCACGCAGTACGGCGATGCGTTCAAGGTTCCAGGGCTCGATTTTCGGCGTGATGTAGTTGCCCCTGGGCAGCGGCAGGCCATCGAGGAACTGAGTCGGTACGAAGCCGCGAACCAGCAGCCAGTCATTGCGCGAATCCGAGCCGTAGCCGCTGCTTTGCACGCCAGCGGTGTAGCGCAGGGCGTCATTGAGGTTGAGGACAGAACGGTCCTCCATCTGTTGGCGCGTGACCACCGAGACTGAGCGCGGCAGTTCGACGATCGGTGTATCGGTCTTGGTACCGGCGGCGGTGCGGGTGGCGACGTAACCCTCGGTCGGGCCCCACGCGGTTTCGCTGAGGCCGGCGCCGATCACGCTGGTTTCCGGCAAGGCCATGACGCCTTCAGGCACGGCCACCAGGCTGTAGGTGCCGGCGCTGCTTTGCTCCAGTTGCAGGCCGGTACCGCGCAAGGCCTCGCGCAATGCGCCGGTGGCGTCGAACTGGCCCTGGACCGGAGCCGAGGTCTTGCCCGAGGCCAGGGACGGACTCAGGCTCAGCGCGAGGCCGGCCTGGCTGGCGATCTGGTTCAGGGTGCTGGCCAGGGGCGCGGCGGGCAGGTTGTAGGTGCGCACGCTCGTGGCCTGTTCGGCGGCCAGCAGCGGACCGCTGGCGAGAGGAACGGCGAAGGCAATGGCAACGGCCAACAGGCTGGGGCGCAACAGGGTGTCTAGCGGGCGGGACATACGGCGGCTCCTGAATGGAAATATTTCTCAATTGCCTGGGTGCCGGATGAAAATTGAAAAGTGATAGGGCTGGATGAAAATAATTTAGATTCAGCTTGGAGCCTGGTGTCCTGCCTGGCCTTGTGTTGAGGCTACTGGCCTCATCGCGAGCAGGCTCGCTCCCACCGTTGATCTTCAGTGAGCCGCTGCTTCGTGTACAACACCGCTCCACTGTGGGAGCGAGCCTGCTCGCGATTAGGTCATCACTGACGCAAGATTCCTCAAGGCTTGGCCTCGGCCCTCGGCCCCACCACCACCCACCATCGCGTGTGATGCTCGACCTGCACCGGCAAGGTAGGCAGCAGGGCGGTCAAGGCCAGGTCGGTGTCGTGCAGCGGAAAACTGCCGGTGATGCGCAGGTCTGCCACTTGGGGCGCGACACCTAAGTAACCGCGCCGGTAGCGCCCCAGCTCATGGACCAGGTCTTCGAGGCGGGCGTTGTCCACCACCAGCATGCCGCGAGTCCAGGCATCGGCGCCGGGGTTCAAGGCAATGGTCGGTCCGAGGCCGTCGCGACGCATCAGCACCTGCTGGCCTTCGCGCAGGATCTGTTCGACGTCCGTTGCCTCTGGATGCGCTGCTACCGCGGATTTCAACACGCTCAGACGCGTGCCTTGGTCCTCGCGCTTGACCAGGAACCGGGTGCCGAGGGCGCGCATGCTGCCTTCGCGGGTCTCGACGATAAACGGACGCGGGTCGCCGTGGCCGGTTTCCACCAGGATCTCGCCTTCCTGCAGGACGATGCGACGCTGTTTGTCATCGAACCGCACATCCAGCGCACTGTGGGTGTTGAGATTGACCAGTGTGCCATCGGCCAGACGCAGGGTGCGCTGCTCGCCTGTCGCGGTGCGCTGATCGGCCAGCCAGTAATCCAGCGGCAGGTAACGTTCCCCGGCAAACAACGCCAGGCCGATGACCGCGACAACACTGGCCAGGCCGCTGCCCACCTTGCGGATCCGCCGGCGAATGCTGACCCGCGATTGCAGCAGTGCGGCCCGCGCCGGTCCACTTGCGACGCTGAAACGCTGGTCGAGCATGCCCAACTGCTGCCAGGCCCGGGCGTGTTCTTCGTCGGCAGCATGCCAGCGGGCGAAGGCTTCGCGCTCCTGGGGGCTGCTCGAGTCCAGCGACAATTGCCAGGCAATGGCGGCGTCCAGCACGCTGGCCGACACCGGTTTGGCATGGGCCTGGCTCATGTCGGCTCACCATAAAGTGCGATGTAGCACTGGCGAATGCCTTGGGCCAGGTACTGCCGCACCCGCGGCACCGAAACCCCCAGGCGCTCGGCGATTTCGGCGTGGCCGAGGCCGTCCAGGCGGTTATAGAGGAAGGCTGCGCGAGCCTTGCTCGACAGTTTGCCCAGCAGGCGGTCGATGGCCTTGAGGTCTTCCAGGATGATTTGCTGTTCCTCCACCGAGGGCTGCTCGGCCTCGGGGATCAGCATCAGTTCGGTGAGGTAAGCCTGCTCCAATGCCGCTCGCCGGAAGTAATCGAACAGCAACCCCTTGGCGATGGCCACCAGGAACGCCCGGGGTTCGCGAGGCGCCTTCAGCTCCTCGCGACCCAGCAAGCGCACAAAGGTGTCCTGGCTCAGGTCCTCGGCCCGTTGCGCACACGCCACGTTGCGGCGCAGCCATCCCAATAGCCAAGCGCGATGGTCACGGTACAACGCACCAACCAAATCACTATGAGGAGTCGTGTCCGGTCTCACAAGTACCGTTCCTTTTTGACGGCGTCTGCTGCCGTCATGCTGCGTTGCCGCTCCTCGCCATAGCGGGCTATGACTCGTCGCGGCGCCTTGCCTGACGACAGCCGCCACTCGTCAAAAAAGGGACGGTACTTGCGAGACCGGACACTAGGGACTGACGACACGGAGCATCACCGACGTTTTAAGTAACGAGAATTGTTCGCGATTGTGGCAGAGGCGGGGGCGGGAAAGCAATTGGCGCTGGTCAGGCGGTGGTGATGGTGCTGGATGAAAGCAAGTCCTCTGTGGGAGCGAGCCTGCTCGCGATACGGACAACACGGTGTCCTGTCGGATCAGGGCGATGCCATCGCGAGCAGGCTCGCTCCCACAAAAGCCTCGGGCTTATGGGCCTTCAGGTTAAAGCGAAGGCGCCTGCTGGCGCCGTTTCCACTGGCCCAGGCGCTGTTGCAGGTCCAGCGGGCTGTGGATCTGCTGCTGGCGGGCACGGCTGAACAGGATCAGCGCCAGTTCGGCGGTGGCCAGGGCGTCGGCACTGGCGTTGTGGCGGTCGAAGACTTGCAGCTTGAACCAGTCGATCCATTCATCCAGGCCGGCCTTGCGCAGATTGGCCTGGGGGCAAAGCATCGGTGCCAGGTCGGCCACGTCCAGGAACGCATGCTGCAAGCGATAGCCCAGGTAATCTTTCAAGGCACGCCCGAGCATGTGGGAATCGAACGGCGCGTGAAAGGCCAGCAGCGGACTGTCGCCGACGAATTCCATGAACGCCAGCAGCGCCTCGGCCGGGTCGCTGCCGGCGGCAATGGCGCTGGGCGCCAGACCGTGGATCAACACACTCGGCCCGAGTTTCTGCTTGTCGCATTGCAGGGTGCGTTCGAACTGTTGGCTGAAGTCGATCGCGCCGTCTTCGATGACCACCGCACCGATGGACAGAACCTGATCCTTGTTCAGGTTCAGGCCGGTGGTTTCCAGGTCCAGGACCACCCAGCGCTGCTCCCGTAAGCTGCGTTCATCCAGCGGCGAGGGGGCGGGCAGGCGTTCCAGGCGCTGCTGCCACATCTGCGGCAACAGCGGCTGAGCCGGGCGTAGCCAGGAAAAAATGCTCACAACTGATACCTCAGCGCCAGGCTGCTTTGCAGACGTTGGGCCTGACGCAGGGATTCACGCAGGATGCGCCGGTCCAGGTGATTGAGGCTGTCAGGGTCGACGCGATTGGAATAGGGCAGGTTCTCGCGGGTTTGCAGTTGGTGTTGCTGCATGCGGGTCTGCTGGATGAAGTGGTAGGCCTCTTCATAAGCTGCGCCATCGAGCGGTTCGATGACTTCCTTGACCACCAATTGCCGCAAGCGCTCCAGGGTATTGTTGGCTTCGATGCCATTGGCCAGCGCCAGCAAACGGGCGCCGTCGACGAAGGGCGTGAGGCCCTGCACCTTCAAGTCCAGGGTCGCTTTTTCACCATTCTTGCGGCTCAGCACGAAATCCCTGAAGCGTCCTACCGGCGGGCGATGGCGCAGCGCGTTCTCGGCCATCATGCGCTGGAACAAGCGGTTATCGGCCACTTGGTCGAGGATCTGGCGGCGCAACTGCTCGCAGCCTTGCTCGTCGCCCCAGACCACCCGCAGGTCGAAATAGATACTTGAGCCCAGCAGGTTTTCCGGCGTCGCTTCACGAATGAATGCCGCAAAGCGCCGGGCCCATTCGGCGCGGGACAAGCACAGCTCGGGGTTGCCGGCCATGATGTTGCCCTTGCACAAGGTGAAGCCACACAGGGCCAGGCTCTGGTTGATCTGTTGAGCGATGGGCAACAGCAGGCCACGGATCTGCGCGGCATGGGCAGCGTCCCGCGCTTCGAACAAGATGCCGTTGTCCTGGTCGGTGTGCAGGGTCTGCTCGCGCCGGCCTTCACTGCCGAAACACAGCCAACTGAACGGCACGCCGGGGTCGCCTTTGTCAGCCAGGGTCAACTCGATGACCCGGCACACGGTGTGGTCGTTGAGCAAGGTGATGATGTGGGTGATCTGGGTCGAGGAGGCGCCGTGGGCCAGCATGCGCTCCACCAGTTGGCCGATTTCGCCACGCAGGGCCACAAGGTTTTCTACCCTGGGGGCGCTGCGAATGGTCCGGGCCAGGTGCACCAGGTCGACCCGTTGCAGGGAAAACAGATCGCGTTCGGACACCACGCCACACAGGCGTTGCTCCTTGACCAGGCAAACGTGGGCGATGTGGCGCTCGGTCATGGCGATGGCCGCGTCGAATGCGCTGTGGTCCGGTGAGAGAAAAAACGGTGCCTGGGTCATGTGTCCTACGATGGCCTGGGAAAAATCCCCGGAGCCATCGGCCACCACCTGTCGCAGGTCGCGCAAGGTGAAAATTCCCACCGGGGTTTTCTGCTCATTCACCACCACGATGCTGCCGACCTGTTGTTCGTGCATCAGCTTCACGGCTTCGCGCAGCGGCGTCTCCGGGCTGCAACTCACCGGATGACGCATCGCCAGTTCGCCCAGCCGCGTGTTGAGGGAGTACTGGGTGCCCAAGGTTTGCGCGGACTTTTGCTGGACCTGTTGGTTGACCTGGTCGAGCAGGCTGCTGACCCCGCGCAGGGCGAAGTCGCGAAACGGGCCGGACAGGGCGAACAGCTTGATGAAGGCTTGTTTGTTCAGTTGCAGGCAGAACGTGTCTTCGCCGGCCCGATGCTCGGTGCGCGTGGCCCGTTCACCCAGCAGCGCGGCGAGGGGGAAACATTCGCCGGTGGTGATTTCGAAGGTGGTTTCGGTGCCACCTTTGGCCGTGTGCGGACGTTCGCCTACCACCCGGCCTTGCTTGACGATGTAGAAATGCTCCACCGGGCCGTCGGCGGGTTTGATGATGGTTTCGCCCGTCGCGTAGAAGCGCAGCAGGCATTGCTCCACCAGGTAGGCCAGGTGGGCGTTTTCCATCTGGTTGAACGGGGGAAAGCGTTGGAGAAATTGCAGCGTCCCCTGGATGTTTTGCAACACCGCGGTTTTCCCGGCCTGGATGAAGGCGTCCGCTTTTTTCATAACCATTACGCAGTCTTTTTCGAATTGTTGTGGTCGGATCTGTTCTGCCATGGTCGGCCCCTCAGCGCGGGGTGCCCATTGGACGTAAGTCTAGGTCGCTGCATAGGGGGCAGGCTTACGGAAAAGTCCTACGCCGAGCGTCGGAAAAATCTTCATTAAATGTTCTTGGAAAAAAATCCGACGAAGTGCACATTGAAGCGCCGCAGAACGATGTCTGACCACTGTGCCAGGGGATCGATTTAAAGAACGTAGAGAGCACCATGTCCGACCACGATATTTTGAGTGACGCCGAGCGCGAGGCGCTGAATGCCGTCATGCTGGAACCTGACCTGCCGCCGCAGCGCGTCTTGATCGTCGATGACGACAAGGACGCTCGTGAGCTGTTGTCGGAGATCCTGGCGTTGGACGGGATTCACTGCATGACCGCCGCCAGTGGCGAAACGGCACTCAAGATGCTGGAAACCAAGCCATCGATAGGCCTGCTGATTACCGATCTGCGCATGGGCAATGTCGATGGCCTGGAGCTGGTCCGCCTGGTGCGCGAGTCGGAGCGGGCGGCGTTGCCGATCATCATTGTGTCGGGCGATGCCGACGTGAAGGACGCGATTGAAGCCATGCACCTGAGCGTGGTGGACTTTTTGCTCAAGCCGATCGATACCGACAAGCTGTTGGGGTTGGTCAAGCATGAGTTGGGGATGGATCTTTAAGATTTCCCTGCCATGAATGAAACCTGTGGCGAGGGGATTTATCCCCGCTGGGCTGCGAAGCGGCCCTCGATTCTGCGCAACGATCCGATCCGATGGCGAGCGCTTCGCACTCGAACGGGGATAAATCCCCTCGCCACAAAAGCATTCATGCGCAAATAAAACAAAAGCATCCATGCAAATAAAAAAGCCCTGATCGAGAGATCAGGGCTTTTTCGTTGTAGCGCTATCGCTCAATCACAACCCATTGGCTGCCTTGAACTCACGACGGCGACGGTGCAGCACCGGCTCGGTATAGCCGTTAGGCTGTTTCGTGCCTTCGATCACCAGTTCGACCGCCGCCTGGAAGGCGATGTTGTTGTCGAAGTCTGGCGCCAGCGGACGATACAGCGGGTCGCTGGCATTCTGGCGGTCTACCACCGGCGCCATGCGCTTGAGGCTTTCCATCACCTGGTCCTGGGTGACGATGCCGTGGCGCAGCCAGTTGGCGATGTGCTGGCTGGAGATACGCAGCGTCGCACGGTCTTCCATCAGGCCGATGTCGTTGATGTCCGGCACTTTGGAACAGCCGACGCCCTGGTCGATCCAACGCACCACGTAGCCAAGGATGCCCTGGGCGTTGTTGTCCAGTTCGTTCTTGATCTGCTCCGGCGTCCAGTTCGGATTGACCGCCAACGGGATGGTCAGGATGTCGTCCACCGAAGCGCGAGCGCGCTTGGCCAGTTCGGCCTGGCGAGCGAACACGTCGACCTTGTGGTAGTGCAGCGCGTGCAACGCGGCCGCGGTCGGCGACGGCACCCACGCGGTGTTGGCGCCGGCCATTGGATGGGCGATTTTCTGTTCCAGCATCGCCGCCATCAGGTCCGGCATGGCCCACATGCCCTTGCCGATCTGTGCGCGACCTTGCAGGCCGGTGCTCAGGCCGATGTCGACGTTCCAGTTTTCGTACGCGGCGATCCACTTCTCGGCTTTCATGTCCGCCTTGCGCACCATCGGGCCGGCTTCCATGGAAGTGTGGATTTCGTCGCCGGTGCGATCGAGGAAACCGGTGTTGATGAACACCACGCGCTCGCTGGCGGCCTTGATGCAGGCCTTGAGGTTGACCGTGGTACGGCGCTCCTCGTCCATGATCCCGACCTTGAGGGTGTTGCGCGGCAGGTTCAGCACGTCCTCGACACGACCGAACAGCTCGTTGGTGAACGCGGCTTCTTCCGGGCCGTGCATCTTCGGCTTGACGATGTACACCGAGCCGGTGCGGCTGTTGCGCCGCGAGGTGTTGCCGTTGAGGCTGTGGATCGCCGCCAGGCTGGTGACCAGGCCATCGAGGATGCCTTCCGGCACTTCGTTGCCATGCTTGTCCAGGATTGCGTCGATGGTCATCAGATGGCCGACGTTACGCACGAACAACAGCGAGCGGCCGTGCAGGGTCACGCTCGAACCGTCGACGGTGGTGTAGACACGGTCGGGGTTCATGGTCCGGGTGAATGTCCGACCGCCCTTGGCGACTTCTTCAGCCAGGTCGCCCTTCATCAGGCCGAGCCAGTTGCGGTAGATCACCACTTTGTCATCGGCATCGACGGCAGCGACCGAGTCTTCGCAGTCCATGATGGTGGTCAGGGCGGCCTCCATCAGGACGTCTTTGACGCCGGCGGCGTCGGTCTGGCCGACTGGGGAGTTGGCGTCGATCTGGATTTCGAAGTGCAGGCCGTTGTGTTTCAGCAGCACGGCGGTCGGTGCCGAGGCGTCGCCCTGGAAGCCGATCAACTGGGCATCGTCACGCAGGCCGCTGTTGCTGCCGCCCTTGAGGGTGACCACCAGTTTGCCGTCGACGATTTTATAAGCGGTGGAATCGACATGGGAGCCGGCCGCCAAGGGCGCCGCTTCGTCGAGGAAAGCACGGGCGAAGGCGATGACCTTGTCGCCGCGAACCTTGTTGTAGCCTTGGCCTTTCTCCGCACCGTCGGCTTCGCTGATGGCGTCGGTGCCATACAGTGCGTCATACAGCGAACCCCAGCGGGCGTTCGAGGCGTTGAGGGCGAAGCGGGCGTTCATCACCGGCACTACCAGTTGCGGGCCGGCCATGCGGGCGATTTCGTCATCGACGTTTTGCGTCGTGGCCTGGAAATCCGCCGCTTCTGGCAGCAGGTATCCAATGTCTTGCAGGAAGGCTTTGTAAGCCACGGCGTCGTGGGCCTGGCCGGCACGAGCCTGGTGCCAGGCGTCGATCCGCGCCTGGAAATCGTCGCGTTTGGCGAGTAGGGCTTGGTTCTTCGGCGCCAGGTCGTGGATGACCTTGTCGGCACCGGCCCAGAACGCGTCGGCGGTGAGGCCGGTTCCGGGAATGGCTTCGTTATTCACGAAGTCGAACAGGACTTTGGCGACCTTAAGGCCACCGACTTGAACGTGTTCAGTCATTGCTTGCCTCACTCTGCTCAGCTATTTCGCTTTTCAGCTCTTCGATTTTGACAATGAAGCCTCGGGACATTTAAACCACAAACCCCGGAACCAGTACATGCCATCGCTGGCGGCTGGGTGTTAAGCCTTGCTGACGGGGCTTTTCAGGGATGCGACTGGCCTTAAGCAGACATCGGTACAACATTATGTAGTGCGTGCTGCGGCATACTACATGATCAATTGCGCTTGTGAAAATTAGACTAATTGCGTCGTTCCGCGACCGACTAAAGCAGTATGGTCACGACGAGGCACAGGATGTTCTCAAAAAACAGGCAGATTGTTCCAGATAAATCTGAATGTTTGTACACGATGTTTCTGCTTCCACAGTGGTCAGGTATAAATCCTCAGGCTCACGGTCTGCTCGCGATCAGCTGCCTATACTGTTTCTTCCACAACAAGAGGGCCGCGCCATGGACCATCTGGTCATCACTGTTTTCGCCCCGGACAAACCCGGGCAGGTCGAGCGCATTGCCAATTGCATCGCCGAGCACGGCGGTAATTGGCTGGAAAGCCGTATGTCGCGACTGGCGGGGCAATTTGCCGGAATCCTGCGGCTCAGCGCCCCGGCCGAAGTCCATGAAGAGCTGATCGAAGCCTTGCAGGGGTTGTCGGTCCATGGCATCCGCGTACTGATTGCCGAAAGCAGCCAGGAAGAAACCTGTAGCTGGAAACCCATCGCCATGGAACTGGTGGGCAATGATCGTCCCGGCATTGTGCGTGACATCACCCGATTGCTGAGCGAACAGGGGGTAAACGTCGAACGCCTGGTAACGCAGGTTCGTCCGGCGCCGATGAGCAACGAGTTGCTGTTTCACGCCGAAGCGACCCTCGGGGTGCCCTTGACCCTGTCGTTGGACACCTTGCAGGAGCGCCTGGAAACCCTGGCCGATGAGTTGATGGTGGAACTCAAGCTCAGCGACGAAGCGCAATAAAGGTTATCCAAGGAAAAACTGCGCCTGCCTGTGGATAACCTGTAGAGACCCGGCTCCAGCCCAAGGCCGCCGGGGCTCAGCGGAGAGTGGTCAAAAAATCATCAGTTTTCAAGGGCTTGTGCACAAACGGCGGGGATCACGCTGTGGATAACCTTGGGAAGGATAAGCGCAGGCCACGTCTGGCGTGGCCTGTGGAGGTTTGTACGTTTTTTGATCAGCTGCGCCGGCGCATGCTGATCACCGCATCGACGCTATACACCGCAAGCCCAGCCCAGATAAACAGGAACGCCACCAGTGTGCTGGACGACAGGTGCTCACCGAACAGCAGCACGGCGAGCAACAACACCAGCGTCGGTGCGATGTACTGGAGGAACCCGAGGGTGGTGTAGGGCAAATGCCGCGCCGCGGCGTTGAAGCACACCAGTGGTACCAGCGTCACGGGGCCGGCCGCCACCAGCCACCAGGCTTCGGAGGTGGTCCAGAAAGCGGCCTGGGCACTGGTGGCCGTGGGGTTGAACAGCAACCAGGCGATGGCGATCGGCACCAGCATCCAGGTTTCCACCACCAGCCCCGGCAATGCCTTGACCGGTGCCTGTTTGCGGATCAGCCCATAGAAACCGAAGGTCAGCGCCAGCACCAGGGATACCCACGGCAGGCTGCCCACCTGCCAGACCTGCTGCGCCACGCCAACTGCCGCCAGACCCACCGCCAGCCATTGCATGCGGCGCAGGCGCTCGCCGAGGATCAGCATGCCCAGCAGTACGTTCACCAGCGGGTTGATGTAGTAACCCAAGCTGGCTTCAAGCATGCGTTCGTTATTCACCGCCCAGACGTAAGTCAGCCAGTTGGCCGCGATCAACGTCCCGCTCAAGGCGAGGATCGCCAGGCGTCGTGGATTGTCCCGCAGTTCGCGCCACCAGCCCGGGTGTTTCCAGACCATCAGCAACGCCGCGCCGAATAGCGCCGACCACAGCACCCGGTGGATGATGATTTCCACCGATGGCACGCTGGCGATGGCCTTGAAGTAGATCGGGAACAGTCCCCAGATGATGTAGGCGCTCAGGCCCAGGATGTACCCGCGACGCGGGTTGGCGGCTTGCATGCAGAGTCCTTGCTTAGGCAGCTAACAAAAGGGTGATTGTAAGGAGATTTGTCAGGTTGTGCTGTGAACCTTGTAAGGGAATCGGCTTCGCCGCAGGTCTCCTGTGGGAGCGAGCCTGCTCGCGATAGCGGTGTGTCGGTCAACATTAATGGCGACTGTTCTATCGCTATCGCGAGCAGGCTCGCTCCCACAGGGCTTCAGTGATTGTTGGAGCCCAGCCCAATCAGAACAACTTCAACGGCTCTTCATTGAGCGCCGCCAGCTGCTCACGCAGCGCCAGTACCTGGTCGCCCCAGTAACGCTCGCTGCCGAACCACGGGAAGCTGCGGGGGAAGGCCGGGTCGTCCCAGCGTCGCGCCAGCCAGGCGCTGTAGTGCATCAGGCGCAGGGCTCGCAGCGGTTCGATCAGCGCCAGTTCACGCGGGTCGAAGTCGTGGAACTCACGGTAGCCATCCATCAATTCCGACAACTGCCCCAGGCACTCCTGGCGATCGCCGGCGAGCATCATCCACAGATCCTGCACCGCCGGACCCATGCGGCAGTCGTCGAGGTCGACGATGTGGAAGATCTCGTCGCGGCACATCATGTTGCCGGGGTGGCAATCGCCGTGCATGCGGATGTTCTTGTGGGGCGTGGCGGCGTAGACCTCTTCGACGCGCTTGAGCAGGTCCCTGGCGACCGACTCGTAGGCCGGCAGCAGGCTGCGGGGCACGAAACCGCTGGCCAATACGGTGGCCAGCGAATCATGGCCGAAATTCTTCACGCCCAAGGCTTCACGATGCTCGAACGGGCGGGTCGCGCCGACCGCGTGCAGGCGCCCGAGCAACTGTCCGAGGCGATAGAGTTGATCGAGATTGCCCGGCTCCGGCGCCCGGCCACCGCGACGGGGAAACAGGGTGAAACGAAACCCGGCGTGTTCGTGCAGGCTCGTGCCGTTGTGGATCAATGGCGCTACCACGGGCACTTCGTATTCGGCCAGCTCGAAGGTAAAGCTGTGCTCTTCCAGGATCGCTTCGTTGGTCCAGCGCTGGGGGCGGTAGAACTTGGCGATCAGCGGCTCGGCATCTTCGATACCGACCTGATAGACGCGGTTCTCGTAGCTGTTGAGGGCCAACACGCGGGCGTCGCTGAGAAAACCGATGCTTTCAACGGCATCGAGCACCAGGTCGGGCGTGAGGGTTTCAAACGGATGGGACATGCTGACTCCTGCGCAGCGGCAGGGCTGCCGCGTCCGGCCCAGCATGGTAGCGCAGACGGAGGCAGATAGGGGGCGGCTGTGCTGATGCTATCGCGAGTAGGCTCGCCCCTACAGTGGAACTTCGGTTGTACCGCCGATCCCTGTGGGAACGAGCCTGCTCGCGAAGAGGCCCTATCAGGCGCCGATGACCCCGCCATCTTCCCGGGTGATCACCATCACCGATGACCGCGGCTTGCCGTTGGGCAGGTGCTCAGGGAAGGTCGAACCGCCATTTTCCCCAGGATGCTGGATCCCGACGAACAAGGCTTTCTGGTCCGGTGCAAAACTGATCCCGGTCACTTCGCAGCCCACCGGCCCGACCATGAAGCGGCGGATTTCGCCGCTGTTGGGGTCGGCGCAGAGCATCTGGTTGTTGCCCATGCCGGCGAAGTCCCCGGCATTGCTGGAGTCTCCGTCAGTGAGGATCCACAGCCGCCCGGCTTTGTCGAAGCCCAGGCCATCGGGGCTGTTGAACATGTTCTGCGCGTTGATGTTGGACGACCCGGCTTTCGGCGTGCCAGCGTGTACCGTCGGGTTGCCGGCGACCACGAACAGGTCCCAGTCGAAGGTCTTGGAAGCGTGGTCGTCGCGGTCGGTGCGCCAGCGCAGGATCTGCCCGTAGACGTTCTTGGCCCGAGGGTTTGGCCCGTCCACCGGCTGGCCGTCTTCGCCGCGCTTGGAGTTGTTGGTCAGGGTGCAGTAGACCTGGCCGTCTTTCGGGCTGACCACGATCCACTCCGGGCGGTCCATGCGGGTGGCACCCACTGCGCTGGCGGCCAGGCGCGCATGGATCAGCACTTCGGCCTGGTCGGCGAAACCGCTGCTGGCGTCGAGGCCGTTCTTGCCATGGGTCAGCTCGATCCACTGGCCCTTGCCTTTGGGATGGTCCGGGTTGCCGTCGCCGGCGTCGAAACGCGCCACGTACAAGGTGCCATAGTCCAGCAGGTTACGGTTGGCCTTGGCATTGCGCGGGTTGATGCGTTCGCGGCTGACGAACTTGTAGATGAACTCGCCGCGCTCATCGTCGCCCATGTACACCACGGCGCGACCGTCATTGGTCTGTGCCAGGGCGGCGTTTTCGTGTTTGAAACGGCCCAGGGCGGTGCGTTTGACCGGGGTGGATTGCGGATCGAACGGGTCGATTTCCACCACCCAACCATGGCGATTGAGCTCGTTGGGGTTCTTCGCCAGGTCGAAGCGCGGATCAAACAGGTGCCAGTTGATCTCGCGGCTGGTGACGGTCGCGCCGTAGCGCTTTTGCGCTTCATCGAACTGCAAATCGGACTTGCTGCTGCCGAAGCAGTCGGTGAAGTTTTCTTCGCAGGTCAGGTAGGTGCCCCACGGCGTCATGCCGTTGGCGCAGTTCTGAAAAGTCCCCAGCACTTTCTTGCCGCTCTTGTCGGCGCTGGTTTTCAGCAGGTCGTGGCCGGCGGCCGGGCCGCGCAGGCGAATCGGCGTGTTGCCGTGGATGCGGCGGTTGTAGCGCGATTCCTGGACAAACTGCCACTGGCCGCGACGACGCTGGACCTCGATTACCGAAACCCCTTCGCTGGCCTGGGCCTTGTGCACGTCTTCGGCCGACTGCGGCTGGCCGCCGTGGGGGAAGAGATAGCGGTAGTTGGTGTATTCGTTGTTGATCGCCATCAGCGCCCGGTTATTGTCGCCGGGGAACGGGAACAGGCTCATGCCGTCGTTGTTGTCGCCGAACTGCACTTCCTGTGCGCGGGCAGTGCCGTTGCCACTGGGGTCGAAGGCCGGTGCATTTTTCTGCAGCGGCTGGCCCCAACTGATCAGCACCGAGGATTTGTAGCCCGGCGGCAAGGTGATGGTGTCGGCCGTGGCGGCGGCGATGCTGTTAAAGCCCAGCAGCTTGCTGTTGCCTTCGCTCACGGCTGCGGCCAGGACGCTGCGGCTCAGCAGGTTGCCGCCCAGGAACATCGCTGCGCCGCACAGTGCGCCGGCACTGATGAAGCCACGACGGCTCAGGCCGACGATCTTTTCCAGGTCGGTGGATTGGTTTTCTTCTAATAGGCTCATCATCAGGCTCCCTGCTGGTTTTGGCAGTCACCTTAAAGCGGGTCGATGAAACTATTGTTGCAGTGCGCTACAGCGGTGTGCCGAGCAGCACATTTGTTGGCGAAAACGTCACTTGCACCGGTGAGCCGGTTGCCAGTTTCTGCGCTTGCAACTGAAGCGGCTCGGCCAGGGCGCACAGCGTCTGGCCATTGGGCAGGCCGATGCGCACTTCGCTGGGGCCGTCTTCGGCTGCGGCAATCTGCTCGATCACGCCGCGTAATGTATTGATTCCCGATTGCTCCGCTGGCCCGACAAGGTGCAATTCCAGCCAGCCGGCCTTGATCAGGGCGACCACTTCGGTGCCGATCGCCAGCTCCAGGCGCAGTGTGCTGTCGTGGGTGATCTGGGCTTCGATGACCAGGCCCCGGGCCAACTCCAGGCGTACCCGGTCGTTGTGCCCCTGGGCCTCGATGCCCATGACCTTGCCGTGCAATTGATTGCGCGCACTGGTGCGCAGCATCAGACGACTGAGCAGGCCCAGGTCGCCAGCGTCCTCGCTCGCCTCCAGCAGTTGCGCCTGCAACGCTTGCAGGCGCTGATACAGGCGCAGCACGCGGTGGCCTTCCTCCGACAACTTGGCACCGCCACCACCCTTGCCGCCGACGCTGCGCACCACCAACGGTTGGTCTGCCAGGTTGTTCAATTCATCGATGGCATCCCAGGCGGCCTTGTAGCTCAGGCCCGCGCTCTTGGCGGCGCGGGTGATCGAGCCCTGTTCGGCGATGTGCTGCAACAGCGCGATGCGTTGGGGGCGCCGAACGATGTGCTGGGTCAGAAGCGTGGGCAAGGACATGACGGAAAACTGCATGCAAGGGCGATGAGCGGACGTTGGCGTCTTGAGCGCAACACGTCAAGCCGGCTCACCGGGTTTCGGCGTACGGGCCAAGCAGTACACATCGACCCGCGCAGCGCCGGCATCGCGCAACAGGGCCGCCAATGCCTGGGCGGTGGCGCCGGTGGTGAGCACATCGTCGACCAGCGCCAGGTGACGGTTGCGCAACGCGGCCTCGGGCTCCAGGGCAAAGGCCTGGCGCAGGTTTCGCCGTCGCGCCTTGGCGTCGAGGGCCTGTTGGGCGGGGGTGTCCTGGGTGCGTCGCAGCAGGTTTTCTTGGCAAGGGATCGCCAACGGTCCACTGAGCCAGCGGGCCAGTAGCGCGGCCTGATTGAAACCGCGCTGGCGCAAGCGCCGGGTCGCCAGGGGCACCGGCACCAGTACGTCGGGCCGTTCCAAGCCTTCGTCGAAATGATGTTGTAGCGATTGGGCCAGCAGTTCGCCCAGTAGCCGACCCAGGGGCCACTTCGCCTGATGCTTGAAACGGGTGATCAGGCTGTCCACCGGGAAGTCGTAGGCCCAGGGTGCCAGGACCCGCTCGAAGGCCGGCGGTTGCGAAGCACATTGCCCACAACGCAGTCCGGCCATGGGCAGCGGCAATGCGCAGACGCGGCATTGATCGCCGAGCCAGGGCAGTTCGCTTTCACACGGCGTGCAGATAGGCTGCGGTGTGTCGGTGCTTTCTCCGCACAACAGACAGAATTGTTTGTTTTTTAACCAGATGTAAACCTGGCCTTTGTAACGTGGTTGACAGCGCATGGCTCTTCCTTAAATATGCCGAACATCCGTGTCGCGCCTGTGGGTATTCCATCCCCCCAGGCGCCAGCCAAGCATAATCAAGGAAATGCCCATGAGCGCCAGCACCACTGCCAACCTGCGTCATGACTGGTCTTTGGCCGAAGTCAAAGCACTCTTCGTCCAGCCATTCAATGACCTGCTGTTCCAGGCGCAGACCGTGCACCGCGCGCACTTCGACGCCAACCGTGTTCAGGTTTCCACGCTGTTGTCGATCAAGACCGGCGCTTGCCCGGAAGATTGCAAATATTGTCCGCAGTCCGGTCACTACAACACCGGGCTGGATAAAGAGAAATTGCTGGAAGTGCAGAAGGTCCTCGAAGAGGCCGCGCGTGCCAAGGCCATCGGTTCGACCCGTTTCTGCATGGGCGCGGCCTGGAAGCATCCGTCGGCCAAGGACATGCCGTATGTGCTGGAGATGGTCAAAGGCGTGAAGGCCATGGGCCTGGAAACCTGCATGACCCTCGGCCGCCTCGACCAGGAGCAAACTGCGGCGCTGGCCCAGGCCGGCCTGGACTACTACAACCACAACCTCGATACCTCGCCGGAGTTCTACGGCAGCATCATCACCACCCGCACCTACAGCGAGCGCCTGCAAACCCTGGCCTATGTGCGTGATTCGGGGATGAAGATCTGCTCCGGTGGCATCCTCGGCATGGGCGAGTCCCTGGACGACCGCGCCAACCTGTTGATCCAACTGGCTAACCTGCCGGAGCATCCGGAGTCGGTGCCGATCAACATGCTGGTCAAAGTCGCCGGCACGCCACTGGAAAATGCCGAGGATGTCGATCCGTTCGATTTCATCCGCATGCTCGCCGTGGCGCGGATCATGATGCCCAAGTCCCATGTCCGCCTGTCCGCCGGCCGTGAAGCGATGAACGAGCAGATGCAGGCCTTGGCGTTCCTGGCCGGTGCGAACTCGATTTTCTACGGTGACAAGCTGCTGACCACTGCCAACCCGCAAGCCGACAAGGACATGCAGTTGTTCGCTCGCCTGGGTATTCAGCCCGAAGCCCGGGAAGAACATGCCGACGAAGTGCACCAGGCGGCGATTGAGCAGGCGCTGGTGGAGCAGAAGAGTAGCGAGCAGTTCTACAACGCCGCTGTTTGATTGCTCACCGATTCCCTGATTGGAATGCAAGAAACTGTGGGAGCGAGCCTGCTCGCGATGGCGATGGAACCTTCAACATTTGTGTCGACTGGTACACCGCTATCGCGAGCAGGCTCGCTCCCACAAGGTTTTTGGCCAGTCTTTAAATAGTTGAGACCTGCATGCCCTTCGATCTCGCCGCACGCCTGGCTGCCCGTCGTGCCGAAAACCTCTATCGCCAGCGCCCGCTGCTCGAAAGCCCCCAGGGCCCGGAAGTGGTGGTGGACGGCCAGCCGTTGCTGGCTTTCTGCAATAACGATTACCTGGGCCTGGCCAATCACCCGCAGGTGATCGAGGCCTGGCGCGCCGGGGCGGCTCGGTGGGGCGTCGGTGGCGGTGCTTCCCATCTGGTGATCGGCCACAGCGGTCCACATCACGCCTTGGAAGAAGCCTTGGCCGACTTGACCGGCCGCCCACGGGCGCTGCTGTTCACCACCGGCTACATGGCCAACCTCGGCGCGGTCACCGCGCTGGTGGGGCAGGGCGATACCGTGCTGGAAGACCGCCTCAACCATGCGTCGTTGCTCGACGCCGGGCTATTGTCCGGTGCGCGCTTCAATCGTTATCTGCACAACGATGCTCAGAGCCTGGCCAACCGCCTGGAGAAAGCCACCGGCAATACTTTGGTGGTTACCGATGGCGTATTCAGCATGGACGGCGACATCGCCGACCTGCCGGCACTGGCCCGTGCGGCCAAGGCCAAGGGCGCCTGGCTGATGGTCGACGATGCCCATGGCTTCGGTCCACTGGGGGCCAATGGTGGCGGTATCGTCGAGCATTTTGGCTTGAGCCAGGATGACGTGCCGGTGCTGGTTGGCACCTTGGGCAAGGCCTTCGGTACCGCCGGCGCTTTTGTCGCCGGTAGTGAAGAACTGATCGAGAGCCTGATCCAGTTCGCCCGCCCCTATATCTACACCACCAGCCAACCGCCGGCCCTGGCCTGTGCGACGCTCAAGAGCCTTGAACTGCTGCGCAGCGAGCATTGGCGGCGTGAACATTTGCAGGTGCTGATCCGTCAGTTCCGTCATGGCGCCAAACAGATCGGCCTGCAATTGATGGACAGCTTCACGTCGATCCAGCCGATCCTGATCGGCGATGCGGGGCGGGCGATGCGTTTGTCGCAGATGCTGCGTGAGCGCGGGCTGATGGTCACGGCGATCCGTCCGCCCACCGTACCGGCCGGCAGCGCCCGTTTGCGCGTGACCCTGACCGCTGCCCACAGCGAAGCCCAGGTGCAACTATTGTTGAATGCACTGGCCGAGTGTTTTGCCCTGCTGGGACCGGAGCCGAGCCATGCGTGATCGACTGATACTGCTGCCCGGTTGGGGCCTGGGTGTTTCACCGCTGGAGCCGCTCGCGGCGGCGTTGCAAGGCCTCGACGAACATCTGCGGGTGGAAATCGAACCGTTGCCGGCCCTGACATCGAGTGACCCCGATGAATGGCTCGAAGAGTTGGATGCCGCCGTGCCCCAGGATGCCTGGCTGGGCGGTTGGTCCCTGGGGGGCATGCTGGCTTCGGCGCTGGCGGCGCGGCGCGGTGAGCGTTGCTGCGGCTTGCTGACCCTGGCGAGCAATCCCTCGTTCGTCGCCCATGCGCAATGGCCGAGCGCGATGGCCGCTGAAACCTTCGATGGCTTTCTCGCCGGATGCGCTGCCGATCCACGCCAGACCCTCAAGCGTTTCAGTTTGTTGTGTGCTCAGGGTTGCAGTGATCCGCGTGGATTGTCGCGGTTGCTGTTGGCCGGTGCGCCGAGTACTTCGCCCGAGGTATTGATGGCCGGGCTCGAACTGCTGGCGCAACTGGACACCCGTCAGGCGTTGCAAAGTTTTCGCGGCCCGCAACTGCATCTGTTTGCCGGCCTCGATGCCCTGGTGCCGGCTGAAGCCGCGGGTGAGTTGCTGGTCTTGCTGCCGGATGTCGAAATCGGCCTGATCGAACAGGCCGGTCACGGATTCCTTCTGGAGGACCCCCATGGTGTGGCGGGGGCGATCCAGGCTTTTTTGCATGAGTCCGGTGATGACTGATTTGTCTCTTCCCAAATTACCCGGTGCCTTGCCCGACAAGCGCCAAGTGGCGGCCTCGTTTTCCCGGGCCGCGAGCAGCTATGACAGCGTGGCCGAATTGCAGCGCGATGTGGGCCAGCAGTTACTGGCGCGACTGCCGTCTTCACGCCTGCCGGGACGCTGGATGGACCTGGGCTGCGGCACCGGTTACTTCACCCGGGCCTTGGGCGCGCGCTTCGGCGAGGCGAATGGCCTGGCGCTGGATATAGCCGAAGGCATGCTCAACCATGCTCGTCCCCAGGGTGGCGCTGCGCATTTTGTCGCCGGCGACGCGGAGCGACTGCCTTTGCAGGCGTCGAGTTGTGATTTGGTGTTCTCCAGCCTGGCGGTGCAGTGGTGCGCGGATTTTGCCTCGGTGCTGAGCGAGGCCCATCGCGTATTGAAACCGGGTGGGGTGTTTGCCTTTACTAGCCTTTGTGTGGGCACTTTGTACGAATTGCGCGACAGTTGGCGTCAGGTGGATGGCCTGGTGCACGTCAACCGTTTCCGCGCATTCGAGACGTATCGACAATTGTGCGCGGCCAGTGGGCTGCATGTTCTCAGTCTTGAAAATCGTCCCCATGTGTTGCATTACTCCGATGTGCGCAGCCTGACCCACGAGCTGAAAGCCTTGGGCGCCCACAATCTGAACCCTGGCCGGCCCGGTGGGTTGACGGGCAGGGCGAGGATCCTGGCGTTGGTTGAAGCCTACGAACAGTTTCGACAGGCGCAGGGGTTGCCCGCGACCTATCAGGTGGTCTACGCCGTCTTGGAGAAACCGCTATGAACCAGGCCTATTTCATTACCGGCACCGACACCGATGTAGGCAAGACCACCGTCGCGGCAGGCCTGCTGCATGCTGCGCGGCAGGCTGGCATGAGCACCGCCGCTGGCAAACCCGTGGCCTCCGGTTGCGAGGTGACGCCCAAGGGGCTGCGCAATGCCGATGCCTTGGCCTTGCTGGCCGAATGCTCGATACCTTTGACTTATGCACAGGTCAATCCGGTGGCGTTCGAACCGGCAATAGCGCCGCACTTGGCCGCCCGGGAGGCGGGCGTTGCGTTGACGGTGCAGTCGCTGCTAGGCCCGATGCGCGAAGTGCTGGCGCTGGGCGCCGATTTCACTTTGATCGAGGGTGCGGGCGGTTGGCGCGTGCCGCTAGCCGGCCAGGACAATCTTTCCGACCTGGCGATAGCGCTGGGCTTGCCGGTGATCCTGGTGGTGGGTGTGCGCCTGGGATGCATCAGCCATGCGTTGTTGACCGCCGAGGCTATCGCCCGTGATGGCCTGCAGCTTGCCGGTTGGGTCGCGAACATCATCGACCCGGCCACCTCGCGCCTGGAGGAAAACCTGGCAACCTTGGCCGAGCGACTTCCGGCGCCTTGCCTGGGCAGGGTGGCACGAATCCAAAGCGTGACAGCCGAAGCCGTGGCCGAACACCTGCAATTGGACCTGCTGGACTGAGACTTTGCCAAGGTTTTGCCTATGACACGGCACTGTGCCATTAGTGTTTTTGTCGGGCCTTTTCCGCAGGCTTCTGATTCAATGGCCACTGTCGACCCTTCAAGAAGACGAACCCTGCCATGGACATCTCAGGAAGCACCGCGTTCTATGCCGGTCTGAGTACTATTCAGACAGGGCAGAACCGTGTCGATCAGGCGGCCGGCCAGATTGCCAACACCACGATCGAGCGCTCGGTCACCAGTCAGTCGTCCGAAGTGCAGGTTGATCGCCTGCGTTCGGTGGATCGCAGCCAACAGTCGGACCAGGCCGCAAACGTAGTCGAACTGTCCCAAGGCAAGTTCCAGGTGCAACTGGGTGTGAGCGTGGCCAAGGCATCCGACGAAATGCTCGGTACGTTGATCGATACCTTCGCCTGATCCTGTTCTTCAGATTTACGAAAACGCCGCGATTATTCGCGGCGTTCTTGTCTCTAACGTCTTATTGCTCAACTAATATTTCCTACGCACACCGCGAGTTCTTCAGTGCGATGGATTTTCCGTGTCCGACATTTTTCCCTAGCTGATGACGAATGGCAAAAGATCTACGCTTGACAAGATTTGGGCGTAAACGTATGTTTCAAACAACTGTTTGATCGCTACAACAAATCCACGCGGTCTTTCATTCCCGGTTACATCAGCAGAGGTTTATCGCTATGCCTGACTACAAGGCCCCCTTGCGTGATATTCGCTTCGTTCGTGACGAACTGCTTGGCTACGAAGCGCATTATCAGAGCCTTCCGGCTTGCCAGGATGCAACTCCGGACATGGTTGACGCCATTCTCGAAGAAGGCGCCAAGTTTTGTGAGCAGGTATTGGCTCCGCTGAACCGCGTGGGCGACATCGAAGGCTGTACCTGGAGCGAGTCCGGCGTGAAGACTCCGACCGGTTTCAAGGAAGCCTACAAGCAATTCGTCGAAGGCGGCTGGCCAAGCCTGGCCCACGACGTCGAGCACGGCGGGCAAGGCCTGCCGGAGTCCCTGGGCCTGGCGGTCAGCGAAATGGTTGGCGAAGCCAACTGGTCCTGGGGCATGTACCCAGGCCTGTCCCATGGCGCGATGAACACCATTTCCGAACACGGCACGCCTGAGCAGCAAGAGGCTTACCTGACCAAGCTGGTTTCCGGCGAATGGACCGGCACCATGTGCCTGACCGAACCGCACTGCGGCACCGACTTGGGCATGCTGCGCACCAAGGCCGAGCCTCAGGCCGACGGTTCCTACAAAGTCAGTGGCACCAAGATCTTCATTTCGGCCGGCGAACACGACATGGCCGACAACATCGTCCACATCGTTCTAGCACGTCTGCCGGACGCCCCGGCCGGTACCAAGGGCATTTCGCTGTTCATCGTCCCCAAATTCCTGCCTAACGCCGACGGCACCATCGGTCAGCGCAACGCGGTGAGCTGTGGCTCCCTGGAACACAAGATGGGCATCCATGGCAACGCAACTTGCGTGATGAACTTCGACGCGGCCACCGGCTTCCTGATCGGCCCGGCGAACAAAGGCCTGAACTGCATGTTCACCTTCATGAACACTGCACGCCTGGGCACCGCGCTGCAAGGCCTGGCCCACGCCGAGATCGGTTTCCAGGGCGGCCTGAAATATGCCCGTGATCGTCTGCAAATGCGCTCCCTGACTGGCCCGAAAGCGCCGGACAAGGCTGCCGACCCGATCATCGTGCACCCTGACGTACGTCGCATGCTGCTGACCATGAAGGCTTTCGCCGAAGGTAACCGGGCGATGGTCTACTTCACCGCCAAGCAGGTCGACATCGTCAAGTACGGCGTAGATGAAGAAGAGAAGAAAAAGGCCGATGCGCTGCTGGCGTTCATGACGCCGATCGCCAAGGCCTTCATGACTGAAGTCGGCTTCGAGTCGGCCAACCATGGCGTGCAGATCTACGGCGGCCACGGCTTCATCGCCGAGTGGGGCATGGAGCAGAACGTTCGCGACAGCCGTATCTCGATGCTGTACGAAGGCACCACCGGCATCCAGGCCCTCGACCTGCTGGGCCGTAAAGTGCTGATGACCCAGGGCGAGGCACTCAAGGGCTTCACCAAGATCGTCCACAAGTTCTGCCAGGGCAACGAAGGCAACGAAGCGGTCAAGGAGTTCGTAGAACCCCTGGCTGCGCTGAACAAGGAATGGGGCGAACTGACCATGAAGGTCGGTATGGCTGCCATGAAGGATCGCGAGGAAGTCGGCGCGGCGTCGGTGGACTACCTGATGTACTCCGGTTACGCCTGCCTGGCCTATTTCTGGGCCGACATGGCACGCCTGGCTGCGGAAAAACTCGCCGCCGGCACCACCGAAGAAGCCTTCTACACCGCCAAACTGCAGACCGCGCGCTTCTACTTCCAACGCATCCTGCCGCGTACCCGTACCCACGTGGCAGCCATGCTGTCGGGCGCCAACAACCTGATGGACATGAAAGAAGAAGACTTCGCGCTGGGCTACTAAGCCTTACGCGGTTTTTCTAAAAAGCCGCTGCTTCCTTCGGGAGCAGCGGCTTTTTCATGTTCGCCTAAATCTCCCTGTGGGGATCTTGAGATATTTCGAAAAACATTCATCAAACAGCACCTAAGAAAACATTCCCTCCTGCCGTTACAGGGATGGCAGTGTGACATCTGTCACATCTTGCGTGCCTTACTGCTCCAGTTGCAGGCACAATGCCATCTTTGCTCAGCCGGGTTGGAGCTTTACCCTTGCCGCGTTCTTCCGCTGTACGTCTAAGCCATTTCCTACCGTCATTACTGCTTTTGCTGGCGGGGCTTGCGGCTGCTTACGTCAAGGATCTCAACGTTTTCTTCACCTCGTTGTTCAACGTACTTCCGACGCTGGTGTTATTGCTGGGCGGGGCGTACTGCGCCGTCTACCGACGTCAACGTGAACTGTTTCTGATGGTCACGGTATACATCGCCTACTTCCTCCTGGACACCCAGACCGATTTTTACCGTGATAACGGCAAGGTGCGCGAAGACGCCGCCGTGGTGTTCCATCTTGTCTGCCTGTTGCTACCGTTGTTGTTCGGGCTGTTCGCGGCGTGGCAGGAGCGCACCCACCTGTTCCAGGACATGGTGGCGCGGTTCGCGGTGTTGCTGGTCTTTGGCAGTGTGGCGCTGGCCCTGGAGCAGAGTTTTCCCCAGGCCTTGCTGTTGTGGCTTTCGGAGATCCGCTGGCCCGCGTTGCACGGCGCCTGGATGAGCCTGATCCAATTGTCCTACCCAATGTTCGCCGCCGTGTTCCTGCTGTTGGCCTGGCAATATTGGCGCAACCCCCGGCCATTGCACGCTGCGCAACTGGTTGGGTTGCTCGGGTTGTTCTGGATGCTGCCGAAAACGTTCATCCTGCCGTTCACCCTGAACATCATGTGCAGCCAGGTGATGTTGATGATCGCCGCCGCGGTCGCTCACGAGGCCTACCAAATGGCCTTCCGTGACGAGCTCACCGGATTGCCGGGCCGTCGGGCGCTGAACGAGCGCATGCAACGGCTGGGGCGCAACTATGTGCTGGCGATGAGTGACGTGGACCACTTCAAGAAATTCAACGACACCCATGGTCACGATGTGGGTGACCAGGTGCTGCGCCTGGTGGCCAGCAAATTGTCGAAGATCGGCGGTGGCGGTAGGGCGTATCGCTACGGCGGTGAGGAATTTGCCCTGGTGTTTGCAGGCAAGACCATCGATGAGTGCATGCCCCATCTGGAAGTCATCCGCCAGTCCATCGAAACGTACAACATTCAGCTGCGTAATCCCGACAGTCGCCCCCAGGATGATCAGCAAGGCCGCCAGCGTCGTTCTGGCGCCGGTGCGTCCAGCGTATCGGTGACCGTCAGCATCGGCGTGGCCGAACGCGTTGAACAACGCACGCCCGAAGAAGTGCTCAAGTCCGCCGACCAGGCGCTCTATAACGCCAAGGGCGCGGGGCGTAACTGTGTGATCGCTTTTGGGCAGAACCGCCGTGGCGCGGTGCGCATGGACGCCGCCGCGGGTTGAGTGATGACGGCGCATTCAGCGTCTGGACTGTGATTGTGGGCTTGGGTAGCCGCCAGTAGGTTGAAGCGATCTGCTACCGGAGAAAACCACCATGCCCGAGTACAAAGCCCCCCTGCGCGACCTGCGCTTTCTGATCGATCACGTCTTCGATTTCCATGGCCGTTATGCCGAGTTGGGGGCTAGCGACGCCAGCCCGGACATGGTCAGTGCGATCCTTGAGGAGGGCGCCAAATTCTGTGAGAACGTGCTGGCGCCGCTCAATCGCTCCGGTGACGAAGAAGGTTGCCATTTCGACAACGGCGTAGTCACGACGCCTACAGGCTTCAAGCAGGCTTTCGCACAGTACGTGGAGGGCGGCTGGCATGGGCTGGCGGCGGATCCGGCATATGGTGGCCAGGGCCTGCCCAGCTCTCTGGGCCTGGTCATCAGCGAGATGATCGGCTCCAGCAACACTTCCTGGGGCATGTACCCGGGCCTGACTCACGGTGCGATGTCGGCCATTCATGCCCATGGCACTGAAGAACAGAAACAGACCTACCTGAGCAAACTCACCGCCGGCCAGTGGACCGGCACCATGTGCCTGACCGAAGCCCACTGCGGCACCGACCTGGGCATCATCAAGACCCGTGCCGCGCCCCAGGTCGACGGCAGCTACGCGATCTCCGGCAGCAAGATTTTCATTTCCGCCGGCGAACACGACATGAGCGATAACATCATTCATCTGGTGCTGGCCAAGTTGCCGGACGCCCCCGCCGGAACCAAAGGCATCTCGTTGTTCATCGTGCCCAAGTTCCTGCCCGATGCCACGGGTGAGGCAGGGGCGCGCAATGGCGTTTCCTGTGGCTCGATCGAACACAAGATGGGCATCAAGGCGTCGGCCACCTGCGTGCTGAACTTCGATGGAGCCAAGGGGTTCCTGATCGGCGAGCCGAACAAAGGCCTCAACTGTATGTTCACCATGATGAACCACGCCCGGCTCGGCACTGGCATGCAGGGCCTGTGCCTGGGAGAGGCGAGCTTCCAGGGCGCGATCAAATACGCCAACGAACGCTTGCAGATGCGCGCGCTGACCGGTCCCAAGGCACCGGAAAAAGTCGCTGACCCGATCATCGTCCATCCCGATGTGCGCAGGATGTTACTGACCATGAAGGCCTTCAACGAAGGCAACCGGGCGCTGACGTATTTCACCGCGCAACTGTTGGACATCGCACACCTGAGCCAAGACGAAGCAGCCCGCCAGGACGCCGAGGACCTGCTGGCGTTTCTCACCCCGATCTGCAAAGCCTTCATGACCGATACCGGGCTGGAGGTGACCAACCACGGCATGCAGATATTTGGCGGCCACGGCTTCATTCGCGAGTGGGGTATGGAGCAGTTGGTGCGCGACTGCCGCATCGCGCCGATCTATGAAGGCACCAACGGCATCCAGGCCTTGGACCTATTGGGGCGCAAGGTGCTGGGCAGCCAGGGCAAGTTGTTGCGTGGCTTCACTAAAATCGTCCACAAATTCTGCGCTGCGAATGCCAGACATCCGCAGCTCAAGGATTACGTCGCGCAACTCGACGGCCTCAACCAGCAGTGGGGTGAGCTGACCACCCGGGTCGGCATGGCCGCCATGAAGAACCCGGACGAAGTGGGTGCCGCCTCCGTGGATTATCTGATGTACAGCGGTTACATCATCCTGGCCTACCTATGGTTGCGCATGGCCTTGGTGGCCCAGGCGCAACTTGACGGTGGCAACGGCGATGGGGATTTCTGCCGGAGCAAACTGGCCACCTGCGAGTTTTACTTCAAGCGCCTGCTGCCGCGCACGACCGCCCATCGGGCCGCCATCGAGGCCGGAAGTGACTGCTTGATGAAGCTGCCAGCGGAGTTGTTCGCTCTCTGACTGAACCGCGGCGAGAGGGCTGCTCTATTCCAACGAAAGCAAGCTTCCTCGCCACGGAAAATTCCCAAGCCTGTGCAGTGACTAAAAATAACAAAATGGTCATGGGTTGACCCTATGTGTCTTAAAAGTTGTTGGGGTACACTCCAGCCACTGCAAAACCGTTTTTATACGAATCAACTGTTTAGATCCTGCGAGGTTTGCCATGGCTGACTACAAAGCGCCCCTGCGCGATATGCGCTTCGTCCTCAATGAAGTGTTCGAGGTCGCGAAACTCTGGGCCCAATTGCCGGCGTTGGCCGACACCGTAGATGCCGAGACGGTCGAAGCGATCCTTGAAGAAGCCGGCAAAGTCACCAGCAAAAGCATCGCTCCCCTCAGCCGCGCGGCTGACGAAGAAGGTTGCCACTGGGCCGATGACGCTGTCACCACGCCGGCAGGTTTCCCACAGGCCTACAAGACTTACGCCGAAGGCGGCTGGGTCGGTGTCGGCGGTGATCCGACGTACGGCGGCATGGGCATGCCCAAGGCCGTTTCGGCCCAGGTCGAGGAAATGGTCAACTCCGCCAGCCTGTCCTTCGGCTTGTATCCGATGCTGACCGCTGGCGCTTGCCTATCGATCAATGCCCATGCCAGCGAAGAGCTGAAAGCGGCGTACCTGCCGAACATGTACGCCGGCGTCTGGGCCGGTTCCATGTGCCTGACCGAGCCGCACGCCGGCACGGATCTGGGAATCATCCGCACCAAGGCCGAACCCCAGGCCGACGGTTCCTACAAGGTCAGCGGCACGAAGATTTTCATCACCGGTGGCGAGCATGACCTCACCGAGAACATCATCCACCTGGTGTTGGCGAAACTGCCGGACGCCCCGGCAGGTCCGAAAGGCATTTCCTTGTTCCTGGTGCCCAAGTTCCTGGTCAACGCCGATGGCAGCCTGGGCGCGCGCAACCCGGCCAACTGCGGCTCGATCGAACACAAGATGGGTATCCAGGCATCCGCCACTTGCGTGATGAACTTCGACGAAGCCGTGGGTTACCTGGTCGGTGAGCCGAATAAAGGCCTGGCGGCAATGTTCACCATGATGAACTACGAACGCCTGGGCGTCGGTATCCAAGGACTGGCCTCTGGTGAGCGCTCCTACCAGAACGCCATCGAATACGCCCGTGACCGCCTGCAAAGCCGTTCGCCAACCGGCGCGCAAAACAAGGACAAGGTTGCCGACCCGATCATCGTCCACCCGGACGTACGCCGGATGTTGCTGACCATGAAAGCCTCGAACGAAGGTGGCCGGGCATTCTCCACCTACGTGGCGATGCAATTGGATACCGCCAAGTTCAGTGAGGACCCGGCCACCCGTAAGCGTGCCGAGGACTTGGTGGCGTTGCTGACGCCGGTGGCAAAGGCTTTCCTGACCGACCTGGGCCTGGAAACCACGGTCCATGGCCAACAGGTTTTCGGCGGCCACGGCTATATCCGTGAATGGGGGCAGGAACAGCTGGTGCGCGATGTGCGTATCACCCAGATCTACGAAGGCACCAACGGTATCCAGGCCCTGGACCTGGTAGGGCGCAAGATCGTCGGCAGCGGCGGGGCGTTCTACAAACTGTTCGCCGATGAAATCCGCCACTTCACCGCCACCGCAAGCAGCGACATGGCCGAGTTCACCAAGCCGCTGAACGATGCGGTCGGTACGTTGGATGAACTGACTGAATGGCTGCTGGATCGGGCTAAGAACAACCCGAACGAGATCGGTGCGGCTTCGGTGGAGTATCTCCAGGCGTTTGGCTACACCGCTTACGCCTACATGTGGGCGTTGATGGCCAGGGCAGCCTTGGGCAAAGAAAAGCAGGATGATTTCTACGCAAGCAAGCTGGGCACAGCCCGGTTCTACTTTGCCCGCTTGCTGCCGCGCATTCATTCCTTGGGTGCTTCGGTGAAAGCGGGCAGCGAGTCGCTGTTCCTGTTGGAGCCCGAGCAGTTCTAAAAAGCTGACATTGTGTAAGCAAACGCTTACACAATGTGCTGGCATTTTCCCTCTATCAGTAGATTGGATCCAGGGCTAATCTACTTCACATGGACGTCGCGCAGGATGCGCAGAGCAACAACACGGACACGTAGGATTCTGCCAGGAAGGCGGAGTGAAAGGGATGTCAGGGAAACAGTCTGCAAAGCCCCGCTTCGGCGGGGTTTTCTTTTGCCTGCGTTTTTTGTCGTTATCAGATTTGGCCGTTCGGCCACCCATCCTGGTTGTTTTCCACTGAACCCTGACGAGCGGTCGTGGGTCAATGAGCTATGTGGCAACGTAGCCATCGCCAATCAGGAGTCATCCATGGATATCATTCGAATCATTATCGCCATCCTGCTGCCGCCACTCGGGGTCTTCCTGCAAGTCGGTTTTGGCGGGGCCTTCTGGCTGAATATCCTGCTGACACTATTGGGTTACATCCCCGGCATCGTGCATGCGGTGTACATCATCGCCAAGCGCTGAACCGTGGGAGCGAGCCTGCTCGCGATATCGGTTTATCAGTCTCGGAGATGTTGACTGAACCATTGCTATCGCGAGCAGGCTCGCTCCCACATTGGTTTTGCATTTCCCCTATGTGGGGCTATCCATTACCTTGCGATAGAACAACCATTCATGCTCCAGCGCATGCGCCTGGTTCGCAGCCTTGCGAAACCCGTGACGTTCATCGGGATAGTAGTGCGCCTCGACCGCAACGCCGTTCGCCTGTAAAGCACTGACCATATCGCGGGTCTGCTGCGGCACGACTACGGCGTCCAGCTCTCCCTGGAAAAAGATCACCGGTACACGGATTCGATCGGCATACAGCAGTGGCGTACGCGCGCGGTAGCGCTCGGCGTCCTGTTGTGGGTCGCCGATCAGCCAATCCAGGTAATCCCCTTCGAACTTGTGCGTGGCACGGCCAAGGGCGACAGGGTCGCTCACACCATAGAGGCTTGCGCCGGCGCGGAATACATCGTGGAACGCCAAGGCGCAAAGGGTCGTATAGCCACCGGCACTGCCACCCCGAATGAATGCGCGACGACCGTCGATCAGGCCCTGTTCGTCGAGATACGCGACCACCGCGCAAGCGTCCTCGACATCGACCACGCCCCAATTCAAATGCAATGCCTGTCGATACGCTCGGCCATAACCGCTGCTGCCACGGTAGTTGAGGTCGGCGACGGCAAAGCCACGTTGGGTCCAATACTGGATACGCGGATCGAACAACGGATAACAGGCCGAAGTGGGGCCGCCGTGGATGAACACGACCAATGGCGGCTTCGCGGGTGCATTCATGGCCGGGTAAAAGAACCCGTGGGCGTCACCCGACGCGGATGGATAGCGCAGGGTCCGAGGATGGCTGATCCGTTCGACGGGCAACGGCGCGATGCCGCCGGCCAGCACTGCCACTGCGTGGTGATGGCGCTCAATGGCAATGACCGCCGATGGGCTGGTCGGCGAGGCGGCAACAGCGTAGATGAACCGTTCATCCAGCGCCAGGCTGCGAAAGCGGGTGTAGGCGCCGGTGAAGTCTTCATCGGCCTCGTCGTTGTGGCACAGGCCAAGACGCCCGAAACCCGCATCGGTCCAACTCGCCAGGTAGGTGTGTTCGTCCAGCGGCAGCCAGGTGCAGCCACCCAGTTGCCATGGCGCCGGGGCGTGATCGGCTTGAGCGGCGGGAAGTGCTTGCAGGCCTTGGGGCGATTCCACCCAGGGTTGCCAATAACCGCCGCGATCAGTCAGGCAGTAAAGGCGACTGGCCGCGTCGAAACGTGGCTGCTGGATGGACTCCTCGACATCGTTGCCCGCTACACAGCGCGGCTTACCCCAACCCTGGGCAGTGCGCTCGGCCAGCATCAACCGCGTTGCTGTCCAGGGTTGGTGGGGGCGGCTCCATTCAATCCAGGCGAGCCGTTGTCCGTCCGGGCTCACGGTCGGCGATGCATAGAAATCCGCGCCTTCGGCCAGCAAGTGTCGTTGATGATCTGCCAACCCGATCGACACCAGGCGATGCTGGTTGGCCTGTTCTTCCACCGCCAATACCTGGCCATCAGCGAAACCAAGATCCCCATAACGGCACTCACCTGAGGTCAGCGCCACAGGCTGCTCGTCACTCAGGGCTTGGTAGTACAGCTGCTGGTCGGCCTCATTGACGAAAAGTACGCCGTCATGGCTCAGGCAGAACGATCCACCGCCGTATTCATAGACTCGGCTGCGCGCACTGAACCCGTCCGGCGTCAGGCGGCGTGCCTTGGCGTCTTGCCAATGCCAGATTCGGCAGGCGCCGTCCGCAGGGCGGTACTCATTCCAGAACACGCCCAACGGCCCGACCTGCAGTTCGGCGAAGTCGGTGCCGGCGGCGACGGCCTGGGCGGCGCTGAAAGGATCAGCCTTTGGCGATGAGGCGCGAGTTTCGTTCATTGCGAAAGGCCAGTTGCTCAATGGTTTGCGTGGCGTGCTCGGCGTCTTCGCGAGCCTGCAGAATCATACCGTGGTGTTCCGACTTGCTGCACACCGGGTCGGCGTTGCTGGCGTCGCCCGTGAGCATGAACGCCTGGCAGCGACAGCCGCCGAAGTCCTTTTCTTTTTCATCGCAGGAGCGGCAGGGCTCGGGCATCCAGTCATAGCCGCGGAAGCGGTTGAAGCCGAACGAGTCGTACCAGATGTGCTGCATGCTGTGGTCGCGCACATTTGGAAACTGCACGGGCATTTGTCGGGCACCATGGCAGGGCAGGGCAGTGCCATCCGGCGTTACGGTCAGGAATATGCTGCCCCAGCCGTTCATGCAGGCTTTCGGGCGTTCTTCGTAATAGTCCGGGGTCACGAAAATCAGCTTGCACGGGTGCCCTTCGGCTTCCAGTTTGGCGCGGTATTCGTTGGTGACACGCTCGGCGCGGACCAGTTGTTCCTTGGTCGGCAGCAGACCCACGCGGTTGAGTTGCGCCCAGCCGTAGAACTGGCAGGTGGCAAGTTCGACGAAATCCGCCTCAAGGGCGATGCACAACTCGATGATGCGGTCGATCTTGTCGATGTTGTGCCGATGGGTCACGAAGTTCAGCACCATCGGATAGCCGTGAGCCTTCACTGCTCGGGCCATTTCCAGTTTTTGCGCGAAGGCTTTCTTCGAACCGGCCAAGAGGTTGTTCACCTGCTCGTCGCTGGCCTGGAAGCTGATCTGGATATGGTCCAGGCCGGCCTTCTTGAAATCGCTGATTTTCTGCTCGGTCAAGCCAATACCAGAGGTGATCAGGTTGGTATAGAAGCCCAACTTACGCGCTTCGCCGATCAGCTCGGCCAGGTCCTGGCGCACCAACGGCTCGCCACCGGAAAAACCCAGTTGCGCGGCGCCCATCTCCCGGGCCTCGCGAAAGACCTTGAACCACTGCTCGGTGCTCAGCTCCTTGCCCTGTTCGGCAAAATCCAACGGATTGGAGCAGTACGGGCATTGCAACGGGCACCGATAGGTCAGCTCCGCCAGCAACCACAGTGGCAAGCCGACTTCAGGCTTGGGTGGCAGCCCGGCGGTTTCAGGCAAGTTCGATCCAATGCTGTGCACGGGCGACCTCCATGAATTGCTCGATGTCGTCACCGAGTTCTGGCACGTCCGGGAACTGCTTGGCCAACTCGTCGATGATGGCCGCGACATCCCGTTCGCCGTCGATCAGACCGCCGATCAGCGACGCGCTGTCGTTCAGCTTGATCATGCCTTCAGGATAGAGCAGCACGTGGCCCTTCTGTGCCGGTTCGTACTGGAAGCGATAGCCGGGGCGCCAGCGCGGGGTTTTGCTGCGGTCGAAACTCATAAGGTGATCCCTTTGTGCCACACCCGTTGCGCGGTCACGCTGTGGTAGGGCGGGCGGTTCAATTCGTAGGCCATGCTCATGGCGTCGAGCATGCTCCAAAGGATGTCCAGTTTGAACTGGAGAATCTCCAGCATGCGCTCCTGCCCTGCACGGGTGGTGTAGTGCTGCAAGGTGATCGCCAGGCCGTGCTCCACATCACGCCGGGCCTGGCTCAGACGAGTGCGAAAGTATTGGTAGCCGGTCGGGTCGATCCACGGGTAGTGCTGCGGCCAAGTGTCGAGGCGCGACTGGTGGATCTGTGGGGCGAACAGTTCGGTCAGCGAGCTGCTGGCGGCTTCCTGCCAGCAGGCCCGGCGGGCAAAGTTGACATAAGCATCCACCGCGAAACGCACACCCGGGAGCACCAGTTCCTGGGAACGCAGTTGATCGGGGTCCAGGCCTACCGCCTGGCCCAGCCGCAGCCAAGCTTCGATGCCACCGTCCTCGCCGGGCGCGCCGTCATGGTCGAGCAGGCGCTGGATCCACTCGCGGCGGATCTCCCGATCCGGGCAGTTGGCCAGGATCGCGGCGTCCTTGAGCGGGATATTCACCTGATAGTAAAACCGGTTCGCGACCCAACCCTGGATCTGCTCGCGAGTGGCACGGCCTTCATACATCGCCACGTGATACGGGTGATGGATGTGGTAATACGCACCCTTGGCACGCAGGGCCGCTTCGAACTCGGTGGGGGACAGGGGGGTGTCAGTCATTTCGGTCTCCGGGGGAATAACCGCTGGCGGTTGTGGTGCCTGGTCTGGCCTCTTCGCGAGCAAGCCCGCTCCCACACTGGTTTTGCGGTGTATGAAATATCAAGTGTTACTTGGCCCCTGTGGGAGCGGGCTTGCTCGCGAAGGCGTCCGGTCAGTCCGCATCAATGTTGGCTGACACTCCACAACCCCGCTCTCACAATCGTCCCGCCCTCCCTACAACTCAATACTCATTCCGTCGTAAGCCACTTCAATCTTTCGGCGTACCAGTTCAGCCCGCTCGGGCGAGTCTTCGTCCAGGATCGGGTTGGTGTTGTTGATATGAATAAGGATCTTGCGCGGCAAGGGCAACTGCTCCAGCACTTCGATCATCCCGCCGGGACCGTTTTGTGCCAGGTGGCCCATTTCCCGACCGGTGCGCGTGCCGACGCCACGGCGCTGCATTTCATCGTCGTCCCACATCGTGCCGTCCACCAACAGGCAATCGCTGTCGGCCATGATTTCCAGCAACGGTCCGTCGACCTTGCCCAGGCCCGGTGCGTAGAACAGCTTGCCGCCGGTGCGCAGGTCTTCGACGATCAGGCCGATGTTGTCGCCCGGGTGCGGATCGAAGCGGTGCGGTGAATAGGGTGGGGCGGCGCTGCGCAATGGCAGCGGCGTGAAACGCAGGTTTGGACAGGCTGGGATGGTGAAGCTCTGGTCGAGCTCGATGCGGTTCCAGCTCAACCCACCGTTCCAGTGGGTCAGCATGTTGAACAGCGGGAAGCCGGTGCTCAGGTCTTCATGGACCATGTCGGTGCACCAGACTTGATGCGGGCAACCTTCACGCAGGCTGAGCAGGCCGGTGGTGTGGTCGATCTGGCTGTCCATCAGGATGATGGCGCCAATGCCGGTGTCCCGCAGCGCCCGGCCAGGCTGCATCGGGGCGAAGCCCTGGAGCTGGGCGCGAATGTCCGGAGAGGCGTTGCACAGCACCCAGTTCACGCCGTCATCGGAAAGGGCGATGGACGATTGGGTGCGCGCCTCGGCCCGCAGGCTGCCGTTGCGAAAACCTGCGCAATTGGCGCAGTTGCAGTTCCACTGGGGGAAACCGCCACCGGCGGCGGAACCTAGAATCTGGACGAACATGGCTGCTCCATCTGCAAACCGAAATAAAAACGCCTCGGCTGACCGAGGCGTAGTGCTGCGTGCTTAACCGCCTGCAGCAATCAACGGCTAGCGAAGTACATGGTGACTTCGAAACCGATACGCAGGTCGATATATGCGGGTTTGGACCAGGACATGGAAATACTCCTTTGGTTGGGCTGCTTTCGTTAGATGGAACAGGTGAGACCTATACATATAGTCCACCTCCGTTCGGAGATGTTCAGATGCTTAGGCGCCTATGTTACTAAATCTGACATATTCGTTCGCCGAGATTCTCGAAGAAAGCTCATTACAGCGGCTGCAATGATCACTGTGCCGCTTGCCAACCTTCCCCCGGGCAGGCTCCGTTGCTCAGGCAGCACCATCCTCCTTCTGCATCGATCAGATACTGGGCGGCTGCCTTTAGCTGGGCGCGATCCAGGTCCACGATGGCATCGGACAACTGCTCGAAATAATCCGACGGGCGGCCAGCCAGCTTACCTTGCCAGAGCAGTTCGGCGGCCTGGGCGAAGGGCAGGCCGGTCCTCTGGAGTTGGGCGGCGAGCGCTTGTCGCTGGCGGGTCAGGGATGAATCATCGAGCTGCTGGACCAGCGCCGGTAACCCGGCCAGGAATTGCTCGATGTGGGCACTCAGTTGCGTCGCCGAGAGGTTGGGCGATTGGACGCCGAACAACATCCCGGTTTGCCCGTCGATCTGCTTCAACCCACTGAACACCGCATAGCCCAACTGCAACTCCACTCGCAGGCGCTGGTAGAACAGCGTCTGACATAGCTGTGCCAGCCACCGCCAGGCGGCTTCGTCGGCCAGCGCCGGGGTGGGCGTCGGGCAAAACAGCAGCACGGCCGGTTCTTCCCCGTGAGTCTTGAGCGTATTCCAGATGCGTTGCCCGCGAGGTGCCGTCGCGCGGCTGATTTCCACGCCCGCGATGCCCGGCACACGGGCCAAGGCAGGGCCCAACGCCCCTTGAATGGCCGCCGACAGACCAATGGACAGCCCGTCCCATCGGGCCGTCGTCCACACACTTTGGTCGCTGTCGGGCGATGGTAGCGCTGACGACTGCCAGTTGTGCCGGCGGTGATTCGGCAAGGCCTTCAACAGGTGTCGAATCGGTATCGGCGGGGGCTCATGAGCGGCCAAAGCCATTGGCAGCGGTTGCGCGAGCTTGGTCAGAACGTGTTCAAGCACCAACGGTATCGGAGTCTGCAAGCCGACCAGCTTCAGTAGCCATTGATTGGCGCAGGACTCGAAACTGACGTCCACACCGGCCTGGCCAGCATCCTCACGCATATCCTGCAGGTGTCGGTCGAGCCTGGCTTGAAAGTCGAGCGGTGCCTGGGTCGTCAGTTGCCAGCGCAGGTACACCGCGCCTTCACGACCATTATCCGGCAGCGCCTCGCTGAACTGCATGGGCGAGCGTTCCCGTCGGCCTCGGGAGCGGTCCTGGGCAAAAGTTCGCAAGCCGCGATGGGCGCTGGTCTGGCCGCGTATCAGCCCGGCGCGAGGTGCTTCGCTTGGGGTGTGCAGGAACGGGTTGGGCGCGGGCAGTTGCCATTGCTGCGCGATGTTATTGGCCGGGTGCAGTTGCTTGAGGATTTCCCTGAGTCTTGCGAGGTCGTTTGCCAGCAGCGGCCCGTCACGCCCTTCACAGTCCCTGCGGGCCAACTGCAGGGCTGATCCTGTTTCCTGGCGACGCTGTAGCAGTGCAGTGAACTCCTGGCGCAACGGCGCCCAGTCGTCCTGGGCGGCAAAGAACCCCAGCCAGTCGTGCAGCAATGGCTGGATTTGCGCCGCTGCCTGAGCGTTGTCGTGCTTGATTTCAATGTGCAGCAACGCTTGCCCGGCAAATTCATACAACGCGTTGGCCTTGAGACTGTCAGCCAGGCCGCGCTGACGCAACGTGTCGAGCAGGCCTCCCGGTTTGCTGGAGTTCAGTGACGTACAGAGAAAATCCAAGGCTTGAGGCGAGGCGACGGGCAAATCTTCGAAAGCGAACAGCAGGTCGAGACAACCTTCGCGGGCCTGTTGATAACTCGTCTGGGACGCCGCCATAAGCTTTGGCGGTGCTGGCCTGGCAAGCGCTTCGCCGGCAGGTATGTGGCTGTCGAACTGTTCGGCCAGGGTTTTCAAGGCGTCGATGCTTTGCGGGCCGGCCAGGCTCAGGGTCATCTGGCCGCTCCGGTAAAAGCTGCGGTAGAAATCATGCAACGCCGTTTGAAATTCGGCTTGCGCCACTGCGAGGCTGTCGCGATTGCCAGCATGAAAACCTCGCAACGGATGGGTCGCCGACAAACCGTCATGCAAGGCAAGCTGTCGCTGGGCTGCCGTATCCTGGGACCAGGCGATGAACTCTGCGTGCAGTACTTCCCGCTCTCGCAACTGATCGGCTTCGTCCAGGCGCGGCTGGGCGAGCATGTCCACCAGTCGTTCCAGTCCGTCGGCGAAGGCGGCGGGTGGCAATTCGAAGAAAAAATCCGTGGTGCGTTCGCTGGTGCGCGCATTGAGCTGGCCGCCCTGGCGCTGCACGTAGGCCATCAGGTTCTCCCCGGCGGGAAACCGCTCGGTGCCGAGGAAGAACAGATGCTCGAGCAAATGCGCTAATCCTGGCCAGGCCAGGGGCGCATCATGGCTGCCAGCCGCGACTCGCAGTACCGCAGCGCTGCGCTTGAGGGCGGGGTCATGACGCAGCGTCACCCGCAAGCCATTGGCCAGGGTTTCAGTGTGGGGGCGGAGGGAGTCGGGGGCCGGCATGAGCGCTTCCAGGACAAAGATGCGCTCATGCTAGCGGATCAGGGCTCTTTCTCAATCCTCTATCAGTGTTTGTGCAACTCGTCGTAAAGCTCGGGGCGGCGATCGTGCAGGTAGCTGTAGGCTGCCCGGGAGTCTTCCATCAGTTGGCGGTCCAGTTCAGCGACGATCAAGGCCTCATCCAGCCCGGCAAGCGCCGGGCGGCTGCCATTCGGTGCGGCGATGCTGCTTTGGCCGCAATACTGCAATTCACCTTCGTGGCCGCAGTAGTTGGCGTACGCCACGAAGCACTGGTTCTCGATGGCCCGGGCACGCACGGTGACGTCGGCGATGAACTCGTAGGGTTGCATATTGGCGGTGGGCACCAGGATCAGCTCGGCACCGGCCAGGGCGAGGCGCCGGGCGTTTTCCGGGAACTCCAGGTCGTAGCAGATCAGGAAACCGAGTTTCCAGCCATTGAGCTCGACGATGGGCAATGCGGCGTCGCCAGCACTGAACATCGCGTGATCGAGGTCACCGAACAGGTGGCTCTTGCGGTAGTTGGCCAGACGCTCGCCCTGGGCGTCGATCAGTTGCACCGCGTTGTAGATCTGCCCGTCTTCGCCGCGTTCAGGGTAGCCATAGACGATCGCCAGGCTGGCGGCCTTGGCAATGCGGGCGATCTGTTGCGCCCACTCGCCGTTATAGACCTCGGCCAATACATTCACCGCGTCGACGCCGATGTTGTAGCCAGTCATGAACATCTCCGGCAGCACCAGTACATCGGCGCCCCTGGCTTCCAGCGCCACCTGATGCAGGCGTTGCAGGTTGCCGGCCGGATCCAGTGGCAGCGGTGGGCATTGATAGAGGGCTACACGCATCGACAACTCCTTTTATTCGGGCAGGGCGATCGGACCGATCTCATGGAACACATCGCCTGGACCCGGGTTCTCGGCGTGAGTTTCACCACCGAAGTGCTTCATGATTCCCCACACGGCATTGAGTGAGGTCTGTACCGCGCCTTCGACCCAGGCCGGTGTCCATGAGACGTCATCGCCGGCAATAAAGATCCCGCGTTGTTCGGCTGGCATGTCGTCCTGCATGAAATGCGCGTACATGCGCTGGTTGTAGCGATAGTGGCCGGGCAGGGCGCCTTTGAATGCACCGAGAAAGTGCGGGTCGGCTTCCCACGACACGGTGATCGGGTCGCCGATGATCCGGGCAGCGATGTCCACCTTGGGGTAGATCTTTTTCAGGGCATCGAGGGCCAGCTTCACGCGTTTTTCCACCGGATGGGGGAGCATTTTCAGCGCATCGCTCATCCAGGAATATGACAGGCAAATCACCCCCGGCTTGTCGTCCCCGTTGTCGAAAAGATAGGTGCCACGGGTCAGGCGGTCGGTCAGGGTCATGCTCATCAGGTCGCGGCCGGTTTCCGGGTCCTTGTCCTTCCAGAACGGCCGGTCGACCATCACGAACGTCTTCGACGATTGCATATAGCGGGTGCGGTCCAGGGCCATCCACATTTTTTGCGAGAACAGCGCCTCTTCGCATTCGATCTGGGTGGTCAGCAGCCAGCTCTGGCAGGTGACCAGCACGGCGGCGTATTCGCGGGTGTTTTCCCAGACGTCGGTCACGCTGAAACGTCCATCGGCGGCGCGGGCGATACGCTTCACGCCGCTGCGCGGGGCACCCAGGTGCAGCGAATTCAGGCTGGTACCTTCCGGCCAGTGTGCACAGCGTTCCGGTACGTGCTTCCAGATGCCGTGGGGCACCTGTTCGACGCCACCGACCACCAGATGCTGGTGGTCGTCGCAGTTGGTCATCACGACGCGGAAGATTTCCAGCATCGAATTGGGGAAGTCCGAATCCCAGCCGCCCGTGCCGAAACCGACCTGGCCGAACACTTCGCGGTGCTGGAACGAGAGCTTGGCGAATGCCTTGGATGTGGCGACGAAGTCGTAGAACGTGCGGTCATCCCACAAGGGTACCAAGGTGTTCCACAGTTCTTTCAGGCGCGGCACGTCGCGGTCGCGGATCGCCTGCTGTATATCGCCGAAGCGCGCACCATCTTCCAGGGCATCGGCCCAGGCATCGGCAACTTCCTGGAACAGTGCCGGAAGATCCGCCAGCTTCTGTGCGTAATAGGTCTGGCCTTCCAGGTCGATGACCGTGCTGCCGGACGCCGGGGTCAGCGGGTTGGGAAACGGTTTGGTCTCCAGGCCCAATTTGTCGACGTAATGGTAGAACGCAGTGGATGACACCGGAAAACGCATGCCGCCCAGCTCGGCAATCACCCCTTCGGCGCCGTTGAACGCCTGTGAGCGCAGGCGTCCACCCATCTTCGACGCCTCGTAGACCACGGGCTTGAGACCGAGCTTCATCAGCTCGTAAGCCGCCACCAGACCGGCGATCCCGGCACCGACAATCGCCACTTCCGTACCGTGGTTGTGGGCGGGAATACTGCCCAGGCCAGCCGGATGCTCGATCCAGTCGTCAAAGGCGAAAGGAAAGTCCGGGCCGAAAATGGTGATGGGTTTCTTACCGTCTGCTGGGTGGCGATTGTGCTTGTTCATGGCTGACCTTGATGGGCGACTCGACGCGGCCTTCGCGTCTGAGTATAGGAAAGATGCCAGCCATTCTAGGGAGGGTGGAATACGTTAATAAGACACAATATGTCGTCGTTTTGATCGGTTTTAAGTCACTTTGATGTATTGATAAGTCGTAATGACGAAACAGGTTCCCTGTGAGAGCGAGCTTGCTCGCGATAGCGGCCTGTCAGTCATGAAGATGTGGCTGAACCAACGCCATCGCGAGCAAGCTCCCACAGGTTAAGTGACGCAGGGCTTAGACCGGCTGGCCCCGATCGATCTTGCTGCTGAGGATGATCGACGTAGTGGTCTTCTCCACACCGTCCACGCTGCCGATCTGGTCCAGCAACTGGTCCAGTTGCTCCGGCGAGTCCGTGCGCAGCCAGGCGACATAGTCGAACTCACCGCTGACCGCGCACAACTGCTGGACCTGGGCCATGGCGCTCAAGCGCCGCAGCACGTCCTTGCCGGAGCGCGGTTGAACCTTGATACCGACATAGGCCTGCAAGCCGCCGTCTATCACCCGCTGCCCCAGGCGCACGCCGTATCCAGTGATCACCTTGGTTTTTTCCAGCCGCGCCAACCGTGAGGTCACGGTCGTGCGGGCGATGCCTAGCTGCCGGGCGAGCATGGCGACGCTTTCCCGTGCATTGATTTGCAGTGCCGCGATCAGTTGTCGGTCGATTTCGTCGAGGACGGGAGGGCGGGTGTCAGTCAAAGTGGGCTCCGGCGCGGGCAGTCGATGGCGAACATGTTACAGACTCTCACGTGCGAAATAGCCAATGGCAGGTAAAGCCTGCGCTCGCCAGGCAGGGGCCAGGTGCATCTGTGACGGCCTGAGCCAGAAACCGTCCTGGCAAACCAACTGTTCGGTGGGCAACTGCAACAGTAGAGCCAGCGGGAACGACTGCACAGAACCTGGGTCGTCATCGTCTTGCGCTTCCCAATCGCGCTCAAAGCAGCGCACATGCAGCTGTTCGTCGTCGAAACTCTCAAACAGCGGCCGTTTGCCCAGCCACTGCGGATGCACCCGCAACGTGTGTTCCTGGACATCCAGGACCAGCAATTGCCAGCCTCGATAACTTCCACACAGTTCTGTCACATCGGTCGCCATGCAGGTCAGGGCCAGATAGCGGCTGTCCGTCGACCAGATCATCGACGGTGCCAGGTCGACCAGCGCGCAGCCTGAAGCTGTCAGCAGATGTCCCCCGAGCCGGGGCGTCTGTGCACGTACCCAACTGTCTGCATATTCCGTCTCGCTGCCGAACAACCAGGCAGCGTCCCGGTGGTCGGGTGCAGGCTGGATGAAATCCCCTTCGGCGTTGGCGGCTTGCGGACGATCCACCAGGCGCCAGGAGGGCAATCTCTGCAGCTGTGAATCGACTACCTGCAGTTCCACGGTGTCGTAGAACAAGCGGGATCGCTCGTTGGGTTGAAAGAACGAAGTGGCGTTGGCGCTACCGATCTGCGGCGCCTGGACACTGAAACGTTGCAGCGCGCTGCTCTCCAGGTCCTGGTCAAGTCGACCGGCGACCACTGCCAGGCTCAGCCGGCCATTACGAAAATCGAGGATGCGTTCCACCCACATCGCCGGCCCTTCCAGCAGGCGTCGATCCTTCACGTCCGCGATCACGCCATGGGTGGTCACGGTCGTTGCGTTTTCAAAGGGCAGTAGTGCGAGGTAACGACCGCAGTCTGAGACGCGGTGGTCCAACAACCAACTTCCGGGCAAGTGCCAGTCACCGATCTGACAGCGGTAGCCCCCAAGCCCTTCGCGATTGTCACCAAGCCAGCTCAACTGAGCACGGGTACCGTCCAGCATCGGCTGCGTCTCGATAAACGCATCACCGCGCGCTCCCCGACTGTCCAACGGCAACACAATGGCCATGCGGGTCAGTTTGAATTCCGCGACCTGTACGCGGCCTTGGACGTCATGGCCGGCCTGGATTTCGGTATCGCTGTGGATACTGTCCAGGCGATAGCCGTAACGGCCGGAACCTGGGCGCGGATAGTCGAGGTAGGCGCCGATACGCACATGGTTCGCGTCGAGGCTCAGTAATTCATGCCAGTAGAAGGACGGTTCTGCGGCGCCCCTCACCCAGGGCGAGGGCAAGGCGCGCCAGCCGGTATCGAGCTGCCACAACCAATATTGGTCGCCCTGCGCGTCACCGCTTTGCTCGTGAGCCAGGCACACCAGCGCGCGTTGATCGGTGCTCCATATCAACGGCGCGTCTGCCGCCATCGACAGGCCGGACGATTGTCCATTGACGCTGATGGTATAGCGCGGTGAAAGCAAGGGATCCAGGGGCTGGGGCAAGTCGCGAAAAGTCGAAGGCAAAGAAATATTGCCCTGAAGGCACTGCTGGCCATCGGCGGAGCGCCGTTCAAAGGTCGGCTCAGGATGCCAGTCGGCTTCCAGCCACAGATCGGCGACAGGCACCAGGTGGGTGACGCTGGCGGTTTGCAACAGCTCATCGAGCCGGGTTTCGCGAACGCTGTTATCCACCAGTGGGCTATGGCGTCCGCTCAAGAGGTCGAGATCAAAAGCGTCCAGCTCCCAGAGTTCGCTGTCGGCGCAGCGGTACAGCTGGCGTTGCTGGCGGTCGAGGACCACCAGTCCCCATGCCTGCCGGGACGGTACCGGTGCGGCGAAATAGCGCCCATCGCTGGAGAACACTGCCGAGGAGCCAATGCCTTGCAGAAGCACGCCGTCGGGGAACAGATAGTCGCAATAAGTCGGGCCGCCCATGGCGATTTCGCCGTGGTTGAAGACCCGGATTGGCTCGCCTTCAGGGGTCAGCAGCGGCTCGTTTCCACCCCAGGCACTCGGCCCTTTACTGGAGACGAGCGCCAACCCAAGGCGCCGTTCCCAGCTACTGACGCAGGCGAGCCCAACGATGATGGCGACGATCGCCACCAAGATGCCCCACCACTCGGGCAACGCCCGTCCCAGGCTGAAGCCCAGGCCAAACACGGCGCCGACCGTCAACCGGGCAATGCCCCGGCCCGTCGCCAAAAAGCCCAGGCGAGCGGCAAGGCCCATCAGCAGGCCGAGGAACACCACCGCCAGCAAAGCCAGTGGCGGCGGCAGCACGGTGACGAAAAAGGCCGGCACCAGCAGGATGCCGAGTTGCCAGAACAGTTCAAGAATCAGTCGCGGGAGGCTGGGGCTGGCGATGATGGGCATCTCGGTGAGGGATGGGATTTTTATTGTATCGGAGCGAAGGATGCTAGCGGGAGGACGCTAGATACGCAAAAGCCGCGCAATGCGCGGCTTTCAAGATGGTGGGCCCACACGGACTCGAACCGTGGACCAAAGGATTATGAGTCCTCTGCTCTAACCAACTGAGCTATAGGCCCTCAGTAGGTCGCGGATTATAGCGACGGTTTCTCGGCTGTGCTATCCGAAAAATCCGATACGCTCACACGAAGAAACGTGGCGGCAAACTCGTCGGCGCCCAGGGGCAGGCTGACGATGTAGCCCTGGATCTGTTCGCAACCCTCTTCGGTCAGGAATTGCTGTTGGGCCAGGGTTTCGACGCCCTCGGCGATGACGGTGAATTGCATGCTGCGACCCAGGGCGATGATTGCCCGCACGATGGCCGCGTCGTGGGGGTCGTCGGGCAGGCCTCGGACGAAGGATTGGTCGATCTTGAGGATGTCCAGCGGCAGGCGCTTGAGGTAGCTGAGGGATGAGTAACCCGTACCGAAGTCGTCGATGGCCAATTGCACACCGAGCTTTTTCAACTGGTGCAGCACCATCAGGGCCTCTTCGGCCTGGCTCATGATGAAGTTCTCGGTAATTTCCAGTTGCAACAAGCCTGGCCTGAGATGGTGTTCGCGCAGCAGTTGTTCGATACGTCCCAACAGGTTGGGCTGGCGCAATTGGGCGCCGGCGAGGTTGACCGACAGAGGGCCCAGGCTGTCATAGGTACTGTTCCATTCACTCAACTGCTGGCAGGCATGCTCCAGTACCCAGTCGCCAATCTGCAGGATCATGCCGTTTTCTTCCGCCAGGGGGATGAAATGTTCCGGCGGTACGTCGCCAAATGTCGGGTGGGTCCAGCGAATCAGCGCCTCGGCACCCACCAGACGGTTGTCGACGAGGCTGATTTTCGGTTGGAAGGATAATGACAGTTCGTTGCGCTCGATCGCCCGTCGCAGCTCGTGTTCCAGGGCTACGCGCTCGCTGGCCTGGGCGGTGAGGTCGCGAGTATAACTTTCCACCCGGTTGCGCCCCTTGGCCTTGGAGCGGTACATCGCAGCGTCGGCATTCTTGACCAGCGTGGCGACGTCGCTGCCATCCTGTGGGTAGAGGCTGGTGCCAATGCTGGCGCTGATGAAGAACTCGTGCTCGCCGGCCTGGAATGGCGCGGCAAAGCAGTTCAACAGTTTCTGGGCGATGTGTTCGGCGTCACTGGGCTGCTGCAAGCCGGGCAGCAGGATGATGAACTCGTCGCCGCCCAGGCGCGCCACGGTGTCGATGTCGCGCAGTTGCTCGCGCAAGCGCACGGCAATGCCTTTGAGCAGCAGGTCGCCGACCGGGTGTCCGAGGCTGTCGTTGATGTGCTTGAAGCGGTCCAGGTCCAGGAACAGCACCGCACCCTGGCCGCCGTTTTCCTGCTGGCTGTTGAGAGCCGTCAGCAGGCGGCTTTCGAACAGCGTGCGATTCGGCAGGCCGGTCAGTGGATCGTGGTGAGCCTGGTAATCGAGCCGGGCCTGGGCATGTTTGAGGCTGGAGATATCGGCGAAGACCGCAACGAAATGGGTGATCTGTTGATCCCGATTGCGCACCGCGCTGATGGTCAGCCAACTGGGGTACAGCTCGCCGTTCTTGCGCCGATTGGAGATCTCGCCCTGCCAGTGGCCTTCCGCCGTCAACTGGTGCCACATCGCGGCGTAGAACGCGCTGTCATGCAGGCCGGAAGCCAGTAACCGGGGCGTATGGCCCAAGGCCTCGGTTTCGCTGTAGCCGGTGATTTCGGTGAAGGCTCGGTTCACCGCGCTGATGTGCTGTTGCGTATCGGTGATCAGCACGCCTTCGGCTGTGCTTTCGAACACGGTGGCGGCTTGTTGCAGTTTCTCCTGCATGAGGTGGCGTTCGGTGATGTCCCGGGCGATGGTCAGCATGCAGTCTTCGTTGCCGATGGGCAGCGGGCGACTGGAGACTTCGCAGAGCCGTACCTGCCCGTCGTTGCGACGGATATGGCAGCTGAAGTCTTTTACGAAACCGTCCCGTTTCAACAGGCTGAGCATCTGCTTGCGCTCGTTGAGGTTGACCCAGATGCCCAGGTCCAGGGTCGAGCGGTCCACCGACAGGGCGCTGTTGAAACCGGTAATGCGGCTGAAACCTTCGTTGACTTCGATCAGCAAACCATCGCTTTGTCGGGACAGTAGCAAGCCATCGGGTGAGGCGTGGAATGCCTTGGCAAACTTCTCTTCTGAGGTCTGCAATTGCTGCTGGGTTTCCTTGAGCTGGCTGATGTCCCGCACGACCACGACCAGGGCTGGCGTCGTATCGAGGTCGAAGGGTTCGGCGGAGATCAGTCCGGTGAACACCTGGCCGTTGCTGCGGCGAAAGGGCATTTCCAGGTTGCGAATGCTGCCGGCCTGCAAGCGCTGCAACAGCCCCGGCCCCACGCCTTGGATGCCCCAGATATTCAGTTCGGTTGCGTTGCGTCCCACCGCCTCGGCGGCACTCAGGCCGATCTGCTCCTCGAAGGCCTTGTTGACCTCCAGCAGGCAACCGTCCATCAGCCGTGCGATCACCAGGATGTCCGGGCATTGGCGGAACACGGAGGCAAACTTCTGTTCCGAAAGACGCAGCGCTTCCTCGGTGCGCTTGGCTTCACTGATATCGATCATCAGCCCGCGCATCACTGGTTCGTGGCCGTGCTCGATCAGGCTGACAATGTCGCGCACCCACAGGCAGCGGCCATCGGCGGTGATCACCCGATAATCGATGCAGTGATCGCGCCCGGCCAGCACTTCATGATCACAGTAGGTCTGGGCGCGGATCAGGTCCGCCGGATGAATGATGTTGCGCCAGAAGCCTGGGATCAGCCAATGGGAAAGGGGATAGCCCAGCAGGTCTTCGGCGTGGGGCGACACGTAGCTGTAGGTGAAATCGCTGACCCTTGCCTCCCAGGCAATGGCCGACAGGCTCTCCACCAGCCCTCGGTAATGGTATTCGCTGCTGCGCAGTTCCTGTTCCAGTTCGACCCGTCGGGCGATTTCCGAACTGAGTCTGCGGTTGATGCGAATCACCACTGCCAGTATGCCGACCAGGAGCAATAGTGCAGGCAGGCCGTAGACCAGCAAATCTGACCAGAGCTGACGATAGTCATGCACGTTGCCGACCCACTTCTGCTGGATCTCGGCAACTTCGGCTGGGCTCATGTCGGCCATGACCTTGTCCAGGATACCCACCAATATCTTGTTGTCTCGAGGGACGGCCATTGCCAATTGATAGCGATAAGGCGTTTCCCCGCTGACATAAAGGCCTTCGAGCTTGAGTTGGCGCAGGCTCCAGACACTGGAAGCCAGGTCGCCGACTACTGCGTCCACTTCGTCGGTTGCCAGTGCCTGCAGGGCTGAACTGACGTTGGGCAGCGCCACGAGATTCAGGTCGGGATGGTGGTTGCGCAGCAATTCATGGGGGGCATAGTTCTCTATCACGGCGATTTTCAGCCCGTACAACTCCTTGAGGTTGTGGGGCTGGGCGCCACCGCGATGGGCCAGGATGACAATGGGAAAATCGAGGTAAGGCCGGGTGAACGCCAGGTAATTCTGGCGTTCCGGCGTGGACATGATGCCCGGCAGAAGGTCTATCTTGCCCTGTGCGACCTGCTCCAGCACGGCGGTCCAGCTGGCTGGCTCGATGGGGGTGAGCTTGATGGCCAGTCGTTCCCGAATGATATCGACGTAGTCGGCGGCCAGGCCCTGATAGCGGCCTTGCTCATCGCGAAACTCGAACGGCGGCCATGAGGCATCGACGCCCAGGCGCAGGTCGGGGTGGTCCTTGAGCCAGCGGAGCTCCTCGTCGGTGAGCGTCAACGCGCCAGCTGTTGCGGTCCAGGTCATCAATGACAGCAAAAGCGCGGCCGTCAGTCTGGGCATCACTGTCTCGTCATGGCTTGGGGAGGATGATTCGAGTGTAGACGGGCCACAGGGTGGTGAGGAGCGTAACGAGGGGGATTTTATCTGTTGCACATAACAAAACCCCCGGCAGGGCCGGGGGTTTTGAAGGTCACTCGTCGAGGAAGGAGCGCAGATGCTCGCTTCGCGTCGGGTGGCGCAGTTTGCGCAACGCCTTGGCTTCGATCTGACGAATGCGCTCACGGGTGACATCGAACTGCTTGCCGACTTCCTCGAGGGTGTGGTCGGTGTTCATGTCGATGCCGAAGCGCATGCGCAGTACCTTGGCTTCACGGGCAGTGAGGCCGGACAGTACTTCTCGAGTCGCTTCCTTGAGACTCTCGACAGTGGCGACATCGATCGGAGACTGCATGGTGGAGTCTTCGATGAAGTCACCCAGATGGGAGTCTTCGTCATCGCCGATCGGGGTTTCCATGGAGATCGGTTCCTTGGCGATCTTCAATACCTTGCGGATCTTGTCCTCAGGCATTTCCATGCGTTCGCCCAGCTCTTCCGGCGTCGGTTCGCGACCCATTTCCTGCAGCATCTGCCGGGAAATACGGTTGAGCTTGTTGATCGTCTCGATCATGTGCACCGGGATACGGATGGTGCGGGCCTGGTCGGCGATCGAGCGAGTGATCGCCTGACGGATCCACCAGGTGGCATAAGTCGAGAACTTGTAGCCGCGACGGTATTCGAACTTGTCCACCGCCTTCATCAGGCCGATGTTGCCTTCCTGGATCAGATCGAGGAATTGCAGGCCGCGGTTGGTGTACTTCTTGGCGATGGAGATCACCAGACGCAAGTTCGCTTCGACCATCTCTTTCTTCGCGCGACGGGCCTTGGCCTCGCCGATCGACATGCGACGGTTGATGTCCTTGATCTCGGCGATGCTCAGGCCGGTCTCGGCTTCCAGCGCGCTCAGCTTCTGCTGGCAACGAATGATGTCCGGTTGCAGGCGGGCAATGGCTTCAGCGTATTTGCTCTTGCCCTTGGCCAGTGCATCGGTCCAGCTTTCGTCGACTTCGTTACCAGGGAACTGACGCAGGAAGTCGGCACGCGGCATGCGGGCGTCACGCACGCAAAGCTGCATGATCGCGCGCTCTTGCTGGCGCAAGCGATCCAGGGCGCTGCGCACACGCTCGACCAGGCCTTCGAATTGCTTCGGTACCAGCTTGATCGGCATGAACAGCTCGGCCAGTGCCAACAGCTCGGCAATCGCCTGCTTGTTGTTGCGACCGTGCTTTTTCAGCGCCTTGCGGGTGATTTCCATCTGGTCGGCCACAGCGCCGAAACGCTGCGCTGCGATGATCGGATCCGGACCGCTTTCGGCTTCTTCCTCGTCGTCGCTCGCTTCGGCGTCTTCGTCATCGGTGTCGTCGTCGGCCTTGACGGCTTTCGCGTCGATTGGCGGCGGCACTTCGGCGGCAGGCGGCGCAATGCCGTCGTCCGGGTCGATATAACCGCTCAAGACGTCGGACAGGCGGCCACCTTCGGTGGTGACGCGGGTGTACTCGGAGAGAATATGGTCAACCGTGCCAGGGAAGTGCGCGATTGCGCCCATCACTTCACGGATGCCTTCTTCAATACGCTTGGCGATTTCGATTTCGCCTTCGCGTGTGAGGAGCTCTACCGTGCCCATTTCACGCATGTACATGCGCACGGGGTCGGTGGTGCGACCAATGTCGGTCTCGACCGCTGCCAACGCTGCGGCCGCTTCTTCAGCGGCCGCCTCGTCGGTATCGGCGTCGGCCAGCATAAGGGCATCCTTATCTGGAGCAACCTCGAATACGTTGATCCCCATGTCGTTGATCATGCGGATGATGTCTTCCACCTGTTCCGGATCTGAAATATCCTCCGGCAGGTGGTCGTTGACCTCCGCGTAAGTCAGGTAGCCCTGCTCACGACCCAATAGGATCAACTCTTTGATACGAGACTGCTGTTGCGCTTTTCCGGACATAACACCCTATCCACTGAAGGTCTTGGCGGGCAAAAAACAAGCCGAGGATTATACCTGAGCTGTGACCTCACGCGCCAGTTGAGGTCGGGTTTGATGCGCAAACATTGCGGCTAAGTAAGTCGCGCAATTGGTTTTTCTCTTCGCTGGTCAACTCGCTCTGGCGAGCTTTTCGCAGAAGTTGTTCCAGATTTCGCTCGCGTTGGCGGGCGGACAAGCTAGTAATGGTGTCGAAAAACTGTTGTTCAAGGTTGTCTCCATCAATCAGCCATTCCTTCTCGGCCAGGGCCTTCAAAAGGCGCCCCTGCTCGGTACCGTGCCACCGCGCGATCAACTGGAAAGAGTTTAGCTTGGGGTTCTTCTGCACGGCTTCAAGGAGTGCCACCAGCAATTGCGTATTGCTGTGGTCCTCGGCGGCGAAGTGCCCTGCGTCCTCGACTTTTTCCGCCAGTTGCGGGTGATGCAGCAAGGTGCGCAAGGCGGCCAGTGTTGGTGGTTCGACGGCGGCCGGCACGCGCGGGGCACGTGGTTGGTCGCGATCGCCACGCTTGCCGTTCTTGTCCCAGGGCTTCTTGTCCCATTTCTTGCCGCCGCTGCCGGGTTTTTTCGGCGTCCATTCCTGCTGGGGGGCGTAATCCTGCTGAGGTTGATGATAGTCGGCGAAATCCGGCATCGCGTCGTAATCGATGCCTGGATCATAAGCCGGCGGCGCCTCCTGGGGCGCGCTGTGTACCAATTGATTGACCGCTTCGCTGTTCAGGCCGGTGATCTCGGTCAGGCGCTGGCGCATGAGTGTGCGCAGGTTGGCGCCAGGCACCTTGTCGATCAGCGGTGCCGCGAGGGTGGCCATGTGAGCCTTGCCTTCGAGCGAGCGCGGATCGGCTTCTTCGGTCAACTGCTGGAAAAAATAGTCGGCCAACGGTTGCGCATGTTGGTTGATCCGCGCACGGAACGCGTCGGTGCCCTCGGAACGTACCAGCGTATCGGGGTCCTCGCCTTCTGGCAGGAACAGGAAGCGTGCACGCCGCCCGTCCTGCAGGCACGGCAAGGTGGCTTCCAGGGCGCGCCAGGCGGCATTGCGGCCGGCCTGGTCGCCGTCGAAGCAAAACAACACGTTGGGCACCACGCGAAACAGGCGCTTCATGTGCTCTTCGCTGGTGGCCGTACCCAGGGTGGCGACGGCGTTGCGCAGGCCTTGCTGGGCCAGGGCAATAACGTCCATGTAGCCTTCGACGACAATGATTTCATCGAGGTTGCGGTTGTTCTTGCGCGCTTCGTACAGGCCGTAGAGTTCTTGCCCTTTATGGAATACCGGGGTTTCCGGGGAGTTCAGGTATTTCGGCTTGTCGTCACCCAGTACCCGGCCACCAAAGGCGATGATCCGCCCGCGTGTGTCGCGGATCGGAAACATGACCCGGTCGCGAAAGCGGTCGTAGCGCTTGCCGGTTTCGGCATTTTCAATCAGCAGGCCGGCGTCGATCATGGCGCGCTGCTGCAACGTATCGCTGCTCAGGTGCTTGTACAGGTTGTCCCAGCCGGGCGGTGCGAAGCCGAGGCCGAAGTCCCGGGCGATTTCGCCGGTCAGGCCGCGACCCTTGAGATAATCCACCGCGGCCTTGCGTGCCGGATGGCTTTTGAGGGCCTGGCGATAAAAATCCGCCGCTGCGGTCAATAGCGGATAAAGCGGAGAATCGGTCGGTTGGCGTGGCTTGTGCTGTCGACCGCTTTCCTCGCGGGGTACTTCCATGCCGGCGGCTTTGGCCAGTTCTTCGACCGCCTGGGGGAAGTCCAGGTTGTCGTGGTCCATGATGAAGCCGAGGGCGTTGCCGCCCGCACCGCAGCCGAAGCAGTAGTAGAACTGCTTGTCGGGGCTGACGCTGAAAGAAGGCGTTTTCTCTTTGTGGAACGGGCAGCAGGCCGTGTAGTTCTTGCCCGCTTTCTTCATTTGCAGGCGAGAGCTGACCACGTCGACGATGTCGGTGCGGTTCAGGAGGTCGTCAATAAAGCTCTGGGGAATCAGCCCGGCCATGGCGTTCTCATCATCACTGCGCGAAATATGGACCCGAAATCGGCAGGCGTAACCGGGTCTGGGTTTGAGGCACGCTAAATCGGTGGCTCGACCGGGTCGTCTGCATCATCGCTGTCGGGAAGTGTATCTGCCGATAATCCACTGACGTTAATAACTATCAGTATTCGACTGTTTGAATGTGTTGCGCTGAGTCCGGTAACGGCTGTTCAGGCCTCGGATAGCTCATGAAGCGGGCACGCAGGCAGGTGCCTTGGGCTGATCGTCGTTAGAGGAATCAGGGTGTGCTCGTCGGTAGCCTTGGAAGGCTCGTCAGGAAAGACGTGCACCGCTGGCAAAAGAGCCAGGTCTGACGCGGTGAAGCAGGTTGTCTTGGTCGCGTCTGCGGCTTTGACAGTGAAGCATCAAGCGTTATTCCGCAAATGCCATAAGCCCGGCTTGAGGGCCGGGCTTGGCAGAAGCTTGCTACGGACGTCTGTGTATTAGTACAGACGTACGGCGCGGCGCTGTTCGCGCTGAACTTTCTTGGCGTGACGCTTAACAGCGGCTGCTGCCTTGCGCTTACGCTCAGAAGTCGGCTTCTCGTAGAATTCGCGGCTACGAACTTCAGCCAGAACACCGGCTTTTTCGCAGGAGCGCTTGAAACGACGCAGAGCTACGTCGAAGGGTTCGTTCTCTTTTACTTTGACGGCTGGCATCCAGAGCTACCTTCATTCATTACCGGGGTCAACATCCTCGCGGCAAAAGAGCACTTGAAGACGTCGGTTTTTAAGGGTTGCGGATGTTAACCCCTCAACGCTCGGAATGCAAAGCCTCTGATCGAAAACCGCTGGTCGGGGCACAACGCGGCGACTATTATGCGCGCCTTCGAATTCAGCCTCTACAAGGCGCAAACCCATGCTAGTACTGGGATTAGAAACTTCCTGCGACGAAACCGGTGTCGCACTTTACGACAGTGAGCGCGGCCTGCTGGCCGATGCGCTGTTCAGCCAGATCGACCTGCATCGCGCCTATGGCGGGGTGGTGCCCGAGCTGGCTTCCCGTGATCACGTCAAGCGCATGCTGCCCTTGATCCGCCAGGTCCTGGCCGAAGCCGGCTGCGTGCCGACCGAGATCGACGGTATCGCCTACACCGCCGGTCCGGGCCTGGTGGGCGCGTTGCTGGTGGGCGCTTCCTGTGCCCAGGCGCTGGCCTTTGCCTGGGGTATCCCGACCCTGGGCGTGCATCACATGGAAGGTCACTTGCTGGCACCGATGCTGGAGTCGCAACCGCCACAGTTTCCGTTCGTCGCTTTGTTGGTATCGGGCGGCCATACGCAGCTCATCCGGGTCGATGGCATCGGCCAATACGAGTTGCTCGGCGAAACTCTCGACGATGCGGCCGGCGAAGCGTTCGACAAAACAGCAAAAATGATGGGCCTCAATTATCCAGGTGGACCGGAAATCTCCCGGCTTGCGACGCAAGGGGTCGATGGGCGCTTCGTGTTCCCGCGACCGATGTGCGACCGTCCCGGCCTGGATTTCAGTTTCAGCGGATTGAAGACCTTCGCCCTGAACACCTGGCAGCAGTGCGTCAGCGCCGGGGACGACAGTGAACAAGCCCGTTGCGACATCTCGCTGGCGTTCCAGCAGGCCGTGGTGGAGACTTTGACCATCAAGTGCAAGCGTGCCCTCAAGCAGGCCGGGCTCAAGCGCCTGGTGATCGCCGGTGGTGTGAGCGCGAACAAGGCCTTGCGCACATCGCTGGAAAAAATGCTCGGCGACATGAAGGGCGACGTTTACTACGCTCGGCCGGAGTTCTGCACAGATAACGGCGCGATGATCGCCTTTGCCGGCTGCCAGCGTTTGCAGGCCGGCCAGCAGGAAAGCCTGGCGATAAGTGTGCAGGCGCGCTGGCCGATGGAGCAGTTGGCGCCGCTGTGAGGCGTCATTTAAAAATGCCGTTCGCGCCCGGCGAACAGGTCGCGTAGATTGCCCCGGTGGCGCCAGACGATCAGTGCAACCAGGGCGGTCATTGGCAGCAAGGCCGCTGGTTCCTGCCAGGCCAGCAACGGCAAGGTCAGCGGTGTGGCGATCAGCGCGGCCAGGGAACTGGTGCGGGTCAGGTAGAACGTCAGCAGCCAGGCACAGACAGCCAGCAGGGCGGCGGGCGGGTACAGGCCCAGCAGCATGCCGGCGGCGGTGGCGACACCCTTGCCGCCACGAAAGCGAAAGTACAGCGGGAATAGATGGCCGATGACGGCGCAGACGCCGATCCAGGCCTGTTGCTGCAACGAGAGCCCTGCAAGGCTGGCGATCAATACCGGGACAAGGCCTTTGCAGAGGTCGCCCAGCAGGGTCAGGATGGCGAGTTTGCGTCCGGCCAGGCGCAGCATGTTGGTGGCGCCGGCATTGCCTGAGCCACTCATTCGCGGATCCGGGCGACCGGTCAGGCGGCTGAGCAAAATGGCGAAGGACAGCGAGCCGAGCAGGTAGGCGAGAATCGCCAGTAACCAAAACATGCTAACTATTCCGGGCGAGGACGCCCTGATTCTAACGGCGCATTGCGCCCTTGTCGTGCTGCGGAGAAGAGTGCTTGGACAGAGTGTTTATCGAGGGCCTGGAAGTCGACACGGTAATCGGTGCCTACGACTGGGAGCGAGGCATCCGCCAGTGCCTGCGGCTTGACCTGAGCTTCGCCTGGGACAACCGCCCGGCCGCCGCGGGTGATGACCTGACCCTGGCGCTCGACTACGCCAGCGTCTCCTCGCGCATCCAGGTGTTTGCCGAGCAAGCGCAGTTCCAGTTGGTCGAGACCTTTGCCGAGCGTCTGGCCCAGGAACTCATGGACGAGTTCAAAATCACCTGGCTACGTCTGAAAGTGACCAAGCCCGGCGCCGTACCAGCGGCCAGCGGCGTTGGCGTGGAGATCGAGCGCGGATGTCGCTGACTCAGGTTTTTCTCGGGCTCGGCAGCAATATCGAGCGCGAAACCCATCTGTGCGCCGGTCTGGAGGCCTTGGCCGGTTTCCTGGTGGATATGCGTTGTTCGGCCGTGTTCGAGAGCCAGCCGGTGGGTATCAAAAGCGGGCCGTTCTTCAATTTTGTCGTCTCGGCCTTCACGGATCTGCCACTGATGGAGCTGGATCGTCGCCTCAAGTTCATCGAGGCGGACAACGGTCGCTATGCGCCGGACCGCAAGGGGCTGCCGCTGGATATTGACGTGTTGTTATATGGCGAACAGGTTGGCAACTTCGATGGGCTGATCCTGCCTCGCGCGGAGATCCTCAAGAACGCCTTCGTTTTGTGGCCGTTGTCGTTGATCGCGCCGGATCGGATTCATCCTGGTGTGGGCAAGAGCTTTGCCGCGTTGTGGGAAGAAGCGCAGATTGATCAGGTACTGGCGCCGGTGGCTTTCGAATGGCGGGGGGAGCAACTTACGCCTTTGGACCTGCTGCGACTCTCATAACGTCATCGCGAGCAGGCTCGCTCCCACATTTGATCTATGCGAATGCAGATGCCATGTCTGCCACGAGCCCTGTGGGAGCGAGCCTGCTCGCGATCAGATCGGCGCACCCACCTGAGCTGCAAACGGGGTGTCAGCCCGCTGATTCCTTATACGCTTTCAATACCCTGAGTCGCTCCCGCTTGATCGCCTCGCCCAGCTCCGGCCCCTTGAAACCTTTTTCCAGCAACGGTTGCACCGCCACTGCGCGGGCGGCCGCCGCTGCGCCGCGAAGATAATCAGCCTGTGGATAACTTCGATTTTCCAGGCCTTTGCGACCACGGGCATCCATCTCGCACGCCGCGATGAACTCCTCGAAGCGCTGAGGCCGGCGGTACACGTCAAAACTCTGCAACAGCTCAAGCAAAGTGGACGCCTTCAGCTCAAGCGCACGATGACCGTGGGTGTGATATTGGCCGACCAATAGCGCCAGTTCCTGACAGTCGCGCGGCGCCTTGAAGCGCTCATTGACCGCTTTGATCAGCTTCAATCCCCTGTGCTCGTGGGCGATGTGTCGCGGCCATTCGTGTTCGGGGGTCACGCCTTTGCCCAAGTCATGCAGCAGGCAAGCCCAGCGGACAGTCAGAGGTTGCTGGTGCAATGCCGCCTGCTCCAGCACGCTCAGGGTGTGCAAGCCCGTGTCGATTTCCGGGTGGTGGGCCTCAGGCTGAGGCACGCCAAACAGTGCGTCGACCTCGGGCATCAGGACTTTGAGGGCCGTGCAGTCGCGTAGGACCTGGATAAATACCTGTGGCTGTTTTTCCATGAGGGCGCGGGAAATTTCTTTCCAACTGCGCTCGGCCGTCAACGCTTCCAGCTCACCGGACTCGCTGAGTTGGCGCATCAGTTCAAGGGTTTCGTCCGCCACCTTGAAACCCAGCGGGGCATAGCGCGCGGCAAAGCGGGCAACTCGCAAGACTCGGAGTGGATCTTCGGCGAAAGCGGGGGAAACGTGGCGTAGAATTCGGGACTCCAGATCACGTTGGCCGTGATACGGATCGGTCAGGTTGCCATGGTCATCTTCAGCCATGGCGTTGATGGTCAAGTCCCGGCGAACCAGGTCTTCCTCCAAGGTCACTTCAGGGCTGGCATGGAACACGAAGCCGCCATAGCCTCGACCGCTCTTGCGTTCGGTACGGGCGAGGGCGTATTCCTCGCCGGTCTTCGGGTCGAGGAATACCGGAAAGTCAGCCCCCACGGGGCGAAAACCTTTGGCGAGCATTTCCTCGGCGGTGGCCCCCACGACAACCCGATCGACGTCGGTGACGGGAATGCCCAGCAGGCGATCGCGAACGGCGCCGCCAACTTTATAGATCTGCATAAAAAACCTCCGTTGATCCGACAGGATAACCTTTGCGTCGGACCTCCGGAGGCGAAAACGGGATCAAAGATGAATGACAGCCAAGTCCAGGCGGCCATAGTCTCCTTCGGCTTGTTCGCCTTTGGGCGGTACATGATGGGTTTTCATCACTTGGTCGCCTTGCAGGGTTTCCAGGTGGATGTCGAAACCCCAGAGTCGGTGCAGGTGCTTGAGCACTTCATCGGTGGAGTCACCCAGTGGTTTGCGGTTGTGCGCCTGGTGCCGCAGCGTCAGCGAGCGGTCGCCGCGGCGGTCGATGCTATAGATCTGCACGTTGGGCTCGCGATTACCCAGGTTGTACTGCGCCGCCAGGGTTTCGCGGATGATGCGGTAGCCGCTCTCATCGTGAATGGCGGGCACCACCAGGTCATCTTTCTGGTCATCATCCAGAATGCTGAACAATTTCAGGTCGCGGATCACCTTGGGCGAGAGGTACTGCAAGATGAAGCTTTCGTCCTTGAAACTGCTCATGGCGAATTTAATGGCGGACAACCAGTCCGAGCCGGCGATTTCCGGGAACCAGCGACGATCTTCCTCGGTGGGGTTCTCGCACATGCGGCGGATGTCGCGGTACATGGCGAAACCCAGTGCGTAAGGGTTGATGCCGCTGTAGTACGGGCTGTCGAAGCCAGGTTGGAACACCACGCTGGTGTGGGACGTCAGGAACTCCATCATGAAGCCGTCGGTAACCAGGCCCTCGTCGTATAGATCGTTCATCAGCGTGTAGTGCCAGAACGTGGCCCAGCCCTCGTTCATGACCTGGGTTTGGCGTTGTGGATAGAAATACTGGGCGATCTTGCGCACGATGCGCACGATTTCCCGCTGCCACGGCTCCAGCAGAGGCGCATGTTTTTCAATGAAATAGAGAATGTTCTCCTGAGGCTCGGCAGGGAAGCGGGCATTGTCTTTTTCGTTGTACTTGTCTGCACCTTTGGGAATGGTGCGCCACAGATCGTTGATCTGTTTTTGCAGGTGCTCTTCGCGGTCCTTTTGGCGCCGGCGTTCTTCTTCGGCGGAAATCGGATACGGCCGTTTGTAGCGGTCCACGCCGTAGTTCATCAGGGCGTGGCAGGAGTCCAGGAGGTCCTCCACCGCGTCGATGCCATGGCGCTCCTCGCACTGCATGATGTACTGCTTGGCAAACACCAGGTAATCGATGATCGAGCTGGCATCGGTCCAGGTGCGGAACAGGTAGTTGCCCTTGAAGAAGCTGTTGTGCCCATAGCAGGCATGCGCCACCACCAGGGCCTGCATGCAGATTGTATTTTCCTCCATCAGGTAGGCGATGCAGGGGTCGGAGTTGATGACGATCTCATAGGCCAGTCCCATTTGGCCTCGACTGTAGGATTTCTCGGTACTGAGGAAGTGCTTGCCGTAGGACCAGTGGTGATAGCCCAGCGGCATGCCGACTGACGCGTAGGCGTCCATCATTTGCTCGGCCGTGATCACCTCGATCTGGTTCGGGTAGGTGTCGAGGGCGTAGCGGTCCGCGATACGGCTGATTTCGCGGTCGTAGGCCTTGATCAGCTCGAACGTCCATTCGGATCCGGTGGAAATGGGCTGGCGCTTCTGCTCTTTTTTGGCGGTCATGTCACTAACCTGCGCTGGAAGAGTTCACGGAAGACCGGGTAGATATCCCCGGCCGAGACCAGTTGCTGTTGGGCAAATGTGTCGGAAAAAGCTTCGGCAATCCGTTCATATTCGTACCACAAGGCCTGGTGTTCGCGTGGAGTAATTTCCACATAGGTGTAGTACTGGACGAACGGCATGATCTGGTTGATCAGGATGTCACGGCAGATCGGTGAATCATCATTCCAGTTGTCGCCGTCCGACGCCTGGGCCGCATAGATGTTCCATTCGTTGGCGGGGTAGCGTTCGGCCATGATCTCCTGCATCAGCTTCAGGGCGCTGGAGACAATGGTGCCGCCGGTCTCCCTGGAGTAGAAGAACTCCTCTTCGTCCACTTCCCTGGCGCTGGTGTGGTGGCGGATGAACACTACGTCGATCTTGTCGTAGTTCCGCTTCAGGAACAGGTACAACAGGATGAAGAAGCGTTTGGCGATATCCTTGGTGGCCTGGGTCATGGAGCCGGATACGTCCATCAGGCAGAACATCACCGCCTTGGAGCTGGGGTTTGGCTGTTTCACCAGCAGGTTGTACTTGAGATCGAAAGTGTCGAGGAACGGTACGCGATGGATGCGTGCGCTGAGTTTCTCGATTTCCGCTTCCAGGTCCTGAATATCGCCAAAATTGTCGGGTTCTTCGCGTTTCAGGCGGGCCAGTTCTTCCTTGACCTCGCGCAGTTTTGCCCGGCTGCTGCCCGACAGCGCGATGCGCCGTGCGTGGGCTGAGCGAAGGGTGCGGATGATATTGATGCGTGACGGATTGCCTTCATTGCTGATACCGGCCCGCACGGTCTTGAAGGTGTCGGTGCCGGTCAGGTTGCGCTTGACCAGGTTCGGCAGCTCCAGGTCCTCGAACATGAACTCCAGGAATTCCTCCTGGGTGATCTGGAACACGAACTCATCCATGCCCTCGCCGGAGTTGCCGGCTTTACCGGGCCCTTTGCCGCCGCCACCACCCTGGGGACGGGGGATGTGCTCGCCACTGGTGAATTCCTTGTTGCCTGGGTGAACGACGGTCTGTTTGCCTCCGCGGCCATGATGAAGCACCGGCTCGTCGATGTCGCGGCCGGGGATGCTGATCTGTTCGCCGTGTTCCATGTCGGTAATGGAACGCCGGCTGACCGCCTCTTCGACGGCCTTCTTGATGTGGTCACGATAACGCCGCAGAAACCGCTGGCGGTTCACCGTGCTCTTGTTCTTGCCATTAAGGCGTCGGTCGATCACATAGCTCATAGGCCCCTCCGGGGGAGCTTCAAGTCGTAAGCCTCAGGCTGCAAGAGGAATGGCGTCGAGCCTTGGGCTCAACGCCGTTCCTTGCAGCTTGTAGCTAGAAGCTTGCCGCTGCTTACTGCGATTTCCGGACCCGCAGGTACCACTCGGAGAGCAGTCGTACCTGTTTGTCGGTGTAGCCACGTTCGACCATGCGTGTAACGAAGTCGTTGTGTTTTTGCTGGTCCTCCTTGCTGGCCTTGGCGTTGAAGCTGATGACGGGCAGCAGGTCTTCGGTGTTGGAGAACATTTTCTTCTCGATGACCACCCGCAGCTTTTCATAGCTGAGCCAGGTTGGGTTCTTGCCGTTGTTGTTGGCCCGGGCGCGCAGTACGAAGTTGACGATCTCGTTGCGGAAGTCCTTCGGATTGCTGATGCCCGCCGGTTTTTCGATTTTTTCCAGCTCCTCGTTGAGGGCCACGCGATTGAGTATTTCGCCCGTCTCCGGGTCCCGGTATTCCTGGTCCTGGATCCAGAAGTCTGCGTACAGCACGTAGCGATCGAAGATGTTCTGGCCGTACTCGCTGTAGGATTCCAGGTACGCCGTCTGGATTTCCTTGCCGATGAACTCGATGTAGCGCGGAGCCAGGTACTCCTTGAGGAAGCGCAGGTAGCGTTCGCGGGTTTCGGCCTGGAATTGTTCCTGCTCGATCTGCTGTTCCAGCACGTACAGCAGATGAACCGGGTTGGCCGCGATCTCGTGAGGGTCGAAGTTGAAGACCTTGGACAGGATCTTGAACGCGAAACGTGTGGACAGGCCGTTCATGCCTTCATCGACCCCCGCGTTGTCGCGGTATTCCTGGATCGATTTGGCCTTTGGATCGGTGTCCTTGAGGTTTTCACCGTCGTACACGCGCATCTTCGAATAGATGTTGGAGTTTTCCGGCTCCTTGAGGCGCGACAGCACCGTGAACTGGGCAAGCATCTTCAGGGTGTCGGGAGCGCAATGGGCCTTGGACAGCGAACTGTTGAACAGCAGCTTGTCGTAGATCTTCACTTCGTCGGTCACTCGCAGGCAGTACGGCACCTTGACGATGTAGATCCGGTCGATGAAGGCCTCGTTGTTCTTGTTGTTGCGGAAGGTATGCCATTCCGACTCGTTGGAGTGGGCCAGCAGGATGCCGGTGAACGGGATGGCCCCCAGGCCCTCGGTGCTGTTGTAGTTACCTTCCTGGGTGGCGGTCAGCAGCGGGTGCAGCACCTTGATAGGCGCCTTGAACATTTCGACGAACTCCATCAGGCCCTGGTTGGCCCGGCACAGCGCCCCCGAGTAGCTGTAGGCATCGGCGTCGTTCTGTGGGAATTCTTCCAGTTTGCGGATATCGACCTTACCCACCAGGGCTGAAATATCCTGGTTGTTTTCATCCCCCGGCTCGGTCTTGGCTACCGCGATCTGGTTAAGGATCGAAGGGTAGAGCTTGACCACGCGGAACTGACTGATGTCACCACCGAACTCGGCCAGGCGCTTGGTGGCCCATGGCGACATGATGGTATTGAGGTAGCGGCGCGGAATGCCGAAGTCTTCCTCGAGGATCGCGCCGTCCTCGGTGGCGTTGAACAGCCCCAGGGGCGATTCGAACACCGGCGAGCCCTTGATGGCGTAGAAGGGCACTTTTTCGATCAATTGCTTGAGTTTTTCGGCCAGGGACGATTTACCGCCACCCACGGGGCCGAGCAGATAAAGGATTTGCTTCTTCTCTTCCAGGCCTTGGGCGGCATGGCGGAAATAGGACACGATCTGTTCGATGCATTCTTCCATTCCGTGGAAGTCTGCAAAGGCCGGATAGCGGCGAATCACCTTGTTGGAAAAGATTCGCGAGAGCCTCGAGTTGGTCGAGGTATCCAGCAGTTCCGGTTCTCCGATTGCCAGCAACAGACGCTCCGCAGCCGATGCGTAGGCGCTGCGGTCCTGCTTGCAGAGTTCGAGGTATTCCTGCAGCGAGTATTCCTCCTGCCGCGTGGACTCGAAACGTTGCTGGAAGTGGCTAAAAATACTCATGACGTCACCTCGCTCGATACGTGGAGCCGGTGGCGGATCAATCAGTCGATGCTGGTCAGCCGCTGGTGGAACCCAGTTGCTGTTTACCCCCCAGAATGCTTTCAAGAATGCAGGCTCTTGAAAGCTTACTCCCGATGACCCGTGCGCCGGTGTACCGGCTCTCCCCTGTTTTGGATGGCCTGAGGTTAAGGATAGTTCGGAATCGGAGAGGTAAAGGTGGAATACGTAATTAGTTGTGGCAGACCGTTCGTCTGCCAGTGCTCAAGCCCACGGTTCTCGCGGGCTTGGGACGGCATAAAAAATTATTCGTGAGTGCCTTGCGCTATTTCTGAAGGATAAGTCGTACGCCACAACTCAAAACCGCCGTCCATGCTGTAGACATCACTGAAGCCCTGGCTGACCAGGTAGGCGGCTGCGCTCTGGCTGGAGTTGCCGTGATAGCAGACCACCACGGTAGGTGCGTCGAGGTCGGCGGCCCGGATGAAGTCGGCGATGGAGTGGTTATCCAGATGCCTGGAACCACTGATATGCGCAGCTGCAAAAGTGGCTGGGTCGCGGACGTCGACGATGACCGCGCCTTGCTCGCGCAAGGTCTGGGCCTGTTCCGGGGGGATGCGTTTGAATTCGGTCATGAGGACTCCTGTAGCGCTGAAACGCAACGCCGGTCAAACGGCAGTGCCGGCCGGCAATGGTGCAGTGGTCGGGTGATGGATTTTAGCGTGGCCCTGTTCGTCGCAATCGCAACGCAGTCGCTCGAAAGTATCGACGTTCATCAGCGTCATGGCGCTGCCCCACACGCAGCCGGTATCGAGAGCGAAGACGCCGGGCTCGTCGGACTGGCCTTCCAGTGCCGCCCAGTGCCCGAAAATGATCTTCAGGTGACGGGTCTTGCGCTCGCTGTGCTTGAACCAGGGGGCATAGCCGGGCGGTGCGGTCTCGATGCCTTCCTTGCCCTTGAGATCGAGCTTGCCGTCGCGGGTGCAGAAGCGCATGCGCGTAAAGTAATTGGTGATGACACGAAGACGGGCGCTACCGGTGAGGTCGTTGTCCCATTTGACCGGCTCGTTACCGTACATGCCATCCAGGTAGGGGGCGAACAGGTTGTCGTCGCGCAATGCCTGCTCGACCTCGCCCGCGCACTTGAGTGCCTTGCGCAAGGACCATTGGGGCGGGATGCCGGCATGGACCAGCGCCAGGTTGCGCGCTTCGTCGTAATGCATGAGCTTTTGCTGGCGTAGCCACTCCAGCAGTTCGACGCAATCGGGGGCCGCGAGTATTTCGCTCAGGGTATCGGATTTTTTCAGGCGCTCGATGTTCTGCCAGGCGGCCAGGAGATGCAGGTCGTGGTTACCGAGCACGCACACCAGCGACTGGCGGATGCTGTAGAGAAAGCGCAACGTCTCAAGGGACTGCGGGCCACGGTTGACCAGGTCTCCCACCAGCCACAGCGTATCTTTTTGAGGATCGAAGGCGACGCGCTCCAGCAGGCATTTGAGCGGGTCGAGGCAGCCTTGCAGGTCACCGACCGCGTACGTGGCCATTAGTGCAGGGCTCCGGGCACGGCCAGGCGAAAGGGCTTGATGACGGCGTCGAAGCGTTTGCCGTCCTCGGCCAGCATCTGGTAGGTGCCTTGCATGGTTCCGACCTTGGTCGTCATCACCGTTCCGCTGCTGTAGCTGTGGCTTTTGCCGGCGTCGATCAACGGCTGTTGGCCGACCACGCCTTCGCCACGCACTTCTTCGACATGGCCATCGCCGTCGGTGATGATCCAATGCCGCGACAGCAGCCTGGCCGGCAAGGAGCCGTTATTGCGCACGGTAATGCTGTAGGCGAAGGCGAAGCGGTCATGCTCGGGTTGCGACTGTTCTGCCAGAAAACGTGTGGTGACGCTGACGTCGACCTGGTAACGAGGATCGGACATGCAAAAAGGCCTTAAAAGCGAAGCGGGACGCGGGCGCGACTCAGACGATCAGTCTAGGCCAAGTATCGGGTAGTAGGCCAGACTGGCGTACTGCCCGATAGCGATCGTCGTCCGCTCAGTTGGCGCCGACCTGCGGGGCGACCTGTTCACTGAGCTTGTCGGCCAGGCGCACGAAAGCTGCCAGGTCCAGTTGCTCGGGGCGCAGGCTGCCATCGACGCCGGCGGCTTCGATTTCAGCGCTGCTGAGCAACAGTTTCAAGGTGTTGCGCAGGGTTTTGCGACGCTGGTTGAACGCTTCGCGCACCACCCGCTCCAGCAGGCGATGATCCTTGGCCGGGTGCGGCAGGACGGCATGGGGCACCAGGCGGACGATGGCTGAATCGACCTTCGGCGGCGGGTTGAATGCGCCCGGGCCGACGTTGAACAGGTGTTCGACCCGGCAATGGTACTGGACCATGATCGACAGCCGACCCCAATCACCACCACCTGGGCCGGCGGCGAGGCGCTCGACCACTTCTTTCTGCAGCATGAAGTGCATGTCGCGGATCAGGCCGGCGTTGCTCAGCAGGTGGAAGATCAGCGGCGTGGAGATGTTGTACGGCAGGTTTCCCACCACCCGCAGGCTGTTCGGCGCGGCGTCCAGGCTATTGAAGTCGAACTTCAGTGCGTCGCCCTGGTGCAGGTTGAAATTGCTCCTGCCGGCGAACTGCTGGTTGAGAATCGGGACCAGGTCCTTGTCCAGTTCCACCACGTCCAGTTGTGCGCCGCTGTCGAGCAGGCCTTCGGTGAGGGCGCCCTGGCCCGGTCCGATTTCCAGCAGGCGATCGTCGGGTTTGGCCCGGATGGAACGCAAGATGCGATCGATCACGCCGGCGTCATGCAGGAAGTTCTGGCCGAAGCGCTTGCGCGCGCGGTGTTGGTATTGCTCGGTCATAAATGGGTCTCGGCCATCTGGTAGGCGGTTTCCAGCGCGACTTGCAGGCTGCCGGTATCGATCTTGCCGCTGCCGGCCAGGTCCAGGGCGGTGCCGTGGTCCACGGAGGTGCGGATGATCGGCAGGCCCAACGTTACGTTGACCGCTGCGCCGAAGCCTTTGTACTTCAGCACGGGCAGGCCCTGGTCGTGGTACATCGCCAGCACCGCGTCGCAGTGCTCCAGATATTTTGGGGTAAACAGAGTGTCGGCAGGCAGCGGGCCACGCAGGTCCATGCCCTCGCTGCGCAAGCGCTCCAAGGTCGGTTCGATGATGTCGATTTCTTCACGGCCCAGATGTCCGCCTTCACCGGCATGGGGATTGAGCCCGCAGACCAGGATGCGTGGCCGGGTGATGCCGAATTTTTCCTGGAGGTCGGCGTGCAGGATGCGCGTGACGCGCTCCAGGCGTTCCGGGGTGATGGCGTCGGCGATGTCCCGCAAGGGCAGGTGAGTGGTCACCAGGGCCACACGCAGGCCACGGGTGGCGAGCATCATCACCACCTGCGCGGTGTGGGTCAGGTCCGCCAGGAATTCGGTGTGTCCGGAAAAGGCAATCCCGGATTCGTTGATCACGCCCTTGTGTACCGGAGCGGTGATCATGCCTGCGAAAGTCCCGTCCAGGCAGCCTTCGCCTGCGCGAGTGAGGGTTTGCAGGACGAACGCGGCATTGGCCTTGTCCAATTGCCCGGTGACGACCGGAGTGCCCAAGGGCGTATCCCAGACATACAGGCTGTTGGCGGGCGCCGGGACATCCGGCCAGGCCTGCGGTGTTACCGGCAGCAGGTCGACGACCACCCCCAGTTGCGCGGCCCGCTCAAGGAGCAGGTCGCGACTGGTAATGGCAATCAGGGGATGCGGCTGGGGTTGCGAGGCGAGCAGCAGGCACAGGTCGGGACCGATGCCGGCTGGTTCGCCGGGTGTCAGCGCGAAACGCTTGGGTTTCACTGCGCTGCCTGGTCTGCACCAGGAAGTTTGATTTCAACGTAGGCTTCGTCGCGAATCTGACGCAGCCAGGTTTGCAGCTCTTCGTCGTATTTGCGGTTGCGCAATACGGTCATCGCCTGTTGCTCGCGAGCCTGGGTGGTGCTGTCGGTGGCGCGGCGGCCAAGGACTTCCAGCACGTGCCAGCCATAAGGGCTCTTGAACGGTTTGGACAACTGGCCTTGCGGGGTGTTGGCCATGACCTGGCGGAATTCGGGAACCAGTGCATTCGGATCGACCCAGTTCAGGTCGCCACCGTTGAGTGCCGAGCCCGGATCTTCCGAGTAGCTCTTGGCCAGTTCGGCGAAATCTTCGCCCGCTTCGATGCGGTCGTAGAGTTTTTCCGCCAGGCGCTTGGTCTCGGCTTCGCTGCGGATTTCACTTGGCTTGATCAGGATGTGGCGAACATGGACTTCGTCACGGACCTGGGTTCCGCCACCGCGCTTTTCCAGCACTTTCAGAATGATGAAGCCGCCTGGCGTGCGCGCCGGCTGGGTGATGTCACCTACCGCCATGGCGCTCAGTTCGCGGTCGAATGGAGGCGGCAGTTGAGCCGGTTTACGCCAGCCCATGTCGCCGCCTTCCAGGGCGTTATCGCTGCCCGATTTGGCAATGGCCATCTGGCTGAAATCGGCGCCTTGCTTGAGTTGCTGGTAGACATCCATCGCCTGGCGATAAGCGCTCTGGATCGCTTCGGAGTTGGCGCTTTCCGGGGTGGGAATCAGGATGTTCGCCAGGTGCAGTTCTTCGGAAAGCTGCATTTTGCCCAGGTCGGACGCGAGGAAGTTCTTCACTTCCTGCTCGGACACCTGGATGCGTTCGGCGACACGGCGCTGGCGCACACGGCTGATGACCATCTCGCGGCGGATCTGGTCGCGGGCGTCCTCGTAGGAGAGGCCGTCGCGAGCCAGGGCGGCGCGGAACTGGTCGAGGGTCATGTTGTTGCGCTGGGCAATGGTGCCCACGGCCTGGTTCAGCTCTTCATCGGTGATGCGAATGCCGGAGCGTTCGCCGATCTGCAACTGCAGGTTTTCGACGATCAGGCGTTCGAGCACTTGCTGGTCCAGCACGCCTGGAGGTGGCAGGCCACCGCCGCGCTTGGCGATGGTTTGCTGGACTTCATGGACGCGCTGGTCCAACTGGCTCTGCATGACCACGTCGTTGTCGACAATGGCCACCACTTTATCGATGGACTGCACCGCGGCGTTGGCCGCGGTACCCAGGAACAGCGCGCCCAGCATCAGCGGGCGCAGACAATCAGAAAGCTTGATCTTCACGTTCACGATAACCTTGGATGCCTTTGTCGAGGAAGCTCTCTACCTTGGCGCCGGTGAGGCCGCCGAGTCCCTTCAGGACAATTTGGAGGAAGACGCCGTGGTCGCCTTTTTCGTTTTGCGGAGCGTCTTGACTGGTCTCGTCATAGGCGACCCAATAACGGTTGATCAGGCGCAGTTTCCAGCAGCAGTTGTCGTATTCGAAACCACCAAAGGCTTCCAGGGTACGGTTGCGGTTGTAGTCATACTGCCACCGGCTGATTGCGTTCCACTGCGGCACGATCGGCCAGATGACCGAGAAGTCGTGCTGCTTGATCTTGTAGTAGTCCTTCACGTAGTTCGGATCGCCCGGGGCGCCGTAATCGCCACCGCCCACTTGCCAGCGGCCAGTGGTCTGGTCGTAACGGACCTGGTCGTTGCGATAGCGGTAGCCGGCGTTGATGACCTTGTTCGGATTGTCTTCCGGCTGGTAGTGGAACATCGCACTGCCCGAGCGGGGGCTGTGAGAGTCCGGATCCCAGTTGTAGTCGGCCGTGGTGCGCCAATCGCGGTTCCAGCGGTATTCGTATTCCAGCGCGTAAGGCGAGACGCTGGAATGTGCGTCTTCGCGAGTCTTGAAGTCGATACCAGGCAGTTGGACTTCGCGGTCCTTGAAGTAGAAGGCCTGGCCGACGCTGATGCGCTGGCGTTCGAAGCCGTCTTCCTGGATCCAGCGGTTGGTCACGCCCAGGGACAGTTTGTTTTCGTCGCCGATACGGTCGGAGCCGGAGAAACGGTTGTCCCGGAACAGCGAAGAGTAGTTGAACGTGCTTTCGCTGGTATCGAAGACAGGAATGTCGCTCTGGTCTTTCTCTGGCACATAGAGGTAGAACAGGCGCGGCTCCAGGGTTTGGCGATAGTTCTTACCGAACCACTGGGTATCGCGGTCGAAGTACAGGCCGCTGTCGATGCTGGCAATTGGGACGCCGCGGCTCTGGTTCCTGCTGTAGGTGCCGTTCAGGCGGTCGCCTTCAGCGCCCTGGTTGGCGATGTCTCGTTTGCCTTGGCTATCCAGATCCAGGTCGTATTGGGTGTATTGGTACTTGAGCGACGGCTTGATGTAGCCATAGCTTGCATTCATTGGCAGGCTGACCACCGGGGCCAGATTCATCCGGTCACCAGTGGCTCGGGCTAGGCCCGCGACGTTCGTGTCTAGGAAAGGGGTCCCAATGGTCCCATCGCTATTAAAAGGACCACCGGTTTCGTCCTTGTAGCGCCCCGTCCTCAAATCACGATCAAACCGCACGAACTCGGTGTTGTAGGCGAAATCCAAACCACCCGGATGCTGCGGCAGCGCACCATTGAAGGTGATCTGTGGCAAGCGGTCATAAGGCGTGATGTTCGAAATCGTGGCCATCTGATAGGCCTGGACGTTCAAGCGCGCCGTATAGGAATCGCCGCGATAGCTGACCGCACCCTGCTGGTTCACGAAGTCCCTGGACTCGACACCGATCTGGTCGGTCTGCAGATCCTGGAAGTAGTAAGGGTCGCTGATCTTGGTGTAGTCGACTTCAGTCGACACGCGGGAGTCCAGGCCACCCTTGTGCTGCCAGTTGTACATGTAGCGGGTCTTGCTGTAGTCGGTCTGCTGGGCGCGCTCGTCTTCTTCGTCGTTGAGGTACGCAGCACCGAACTGACCTTCGCTGGACTTGGTCAGGTAGCGGAACTCGCCTTCCATCAACAGGCCGCGCTTGGCCATGTAGCGTGGGTACAACGTGGCGTCGTAGTTCGGTGCCAGGTTGAAGTAGTACGGAGTGACCAGCAGGAAGCCGGTATCGCTGCCGCTGCCGATGGTCGGCGGCAGGAAGCCGGACTGGCGACGGTCGTCGATCGGGAAATAAATATAAGGCGTGTACAGGACTGGAATGTCCTTGACCCGCAGCGTCACGTTGGTCGCGGTACCGAAGCCGGTGGCCGGGTTCAGGGTGATGTTGTTGCCCTTGAGCGTCCAGGCGTTGCTGTTCGGTTCGCACGTGGTGTACGTACCGTCCTTGAGACGGATGATCGCGTTCTCGGCGCGCTTGGCGTACAGGGCGTTACCGCGGATGCGCGATTTGTGCATCACGTATTCGGCGTTGTCGACCTTGGCTTCACCGGTGTCCAGCTGTACATCGGCATGGTCGCCGACGATCAGTGCACCGTTGTCGCGAACCCGTACGTTGCCGCTCAGCTCGCCACGGTTTTCGGCCTGGTACAGGCTGGCCTCGTCGGCTTCGACCTGCATGCTGCCCTGGCGCATGACCACGTCACCGGCCAGGGTCGCCACCTGTTCTTCCTGTTGATAGCGTGACGCCTTGGCGCCGAGGAAGGTGGGGGCGTCGCTCTTGGCCGTCTTGTCGTTCATGCCAGGACGGGACGGTTCGATGTAGGCACCCGAGCAGTAAGGGCCGGTCTCGGCCAATTGCGCAGGCGTTAGGTTCTCGCGCGGAACCCAGTCCAGGTGACTGTAGTCTGCACTGCGCGACTTCAGGCCGCGGCCCTTGGCTTCGGTAACGAGCATCGGTTTTTCGCCGACTTCCTCGCCCGAGCCGCTGTCGGCAGGAGCCGCGCCGCTGTCGGAAACCGCACTGCCGTCATGCACGGGACGCGGCGGCAACGCAGCGGCCGGTGTCTTGGGCGCACAGTCCCAGGCACCCGAAGCGGAGACGGAGCAGTCATACTGCTGCGCCGCGACGACGAATGAAGAGGCCAGGGGTTGCAGGGCCAGCAGACTGCCGGTGACCAGCAACGGAAATTTTTTACGAAACGCGGGGGATTTCAATGCCATCTTATTAGTCCGGGCTTCCTGCGTGCCATCTGCCCGCGGTGTGGGCCGCACGCCTCTCGATGGTCTGAAAAAGATGCTGGATAATAAAGCATGACCCGCTTGACGGCTAGCGCCGTCGGAGACCCTTGCAATGCCCGACCAAGATGTACGCTTGCAACACCTGAAAGTTTGGCTCGATGAACAACTGCCGATCCTTTTCACTCAACAGGGCTGGGGAGCCGTACCCCCGGCCACGTTGACCGCCGCCAGCAGTGACGCGAGTTTTCGGCGTTATTTCCGCTGGGAAGGCGAGGGTCGTAGTTTGATCGTAATGGATGCGCCACCGCCCCAGGAAAACTGCAAACCCTTCGTGGATATTGCTTTTTTGCTGGCGAAATCCGGCATTAACGTGCCGAAAATTTATGCCGAAGACCTCGAACGCGGCTTTCTTTTGCTCAATGACCTGGGCAATCAGACCTATCTGGACGTGATCAACGGCGAAAATGCCGACGATTTATTCGACGACGCCCTGCAAGCCTTGCTGGCTTTCCAGCAATTGCCGATGGTCGCGCCGTTGCCGAGCTACGATGTCGCGTTGCTGCGCCGGGAGCTGGAATTGTTCCCCGAGTGGTACGTCAAGCGTGAGTTGGGCATCGAGTTCGATTCGGCCCAGCAGCAACTCTGGCAACAGGCCTCTGAGCTATTGATCGACAGCGCCCTGGCCCAGCCCAAAGTGCTGGTGCACCGCGACTACATGCCGCGCAACCTGATGCTCAGCGCACCGAATCCTGGCGTACTGGACTTTCAGGATGCGGTCTATGGCCCGGTTACCTACGACGTGACCTGCCTGTTCAAGGATGCTTTCCTCAGTTGGCCCGAGGCCCGCGTGCGGGGCTGGCTGGAGAATTACTGGCAACAGGCCGGCGCCCTTGGCATTCCAGTCCAGCCGGATTTCGAGGATTTCCTGCGGGCCAGCGATTTGATGGGGGTGCAGCGTCACCTCAAGGTCATCGGGATCTTCGCGCGCATTTGCCATCGTGATGGTAAGCCACGTTACCTCGGTGATGTGCCGCGGTTCTTTGCTTATATAGAAGCGGTCATTGCCCGTCGTCCTGAACTGGCACCGCTCGATGAGCTGCTTGGCAGCCTGCGGCAATCGGCCGGAGCAACGGCATGAAGGCGATGATCCTGGCGGCAGGCAAGGGCGAGCGCATGCGCCCCCTGACCCTGACCACGCCAAAGCCGTTGATTCGTGTGGGTGGCATTCCCTTGATCGAATACCACCTGCGGGCCCTCGCCAGGGCCGGCTTCACCGAGATCGTGATCAATCATGCCTGGCTCGGCCAGCAGATCGAAGATCACTTGGGAGACGGTTCACGGTTTGGCGTGAGTATTCGCTTTTCGCCCGAAGGCGAGCCACTGGAGACCGGCGGTGGAATCTTCCGGGCCTTGCCGCTGCTGGGCGATGAAGCGTTCGTGGTGGTAAACGGCGATATCTGGACCGACTACGATTTCAGTGCTTTGCGCAGGCCGCTAAAAGGGCTGGCGCATCTGGTATTGGTCGATAATCCGGAGCATCACCCGGACGGCGATTTCATCCTGGCCGATGGAACGGTTCACGTTGGGCAAACGCCTGCCGACAACCTGACCTATAGCGGCATTGCCGTCCTGCACCCGCGTTTGTTCGACGGCTGCACGGGCGGTGCGTTCAAGCTCGCACCGCTGTTGCGCGCGGCCATGGCCGAGGGGCGCGTCAGTGGCGAGCACCTGAAAGGGCATTGGGTCGATGTCGGCACCCACGAACGTTTGGCGCAGGTCGAAACCTTGATAGAAGCGAGCGGTTGATATGTGGTGGCCAGGGACTCTGATTGGAGCCGGGGCGGGCTTTGCCATAGCCAGCATCCCGGGGGCCATGCTTGGGGCGTTGCTGGGACAGGCGCTGGATCGGCGTCTGAACCTGCAGGGCTGGGCGCAGGTGCGTGAGCGTCTGGGTGGACGCCCGGCACTGCGCAACGATGAGTTGTTGTTTGTATTACTGGGGCGCCTGGCCAAATGCGATGGGCGCGTGGTCGACGGTCACATTCAGCAGGCTCGCCAGGAAATGCGAGCCCTGGACTTGAGCGAGTCGGCGCAACGCCGGGCGATCGCGGCGTTCAACCGAGGCAAATCCGGGAACGATCACTTGCGCGGTTATCTGCGTCGCCTCAGCACTCAGCCGCATGCGGCGGAAGGTGTGCTGCGGGCCTGCTGGCGGATGATTTGGGCCGATGGGCGGGCGGGGCCAGGCGAGCGTGAATTGATTGCCCGGTGGGGCAAGTGGCTGGGCTGGACGCAGCAACAGGTCCAGGCATTGGCGAGCGAATACGAACCGCAGAAACTGGCACCGCCCAGCAGTGGCATCACGTATCAGGAGGCGATGCGTTTGCTGGGGGTTTCTGCCACCAGTGAGCCGTCGCAGATCAAGCGGGCCTACCGCCGCCTGCTCAGTCGTCACCACCCGGACAAGATTGCTGGCAGCGGCGCGACGCCATTGCAGGTGCGCGAGGCCACCGACAAGACTCGGGAACTGCATAACGCCTATCGCTTGATTCGCGAGCGGCGGGATTTTCGCTAGCCGCGCAGGAAACAATTGTGGCAAGGGGATAACTCCCCTCGCCACAGCGGTGCTTCACTTGAAGGTGAACCAGCTTTACTCTCCCGGTTTCTGCGGATTCAACCAACCCCGAACCCGACGAAACAGCTGCTCCTGCTCTGCCGACGGGTTCGGCAAGGCCTTGAGGGACACCTGGCTGAAAGTCGACCCCTTCAAGCGTTTGCTTGCCTGCAAGCGCTCCAGTGCCGCGTTGCGATCCAGCGGCTTGTCCATGTAGAAAATGTCGGCGGTCGCCAGTTTCAAGGTCGGGGTCAGTTCGGCCAGGGCAGGCTTGGCGGTGACCGGAGTCTGGGCGGCCACCATCACGAAGCGCTCGACCTGCGAGGGCTGCTTTTCGCTCAAGTAGCGCGCTGCCCAATAGGCGCCGGTGCCATGGCCCAGCAGCACGATGCGGCGGGCACTTTGCTGTTCGGCGTAGGCCAGTGCCGCGTCGATGCGGGCGAAAATACGCTCGGCATCGGCCTTGGCGTGTTCCTCATCGGTTTCGGCAACGGCCGGATCGGTCGCGTCGGCTTCTCCTCCCGCCACCTGTTCGATCGGTGCTGCGGTGGTGGCGTCCGGTGCAGCGGCTGCGGTGTCGGCCGGTTTGGTCTCCGGTGGTGTTTCCACCACGCGCGGTGCAATGACGTCGCTTTGCAGGTCTGGCAGGGTGATACTCAGGCTGCTCCACTCAACGTCGGGCAACTTTTTACGCAAAGGGCCGATAACTTGAGGCCAGTCAGCTGTTTCCCCGGCACCGGGGATTATGATGACTGCGCCCTTGGGGTCGCTGGTATTGGCCGGCTTCCACAGCGCCAGGAAGGCATCGCTGCCAGTCTGTAATTGTTGCTGTTCCTGGGCCGGGACTTTTCGTTCAAGTGCGGTCGCTTCTTCCTGGCTACGCTCGAGCAAAGGCTGGCGCTCGACGGGCTTTTCCTCGGCAGGTTGTTCCGCGGTGGCGGGTGCCGGTTCGCTGGCCTGTACAGAAAAGGCACTTGGCAGGATCAGCGACAGGCACAATGCTGGCAACGCCAGGCGATAAACAGAGGGCATCGGATATTCCATGACCAGAAGTATTTCCGGCAGCCTAATGGGTTGGTCAGTATTTGTCAGTGCATGAGACTTCGATGATGCGTTTTTGCTGCCTGTGGGTTATCGGCTGTTTATGGCTTCCCTTGATGGCGTGGGCCGCGCCCGCGCCGCAGGCGCACGGGGTGCAATTGAATGCCGGGCAGCGCCAATGGCTGGTGCAACATCCGCAATGGCGGGTCGGCCTGGTATTGCAGGCACCCTATGCGCAATACGACCGGCGCTTGCAGCGTTTGTCCGGTACCAATGTCGAGTTGATGCAATGGCTGGGCAAGGCGTTGAATGTCGAGCTGACCTGGCGCAATTTCCAGGACGTGGCACAACTGGAAGCGGCAGTGCGCGCCGGCGAGGTGGACGTCGCTCCGGGCCTGACCCAGTCCCCGAGTGGGCTCAAGCTCTGGCAGTTTTCCGATCCCTACATGCGCGTACCGCAATTGATCGTCGGCGGGCAGAAAGGCGCCGAGGGGGTGGAGCTGGAAAAACTCGACACCCAGGCCCGAGTCGCCGTACGCATGCCCAGCGCCACGGCCGATTACCTGCGCAGCAACTACCCGACGCTGAATCTGCAAGGTGTGCCGATGGAACGCGAGGCCCTGCAATTGTTGCTGACCCAGCAGGCGCGCTATGCGGTGGTCGATGAGGCACAGCTCGGGCGGTTGATGGTCGAGCCCGAATTCGCCGAGCTGGCGGTGGTGGGCGACATCGGCCTGCCGCAGTTGCTACGGGTGGCCTCGCGCCGGGACTGGCCGGAGCTGGCCGAGATCATTGACAGCGGTTTGCAGGCGATCCCGGCCAAGGAACTGGAGCAACTGCACAGCCGTTGGCTCAAGCCAAAATACCCGCGCCTGACCGAAACCCCGGGTTTCTGGCAGAACCTCACCCTGTTGATGCTGGCCCTGTTGCTCAGCAGCGTTGCCATCGTGTTCTGGCAGCGCCGCCAGCAACGCGCACTGGAGCGCCGCCTGCGTGCCGCGCGGGAGGACATCGTCCAGCGGACGGCCAGCGAGGAAGCCTTGCGCCTGACGCAGTTTTCCATCGATCAAAGCACGGTCGGTATCCTTTGGGTCAATTGGGACAGCCACGTGCGTTATGCCAACCGAGCGGCGGAAACCATGCTGGGTTATGCGCCGGGTGCCATCATCGATCGGCCCCTGATCGACTTCGAGCCCGGCCTGCACATGGATCGCTGGCTCAACTTGTGGAAGCGCGCCCGAGCCAGTGACGAAGGGCCGCAAAGTTTCGAGACCGAATGCGTGCGCGCCGACGGCAGCATCCTGCCGGCGGATGTGTCCTTGAGTTTTCTGCGTTTTCGCGACGCCGAATACCTGGTGGTTTACCTCAACGACGTGACCGAGCGCCGGCGTGCATTGGCGGCGCTGCGTGAAAGCGAGGCGCGCTTGCAAGGTATCGCTGCCAACGTGCCAGGCCTGGTCTTTCGCCTGGAGCGGGCGCCGGTGACCGGCCAGATCGACTTTGCCTACATCAGCGAAGGCAGCGAAAGCCTGGTGGGCTATTCCCCCGCGACCCTGGCCCGCAGCGATACCGGCTTGCGCAGCCTGGTGCATCCGCAGGACAAGGCCGATTATCACCGCACCCAGGATCAGGCGCTGGACACCGACAGCGACTGGTCATGGCAGGGCCGCATCCTGACCCGTGAAGGCCAGGAGCGCTGGGCCGAGATCAAGGCGATCACCCGTCGTCTCGAAGATGGCGCCTACGTCTGGGACGGTATCGTCTGGGACATCACCGCAAGCAAACGTATCGAACTGGAACTGGCCAGCTCCCGGGAGCAGTTGCGCGAGTTGTCGGCGCACCTGGAAAGCGTGCGGGAGGAGGAAAAGGCGCGCATTGCCCGGGAAGTCCATGACGAGCTGGGCCAGATGCTGACGGTGTTGAAACTTGAAACATCCATGTGTGAATTAGCCTACGCACAACTCGACCCGGGCCTGCATGAGCGGCTTAACAGCATGAAGCGCCTGATTGCCCAGTTGTTCCAACTGGTGCGGGACGTGGCGACGGCGTTGCGCCCGCCGATCCTGGATGCGGGTATTGCCTCGGCCATCGAATGGCAGGCCCGGCGCTTCGAGGCGCGTACGCAGATCCCGTGCCTGGTGCAGGTGCCGGACAACTTGCCAGCCCTGAGCGACGCCAAGGCCATCGGCCTGTTTCGGATTCTCCAGGAGGCGTTGACCAATGTGATGCGCCATGCCCAGGCGCATACTGTGGAGCTGACGCTGGTTCAGGATGGCGACGAATTGTGTCTGACGGTCAGCGATGACGGTGTAGGCTTTATTGCCAATACAGGTCGGTCAACCTCCTTTGGCCTGGTCGGCATGCGTGAACGGGTGTTGATCATGGGTGGGCAGTTGACCCTGGACAGTGAGCCAGGGGAGGGGACGACCCTGTCGGTGCGGGTGCCGTTGCATGAGTCCTGATCGGTGAGCCGCCTGGGCGGGCCCTATCGCGAGCAGGTTCGCTCCCACATTGATTGAGATGTACATATAACCCTGTGGGAGCGAGCCCGCTCGCGATGAGATTCTGAATCTGGAGAACAATGTGATCCGTGTACTGGTAGCCGAAGACCACACCATCGTCCGCGAAGGCATCAAGCAGTTGATCGGCCTGGCCAAGGATCTGGTGGTGGTCGGGGAGGCGAGCAATGGCGAACAGTTGCTCGAGACCTTGCGCCAGGTGCCCTGCGAAGTGGTGCTGCTGGACATTTCCATGCCGGGTGTCAACGGCCTGGAGGCGATCCCACGGATCCGGGCGCTGAATAATCCGCCCGCGATCCTGGTGTTGTCGATGCATGACGAGGCGCAAATGGCCGCCCGTGCGCTGAAGGTCGGTGCCGCCGGCTACGCGACCAAGGACAGCGACCCGGCCCTGCTGCTCATGGCGATTCGCAAGGTCGCGGCCGGCGGGCGTTACATCGACCCGGACCTGGCCGACCGAATGGTCTTCGAGGTCGGCCTGACCGACACCCGCCCGTTGCACTCGCTATTGTCCGAACGTGAGTTCTCGGTCTTCGAACGCCTGGCCCAGGGCGCCAACGTCAACGACATCGCCCAGCAATTGGCCCTGAGCAGCAAGACCATCAGCACCCACAAGGCGCGGCTGATGCAGAAGCTCAACATCACGTCATTGGCGGAGCTGGTGAAATACGCGATGGAGCACAAGCTGCTCTAAACTCGCTGCAATCTCCTGTGGGAGCGAGCCTGCTCGCGATGGCGTCGGACCATTCAGTATCGATGTTGGCTGACACGCCGCTATCGCGAGCAGGCTCGCTCCCACAGGGGAATGCACTGACATACCTATTTGCGACACGCCCCAACACCGCTTTTCACCCCTGCTTGCAGCTCGCCGCTTCAAACCCGCCGCCGTCCTTACCCAATCCCGCCATCCCTGTAGGGCAATCCCTACCCCGACTCTTCCATCCGGCTGAGGCGATTCTCTCCTGCGCCCCGATTTGCGCGGGCCCCAGGCTCCACTAGGCTTGATTCACAAGCAGTCATCAATACAAAAGGTGCGGGTATGAGCCAGGTCGATTCAAGCGCGGGGGCCAGTGATGTGCTGGTCAGCTTTCGTGGTGTGCAAAAGAGCTACGACGGCGAGAACCTGATCGTCAAAGACCTCAACCTGGATATTCGCAAAGGCGAATTCCTGACCCTGCTCGGGCCGTCCGGCTCCGGCAAGACCACCAGCCTGATGATGCTCGCCGGGTTCGAAACGCCAACCGCCGGTGAGATCCAGCTGGCCGGGCGCTCGATCAACAATGTGCCACCGCACAAGCGCGACATCGGCATGGTGTTCCAGAACTACGCCTTGTTCCCACACATGACCGTCGCCGAGAACCTCGCTTTCCCACTCACCGTGCGTGGACTGAACAAGAGTGACGTGAGCGATCGGGTCAAGCGCGTCCTGAGCATGGTCCAGCTGGACACCTTCGCCCAACGCTATCCGGCGCAACTGTCCGGTGGCCAGCAGCAACGGGTGGCCCTGGCCCGGGCCCTGGTTTTCGAACCGCAACTGGTGCTGATGGACGAACCCCTCGGTGCGTTGGACAAGCAACTGCGTGAACACATGCAGATGGAAATCAAGCACCTGCACCAGCGCCTGGGCGTGACCGTGGTCTATGTGACGCATGACCAGGGCGAAGCCTTGACCATGTCCGACCGCGTGGCCGTGTTCCACCAGGGCGAGATCCAGCAGATTGCCCCCCCACGCACGCTGTATGAAGAGCCGAAAAATACCTTCGTCGCCAATTTCATTGGCGAAAACAACCGCCTCAACGGCCGCCTGCACAGCCACACCGGTGACCGTTGCCTGGTTGAGCTGGGGCGTGGCGAGAAGGTCGAGGCGTTGGCGGTGAATGTCGGCAAGCCAGGCGAGCCAGTGACCCTGTCGATCCGTCCGGAACGGGTGAGCCTCAACGGCGCAAGCGAACAATGTGTCAACCGCTTCTCAGGGAGGGTGGCGGAATTCATCTATCTGGGCGACCACGTCCGGGTTCGCCTGGAAGTCTGCGGCAAGAACGACTTCTTCGTGAAACAACCGATTGCCGAGCTCGATCCCGGGCTCGCCGTCGGGGACGTGGTTCCGCTTGGCTGGCAAGTCGAGCACGTGCGTGCGCTCGATCCCCTTCTAGAGGCGAATTGATCGCCCCCTGCTGTACCAACACCAACCCTGCACGTGGAGAGAACAATAAATGTTGAGATCCCTGAAGTTCACAGCCCTGACCCTGGGCATGATGGGTGCGGCAAGCGCGATGGCGGCGGGCCCGGACCTGACCGTGGTGTCTTTCGGCGGGGCGAACAAGGCGGCTCAGGTCAAAGCCTTCTACGCACCGTGGGAAGCGGCCGGTAACGGCAAGATCGTAGCTGGCGAGTACAACGGTGAAATGGCCAAGGTCAAGGCGATGGTCGACACCAAGAGCGTTTCCTGGGACTTGGTGGAAGTCGAGTCCCCGGAATTGTCCCGTGGTTGCGACGAAGATATGTTCGAGCAACTGGACCCAGCCTTGTTCGGCAAGGCCGAAGACTACGTCAAGGGTGCCATCCAGCCTTGCGGCGTAGGCTTCTTCGTGTGGTCGACCGTACTGGCCTACAACGCCGACAAACTGAAAACCGCACCGACCAGTTGGGCTGACTTCTGGGACACCAAGCAATTCCCGGGCAAGCGCGGCCTGCGCAAAGGCGCCAAGTACACCCTGGAATTCGCCCTGATGGCCGACGGCGTCGCGCCGAAAGACGTCTACAAAGTGCTGGCCGGCAAAGATGGCCAGGACCGTGCGTTCAAGAAACTCGACGAACTCAAGCCGAACATCCAGTGGTGGGAAGCTGGCGCCCAGCCGCCGCAGTACCTGGCGTCCGGTGACGTGGTCATGAGCTCGGCCTATAACGGCCGGATCGCCGCGGTCCAGAAAGAAAGCAACCTGAAAGTGGTGTGGAACGGCGGTATCTACGACTTCGACGCCTGGGCTATCCCGCGCGGCCTGGACAAGACTCGCGCGGAAGCGGCGAAGAAATTCATCGCTTTCTCGGTGGCGCCGCAGCAGCAGAAGACCTACTCGGAAAACATCGCCTACGGCCCGGCCAATACCCAGGCAGTGCCGTTGCTGGCCAAGGACGTCCTGACCAACATGCCGACTACCCCGGAAAACATCGCCAACCAGGTGCAGATCGACGTCAGCTTCTGGGCTGACAACGGTGAGCAACTGGAGCAGCGCTTCAATTCCTGGGCGGCGAAGTAACCGCTGACGGTTGTAGAGGAGCTTGTGTGGGAGCGGGCTTACTCGCGAAGGCGTCATCACTTTCAACATGAATGTTGGCTGACATACCGCTTTCGCGAGCAAGCCCGCTCCCGCAGGTTCTTGCCTCAGTTGGATGTTTCAAAAGAACAGAGGCGGCCCGCCGCCCCTGTAACGATCAAAGAGATTTGCGGAGTTCGCCATGGCCATCGCCGTTCCAATGAACGCGGGCACCAGCCCCACCCTCAAGCAGCGGCTCAAGCACGCCGAGCGGGTCAACCGCTGGAAGGCCCAGGCCTTGATCGCACCGCTGGTGCTGTTTCTGTTGCTGGTGTTCCTGGTGCCGATCGTGGCGCTGCTGTTCAAGAGCGTCAGCAACCCGGAAGTGGTGGGCGCCATGCCACGTACCGTCGCTGCCGTCGCTGCATGGGACGGACGCGGTTTGCCGGGCGAGCCGGTGTACAAGGCAGCCAGTGAAGACCTGGCCGAAGCCCGCAAGAATCAGACCCTGGGCGACTTGTCCAAGCGCCTGAACATGGAACTGGCCGGCTATCGCAGCCTGCTGACCAAGACCGCTCGGGCGTTGCCGTTTGCCACCGAGCCGACCTCTTATAAAGAAGCCTTGGAAAACCTCGACGAGCGTTGGGGCGACCCGGCGTACTGGCAGGTGATCCGCCGTAACACCAGCAACGTCACTCCGTATTACCTGCTGGCGGCGGTCGATCATCGTATCGATGACCTCGGCGAACTGGCACCGGCCACTCCCGACCAGGCGATTTACCTGGATATCTTCACCCGCACGTTCTGGATGGGCCTGGTGATCACCGCGATCTGCCTGGTACTGGCCTACCCGTTGGCCTACTTGCTGGCGAATCTGCCATCGCGCCAAAGCAACCTGTTGATGATCCTGGTGCTGCTGCCGTTCTGGACCTCGATCCTGGTGCGGGTGGCGGCGTGGATCGTGCTGCTGCAATCGGGCGGCTTGATCAATAGCGCCCTGATGGCCATGGGCGTCATCGATAAGCCCCTGGAGTTGGTGTTCAACCGCACCGGTGTCTACATCTCCATGGTCCACATTCTGTTGCCATTCATGATCCTGCCGATCTACAGCGTGATGAAAGGTATCTCGCCTACTTATATGCGGGCGGCGATTTCCCTGGGCTGCCATCCGTTCGCCAGTTTCTGGCGGGTGTACTTCCCGCAGACCTATGCCGGTGTCGGCGCCGGTTGCCTGTTGGTGTTCATCCTTGCCATCGGCTACTACATCACGCCGGCGTTGCTGGGTAGCCCGAACGATCAGATGGTCAGCTACTTCGTCGCGTTCTACACCAACACCAGCATCAACTGGGGCATGGCCACGGCGCTCGGCGGGCTGCTGTTGCTGGCGACCGTCGTGCTTTACCTGATTTACAACCGGCTGGTGGGCGCCAGTCGCCTGCGCCTGAGCTAAGGGGAGATCGAAATGCTGAGTCCTTACATGTCTCCCGTCGAACGGGTGTGGTTCTACACCTTGCGCATCCTCTGCGGGCTGATCCTGTTGTTCCTGATCCTGCCGGTGCTGGTGATCATTCCGCTGTCGTTCAACTCCGGCAGCTTCCTGGTGTATCCGCTGCAGGGCTTTTCGCTGCAGTGGTACCACGATTTCTTCGCTTCGGCCGAATGGATGCGGGCGCTGAAGAACAGCATCATCGTGGCCCCGGCGGCGACGTTGCTGGCGATGATCTTCGGCACTCTGGCGGCCATCGGCCTGACCCGTGGCGACTTCCCGGGCAAGGCGTTGGTGATGGCCCTGGTGATCTCGCCGATGGTGGTGCCGGTGGTGATCATCGGCGTGGCCAGCTACCTGTTTTTCGCGCCACTGGGGATGGGCAACAGTTTCATCTCGCTGATTGTGGTCCACGCCGTGCTGGGTGTGCCGTTCGTCATTATCACGGTATCGGCGACCTTGCAGGGGTTCAACCACAACCTGGTTCGGGCCGCCGCCAGCCTCGGGGCTTCGCCATTGACCGCGTTTCGTCGGGTGACCCTGCCGTTGATCGCCCCCGGCGTGATCTCTGGCGCGCTGTTCGCCTTCGCGACGTCGTTCGATGAAGTGGTGGTGACCCTGTTCCTGGCCGGTCCCGAGCAGGCAACCCTGCCACGGCAGATGTTCAGCGGTATCCGCGAAAACCTCAGCCCTACCATCGCCGCCGCCGCGACGCTGTTGATCGCCTTCTCGGTGATCCTGCTGCTGACCCTGGAGTGGTTGCGTGGGCGTAGCGAGAAGTTGCGTACTGCGCAAGTCTGAGGCCCAACGCAAAACTAATGTGGGAGCGGGCTTGCTCGCGAAAGCGGTGTATCAGTCGACATACATATTGAATGTGCCGCCGCATTCGCGAGCAAGCCCGCTCCCACAGGGGATTTGCGATGTATTCATGAGCTGAATGGCAGACAACCCCCAATACCGAGCTATCCTTGTGCCAGCCCATACTCGAATAAGAGGCCGCGCACATGAGTCTTTCCTCATTCAAGATCGCCCATAAACTGATCACTGGTGCCGCTGCCATCGAGCAACTGGCTGCCGAGTTGACCCGGCTGGACGTCGATAACCCACTGATCGTGACCGATGCCGCGCTGGTCAAGTCCGGCACCGTGGAGCTGGCCCTGCAACACCTGGGCGGACGGGACTACGAGATTTTCGACCGGGTCATGCCGGACCCGGAAATCGCCATTGTCGAAGACTGCATGCAGGCCTACCGTGACGGCGGCCACGATGGATTGATCGGCCTGGGCGGCGGCAGTGCCATCGACATCGCCAAGTGTGTCGGGGTTTATGCCGGTTACCACGGCGAGCTGCAGGACATGTTCGGTGTCGATCAGGTGCCGCGCAAAGGCCCGCCCATGATCGCCATCCCCACCACGGCCGGGACCGGTTCGGAAGTCACCAACGTGGCGATCCTCTCCGACAAGGCTGCTCAGCTGAAGAAAGGCATCGTCAGCGATTACCTGTTGCCGGACGTGGCGCTGGTCAGCCCGCAGATGACCCTCACCTGCCCACGCAGCGTCACGGCTGCCAGCGGCGTCGATGCGTTGGTGCACGCCATCGAGGCTTACCTGTCGCTCAATGCCTCGCCAATCACCGATGCCCTGGCCATTGGTGCGATCAAACTGATCACCCCTGCGCTGCCCAAGGCCTATGCCAACCCGTCTCATCTGCAAGCCCGTGAAGATATGGCCACCGCCAGCCTGATGGCCGGGATGGCATTCGGTAATGCCGGGGTCGGGGCGGTGCATGCGCTGGCCTATCCGTTGGGTGGGCGCTTCCACGTTTCCCATGGCGTCGCCAACGCCTTGTTGCTGCCGTATGTCATGGCCTGGAACAAAATGGCCTGTGTCGAGCGTATGCGCGACATCGCCGAGGCCATGGGGCTCAAGACCGCACACCTGAGCGATCTTGAGGCTGCCGACGAAGCTGTGGAGGCCATGGTCGCGCTATGCGCCGCGGTGCAAATCCCCAGTGGGCTGAGCAGCCTGGGTGTGACCGCGGATGTCATCCCCGCCATGGCGGTGGAAGCCGCTGGGATCGAGCGCTTGATGCGCAACAATCCGCGCCAACTGAGCGCCGCCGATATCGAGGAGATCTACCGCGCGGCGTATTGATCGTCTGTCACGGTGGGCGCGCCAAATCTTGAGGTATACAATGCGCGCCATCGTGATTTCGCTCAAAACAGGTGCGTCATGCAGCCCTTCGCTATTGCTCCGTCGATTCTCTCCGCCGACTTCGCCCGCCTGGGCGAGGAAGTGGACAACGTTCTGGCCGCCGGGGCCGACATCGTGCACTTCGATGTCATGGACAACCACTACGTACCCAACCTGACCATCGGCCCGATGGTCTGCGCGGCGCTGCGCAAGTACGGCATCACCGCGCCGATCGACGCGCACTTGATGGTCAGCCCGGTGGATCGCATTGTCGGGGACTTCATCGAAGCCGGCGCCACCTACATCACTTTCCACCCTGAAGCCACGCTGCATATCGATCGCTCCCTGCAGTTGATCCGCGAAGGCGGTTGCAAGTCGGGTCTGGTGTTCAACCCGGCGACACCGCTGGACGTGCTCGAGTACGTGATGGACAAGGTCGACATGATCCTGCTGATGAGCGTCAACCCGGGCTTCGGTGGGCAGAAATTCATCCCCGGCACCCTCGATAAACTGCGCAAGGCCCGGGCGCTGATCGATGCCTCGGGTCGGGATATCCGCCTGGAAATCGACGGTGGCGTGAATGTGAACAACATCCGCGAGATCGCTGTGGCGGGTGCTGATACCTTTGTCGCAGGCTCGGCGATCTTCAATGCCCCGGACTACAAAGAGGTCATTGAAAAGATGCGCGCCGAATTGGCTCTGGCTCGCCCATGAGCGGCTTCGAGCAGCTGTTCCCCGGCAGCCTGCCGCGTCTGGTGATGTTCGACCTCGATGGCACTCTGATCGATTCGCTTCCCGATCTCGCGGCGGCCGTGGACCACATGTTGCTCGAACTTGGGCGGCCGCCCGCCGGGCTCGATGCGGTACGCCAGTGGGTGGGAAATGGTACGCCCACGCTGGTACGCCGAGCCCTGGCTAACCACATTGATGCCAAGGATGTTGATGAGACCGAGGCCGAGCGAGCGTTGGAGCTGTTCAACGCAGCCTACGAGGGTAGTCACGAGCTGACGATGGTCTACCCCGGCGTGCGTTCCACCCTCAAATGGCTGCAAAAGCAGGGCGTGGAAATGGCGCTGATCACTAACAAGCCGGAACGATTCGTCGCGCCGTTGTTGGATCACATGAAAATCGGCCGCTATTTCCGCTGGATCATCGGCGGTGACACCTTACCGCAAAGAAAACCTGATCCCGCCGCGCTGTTTTTCGTGATGAAAATGGCCAATATCCCGGCCTCCCAGTCGCTGTTCATTGGCGACTCGGTCATTGATGTGCAGGCGGCGAAAGCGGCGGGAGTAAAATGCGTGGGGTTGAGTTACGGCTACAATCCTGGCCGGCCAATCGCCGAAGAGCTTCCGACGCTGGTGATCGACGATTTGCGCCTGTTAATTCCCGGTTGCCTGGACCCTGCCGCTGAGATAACGTTGCCCGACGCTGTTCAATCCTCTTCTGGAAACGCCATCGTGGTGGTCACTCGCAAACTCTGGATGAAAGTCATGAAGGCCCTGGCCCGCTGGCGTTGGCGCGCCTGACGTGATCCTGGCCGGTTATCCGGCGCGTTTGCATACCTGACTGTCAGCTCCTCTTGCCACGAGGCACCCCATGAACCGTGAAGAATTCCTGCGTCTAGCCGCTGCCGGCTATAACCGCATCCCCCTTGCCTGCGAAACCCTGGCCGACTTCGACACGCCGCTGTCGATCTATCTCAAGCTGGCCGACCAGCCCAATTCCTACCTGCTCGAATCGGTGCAGGGCGGTGAGAAATGGGGCCGTTACTCCATCATTGGCCTGCCGTGCCGCACCGTGCTGCGGGTCCATGACCATCGCATCAGCGTGACCCACGACGGCGTCGAGATCGAAAGCCTCGAAGTCGAAGACCCACTGGCGTTCGTCGAAACCTTCAAGGCCCGCTACAACGTGCCGACCATCCCCGGTCTGCCGCGCTTCAATGGTGGCCTGGTGGGTTATTTCGGCTACGACTGCGTGCGCTACGTGGAAAAGCGCCTGGGTACCTGTCCGAACCCCGATCCGTTGGGCGTGCCGGATATTTTGCTGATGGTGTCCGACGCGGTCGTGGTTTTCGATAACCTCGCCGGCAAGATGCACGCCATCGTCCTGGCCGATCCGTCCCAGGAAGATGCCTACGAGCAAGGCCAACAAAGCCTGCAGGCATTGCTGGAAAAGCTTCGTCAACCGATCACCCCGCGTCCCGGCCTGGATTTCAGCAAGCAGTCGGCGGCCGACCCGGTGTTCCGCTCCAGTTTCACCCAGGACGATTACGAGCGGGCCGTCGATACCATCAAGGAGTACATCCTCGCCGGTGACTGCATGCAGGTCGTGCCATCGCAGCGGATGTCCATCGACTTCAAGGCGGCGCCCATCGATCTCTATCGGGCGCTGCGCTGCTTCAACCCGACGCCCTATATGTACTTCTTCAACTTCGGCGACTTCCATGTCGTCGGCAGTTCGCCGGAAGTGCTGGTGCGGGTCGAAGACAACCTCATCACGGTACGGCCTATTGCCGGCACCCGCCCACGTGGCGCCACCGAAGAGGCCGACCGGGCGCTGGAAGAGGACCTGCTGTCGGACGACAAGGAAATCGCCGAGCACTTGATGCTGATCGACCTGGGGCGCAACGACACCGGGCGTGTCTCGGAAATCGGTTCGGTGAAACTCACCGAGAAGATGGTCATCGAGCGCTATTCCAACGTGATGCACATCGTCTCCAACGTCACCGGCCAATTGAAGGCCGGGTTGACGGCGATGGACGCCTTGCGGGCGATCCTGCCGGCGGGCACCTTGTCCGGCGCGCCGAAAATCCGCGCGATGGAAATCATCGACGAACTGGAGCCGGTCAAGCGGGGCGTGTACGGCGGGGCCGTGGGTTACTTCGCCTGGAACGGCAACATGGACACCGCCATTGCCATTCGCACCGCTGTCATCAAGAACGGCGAACTGCACGTACAGGCCGGCGGTGGCATTGTCGCCGACTCGGTGCCGGCGCTGGAGTGGGAAGAAACCCTGAACAAGCGCCGGGCCATGTTCCGCGCCGTGGCGCTGGCCGAGCAGACTTCGAACGACTGAAACACCTGTGGGGAGCGAACAAGTTCGCTCCCCACAGGTGTTTCAGGCAACTCGCTCCCACAGTTTGTGGATCAGAAATCCAGGCTGACTCCCAGACTCACCCCCTGCAGGGTGGAGTCATCGTCCTTGCGCAACGTATAACCGCCCCGCAGCGCCAAGTCGTTGGTCAGCTTGTGGCTGACCCCCAGGCTCAGGCGATTCAGATGGCTCTGTGGCGTATAGCCTTCCAGCGTGAAGTCATTGGCTGGCAGGCTGTTGAGGGCGATGTTGACCTTCTGCGTGTCGTCTTCGTACTCGCGTTCGTGGGCATATTCGCCAAACACCTGGGTCTGGCGGGTGAAGTTGTATTTGCCCTGCAAGCCAATGCCCAGGCGTTTGGAGTCGCGGGTCTGGTCATCGAAGGTCAGGGCCGTGGAGCGGTTGCTCCTTTCCGAATAGCCATCGACTTCCACCTTCGCATAGTCAGCGCTGATAAACGGTGACAGATGCCATTGGCTGCCCGGCTGCGCGATGTCGTAGCCCACACGAGTACTGAATGCCCATAGATGGCCGTCGGTGTCGCCTTTCTCCTGGGCTTCGTTGACGCCCAGATCGAACTTGCGCTTCAGGCTGTCGTAGTCGAGCTTGCCGCCGGTCAGTGCCGCATCGGCCCACCAGCGGTTTTGCTGGAACTGGGCGAAAGCGGTCGCCAGGTAACTGTTGAGCTTGTAGTCCGAATCGTTATGGCCTGCCTCCATGTCCTGGCGGTAGAAACCGGCGGCGACACCCACGCGCCAGGCGTCGCTGAGGCGATAGCTGCCGCCGATGTTCAGGCTGTAGCCGCTGCCGTCGGCGCTGGCGCCGCTGCTCTGGCTGTCCATGTCCAGATGCTGGCCGCCGCCGGCGACGATGGCTCGCCACTGGCCGACGGCCTGCCAGTTCTCCCAGTCCGATTGCCACTGGCTGCGCAACTCGTCCTGGTGAGCACGCAGGGTCGAGTGGGCCATTTCCGGCAGCAACGTCAGCTCCCATGGTGCTGCGAGCAGGGAGTAGGCGTAGTCGGCGATCAGTTTTTGCCCGGTTTCGGTTGGGTGGACTGCGTCGTTGTAGATCAGCTTGCTGGGATCAGGCGTGGCGCTGTTGATGCCATAGGTGGCGTTTTCCGTGCAGCCATTGCCGGTGAAGCAGGTTGCGGTGAGGTTTTCGCCGGTGGCGAGGCCGAATCTTGCCGGGTCGGCGAAGCTTTCCTTTAGCAGAAGCGGAATGTTCAATGGAATGATTTCAGCGTCGATGCCTTGCAGGCGCGTGACCAGTTGTTGGTTGAACTGATTGCCCAATTGCGAAAAGGTGTCTTGCAAAGGGCCGCCGTTGAGGGCCGGGGTCAAGCCAAGGTCGGGCAACAGCCAGACCATCACATAGCGGGCACCGGCCGTTTGCAGCACCTGGACACTGTCGGCCAGGCGGTCCGCGGCGGCGTTCGCTTGCTCGGGGGTCAGCACCCGGCCTTGAAGGAAATCGTTACCACCGCCGGAAAGGTAGTACAGCGCATTCGGATCGGCGCGCAGGCCATTGGACTGCAAGTAGCCGGGACGGCTGCGCTCGCCAGTGTCGGACACACCGGTAATCGATTCGAGGATCTGGTCGGTACGATAACCGCCCACTGCCCAGTTGTTGCCGTCTGCCAGCCCCTCGCTGGCGCGGACCGCTGAAGTGGAGGCGGCGGTCTCGTCGGCGGAATAACCCAGGCGCCCACCAAGCAACTGGGTGGAGTTGGCGGAGTAGGCTTCACCGCTGCCGTCGGTGTAGATCGGCCCGGTTCGGTTGGTATAGCGCTCGGTCGCGCCGGGCGGACCATTCGGATCGGCAAACTGGCCGGCGTCGTTGAGGCTGTCGCCAAACACGATGAACTTGGAATATGGGTTGGGAGCGGCGCTTGCCTGGGCGCAGGCCATCGCTAGCAAGCAACTGGCAATCGGTACGAACAACGTCTTTTTGATCATGGGAAAATCCGTTTTTATCTTATTTTTGTTAGAAAACGAAACGACAGTACCAAAAACTTTCGGCGCTTTGCCATCTCTCCGGAACATCGCGATTGTTTCAAAGCCCTTCGGGATCGGTCATATTGCGTGCTCCGCCCAGCTAAGCTACTGTGCCGGGACGTATGAACGAGACTTTTCCTGTGTCGATTGTCAGCAAACTTCTGGATCAAATGATCAAGGCACACGCCCGCTGGCGTTGGCGCGCCTGAATATTCTCCGCCGGCCTCGCCGGACCTGTACCGATTTGCCTTCTTTACCCGCTTGTAGAGCCGCTTCGCAGGGGCATCACTCGCCTCGCCAAGCGCAGCAGTGTGCGGGTCACTCTCTGAAGGCTGTATTTAAAGTCAGTGAATTCAATAGGTTGCTTACGCCATGTTGCTGATGATCGATAACTACGACTCTTTTACCTACAACGTTGTGCAATACCTCGGCGAGCTGGGTTCCGAGGTCAAGGTCGTGCGCAACGACGAACTGACCATCGCCGAAATCGAAGCCCTCAAGCCCGAGCGCATCGTGGTTTCCCCCGGCCCGTGCACGCCGACCGAAGCGGGCATTTCCATCGACGCCATCAAATACTTCGCCGGCAAGCTGCCGATCCTGGGTGTCTGCCTGGGGCATCAGTCGATTGGACAGGCATTCGGTGGCGATGTCGTGCGCGCTCGACAAGTCATGCACGGTAAGACTAGCCCGGTATTCCATGAGGACAAGGGCGTGTTCGAGGGGTTGAATCATCCGCTTACCGTAACCCGCTACCACTCCCTGATCGTCAAGCGCGAAACGCTGCCTGACTGTCTGGAGTTGACGGCCTGGACCCAGCTTGAAGACGGCTCTGTCGATGAGATCATGGGGCTGCGCCACAAGACATTGAATATCGAGGGTGTGCAATTTCATCCCGAGTCTATTCTCACCGAACAGGGGCACGAACTGTTCGCCAACTTCCTCAAACAAACCGGCGGCACGCGCTAAGGACTTTCCATGGATATCAAGACAGCCCTGAGCCGTATCGTCGGCCATCTCGATCTGAGCACCGACGAGATGCGCGACGTGATGCGAGAAATCATGACTGGCCAATGCACGGATGCGCAGATCGGCGCGTTCATGATGGCCATGCGCATGAAGAGCGAGAGCATCGATGAAATCGTCGGCGCCGTGTCGGTGATGCGCGAGCTGGCGGACAAGGTCGAACTCAAGACGCTGGACGGTGTGGTCGATGTGGTCGGCACCGGTGGTGACGGCGCCAATATCTTCAACGTTTCCACCGCGTCAGCGTTCGTGGTCGCGGCAGCCGGTTGCACCGTTGCCAAGCACGGCAACCGCGCAGTCTCAGGCAAGAGCGGCAGTGCCGACCTGCTGGAGGCGGCCGGCATCTACCTGAACCTGACGCCGATCCAGGTCGCGCGTTGTATCGACAATGTCGGCATTGGTTTCATGTTTGCCCAGACCCATCACAGCGCCATGAAACACGCTGCCGCGCCGCGCCGTGACCTGGGATTGCGTACGTTGTTCAACATGCTCGGCCCGCTTACGAATCCGGCCGGCGTGAAGCATCAAGTGGTTGGGGTGTTCAGCCAGGCGTTGTGCCGGCCGTTGGCCGAAGTCCTGCAACGCTTGGGCAGCAAGCATGTGCTGGTGGTCCATTCCAAGGATGGCCTGGATGAATTCAGCCTGGCGGCGCCCACATTCGTGGCCGAACTAAAAAATGATCAGATCAGCGAGTATTGGGTCGAACCTGAAGACCTCGGCATGAAAAGCCAGAGCTTGCACGGCCTGGCGGTCGATGGCCCGGCCCAATCGCTGGAGTTGATCCGCGATGCCCTGGGGCGGCGCAAGACCGAGAACGGCCAGAAAGCCGCCGAGATGATCGTGCTCAATGCCGGCGCTGCGTTGTACGCCGCCGACCATGCCAGCAGCCTCAAGCAAGGCGTGGAGCTGGCCCATGATGCACTGCACACTGGCCTGGCCCGGGAAAAACTCGAAGAGCTGGGTGCATTTACCGCTGTATTCAAAGTGGAGAACGAAGGATGAGCGTGCCAACGGTTCTGGAAAAAATTCTGGTTCGCAAGGCTGAGGAAGTGGCTGAGCGCAGCGCTCGCGTCAGTCTGGCCGAGCTGGAAAACCTGGCGCGTTCGGCGGATGCGCCGCGTGGCTTTGCCAAGGCACTGATCGATCAGGCCAAGAAAAAACAGCCGGCGGTGATTGCCGAAATCAAGAAGGCCTCCCCCAGCAAGGGCGTGATTCGTGAACACTTCGTTCCGGCCGACATCGCACGCAGCTACGAGAAAGGCGGTGCGACCTGCCTCTCGGTGCTGACTGACGTCGACTTTTTCCAAGGGGCCGATGACTACCTGAAGCAGGCGCGGGCGGCGTGCAAATTGCCGGTGATCCGCAAGGATTTCATGATCGACCCGTACCAGATCGTCGAGGCTCGGGCGCTGGGCGCCGATTGCGTGCTGTTGATCGTGTCCGCCCTGGACGATGTGAAAATGGCCGAGCTGGCGGCTGTTGCCAAAAGCGTCGGGCTGGATGTCCTGGTGGAAGTCCATGACGGTGACGAGTTGGAGCGGGCCCTGAAGACCCTCGATACCAAACTGGTTGGCGTGAACAATCGCAACCTGCACACTTTCGAAGTGAGCCTGGAAACCACCCTGGACCTGTTGCCGCGCATCCCACGCGATCGCTTGGTTATTACCGAAAGCGGCATCCTCAACCGGGCCGATGTCGAGCTGATGGAAGTCAGCGACGTGTACTCGTTCCTGGTGGGGGAGGCGTTCATGCGGGCGGAGAACCCAGGCACGGAATTGCAACGACTGTTCTTTCCTGAACGAGGCCTGCCGATGAGCGGCTCGACGCTGGACTGATCCATGTCGCCTGTGATTTCCCTGAGCGTTGAAGCTGGCCTGCAAGCCGAACAGGATCTGTTGGCCAGCATCTGCGCGGGCGACGCCGAGTTCGGCTTGCTGTTCTGGCAGCCCAATGATCGTGCGCTGGTCATGCCGCGCCGCTTGAGTCGCCTGGCAGGGTTCGAACACGCCAGTGACGTATCGGTTGCCCATGGCTGGCCGGTCCTGTTGCGCGAAACCGGTGGTGAGCCGGTGCCGCAGTCGGCCGCTACCGTCAACATCGCCCTGATCTACGCGCCACCGCGCAGCGAAGGCGACCACGGCCGCATCGAAACCGGGTACCGCCGCTTGTGCGATCCCATCTGCCAGTTGCTGGATGAACTGGGCGGGGTGGCTTCGCTGGGGGAAGTGGAGGGGGCTTTTTGCGACGGGCGCTTCAACGTCAACCTCGACGGTCGCAAAATGGTCGGCACCGCTCAGCGCTGGCGCCAGAGCAAGGGTGGTCAACGCCCGGTGGGGTTGGTTCATGGCGCGCTTTTGCTGGATAACGAGCGCGAGTCCATGGTCGCGGCAGTCAACCGCTTCAATGAGGCTTGTGGCCTGGAGCAGCGAGTGCGTGCCGAGAGCCACATTGCCCTGCATGAAAAATTCCCGGCGCCTCACGCGCTGGAGCGGCTCGATGCGCTGTACCGGGAACTGCTGACCCAGCTGTTGGGCACTTAACGCGTTCCGAACACCACCATGGTCTTGCCTTTGACGCTGACCAGGTTGCGCTCTTCCAGGTCCTTGAGCACGCGACCGACCATTTCACGCGAGCAACCGACTATCCGACCAATCTCCTGGCGGGTCACCTTGATCTGCATGCCGTCCGGGTGGGTCATGGCATCGGGCTGCTTGCACAGTTCCAGCAGGCAACGTGCGACACGTCCGGTGACGTCGAAAAAGGCGAGATCGCCAACCTTGCGCGTGGTATTGCGCAGGCGCTGTGCGATCTGTCCGCTTAGAACGTAAAGAATGTCCGGGTCTTGCAGGGACAGTTCTCGGAATTTGGCGTAGCTGATTTCCGCAACTTCACATTCAATCTTGGTCCGCACCCAGGCACTGCGTTCCTGCTCCTTGCCCGCCTGTTCGAACAACCCCAGCTCGCCGAAAAAATCTCCGGAATTGAGGTAGGCGATGATCATTTCCCGACCGTCATCATCTTCTATCAGGATAGTGACCGAGCCCTTGATGATGAAAAACAGCGTCTCGGAACGATCTCCCGCACAAATGATGTTGTGTTTGGCTGGATAGCGGCGGCGCTGGCAATGCATCAAGAGTTTGTCGAGATTCTTGATCTTGAACGTGGGAGTAATGGCAACCATGGTTGTATCCCGAAAGACTGCGCGGTGTGGTGGTTAGTTTTTTTATGGAGGCGAATAGCTATCGCTAAAAGCTGGCCATACGCCAGCGATTTGGCGCCAGCTTAACAGAGGCGTCCCTAATTAATTGGAGAATTTACCTACGTGCTGGCGGGTCAGGTTTCCTAGGACTCAGAACAGTCATTCGGCAGCGCTGTGCTAAGCTGGCGACCCTTTTCTAACAGTGGAGTCTTGGCGATGAAGGCACGCATCCAATGGGCTGGCGAAGCCATGTTCCTCGGTGAGTCAGGCAGTGGTCATGTGGTCGTCATGGATGGCCCGCCGGAAGCCGGTGGGCGGAACCTGGGTGTTCGGCCGATGGAAATGCTCCTGCTGGGCGTAGGCGGTTGCAGCAACTTCGACGTGGTCAGCATTCTTAAAAAGTCCCGCCAGGCCGTCGAAAGCTGCGAAGCCTTCCTGGAGGCAGAGCGCGCCACTGAAGATCCCAAAGTGTTTACCAAGATCCACATGCACTTCGTGGTGAAGGGGCGAGCCCTCAAGGAAGCCCAGGTCAAGCGCGCCATTGAGCTGTCCGCCGAGAAATACTGCTCGGCTTCGATCATGCTCGGTGCTGCCGGGGTCGAAATCACCCACGATTATGAAATCATCGAATTGGGTTGAGTCGATCCGATGGTGACGGCCTGCAACATGCCGTACTGAAGTTTTCGGTGAAAAAAAGGCGACTCCCGATCGGGAGTCGCCTTTTTAATTTCCTGGGGAATGAGGATGAGCTATCCAGCCCTCAAATGGCCGTCAAATCCGATAAGTGCTCTTGGTCATCACCTTGGCCAGCAAGCTCATGCCGAACTTCACCGGAGCCGGGAAACGGAAGCCGCCGGCCTCAAGTGCACTCTCGGCATGGTGTTCCTCATCCACGCGCATCTGTTCGAGGATCGCCCGGGATTTTTCATCCTCGGCCGGTAGTTGTTCGAGGTGTTCGTTCAAGTGCTTGCACACTTGATGCTCGGTCGCCGCAACGAAGCCGAGGCTGACTTTGTCGCTGATCAGCCCGGCGACGGCGCCGATCCCGAATGACATCCCATAGAACAGCGGGTTCAGGACGCTGGTATGGCTGCCCAGCTGGCGAATACGTTGTTCGCACCAGACCAGATGGTCGATTTCTTCCTCGGCGGCATGCTCCATTGCCTCACGCACTTGCGGTAGTTTCGCTGTCAGTGCCTGGCCCTGATACAGCGCCTGGGCACAGACTTCGCCGGTATGGTTGATACGCATCAGTCCGGCAACGTGGCGGGTTTGCTCGTCACTCAGTTGCGCGTCCGGCTGCACGATCGCCGGTGATGGGCGGTACGGCTGACCACTGAAGGGCAGCAGCGTGCGCATCGCGGTATCGGCTTGCAGCAACAAACGGTCAATCGGCGAGTAGTGACGTTGGGTAGTCATGCTTACCTCCGGGAAAAATCACAGCGGCCAGTTTAACTCAATCGACCGCCGAAGATTTGCGCTGGGTCAGGGGGATCAGCCCGGCGGCCAGTTCATCTGGCGCTGCCCCAGCACATGCATATGAATGTGATAGACCGTTTGCCCGCCCAGTTCATTGCAATTCATCACCACGCGGAAACCTTCTTCACAGCCCAATTCAAGCGCCAGCCGCTGGGCCGTGAACAGAATGTGTCCAGCCAGGCCTTTGTCTTCTTCGGCCAGGTCATTGAGCGTGCGGATCGGTTTCTTCGGTATGACCAGGAAATGCACGGGCGCCTGCGGGGCAATGTCGTGGAAGGCCAATACCTGGTCATCCTCGTAAATGATCTTCGCCGGAATTTCCCGGTTGATGATCTTGGTGAACAGAGTATCCACAGCTGTTTCTCCGTTGGGTTCATTGAGGTCGAATATCTGAAGGCGCCTGTTGAGGCGCCTGGTCGTTCAACTTAAGGGGGTCAACGTGGGCAATAAGCCTTGTTGATCATGCCGGTGATGGTTCGCACCAGCCATCGCGATCCCAGTCGCGGCAGTTTGGCCAGCCAGCGATTGCGGCGCCCGGGGATGATGATGGCGCGGTTGCGGTCCAGCGCGCGCACGGCGTACAGGGCAACTTCTTCCGGGCTCATCAGCAACTTGCTGTCGATGAGTTTCTGTTCGTCCATCTGCGCCCTGGAAAAGAAGTCGGTCCGGGTCGGGCCAGGGCAAAGTACCGAGACCTTGATCGAGCATTTCTTCAGCTCGACCCGCAGGGCTTCGGAGAAGTGCAGCACATAGGCCTTGCTGGCGTAATAGGTGCTCATCCAGGGGCCGGGCTGGAACGCGGCGATCGAGGCGACATTGAGGATCTGGCCGCCGCCCAGCAGCGCCATGCTGTTGCCGATAGCGTGACAAAGACGTGTCAGGGCGAGGATGTTGACTTCGATCAGGTCCTGTTCGGTCATCCAGTCCTGACCCAGGAATGGCCCGCTGGTGCCGATGCCGGCGCAATTGACCAGCAGGTCGATCTGCCGCTCACCTTCCTCCAGTTCCAGCAGAAAGCCTGAAAGCCTCAGCGGTTCGCCCAGGTCACAAGCCCGGAACAACACCTCCACGCCAAACCGCTGAGTCAGTTCGATTGCAATACTTTCCAGCCGATCACGCTGTCGAGCCACCAGTATCAGGTTGCGGCCGCGCCGGGCCAGCGCTTCGGCCATGGCCAGGCCAATGCCGCTGGAAGCGCCAGTGATCAGTGCGTAACGGGTCATGCAGTTCTCCATCGCAACAGCCCGCCGCCAGTCGACTGGGCTGTCACCGGCATGAAGCGCGCTTATTGTTCCTCTTCTTCCTCATAGTCTACAGAAGGCGAGGCGGGCTCGGCTGCCTCGACGGCTGGTTCTTCGCTGGTTTCGTTGCTGGATTCGCTGCTTTCATAGCTGCTCAGGCTGCTGCTGTCGTAGTCCTCCTGCAGGGCTCCGAAGATGCCGGCAAAGGTGGCCATGAAAATCAAGACGATCATCACAAGCCAAAGCGACGCCAGCACTTTGACCGCCGTGGTATTGCGCGGTGGTGGCGGGCCATACTGGTTTGCACCGGTATTGCCCGGGGCGATGAGGAGGATGAACGGGAAGATGCTGCCCACGAATGGAACCAGGTTGATCAGCCACAGCCAGCCCGACCAGCCGAGATCGTGCAGACGCTGGACGTTGAACTGGATGCTCACGAAGGCAAAGGCAAGTATGACGGCTACGCCGAGCAGGCCACCGACGATCAGCGCAGCTATCGAGTCGGACGCCAGTAGCCAGGCCGTGGCCACCCAGAAGCCCAGGCCGACCAGGGGCAGCATGGCCAGGGTCAGCACCATGGTCCAGGCCAGGTAGCGCAAACGCCCGATACGTCCATCGAAGCTGAAGGGCTTGAGCGTGCCGTACTCGGCGAGCGTTTCACCCACTTCGGCCCGGGGAGGCGCGTACGGCGAGACGGGATCGACGATCGACTCTGGGTGGCGTACACCTGGCTGTCGTGGCGACTCCTGTACTTCGCCAAGGCTCAGTTGGAGGGCCGGTTCGGCTTCGATCCTGGCATCGATTCCGCTCTTGTTGAGCGCTTCCAGGTATTGCTGCGCTTCGCTCTGGGACAGGTTGCTTTTAAGGGCTACCTTGCGACCAGTGAACAGCCGTTCAATGGCGCTGACATCGCTTTTGAACAGCTCGGCGAGGTTGAGTTTGGCTGTGGTGGTGTCGACGCCAGGCATCAGGCCTCCGTCGAATACGATGTTGAAACGGGTTTCGCTCATGCCCGGCATCCTTGTCTCTGAAAGTTGGGTAACTGTTTTTATGGGGTTGCTTCAGCGGGGCCATCGCCTGCCAAGCTGTGCGGCCCGGGTTTGTGCCTGACGGTATTCTTCATCCAGGCGTGCCACCAACTGATCGACGCTGGGCAAATCATCGATTTCACCCACGCCTTGGCCTGCGGACCATACGGTTTTCCAGGCCTTGGCTTCATCGTTCAGTGGCTTGAGTTTCGAGCCAAAATCCACCTCGCCCTTGTTCTGCAGGGCGGCCAGATCGAACCCGGCATTCTCCAGGCTCTGGCGCATGAAACTGGCCGGTACCCCGGACACAGCGGGAGTATGCACGATGTCTGCGGCTCTGGATGTGAGCAACATCTCTTTATAAGCGTCAGGGGCTTGGCTTTCGCTCGTCCCGATAAAGCGCGTACCGAAGTACGCCAGATCCGCCCCAAGCAATTGGGCGGCCAAGACCTGATGGCCGTGGTTCAGGCATCCCGCAAGCAGCAAGGTCTTATCGAAAAACTGCCGGATTTCGGCAATCAATGAAAACGGGCTCCAGGTCCCGGCGTGTCCGCCTGCGCCGGCGGCAACGGCAATCAAGCCATCGACACCGGCTTCGGCGGCTTTTTCGGCGTGACGCCGGGTAGTCACGTCGTGGAATACCAGCCCGCCATAGCTGTGGACGGCATCCACCAGTTCCTTCACCGCGCCCAGGCTGGTGATGACAATCGGCACCTTGTGTTCGATGCAGATGGCCAGGTCGGCCTGAAGCCGCGGGTTACTGTGATGGACGATCAGGTTTACGGCGTAGGGCGCCGGATTCTCCAAGGCAGCCAGTCCCGCTTCGATTTCCTCCAGCCAGGCCTTGAAACCACTGCTTTCACGTTGGTTCAACGCCGGAAAGCTGCCGACGATACCGTTGCGGCAGCAGGCCAGCACCAGTTGCGGATTGGAAATCAGGAACATCGGCGCCGCCACGACGGGCAGACGCAAGCGTTGTTCAAGCAGAGCGGGCAACGACATTGGAAGTACCCCGGATAATGGATGCTGATTGGAGATTAGAACGGTCGGACGACCACCAGAATTACAATAGCCAGCAATATCAGAACCGGCACTTCATTGAACCAGCGATAAAAGACATGGCTGCGGGTGTTTTCGCCGCGGGCGAAGCGCTTCACCTGAGCGCCGCACATATGGTGGTAACCGATCAGCAGCACGACCAAGGTCAACTTGGCATGCATCCAGGCGCCTTGGGTGAAGTAGGCACCGGCGTTGAGACTGAGCAGCCAGATGCCAAATACCAGGGTAGCGATCATTGCCGGGCCCATGATGCCGCGGTACAACTTGCGCTCCATGACGCTGAAACGTTCTTTGCTGACGCTGTCCTCGCTCTGGGCGTGATAGACAAACAGGCGCGGCAGGTAGAACAGGCCGGCAAACCAGCAGACCATGCTGACGATGTGAAGTGCTTTGAGCCACAGATAGAGCATTTTGAGTTATTCCCAGGTTCACGGTAGCCCGATAGTAGAGGTTAGAGCGGCCACACGTCACCTTGACGGTTGTCGCCGCGCCCTGCGGCCCCTATCATCGACGGCTTTCCAGTGGGTTCGTTGAGGGCAGGTTTATGGTCAAGGTCGGTATCGTCGGCGGCACGGGTTACACCGGTGTCGAACTGCTGCGTCTGCTGGCACAGCATCCGCAGGCTGAGGTGGTGGTCATCACCTCCCGATCCGAGGCTGGCATGGCCGTCGCTGACATGTATCCGAACCTGCGAGGCCATTACGACGGCCTGGCGTTCAGCGTTCCGGACATCAAGACCCTCGGCGCCTGCGATGTGGTGTTCTTCGCCACGCCCCATGGTGTCGCTCACGCCCTGGCGGGTGAGCTGCTGGCCGCTGGGACCAAGGTCATCGACCTGTCGGCGGACTTCCGCCTGCAGGATGCCGATGAATGGGCCAAATGGTACGGCCAGCCCCACGGTGCACCGGAACTGCTCGATGAAGCGGTCTACGGCTTGCCGGAAGTCAATCGCGAGAAAATCAAGCAGGCACGATTGATCGCCGTACCGGGTTGCTATCCGACGGCCACACAGTTGGGGTTCTTGCCACTGCTTGAAGCAGGCCTTGCCGATGCCTCGCGTCTGATTGCCGACTGCAAATCCGGTGTCAGCGGTGCCGGGCGCGGAGCCAGTGTCGGCTCGCTGTATAGCGAAACCTCGGAAAGCATGAAGGCATACGCGGTCAAGGGGCATCGGCATCTGCCGGAAATTCGCCAGGGATTGCGTCGGGCAGCGGGCAAGGATGTCGGCCTGACCTTCGTGCCACACCTGACGCCGATGATTCGTGGCATCCACTCCACCCTTTATGCAACCGTCGTCGATCGTTCGGTGGACTTGCAGGCGTTGTTTGAAAAGCGTTATGCCAACGAACCGTTCGTCGACGTAATGCCGGCTGGTAGCCACCCGGAAACCCGCAGTGTACGCGGTGCGAACGTTTGTCGGATCGCCGTGCATCGTCCGCAGGACGGCGATCTGGTAGTGGTGTTGTCGGTTATCGATAACCTGGTCAAGGGCGCGTCCGGCCAGGCCGTTCAGAACCTGAACATTTTGTTCGGGCTGGATGAGCGCCTGGGGCTGTCCCATGCCGGGATGTTGCCGTAACGGCAGCACCAGCTTCAGGTTGGTAGCTACAAGCTTGAGGCTTGTAGCTCGCCGCTGCTCTTCTAAATAGTTGACCAATTTTCTAGGAGAAGCGGATAATGCCCGCCATCACGCATTATGGCGGCGTAAACGCCGGGAGATATTCAGCATGAGCGTCGAAACCTTCACCCCCACGGCTTTGCAATTCACCCACGGTGCCGCGCACAAGGTGAAGAGCCTGGTCGATGAAGAGGGTAATGATCGTTTGAAGCTGCGCGTATTTGTAACGGGCGGCGGTTGTTCCGGTTTTCAGTACGGCTTCACTTTTGATGAAGAAGTGGCCGAAGATGACACCATCGTCGAGCGCGAAGGGGTCAGCCTGGTGGTCGATCCGATGAGCTTCCAATACCTGGCAGGTGCTGAGGTGGATTATCAGGAAGGTCTGGAAGGCTCACGCTTCGTGATCAAGAACCCTAACGCGACCACGACCTGTGGGTGCGGTTCTTCGTTTTCGATCTGAGTGCTTGAATAAAAAACGCCGCAGTGCCTTACGGCCCTGCGGCGTTTTTTTGTCCGCGATTATTGGATTCAGGCCGGATAGATTGCGCCGAGCACGCGCAGGCCTCGTGCGCCGGTGACACTTGGGCGGTTGCCCGGGATGCCTTCAAGGCAACAATGGGCAAGCCAGGCGAAAGCCATGGCTTCAACCCAGTCCGGGTCTACGCCGTACACGGCAGTAGTGCTGACTTTGGTATCCGGCAGCAAGTCAGCCAGGCGCTTCATCAGCGTCTGGTTATGCGCGCCGCCGCCGCAGACCAGCAACTCCTGAGTAGTGGGCTGGGCATGTTGGAGTGATTCGACGATGGTCAGGGCTGTCAGTTCGAGCAGCGTCGCCTGCACGTCTTCCGGGGCGAAGGCTGGTAACTGCGACAAATGCTGGCTCAGCCAAGGCAGGTTGAATACTTCACGCCCGGTACTCTTCGGGCCCTTGGTGGCGAAGAAAGGGTCGTTGAGCAGCGTCTTGAGCAGAACCGGCTCGACTTTCCCGCTGGCAGCCCATTGGCCGTCGCGATCGAAATGGTCGCCTCGTTGTTGATGTATCCAGGCGTCGAGCAATACGTTGCCTGGGCCACAGTCGAAACCGGCTACGGGTTTCGCCGGCTCTATCAGGCTGAGATTGCTGAAACCGCCGACATTCAGTACGGCGCGATTGCCGACTCGTTCTTCGAACAGCGCTTCGTGAAATGCCGGAACCAGCGGGGCGCCTTGCCCTCCGGCGGCAACATCACGGCTGCGGAAATCGCTGACGACGGCGATGCCGGTCAATTCGCTCAACAGGGCCGGATTGCCGATTTGCACGGTAAACCCACGGGCCGGTTCATGGCGAATGGTCTGGCCGTGGCTGCCAATCGCCGTGATGTCTTCAGGCTTGAGTCTTTGTTCGTTGAGTAGGGTATGGATACCCTCTGCGGCCAGCTTTACCCAGCTTTGCTGGGCAATGGCGGAGCGGGCGATCTCATCGGGCCCACTGCTGCACAATCCGAGCAATTCGGCGCGCAGAACGGCGGGCATGGGGATGTAGTGCGTGGCGATCAATTTGATCGCCGGAGTCAGTTCGACCAGTGCGATATCCAAGCCATCCAGGCTGGTCCCGGACATCACACCGATATAGAGCGCCATGCTCAGCGTTTGCTCGAGGCCAACATGGTGGCCTTCTCTTGATCCATGCGAGCCATCAAGGGTTGGCTTTGAGCCAGGAAGCGCGCGCGCTCGGCCTTGGCGATAGGATCGGCCATCGGCAATTTCTGGCCAAGCGGATCGACGTGGACGCCGTTGACCTGGAATTCATAGTGCAAGTGCGGTCCGGTGGACAGGCCGGTTGTGCCGATGTATCCGATCACCTGGCCTTGCTTGACGGTACCACCTGTCTTCACGCCTTTGGCAAAGCCCTGCATGTGGCCGTACAGCGTGCGATAGGTATTGCCGTGCTGGATGATCACGGTGTTGCCATAACCTCCGCGACGTCCGGCCAGCAATACCTTGCCGTCGCCGGCAGCCTTGATTGGTGTACCACGGGGAGCTGCGTAGTCGACACCTTTATGGGCGCGGATCTTGTTCAGGATCGGATGCTTGCGGCCGGCGGAGAACTTCGAGCTGATGCGGGCGAAATCAACCGGTGTACGGATGAACGCCTTGCGCATGCTGTTGCCGTCGGCGGTGTAGTAGCTGCTGTTGCCTTGCTTGTTGGTGTAGCGCACCGCGGTGTACGTCTTGCCGCGGTTGGTGAAGCGCGCGGAGAGAATCGGGCCGTTGCCGACGCTCTTGCCATTGACCACTTTCTGCTCATAGATGACGTCGAATTCGTCACCCTGGCGAATGTCCTGGGCGAAGTCGATGTCGTAGCCAAATACGCTGGCCATGTCCATGGTCAGGCTATGGGAAAGGCCGGCGCGTGCAGCCGACTGAGACAATGAACTGTTGATGACGCCATGAACATAGGCCGAGCGAACGGTAGGCTTGGCGGTGACGCGGTTGAATACATAACCCTTGTCGTTTTTGGTCAGGGTGATGCTTTCCAGGTCGCTCAGCTTGGTGTGCAGGTTGGTCAGTTGTCCGTCTGGATTGAGTTCGAATTCGAGTTTCTGGCCGCGTTGCAGTTGCGTGAATTGCTTGGCCTGCTTGTCGCTGGCCAGGATTTCATGGACCGAAGTCGAGGGCAGGCCAACCTTTTCGAAAAGGGTGGAAAGCGTGTCGCCCTTGGCAACAATCACTTCGCGATGGTCTGGTCCTTTCTTTTCTTCGACAGCAGGCGCATCTACCTGAGCGGTGGCCTCGGTGTTGTCTTGCGGGCTGTTTTCAATCTGCGCAAAAGGGGAAGCGGCTGGTTCGTTTGTGGCTTGAACGGCTTCGGCGGCGTCTTGTTCTTGTGTCAGTTGTTCAGCAGGACTTTCCAGTTCCAGGCTCAGAGTCGTCTTTTTGGCTTCAACATCGCTGGAGGGAAACACCAGGAGCGCCAGGCTAAGGAGGGCTGCGATGCCACTTGCGGCAAGCAGGTGGGTCTTTGGGTAAAGCGGTGGCGCTTTAGACGGTTCTGTGGTCATAAGTAATTTTGACTTTTGAAAAGATGAATTGGAAAAGATGAATGACATGATGAAGATGAAATAACTGTATAAAATATAACCAAAACCCCTGCGAAGCAAGCCTGCGGACGCTCTGTTCTGTGGATTGGTGTCCGTGCGCCGGGCAAACCTTGTATTTGGTGCGCGATCTTGTATGGTTGGGGCCCTTTGAATCTGAGCCTTGCGGGTCTGTTATGAAGTCGGTTGAAGAGCAGCTAGCGCTGATCAAACGTGGTGCGGAAGAACTGTTGGTCGAGTCCGAGCTGATCGAAAAGCTCAAGCGTGGGCAGCCGCTGCGTATCAAGGCCGGTTTCGATCCGACTGCGCCCGATCTGCACCTGGGCCATACCGTGCTTATCAATAAGCTGCGCCAGTTCCAGGATCTGGGGCATCAGGTCATTTTCCTTATAGGTGACTTCACCGGGATGATCGGTGATCCGAGCGGCAAGAGTGCCACGCGCCCACCGCTGACCCGTGAGCAGGTTCTCGATAACGCCGAGACCTACAAGACTCAGGTCTTCAAGATTCTTGATCCGGCCAAGACTGAAGTGGCTTTCAACTCCACGTGGATGGATCAGATGGGGCCCGCGGATTTCATTCGCCTGACGTCCCAATACACTGTGGCTCGTATGCTCGAGCGCGATGATTTCGACAAACGCTATAAAACCAATCAGCCAATTGCCATTCATGAGTTCCTTTACCCGCTTGTACAGGGTTATGACTCGGTTGCGTTGCGTGCGGATGTTGAGCTGGGCGGTACCGACCAGAAGTTCAATCTGTTGATGGGGCGTGAGTTGCAGCGCGGCTATGGCCAGGAGGCGCAGTGCATTTTGACGATGCCTTTGCTGGAAGGTCTGGATGGCGTGAAAAAGATGTCCAAGTCGTTGGGCAACTACGTAGGTATCCAGGAAGCGCCGGGCGTTATGTACAGCAAGCTGGTCTCCATCCCTGATGTGCTGATGTGGCGTTACTTCGAGCTGTTGAGCTTCCGGTCCATGGAAGAGATCAATGCCTTCCGTGTCGATGTCGAGGCGGGGGCCAATCCGCGGGATATCAAGATCAAGTTGGCCGAAGAGATCGTTGCTCGCTTCCATGGTGAGGAGGCTGCGGCCAATGCCCATCGTGCGGCGGGTAATCGTATGAAGGATGGCGAGCTGCCAGATGATCTGCCTGAGATCGAGTTGACTGCTGTAGAGGATATGCCGATTGCGGCAGTCCTTAATAAAGCAGGCCTGGTCAAGAATGCTGCGGTGGCGCGAGATCTCCTGGGTTCGGGTGGCGTGCGTATAGATGGTGAGGTTGTGGATCGCACCTATATATATGCGTTGGGTTCTACCCATGTTTGCCAGGCCGGCAAGAAAGCTTTCGCGCGTATTACGCTGAAATCTGAATAAAGCTGAAAATAGGTGTTGACGGCAGATTCTGGACGTCTATAATTCGCCCCACTTCCGGCGCAGTCGAAACGGAAAACTCCTTGAA